>JAGVJK010000001.1 GCA_020051155.1 Gammaproteobacteria bacterium | reverse complement strand
CGGTTTGCCACGACGCAATTCATCATCATCCATCGCAGGTAAATCATCGTGGATCAGTGAGTAAGTATGGATAAATTCCACGGCCACTGCGATGATATCTAATAATTCTTCTGGCACTTGATGCAATGTCCCAGCTGCATACACTAATAAAGGGCGCAATCGTTTGCCCCCAGCAAACACAGCATAGCTCATGGCTTGTTGTAAGAGGTCTTCAGAATCAGGTGTGATATAGCGCGCCATAGCACTATCACAGCGTTGTTGATAATGGCGAATAAACTCTTGAATATCCATTGAGGAGATTATCCTTCTAGTACTTGTTGTTCAGCGAGTTGCAGATTTGGAACAGCGCCATAGAGGACCAATACGTCTCCGGCTTTTAATTGTGTATCGGGTTCGGGATCAGAGGTACGAATTCCTCCGCGACGTAGCGCTGTGACAGAAACTTCATTGCGACTTAAATTGAGTTCACTAATTGTTTTGCCAACCGCATAGGCTTCTTGGTTTAAGCTCACAACATACAATTGTTCGCGATCGGGATCATTTAAATATTTTTCTTCGATCTCTTGGCTCGGGAATACTTGGTTGAGCAATTGATAACGATCGGTGCGAATCATACGAATTTGTCGCATGGCGCGCGCAGCCGAGATACCAACAAAGACCAGCGTATGGAATGCCAGAGTCAAACTTGCTTCTAGGGTTTCTGGAATTACTTCCGTTGCACCTGCAGCTTGTAACCGTTTTAGCTCAGAGTCATCTTGGGTGCGTACTAAGATCGGTAGATCAGGCAAATGCAATCGCACTTGTTGCAAAATTTTAAAGGCGCTGTGTAGGTCGTTAAAGCTAATGATCAACGCTTTTGCTTCAAAAATACCGGCGGCTTTTAATATTAAGAAATTACCAGAATCGCCAAAGCTGACACGTTCGCCTGCTAGTCGCGCATTTTGCACAATGACGGGATCTAAATCGAGAGCAATATATTCGAGGCCTTCCATGCTGAGAATGTTTGCTAAGTTTTGACCTACGCGACCAAAACCGCAGATAATCACATGACCGGATAAACCTTTTGCGGAATCTTCAACCCGTGTTGAGGAGTCTTGCTCAGATTGCTTGCTAGAGTTGGGAAGTAACCATTTAGAGATTTGCTCATTGTAGCGAATGATAAAGGGTGACATGGCCATGCTAAAGACTAATGCAGCCAAGACAGCCTGGCTTAGCTGAGTGCTTAAGATGTCGTTATTGATAGCCAACGTTAATAAGGCAAAGCCAAACTCACCACCTTGCGCGAGTAGTAAGCCGGTGCGTAAGGAGTTTTGTAAGTTACTGCCAGTTAAGCGACTTAACACCGTAATAATGAGCATTTTGCCGAGAACAAGCACAACCACTATGATGGTGACACCTAACCAAATTTTAGGTAAACCAGCTAAATCTAATAACATACCAATGGTGACGAAGAATAATCCGAGTAACACATCGCGGAAAGGGCGAATCTCTACTTCAATTTGTTGACGAAACTTGGTTTCACCTAACATCATTCCGGCTAAGAAGGCGCCTAAAGCCAGTGATAATCCCAGCTCTTGAGTCAGCCATGCGGCACTCATCGCAACTAACAGGACGGTGAGCGTAAAAATTTCTAGAGAACGAGATTTCGCAATTTCAGTAAAGAGGGGGCGAAGAATCCAACGTCCTAAGACTAAAATCAACAGCATGGCCATGCCGGCTTTTAACATGGCATAAACTAAAGGCATTAAAAAACCCGCGGATTTATCAGCCAAACTTGGGATCAAGATTAAAAAAGGAATGACGGCTAAATCTTGGAATAACAAAATGCTAATGGCATTAGCGCCATGCTCGGTATTGAGCTCCAGTTGATCCGTTAATTGTTTGCTGACAATGGCGGTGGATGACATGGCGACCACGCCACCGATCAGGAATGCTGCGGAAATATTCGTGCCTCGCAAGATGGCTAAGCCCATGGCAACGGAAGTCGTAATTAAAACCTGTAATCCACCAAGACCAAACACTCGGTGTTTCATGGCGATCATTTTGCTGAGTGAGAATTCCAAGCCGATGGTGAACATTAGGAAGACAACACCAAATTCAGCGAGCTCGCGAATGGTATCGTGATCAGGGATCCAACCTAAGCCATAAGGACCGACAATCGCACCTACGACGAGATAGCCAAGTACCGGTGGTAAGCGGGCGCGACGAAATAGCGCGGTAAAAACTACAGCACTGGCTAAGAGAACTAAGATACCTGGTAAGATTCCGTATTGCATGAAGGCCATTATATACAGGATGCAATTATTTATCATTAATTGAAGCAATAAATTTTAAAGCGATGCGTAGCGAGTTCTTCAAGGGACAAAAATTTATGGATGTCGAGTTCCTAGTGAAGATATCTTAAAGAGCGCCTTCTCCCCTTGAGGGAGAAGGTGCCCAACGGGCGGATGAGGGGTGATCAAATTCAGGAAAATACATTGTTGAGAAGAACTATTAGATACCCCTCATCCGGCCTTCGGCCACCTTCTCCCTCAAGGGGAGAAGGCACTTCTTAAGTGCTTCTTTAATAACTCTGGCATTTATTCGTGTTTGCTCCCTGCAGAGCGTAGCGGGTGGGATCGGGTAAGTTTGCGCCAGAAAAACCTTGGCGGCGGTAGTGGCAACAGTCGCAGCTGCCGCAAGCTTCTCCTTGCTCATTAGCGCGATAGCAGGAGACCGTAGGCGCATAATCTACGCCGAGCTGCGTGCCTAGCAAGATGATTTCCGTTTTAGAAAGATGGAGTAATGGGGCATGAATACGAAAATGCTGATTTCCTTCCGTGCCATCACGAGTTGCCAGGTTAGCGGTGCGTTCAAAGGATTCAATATAACTTGGCCGACAATCAGGATAGCCGGAATAATCTACCACGTTGGCGCTAAAAAAAATGTGATAAGCTTGCAACGTTTCAGCCCAGGCCAGTGCAATCGAAAGAAAAATGGTATTGCGTGCTGGAACATAGGTGCTGGGAATGTAATTTTTTTCTACAAAATCAGGTATGGCCATGCTGGCATCGGTTAGGGATGAACCGCCAAAGCGTCCCAGATCTAAGGAAATCAACTCGTGCCTTTTAACCTGATAAAGTTGAGCAATGTCTTTTGCTGCTTGAACTTCCGCAGAGTGTTTCTGGCCATAGCAGAAATTTAACGTGTAACACTCATAACCTTGATTTTTTGCAATGGCTAGAGTTGTCGTAGAATCTAAACCGCCCGATAAAAGAACGATAGCTTTTTTTGTGGATCTCAATGTCATTATTTTCTCCTGCAATACTCTGTAGAGACGTTATCTCTCTACAGAGCCGCAGCATTAGTAAAGGTTAGTAAATGCTTTCAGATTCTGAATCTGAGCGAAGTCTTTGTTTTTTGATAGGCGCATGCTCTTGAGCATTCATATCATATTGTGTCACAGCTCGACCATCTTGATGATACTCTGTGAGTGATTGCACCAGAACGCCTTTAATGGTGTAGGGCGTCTCTACTCGTTTAATCTCAAAATCGGTATTGAGAGGTTTGAGGTAGAGATCAGGGCCATCCATCAGGGCTTGTTTAAACTGTACTTTATTATGTCCGTGTAAATGAACTACAACAAAATCTTTGTCTTGTGCGGGTAACTCAGGATCGATAATCAAAATGCTGTCTTTCGGATAGAGTGGCAGCATGGTGTTATCTTCCATACGAATAGCAAAGGCTTTTTCGCTGACATTTGCTTCGGTGCTAATGCATGTAGCAACTTCAGAGGTAAGTAAGGTTTCTGGCCAAGCAATGGTTTGCATCCAATTGAGCAAGGGAATTTTTTTCCAGCTACGGTAGTAGGGGTTGTAAGAGCCACTCATGAGCTCTTCGGGTAAAGGTTCATCGCCAATTAATTGGCTGATATTAACATTGAAAAACTTTGCGATGGGGCTGAGGGAGCCTACCTTAGGGTTATCGGTCTCACCAGTAGCCATTCGATGAATAACGGGTTGACCCACTTTTGTTTGCCGGGCTAACTCAGTGACAGTGATGCCCACTTTGTGCATCAATGCTTTTAAGATTCTACTTAGTGCCGACGTAGGTCTATTAAGTTCTGACATGGGTTTTATCCTCTTGCTAAGTTTGTATCCATTGTAGGTCATTTATTGGCTGCTTGTCGCAGCGAATCCCTATAATGCCTGTTTTTTTTAAATTTATCAAAAAAAATATTAAAAATGTGTTGACGTATTACTTAATGTTGTCTTAATATATCTTTATGCATGAATATGTATTGTTTAAATGATTTTTAAACAATTTTTAGACAAATGGAGTTGTCTTTTGGTCAGTAAGCATCGCTGCTTACAGGACTATCGACTTACGGATTGACCAGGATGGTGAATACGTAAGTCATCTCCTCATTGATGATCTCCTTGGTCAGTGAGGTGCTTGTCAGAAGGAATTGGTGAAATGAAAGGTTCAAAGATGTTGGTATTTATTTACAATCAGGCAGTTGCGGCAAGTAATGGCTTTATTGGCACGGTACTTTACGGGAAATCTTTATTATTTCGTCAATCCAATACTGTAACCTCCGCTTTATTGCCACCGTTGTTTGAGGCAATGACACTCATAGCCGCATGGTGTTTTCGATTGTTAAATATCCCTGTCACTTGTCTTCGAGCTATCCTGCCCGTAACAATCGCACCGTCACTATGAAAGTGACTTCAAATAATGGGTTTCTTTGTCACGGTAATGACGCGGAGGTTTTTTTATTGCAGGAGAGATAAAAAATCTTAGGTTTTGAGTTTCTAGATAAAGCTGATAAAAAGTGCCTTCTCCCCTTGAGGGAGAAGGTGCCCAACGGGCGGATGAGGGGTGATCAAAATTAGGTAGAATACTTTATTGAAGTGAACTATTGGGTACCCCTCATCCGGCCTTCGGCCACCTTCTCCCTCAAGGGGAGAAGGCACTCTTTACGGGGTTTTTGTGTGTTATGACGTTTCTGTCGTTGAAGTAGATGTTGCTACAGTTTCTGTTGCTTGAGAAGAGAGGGTCTCAGAAGCTGCAACAGTCTCTGCAGGCTGAGAAGATGTTGCATCAGAAGCTGCGATAGTTTCTGTCGGTTGAGAAGATGGTGTCTCAGAGGCCGCGATAGTTTCTGCAGGTTGAGAAGATGTTGCAGGTTGAGAAGATGTTGCATCAGATATTGCAACTGTTTCTGTAGTTTGAGTAGCGGTTGTATCAGAGGTTACATTCGCTTTTGCAAGTTGTGGCGGAGTAACAACAGCGACCGCAAAAGGCATCCCTTCATGAGAGATGGCGACTTGTTTAATTCGATCCCAATTGACGTAATTATAATTGGCATTACTGAGAGTCGATTGTAATAAATGATTCCATACCGGCGTTAATTCATCGGTGTAATCACTACGTGTTTCTACTAAGGGTTGATGCGCTTCAAAGTAAAGTTTGTTGTTGGCGATACCAACTTTGTAGGGTTGATTCACAATCGTCACCGGCGTTCCGACACCAACCATACTATATAGGGCTTCAATATCTTCCGGGTACATGCGTAAGCAACCCGCGGTAATTCGACGTCCCACACCTAAGGGATCATTGGTACCGTGAATAAGATAAGTGGGTTTACTTAAACGGATCATGTAATTCCCGAGAGGATTGGTTGGCCCAGCAGCCATGACTTTCGGCAAAACTACGCCCGTACGTTTTTGTACATCCTCACGAACGGCAGGCGTCGGATGCCAAGTGGGATTTTTTCTTTTCTCGATAATGCTGAGCGTACCTAGCGGCGTGTCCCAATCTTGACGACCAATGCCTACGGGTGCTGTAAATACTTGTTGGGTGTTAGGAATAAAATAATATAAACGTAATTCAGCTAAGTTAATCACGATACCTTCTCGTGGTGCATCATTAGGAAGAATAAAGCGTGAAGGTATGACTAAGGTATGACTAGTCTTCAGCTTTGTAGGTTCGATGGTGGGATTAGCATCTAGTAATTCATAAAAGCCCAAATCGTAACGTCTAGCAACGCTTGAAACCGTATCACCATTTTTAACGCGAGCAGTGGTGGGCTGCCCAATGAGGCTATCACCATTAGTTGGCAGTGTATAAGTAGCGGCGAAGGCAGATGATAATCCGACGAATAGCACACTCGATAACAGCCACGATTTGATGTATTTATTAATGCGGGTCATGATGAATACCATATTTGTTTTGAGTGTTGGATTATAGTAATTCATCCTGCACGATACAACAAAATCTTGGCAAGAATATCGATTCAAATAATCATTTTCGTAGTGTCACGAAAATGATCAAGTTAGACAGTAGGGTAATTTGGAGCGCACGCTATTAAATTATTTTTAACCTGTGAAATTTCACAATCTTATTAACTTACATGGTCGGAGTGAAAGGATTCGAACCTTCGACCCCTGCCTCCCGAAGGCAGTGCTCTACCAAACTGAGCTACACTCCGTTAGAAATGGTTTATGTTTTAATAGTGACGTTGGATGACAAAATCCGCCAAGCTGGTTAAAGCATCGCGATAAGCATTGTCAGGAATGCATTTTAATTGCTCTAATGCAAACTCAGCCTCTTGTTTTGCGCGCTGGTAAGTGTATTCGATAGCACCAGTGGATGCAATAATTTGTTGGACCTCTTGTAGATCTTGGAGACTCCCATGGAGAATGACATCTTGTAGTCGTTCTTGCTGCGCAGCATTGCCTTGTTGTAAGGCGTAAATCAACGGTAGTGTGGGTTTGCCTTCCGCTAAATCGTCGCCGACATTTTTTCCTAAGGCTTCAGCATTGCCATCATAGTCGAGAGCATCATCAATTAATTGGAAGGCAATCCCCAAATGTTGACCATAATGTTGCATCGCTGTTTCAATAGGAGCGGGTTGTTGAGATAAGACGGCACCTAACTGTGTGGCAGCAGAAAATAATTTTGCCGTCTTGGCACTGATCACATCCATATAACGCTGCTCCGTGGTGTCAGGATCGTGGCAGTTAATCAATTGCAGTACTTCGCCTTTTGCGATGGTATTCGAGGCATCGGATAAAATCTTCATGACTTTTAAGTCGCCTACATCCGTCATCAGTTGGAAAGACCGAGAAAATAAATAATCTCCCACCAAGACACTGGCTTCATTACCCCAAATGGCATTCGCTGTCTCATTCCCACGACGTAGATGAGAGTCATCCACCACATCATCATGCAGGAGCGTTGCGGTATGAATAAACTCTACAACAGCCGCGAGGGTCAAATGATGAAGGCCTTCATATCCAAAACAGCGAGCGCTGAGCAGAACAAGAATAGGACGAATACGTTTACCGCCGCCACCGATGATGTGTTGACTGAGTTGATCGATGAGCAATATGTTAGAATCTAATCGCCCAGCAATCAGCTGATCAACAGCTGTTAAATCCTGTGATATCAAATGGCGAATGGGTTGTAGATCCATGAGTTGTCGGTACCTAAAATCGTTAAATGAGGTGCTCATCCTAGGCTGACTTGGGGTTTCGGTCAAGAAGTTGAGAGGCAGGTTATTGGTTTTTAATAATCATTTTAATTGAGACTGCTTTATCCCTTGCATCCTGCTGATTTTTTGCGTAGAATTGCGCGTCTTTGTACAAGCTTAAATGCTGATTTGGAGAAGAATGATGTACGCGGTAATACAAACCGGTGGCAAACAATATAAAGTTGCTAAAGATCAATTAGTTACGATTGAAAAACTGCCTGTTAATGAAGGTGAGTCTGTTGTTTTCGATCAAGTTTTAATGGTAGCAGAAGGCTCTGACATCAAATTGGGTCAGCCTTTAGTGTCTGGCGCTAAGGTCACTGCAGAAGTGGTAGAGCAAGGCCGAGCTAAGAAAGTGATAGTGGTTAAATTCAGACGTCGTAAGCATTACATGCGTCGGAAAGGTCATCGTCAGCATTATACCACTGTGAAAATCACAGGTATTTCAAGTTAGTTTTAAGCGAGGATTTGGAAAATGGCTCATAAGAAAGCAGGTGGTAGTAGTCGGAACGGTCGTGATTCTAACCCGAAGTACCTTGGTGTTAAACGTTATGGTGATCAATTGGTTGGCGCGGGTGAAATCATCGTTCGTCAACGTGGTACCAAGTTTCATCCAGGTGTGAATGTGGGAATTGGTCGTGATCATACCCTCTATGCATTAGTAGCAGGTCGAGTGAAATTTGAATTACGTGGCTTACCAGTGCGTCAGTATGTGACTATCTGGCCTGAAGCTGCAGGTGAAGAAGCAGGTGCGGTAGGTTAATCTACCAACTCTGAAGAATTTAGCTTTTTTACAAAGCTGAGAGGATGTGAAAATGTATTACCATTTTCACATCCCGCTTATGGTTTATCCTCTATAACGAGCCATGAGCTGATACCTTTCGCATCCAGAAATAATTCTGGGAATGCATCATTAACATAGTCCACGGCAGGCTGACCCTATGCCAAATATTGCCGATGGAGGGAGTCTCAAAGAGTCTTTCAGAACTATGATCAACATTAAAGAGCAATTGCGATGAAGTTTGTAGATGAAACGACTATTGAAGTTAGTGGTGGCAATGGTGGTCATGGCTGCTTAAGCTTTCGTCGCGAAAAATTTATCCCCTTTGGCGGCCCTGATGGGGGTGATGGTGGCGATGGCGGTAGCGTTTATTTAGAAGCAGACAACAATATTAATACCCTGGTGGACTTTCGTTATCAACGTAAATTTCACGCGACAAATGGTCAAGGCGGGCGCGGTGCTAATTGTCGCGGCTTAAGCGGCGACGATTTAGTGGTTAAAGTTCCTGTGGGCACTGTTGTTTATGATTTAGATACGGAAGAGTGTATCGGTGATTTAGTGGAAGCTGGCCAACGTTTATTGGTTGCTAAGGGTGGTTTTCACGGTCTGGGTAACACCCGTTATAAAAGCAGTATCAATCGAGCACCACGCCAAACCACAAAAGGTTCTCTCGGCGAAGCTCGTTTTCTTCGTTTAGAATTAAAAGTTTTAGCGGATGTTGGGTTGTTAGGATTACCAAATGCTGGAAAATCCACCTTTATTCGCGCTGTCTCAGCGGCTCGTCCCAAGGTCGCAGATTATCCCTTTACAACGCTACATCCTAATTTAGGTGTAGTTCGCGTGCATGAGCTGCGAAGTTTTGTGATCGCAGATATTCCTGGCTTAATTGAAGGTGCTGCCGAAGGTGCTGGTCTAGGGGTGCGCTTTTTAAAACATTTATCTCGTACAGGATTGTTGTTGCATATCGTGGATGTTTCACCCATTGATGGCACAGATCCCGTAGAATCCGCAAAAAAAATTATATTAGAACTTGCTAAATTTGATCCTGAGTTATTACAGAAGCCGCGGTGGTTGGTTTTAAACAAAATCGATTGCCTGCCTGAGGAAGAGGTGGCTACAAAGGTGAAAGCTATCTGTGATGGACTACAATGGGAAGGACCTGTTTATGCAATTTCCGCTATCAAGCAGCAGGGGACGGAACGGTTGTGTCAGGATGTGATGGCGTACATAGAACAAGAGCGTTCGGAGGTAGAAGGGAACATTGATATTTGATTTTACCTGCGTTGCCCTGAGTTTCTTTGATGGGAGTGACAGTAGCAGCGTTGAGGTATTATTTGAGGTATTTTAAACATGGCACATGAGAATATGATAGCAAGTGGTTCAACATCACAAGAGGATAGAACTCTTCCCACCTCAGAAAACGTAGAGCAGGGTAAGATTGCTCATAAACCTACAAAAAAAACTATTAAGACAACGTTAGAAGAGAGAACCATATACCCGGCAGTCAGCGTGGCGCGCGAGGATGTATTAGGTAAACTTAGGCGCGCAGCTGCAAGCGAAATCGCCGTTTGTCTGCGATATTTTGCTAACCCTACCGATAGTGTAAAAAACAGCACACTAGACGCGCAAGATTTAATTTGTAATCTTGAGCGGTTAACGTTCCCAATTACCTTTAGTCGAGGCAGCAACTCTCTAGAAAAAACACAGTTATTGGCGGTGTTACGATTTTCTAGAACGGATGCTCAACTTATTACAAATGTTGCGAACTGGTTATGTACGCAAGGAGCATTGAGACGAGAAGAAAGTACCTTCGAGTGCTTAGCAATGATCTTGGGTGTTGATTGGCACAGTAAACGTAAAAACCTGTCTTCGTTATTACATTCGCCCTATGGCGTAGAGGCCTATATTCCTGCTGTAAGTAATGATGCAAGACAAGCTATCGTCAAGAGAGTCAGGCAATTTTATCCAAATTATCGTGCGACTCTTGAGGGCAGTTCTGCTTTGTTGGCTCCCCAAACGTTCTTAGAGGAACTTTTTGGCGGATTTAAATCTGTTGTTGGCCAAACTCCTTTGAATCCTCGGGAGCTCAAAGAGATCAAACAAGCCTATATCTGGATTAATAATATCTATATTAAACGAAAAGGCGGTGATACTGATGCAGTACGGTTAGCTCGATATTATAGAGATGAAGCGAACAGAATAGAGTTCATGGATTCTCCTCCAGCAGATATCCAAGCTTTGACTCGCTTAATGCATCTCATTGCAACTCAGATTCGACAATTAGAGCCCAAAAACAGCACCATGCTTAAGCCACTTTTAATGGCAACATTTCCAGAAGTGCTTGCGTTGAAGCCCGATATGAAACTAGTTCCAATAGAAGAATCTGATGGTTGTTGCACAACGCGATTTCTCCGACCTTTCTAGGGAATTGTCAACAGCCCCTAACATTCACAGTATTATTTTCATCAATACAAAGCAATTGCTCAGCCATCCAGCTGAGCAATTGCTTTAATAGGAAAGATGCTTTCATCGAGACTTTATGAATTCGTTAAAGCCAATTCTTCATCGGGCAGCGTAATATTCAATTCCAATACTGAGCTATCACCACGACGTTCTAATTCTACTTTAACTTGTTCGCTAATGGCGCTGGTATTCATATTTAAATACTTAGCAATGACTTCCAGCAATTCTTGTTGCATGAGCGCCAATAACTCAGTGTTATTTCGACGTGAACGCTCGTGGGAAATAATAATTTGTAACCGTTCCTTTGCAATATTGGCAGAGGTTGGTTTATTAAATTTTAAATAATTTAAGAGCCTCATACGGGTAATTCCTCCTTGCTTTTACTCCCGAAAATCCTTTTCAGTAGACCGTTTTTTTGCAAATTGATGAAGCGGAAAGGGTGTTCCTCACCCAGCAACCGCGCTACAGCATCGCCGTACGCCTGTCCCGCATCACTCTCACTGTCCATAATCACAGGAACACCGGAGTTAGAAGCTTTTAGTACTGCTTGGGACTCTGGAATAACCCCTAATAATGGCACCGATAAGATATCTTCAACATCCGCTAAGCTCAACATTTCACCGCGACTAACGCGAGTTGGAGAATAACGAGTAAGTAATAAATGTTGTTTAATAGGTGGCAAGTTTTCTTCAGCGCGTTTCGACTTGCTGGCTAAAATCCCAAGGATTCGATCAGAGTCACGTACGGAAGATACTTCAGGATTGGTCACGATGATCGCTTCATCCGCAAAGTACAGTGCCATTAACGCACCGCGTTCAATACCTGCCGGTGAATCGCAAATGATGTATTCAAAATCTTTTGCTAACTCATCCAAAACACGTGCTACACCTTCTTCAGTTAAGGCATCTTTATCTCGGGTCTGAGATGCAGGAAGAATGTAGAGATTTTCCACTCGCTTGTCGCGAATCAACGCTTGTTGTAATTTAGCTTCATCATTGATGAGGTTCACAAAGTCGAATACAACTCGTCGTTCACAACCCATGATTAAATCGAGATTACGAAGACCGACGTCAAAGTCGATGATGACCGTTTTAAACCCGCGTAGGGCTAGGCCTGTCCCGATAGCAGCACTGGTTGTTGTTTTACCAACGCCACCTTTTCCCGAAGTAACAACGATGATTCTAGCCAAGGCTTTCTCCCTACCTAAAGTTATTTACAAAAATAATACTACTTTTTTTTAATGAAATACGCAATGAATAAAAATCTTACTTCATGTAGCTATCCACTACCAAACGTTCACTTTCCAAATAGACTTGGATGTGATGTTGATGCTGATGCGCAAGGAAATCATCGCTTAATTGATAAAGTCCTGCAATGGAGAGCATCTCTGCTTCCAAGGTTTGGCAAAAAATTCTTGCTTGTTTGTCCCCGTGAATCCCTGCTAAAGCTCTACCACGTAAGGCGCCATAAACGTGAATATTTCCCAGCGCTAACAGTTCAGCGCCATGACTTACTGCGCCAATCACAATTAAATCGCCTTCCTTCGCATAGACTTGCTGACCCGAGCGAATCGGTTGGTGAATAATTAAGTTTTTACTGGGCATGGAGGTTGTTGCGGGTGCAACAAGCTGTGGCTCTTCTCGTAAGGTGTTAGGTGCGTTAGGTAATAAGGCTAAGTTTGCCTCCAGAGCATGGGGCGTTAAAGTATCATTCAAGCCGCGCACGCCCACTGGTGATAAGCCAAGTTGTTTCAGTAACTTTACCAGTGAGACAAAATCAACAGAGGATGAACCCAGCAAGTGAACATCGATAACAACAGGCGCTTGTTGAAAAAACTGCGGTGCACGCTCTACCGTGGCGGATAATTCACGCTGAATTTTTTGCAAATCATCTGTATAAAGATGCAACACTGTTAGCGTAAATAAACTACCTTTTAATTGGCAAGGACGAGTTATGTTATTTTGTTGAGCAGCCATTGTAATACCACCATGATCGTTGAAACCGATTTGTGAGAAAAAACCTTAAGAAATCAGTTGGTATCTTAAATCCTTTTATGGCAGACTTACAACCATTCTAAGCGAAGATGGGGAGATAGAGCAGGATGGAAAAGATTTGGCTGCGCAACTACGCGCCAGGGGTGCCTGCAGAGATTAACGCAGACGCTTACACATCCATAGTCGAGTTGTTTAAAGAAGCTTGTGAAAAATCTGCAGAAAGAGCTGCTTTCGATAACTTTGGCACACAAATAACCTATAAACGTTACTACGAATTGTCTGAGCAATTTGCTAGTTATTTACAAAACACCTTAGGTCATCGACGAGGTGATCGTGTCGCCATCATGTTACCCAACGTCTTGCAATATCCGGTTGCCTTATTAGGCATTTTGTTAGCGGGCTGCACGATTGTTAATGTGAATCCACTTTATACGCCGCGAGAATTAGAACATCAGTTGCGCGACTCAGAGGCCACGACCATTATCATTATGGAAAATTTTGCAAAGACCTTGGAGCAATGCCTAGCAAATACGCCGATTAAAAATGTGATTGTGACCCAATTAGCGGATCTCTTTCCCTCTCCTAAACGTCAACTATTTAATTTTGTGGTTAAGTATGTGAAAAAAATGGTGCCGCCTTGGAAAATTGCAGGCGCAGTACCTTTTAATCGTGTTTTGGAAATAGGTACCACGAAACCAATGATTCCTGTGCAACTGACGGGAGAGGATTTAGCTTTTCTGCAATATACCGGAGGAACGACCGGCGTTGCTAAAGGTGCGGAGTTAACGCATCGCAATATCATCGCTAATATCTTACAAGTGAAAGCTTGGACCAGCAGCTTGTTTGATTTAGATAAACCCTTTGTAACCATTGCTGCATTACCCCTGTATCATATTTTTGCCTTAATGGCGAACCTGTTGGCGATGGTGCCCTATGGTGCTACCAATGTGTTGATTACTAACCCACGAGACATTTCTTTATTTATTAAACTCATTAAAAATAGAAAATTTGCTCTTATTACAGGTGTGAACACGTTGTTTAATGCGTTGGTTAATCATCCACAATTTAAAGAGGTTGACACGAGCCAGTTGGTTTGTGCACTCGGAGGTGGCGCAGCAGTACAACGTGCTGTTGCAGAAAAATGGCATGAAGCGACAGCGCATGTGTTAACAGAAGGGTATGGTTTAACAGAATGTTGTCCCTTAGTCTGTCTCAATCGATTAGATGCAGCGGCTTTTACCGGCAGCGTTGGTTTTCCCGCGCCCTCCACGGAGATTTCTATTCGTGATGAAGCGGGTAATGAATTGCCTCTTGGCGCAGAGGGCGAACTTTGTGTCCGTGGTCCGCAGGTCATGCGTGGTTATTGGCGTCGCCCCGAGGAAACGGCGAAAGTATTTTTTGCGGATGGCTGGTTACGTACCGGTGATTTTGCCAAAGTCGATGAACAGGGGCGCGTGTACTTATTAGAGCGCAAAAAAGATATGATCATTGTTTCTGGATTTAACGTGTACCCTAATGAAATTGAAGATGTTCTAGCGAAACATCCGAAGGTTCAAGAAGTGGCTGTGGTTGGTATGCCTTCTGAAAGAACAGGAGAGCAAGTCAAAGCGGTGATTGTACCTAAGGATCCAAGCTTAACAACAGAGGATGTCATCACCTATGCTCGTACACAGCTGACGGGATATAAAGTTCCGAAGGTTGTAGAGTTCAGATCTGAATTACCAAAAAGTGCGGTGGGGAAAGTGTTGCGTCGAGAACTGCGATAAAGCGAAGCATCATCGGTGAAGGTACATGCCTGTTTGTTATCCGTGATGCTCTCGTTGTTCTTGCTCTAAATAAGCGATGTCGTAAACCATAGAATGAAATTCAACGTCATAGAAACGGTCAAACAATTCTAAAGAACGTTCTACCGGCCACTGACCTTTAGGAACGCCCCAAGAAGTGAGTTCAGCCTCAAAGATGCTTTGGTAGATTTGTTCGATGTAAGCTCGTGCTTGTTTGGGGCCATCAAAGGCGGGAATCAGTAATGCCGTGCAGTCTTTTTGTAAATTTTGTAATACCTTGCTATCAACGGCTTTAGGTAAGCGTTTTAACCACGTGAGCATGTAGTTCGTTGGACGGATGATGGTAACGATGCGGTCAACTTCAAACATGAGATAGTATTCCTTCGTAGTTTTCAATTCGCTGAAAGATCACAAGGTACGGCTCAAAGGGTCTGCTGCGCCTTAATCTTACCGCTATGATGACTGCTAGGTTTGTACAAGCGGTATAGAGTTCCCGGGAAATCAAGTCCTAGTATAGTCAATTAGATTGGCCATGAAAATAGCCAATGATAACTTGCTGAAAGTAGGCTCACTGAAATGTTAATTTATATTTTTATATTATTTACAAAGGATTTTTTCGGTCTATTGTCGAACAGTTGTTATTTATTTTCTCTAAATTGGAGTAATTTTTAATCTTTAAATACAAATGGTTATAAAGATTTTCCGGAGAAAAACGGACAGTAATTCAGGGATGCTGCATTAAAATGCAAAAATACGTCCATACTACTGGAGTAGAGATTGAGATTAAGGTAACATTCGCAGTTTGTTCTAATAAACAAGAGCTAACAAAATTAAGGGATCGATGTTGTGAGGTTATTTTAGAGCTGACAAGATAAAAAAGTGATTTTATACTGGCTCCTTAATATTCAGTTAATGAATGAGGCGTACACTGACCTTGTGGACTAGAAATAAAGGGATTTACGGACGAATTTCTGGACGAATAACGATTACAACATGTAGAAACGTGAGGACAACGAGTTATGAGTAATAGCAACTTTTCAGGTAGAAAACCTTATGATCCAACCCTGTTTGGTGGGCTTGATGCGGTTTTAATGAATAAAGCTGATCCTTCCGATCGGTTCGTATCTCGTGTTGATAAAGCTGCCTTTGTAGACGTATTGCAACAAGGTTTAAAAGAGACTTTCGACTATCAACCTAAAAGTCCTAGATTTGGTGGTTGAGACTTACAGCCAGCAATAAGCCTCGCCTATTCTTTTTCGATGGGTTCTTCGGTATAGTTGCTAGTTAAGGCTCCTTGGATCAGGAAGCTTGGCCGTTATCGCGCCTCAGAGCGGAGCGTATCATGGTCGAACATGGTAAGAATAAGGATAGTTTGATGAGATACCCGCGTACCGTCTTGTTTATAACACGTATCATTCTCGCGCTCAGTGCTTTCATTTATAGCGGTGTTTACGCAAATACTGTTTCCACTACAACTGACACAGCCTCCTTAGCACCTAATTCATCAGATCCTACATTGCCAGTTTTGTCAGGTAATCCGCCACCAGCGAGCAAAACCTTGGATCAAGAATCAACGCAGCAATCCAAACAACCCGTTGTGTCTGTGATGCCTGCTTCCACATCATCAACGACGATCACCACTACTAGCTCAGTGCCAGCGATAGGACAGACCTCACCTAAATCAGATTCGGGATCAACACAAAGCACATTACCAAGCGCCACCAAGTTAGGAGAAACGACAGTTTATGAACCTGCTACGGTGAGCACATCCACGACCAAAACACTCTCTGAAACACCTGCTACGCAAGTGCCAACAGGGAAAGCTGCAAAGAGTGCACCAGTGCAAACGTCTTCTAGCAATATTACGCAACCATCCGCCACAGACACAACATCATCAGTATCGAAGCCTGCGGCAAAGCATAAGACTTCTCATAGAAAATCCTCCTCTAAGAAAAAAGCCCGCCATAACCAGAAGCCCGTGGCTATTGCCCCAGTGCCTGTCGAGAAGCACGAACCGGCATCAATGCATGGGGGGCAATCTTCAGATAAAGAGATGGAACCTGCGAGCCGCCACCAGCCAGCGAAGCGGAAAATAGAAAAACCTGCCAGTGTTTCCCGAAGTTTTCACGGCGAACCACCTCCTGTGAAACGACATCGTCCGGTTCATCATCTACGTTATAATGCTGATCCGACCAATTCCGCATTCAGAACCGTGCCGATTCCTGTTGAAATCGCGGGGCAGCATCCTGCGGGAAATGATAGTGAGTAATTCTTGAACCCACCATTCCATCCAGGGTAAACGCACCTAATTTTTAGCCGTAGACATTCTTAAGAACATTTAGTACAGTAACTCGCGAGGCGATACCCCCCTTGTATTCTGATGTGCGAGTGCAGTATGCCAACCTTGAAGAATCGTTGTTGCTTGTCTGGAGCGAGAACGGCAAGTAATAACCGAAACGATATCCCCGGCGGTATCACATGACGGAATAGACATTATTATGGTAGACACAAACGACGCGTATCATACCCCCCAAACGATTACTTTATTGGCCGTGTTTGTCTTAGCACTGGCAGCCTCCTTTTACATGTATGAATTTATTTTGCAAGTCTCCGTGGGCGTTATGACCGGCGATTTAATGAGAGATTTAAGTATTGATGCGGCAGGTATCGGTGCAATGTCTGCTTTTTATTATTTAGCTTATACGCCAATGCAGTTACCCGCTGGATTATTATACGATCGTTTTGGTCCACGTATTTTATTAACTATTGCTGTTGCAGTGTGTGCCATTGGTGCTTTCTTGTTTAGCATTGCACACGGTTTTTTGCCTGTTGCCTTTGGCCGGTTTTTTATGGGGGTGGGCTCAGCCTTTTCCTTTATCGGTTCGTTAGTTCTATTGACACGTTGGTTTCCTGCTCGCTATTTTGCAGTATTAGCGGGATTGGTGCAATTAATGAGCTCCATAGGCGCCATTGCCGGTGAAGCTCCTTTGGCTGCGGCGATTCAACATTTCGGCTGGCGCGGTACCATCTTAGCTTTGGCCTTGGTTGGATTTGCCTTAGCGTTGGTGATTTGGCTCGTAGTGCGTGATAGCCCTGTCAAAAACCAACCTCGCCCTGCAGACCATCGACGCATGTCAGAATGGAGTCGTTTGAAACTCGTTTGCAAACATCCGCAAACGTGGTTATTAGGTCTTTATTCTTTTTGCTCTTGGGCGCCGATTTTAGTGTTTGCTGCTCTATGGGGTGTGCCTTTCTTAGTGATAGCCTATGGCATGAGTACCACGGAAGCGTCTTTTCTCTGCTCCATGATTTGGATTGGAATTGGTATTGGTAGCCCACTTATCGGCATTTGGTCAGAACAAATTGGCCGTCGTTGTTATCCTTTGTTTGTGAGCGCATTAATCGGTCTTATTGCCATGGGCGCTGTGCTTTATATCCCGCATTTACCCGTGTTTTTGTTATATATCGCTTTATTTGTGGTGGGATTATCCGCTTCAGGCCAATCCTTAAGTTTTGCGTTGGTGCGAGATAATAACCCTAATGAAACCGTAGGAACGGCGATTGGTTTTAACAATATGCTAGTGGTTGCAGGCGGCATTCTATTTCAGCCTTTAGTAGGTATTATTTTGCGCTTGCTGTGGGATGGCACGGTAGAAAATGGCGTGCCCGTTTATCAAATCGGTCATTATCAAATCGCGATGTTAGTAGTGCCATTATGTTACATCGTTGGAATGTTAATGGCTGGCAAGTTTCTGCATGAAACTCATTGCAAGCTTTATCGTGAACGAATGGGATCTTAAAAAAGTTTTGGCGACTGAAAGGAGAATTTAATGACAACAGGAAGCGCAGCAGGATTAGCCGGCGTCGTGGCCGGCAAAACAGCCATTTGCACTGTGGGCAAAGAGGGTAAAGGCTTAACCTATCGAGGTTACTCCATTGATGATTTAGCACAACACGCTTGTTTTGAAGAAGTAGCGTATTTAATGCTTTATAATCGTTTGCCGACAACACAGGAATTAAAAGACTATCGCAACCAGTTAATGCAATTGCGCGCATTACCGGTAGCGCTGAAAATAATTTTGCAGCAAATTCCTGCGAATGCACATCCCATGGATGTGTTACGTACGGGATGTTCCGCCTTAGGAACTTTGGAACCTGAAACAGCGCAAAATGATCAATATCACATTGCTAATCGGTTGCTAGCTTGTTTTCCAACGATGTTATTGTATTGGTATCACTACCATCAAACCGGACAAGAGTTAAAGATTGACGTGCAAGAAGATTCCATTGCCGGTTATTTCCTGCATTTGTTACATGGTAAAAAGCCCAATGATTTACAACGTCGAGCGGTTGATGTGTCTCTGATCCTCTATGCAGAGCATGAATTTAATGCCTCCACCTTTGCAGCGCGCGTGACAGCGGCAACCTTATCGGATTTTTATTCTGCGATCACCTCAGCTATTGGTACTCTGCGCGGTCCTTTACACGGCGGTGCCAATGAAGCAGCGATGGAGTTGATAGAAATGTTTCAATCTCCAGCGGAGGCTGAAAGAGGTTTGCGACAAATGTTGGCGGATAAAGTGTTGGTCATGGGTTTTGGACATCGAGTTTATAAAATTTCTGATCCACGTTCCGATGTTATTAAAGGCTGGTCGAAAAAACTAAGTGATGCTGCGGGCGATGCACGTTTTTATCCCGTCTCAGAAGTGATTGAACGCATCATGTGGGATGAGAAAAAATTATTTCCCAATTTAGATTTTTACAGTGCGACGGCTTACCATTTTTGTGGCATCCCCACCGCGATGTTTACTCCAATTTTTGTAATGTCTCGCATTACAGGTTGGGCGGCCCATGTCATTGAGCAACGCGCTGATAACCGATTAATTCGCCCTACAGCTGATTATATAGGCCCTGATCCACGGCCGTATAGTGAATTGGCGGAGCGACGTGCTGATTAAAACACACCATAGGAATTAAATAATGTCTAGAACCACCGACGATAATGTAAAGCCTGATTTTGATAAAGAATTAGTGGATATTGCACACTACGCACTTCATCACACCATTAATAGCGCAGAAGCCATCAAGACCGCGCGTTATTGTTTAATGGATACCTTGGGCTGTGGTTTTTTAGCATTGAATTATCCTGAGTGTCGAAAATTATTAGGCCCTATTGTTGCGGGTACTGTGGTGCCGCATGGTACACGTGTTCCTGGAACATCCTTTGTTTTAGATCCCGTGCAAGGGGCGTTTAATATTGGCGCCATCATTCGTTGGCTCGATTTTAATGACACGTGGTTGGCGGCGGAGTGGGGACATCCCTCCGATAATTTAGGCGGCATTTTAGCCGTAGCTGATTATTTAAGTCGTCAAGCAGTGAGTCAAGGCAAATCACCATTGCACATGAAAGATGTGATTCATGCCATGATTAAAGCTCACGAAATTCAAGGTGTGTTGGCCTTGGAAAATAGTTTTAACCGTGTTGGATTAGATCACGTGGTGTTGGTGAAAGTGGCATCGACGGCGGTGGTGGCAACCTTACTCGGTGCGAATCAAGAACAATTATTGAATGCGTTGTCATTAGCATGGGTAGATGGTCAGAGCTTACGAACCTATCGTCATGCACCGAATACAGGATCTCGTAAATCCTGGGCCGCCGGTGATGCTACCAGTCGTGCAGTGCGCTTAGCACTGATGGCAATGCAAGGTGAAATGGGATATCCCAGTGCTTTAACAGCGAAGCAATGGGGATTTTATGATGTTTTATTTAAGGGTAAACCCTTTAAATTTCAGCGCCCTTATGGTAGCTATGTAATGGAAAATGTTTTATTTAAAATTTCTTTCCCGGCAGAATTTCATTCGCAAACAGCGGTGGAGTGCGCGGTGAAATTGCATCCTAGCATTGTGCATCGTCTGGCGGATATTGAAAAAATTGTATTAACCACTCATGAGTCGGCGATTCGTATTATCAGCAAAACCGGACCTCTGCATAATCCAGCAGATCGAGATCATTGTTTACAATACATGGTCGCGATCGGATTATTGCATGGTGATTTAACAGCGGATGATTATGAAGATAAGGTGGCTAGTGATCCACGAATTGACACCTTGCGCGGAAAAATGGTGGTGGAAGAGGATGCGCAATTCAGCTTGGATTATCATGATCCAGAGAAACGTTCCATTGCAAACGCGATTCAAATCTTTTTCACCGATGGTACCAGCATTGAGAAAGTTCAAATTGAATACCCAGTAGGGCACCGACGTCGTCGCGCTGAGGGCATTCCATTGCTCATTGAAAAATTCCAACATAATCTTGCGACAGTATTTCCAAAAGGCCGCGTACAACAGATCATGGAGGTGTGTCAGGATGAACAACGCTTATTGGCGTTACCTGTGCATGAGTTTATGGATCTGCTGGTGATTTAGAGCTGAGCACCATGTTATCATCCCCGCGCCTGCGCGGGGATGATAACATGGAGGTGTCGCAGGGCACACAATATTTCAACCAATATGTTCAATCACACTTCATCTAGCAGTTGCAGAAAATTAAGTCTACACTTATACTATGAATTAATAGAATTACTGTAGACTTAATCCATTATGAACCAGCATGACGCACTCAACATTTTCAGACATTGGGACAAACAAGGCCGATATGTCTATACCAAACATGAGCTTACCAAGCTTTTTTTGGCGGATTCTCCCAAAACCTTTACTGAAGGATTGGCTCGCCTAGTCAAAAGTGGCCTGTTAAAACGACCTGCCCGCGGCGTTTACCTCTATAATAATGCGCACAGCGTTGATGGTTATGCTATTGAGCACATTGCAAAGGCTTTGCGTCCAGGTTGTTACAATTATATCAGCCTTGAGTCTGCACTCTCCGAGTATGGGGCTATTTCGCAAATCCCTATTGATCGATTGACGTTGATCACCACGGGACGCAGTGGTACCTATGAAACCCCTTTTGGTGTAATTGAGTTTACTCATACAAAACGTCCAGTCTCAGATATTATTAACAACATCCAAACTATTAAGCATCGACCTTTGCGCATTGCGACAAAGGCCACCGCTTGGCGTGATTTGAAGCGAGTAGGGCGCAATATTAATATGGTTAACGAAGAGGAACTGCAAGATGACTGATTTTGAAGACTTTAGCGCACTAGTCGATAAAGCAATGATGGCTCCTGACCGTGCTAGCATGCGACCTGTTATAGAAAAAGAGTTGCTACATTATGATATTTTGTTTGCTCTGGATAAAGAAGGGTTACTTGATGACCTCACATTTCAAGGAGGAACATTACTCCGACTTTGTTATGGCGCTCCTCGCTTTAGTGAAGATCTAGATTTTGCCGGTGGAAGAGAGTTTAATCGTTCAAACTTAAATGATATACGACATTGTATTGAAACTTATATTGCAGCTAGATATGGATTAGAGGTATCTGTGAAGGAACCCAAACAACTGCATTTAGAAGATGGCAATGAAAATTTAAAAGTTGATAAATGGCAAGTGAGTATTACTACGGCACCGGCACAACGAGATCTTCCTAAGCAGAAAATAAAAATTGAAATCATTAATGTTCCTGCCTACTCTCGTGCTCCGCGCTCGTTACAAAATAATTATGATTTTTTGCCTGATGGCTATAGTGATATGTTTATTATCGGTGAAACTCTAGATGAAGTGTATGCCGATAAAATAATCGCCTTCGTTAATTGTCAAAAATATATTAGATATCGTGATATCTGGGATTTGCGCTGGCTCAAACAGCAAGGAGCATCTCTTAATAAAGAATTTATTCAAAATAAAATTAAAGACTATCAGATTCCTAATTATTCAGAAAAGTTAAATCTATTAACTCCGCAGTTAAAGGATATTATTTACAGTAATGAATTTAAACAGCAAATGTCGCGTTTTATTCCTGTGGAAGTTCAGCAACGAACTTTAAAACAAGAAAAATTTTACGAGATACTTACTGCAGAGCTTTCTG
This sequence comes from Gammaproteobacteria bacterium, assembly GCA_020051155.1. Lineage (GTDB taxonomy): Bacteria > Pseudomonadota > Gammaproteobacteria > UBA1113 > UBA1113 > JAGVJK01. The sequence goes on along the minus strand of JAGVJK010000001.1, from coordinate 85,565 downwards.
AGTTATTTAACCAAGTTCAAACTTTTGTATAAGATTTCAAATTTTATTTGTATCTTATGATGTTTTTTCTTGAAACTCAGTACTCATGATTTTTACTCCTCTTGTCGCATCATAATACCTTATGAAATTTCTTCATCTTGTGAATTGATGTAAGCCCTGATGAGGAAGCCACAGAGGGTAATTCCGGTGGGCGTTCTCCGACAAAGTGTTTTCGGTAGTCAGGGGTTACTAAATCGGCTAATAGTTTTCGTGTATGAGTGATAGTTTCTTCAGAATAAACTTTGATATTATCGCTGTTGCGTCTTTCAAACACTTGAGTTAAGTTGGCTGAAAAACAACGTTCGGGATAGTCTGTTAGAGTGATTACAATCTCGTTCAATAAAAGGATTATTTGAGCGTCCTCTATCATGCTCTTTCTCTCTTCTATGATTTTCAACTTAGTATTATTTTCATTTATTTTTTGCATAAAAATACAAGTAGCAGGTCCAACAAGTTGATGAGATGCTTTTCCCTGATGATTACTAATGCAAGGATCTGCATCATGCAAAAGTAACATGTTCAATAATACTTGCTTATTGTGCCTCATGGCAAAATGCAAAGGAGTATCTCCTGCATTATTCTGCTCATTAATGCGAGCTCCGCGGCGTAATAAAAAAGCGCCCGCGTCTAGATGGCCATGCTGTGCTGCAAGGTGAAGAGGTGTGTTGCCTTGGTCATCGACGTGGATAAGACAAGCTCGTTGGTATTGTCCGTCATCCTTTTCGTAGATCGACTCCATACTGCTTACATCATTGCCTGCCACAGCGTTCCAAAAAGAAACCACAGGATTTTCAACGGGGACTATTTCTAAAGAGGAGCTAATCTCTAAAGAGGAACCGGCCTCTAAAGAGGAACTAAGCTTGAGGGCAGTGTTTGTAGAGCTTGATGGCCAAGAAAAGAAATTAAAAAAGTTAGAAGAAGAGGAGGGCGCGGCTTTCTTCACGCTAGGATCTAAAACCTCTATCCTCGCACGAAGCATTTTTTGTATCGCAGGATCTCCTTCGTCTAATTGAGCATAGCCATTCGGATAAAGAAGTATTGGATCAGCGCCTTTCTCCAGTAGTTTTTTCACTAGTGCTTGATGTTTCCCCTTGATAGCAAAATGTAGGGGATATTCACCTGTGTTATTAGGTGTATTAAGGAACGTAGTGGGGGCAACCGAAAGCATCTGCCTTCTAGAGGCAGGTGTCTTCTCAGAAGGATGTCCCATTTCAGAAAGATGCTCTGCCTCAGGAAGTAGCTCTGGTTTAGGAGCAGGTATCAGCGCTTCGATAGTTAATAAGAAAGAAAAAGCTTCAACACTCCCGCTTTGTGCAACAAGATGGAAGAGGGTATTTCCTTGCTTGTCTACAGTAAAAAGTGTTTGATGTTCATATGAAGAGTTCTTTTTAAATGCTTCATATAATTGTTTCATCATCGTGATGTGGCCATGAGTGATGGCGAGAGCAAAAGGAGTGAGTCCCAGAGAATTGGGTAAATCAATAAAAAGAACAAGCTCTGTTTCAAATAAGATATCTAGAACAGGAATATTCTTTTGTGCAACAATGTGTAACAGCATATTTCCTTGAGGGTCGATAAAAGCAGGATTTTTTCTATATCCATAAAGCCATTGACGCACAAGCTCTCTTTTATCTGTGGTCGACACACTAGCCAGCTGACTAAAATCAATTTCTGTTAGAAGTGCTGGTGTCCATTCATCTTCAAGTGTAAGAGTTTCAGGGGTAATGGGTATAACCGTTAGGTCTTTATCTTCAGCAGGAATAAAACGATCTAGCCATTTTTCGAAGTCACAGCGACGATCCCAAACTGGAAAAAAGATACGTTGTTGCTCTAAGGACTCGGCAATACCCGCTTTGCAAATTTCTAATGTTTTAAAAACCTGCACCAATAAAGATAAAGGACGACGCGGGTGACGTTCAATAATAGTAGTGAGTGCATCTATAGCAGCGAGTTGAGCCCCAGTGTCATTGTTGGATAAAGTAAATTCCTTTCTTTTCCCATGAATCGCTCGGTTAGCGGCACGGTGTTCCTTACGGATTTCTTCAAAGAAGAAAGCAGCAGATGTTTTTTTCGCTGAGAGTTGTTCACGGTCGTCTTCGGTGTAACGACAAAGAGGGTCACTCAACATGTCCTCAGCAGGAGTGATTTGCCAAGCAGAATGACCTTCTTTCGTTTTTATATCTGGATTTGCATTGTTTAGAAGTAAGATTCGAACAATACGAGCCATTAAGCGTTGCGGGTTCCTTCGCATAAGGGAAGAGTAACCAGTCGAATATTCTTCATAAAGAGTCTTGTTAATATTTCGAAGTGCAAGATGAAGAGGAGTATTTCCATTCATATCTACTGCATCGATAGGTGCTTGTAGACGTAACAAATAAAGACAAGTTGGAATAGCGGATATATTTATACTGCCATGAAGCGGTGTATTACCCTCGAGGTTAGCTTGATGAAGCAGGTGAAACGGTAATGGCTCATCGTGGATAGCAGACCAGTTACTTGAAAAAACTTCATAGAGTTGTTGAAGTATTTTAAGATTAAATACCTCAATAGACCCACCTCCCGCGCAGGATGCCGCAAGATAAAAAGGCGTGCAGCCAAGCGCATTCTGATCCAAGATGCGATGTGCTAAAATAGTATCTTTTAACAGCCACACCAAACCAGAAAATACAGTATTTTGATGCTCTTCCGAAGGAACAGTATAATTATAAGTAGGGTTCCCTCTATGACCTCTTGCTGCAATGAGATGCAACAAATGATCGCCTGCTTCATTGATATAATCGAAGTTAACATGACGAGCGTTTAGATGTTTAAACTGTCCTTCAAATGAAGTTAAAAAGTATCTCCAGCTTGCTGCAACAGTATCATCGGTGTGGCGGACGCGATGTTTGGGGTATGGTTGTGTGGTTAATTCTGCCCAGGAAGTAATGGGAGGTAACATGGATGTTGAATATAGCCGCTCTCCCTGGGGAAACAATGTTTCTAGAAAATCTAAACCTTCTGTTGGCTGTTGCTCATGCAGCTTTTGAAAAGCTCTCACCAATATAAACAAAGGTCGTTGCGGATGGGCATCCATCAACGTTATGAAGCTTCTTAGTAAACTTTCCTCGGAAGGTAATCTTTCCTCTTCAGACAAAGGTGCAATAGAACTAGAAGACATTGGCACATTAGAACTAGCAGGTGAAGTTAAACTTCTTATTTTAGAAACAAGGATTTTTTTAGCATTATAATGCTCTAACTCCAACTCTTGCAGTAATAAACTACTGATCAGTGACGCATGATCAAAACAAGTTTTTCCAGCCTTATTTTTTTCCTGTGGATCTGCCCCCATTAATAGTAAAGTACGAGCAGCGATTGAAACTTTCGAATTGGGTTTTTGGATTACACCAGCTTTTAGAGCGATATGTAAGGGTGTATCCCCATCGATATTTTTATGATGAAGCCACGTGTTAAACGCAGGTAATCTTGATAAAAAATGCAAACCCGCTAGACGATCATACTCTGAAACAAGCAGATGCAGTGGCGTGTCACCATGACCATTTGGCTCGAAGGAAGCACCATCGTTTAATCGTTCCTGAAGAAATTCCATGGCAGAAAGATTATTGTATTTAGCCGCCACATGGAAAGGCGTATCACCAAAGTCACTGGGATGATCAAGATATTTGGCAAGCTCAGTATCTTCGCAGAAAATCCGGAAGATGGGAAAAGAAAAGCTCTCACCATTTGCGGCATAGTGTAATAACGTCTTGCCGTAGCTATCCGTACAGATTGGAGAAAGTTCTTGACCAAAGAGTCTTTCTTTGACCTCAGCAGTAAGGCTCCTGTTCACCCAGTCACGGAAGATAGCGTTGGTGCGTGGCGGACAACATGTTGTTAACGTATCTACAGATAAGTTAAAAGAAGTTTTTCTGGTTAATTGGGGATGTATTACTTCACTGACAGGCATTGGTACACTAGGATGCCTTTTTGCTACAACAGTCATCTCGAGATCTTTTTTAATATCCGTGGGTAATGTCACTAGCCATTTAGTGATTCCAGGCTTAATTTCAGATAATTCCGCAGGCTCTTCACTAGAGGAAGATTCAGCGTCGGTAACTGGTTTAAGTGTATTAGCAAAATCTTTCACGATAATAGTTAACGGATAAAAGGGACGAGCGTTGATAAATAATCGCAAGGACTCCAGAATTTCTTTTTCTTCGGGATGCTGCTGTTTCCTTTCATAAATGGCGACACGTGCTCTAACATGTTCTGCTTGAATTGTTTTAAAAGGTGCTACATTTGGATTTACAGTGACTGTGTAGGATGACGCTGAAGAAGCAGGGCTATTTTCCTGCGCAACCAGTGGTTGTGCTCCGTTGAGAAGTAATATGCGTGCTAGCTCATGATGTCTCTCGCTCAAAGCAAGATCTAAGGGTGTTTGATTATTAGAGTTAAGTAAGTTTAACATCTCATAAGCATTACGTTGTCGAAGTAAAAAAAGAACCGTAGATAGATGATTACCTGTAACCGCTAAGTGTAAGACACTTTGGTTTCCATCGGAAAGGGAAAGGAGGCTCCAAGCCAAATGATTTTGCACGATTAAAAATCCACAAAATTCCCATTGTCCTGCTTGTGCAGCTAAATGCAAAGGTGTAAAGCCCTTTGTATCACGTGGCGTAAGCTCCACCTTATAGCATTCGAGCAATATCCTTGCAGCCTCAAGATCACCATTTTGTGCCGCATAATGCAACGGCGTACGTCCTAGATGATCAACATCATTCCCCTTGTTAGACAGTAGATTCTGGGTGGCAGAATGCTTGAGAACAGCAGGACAATGAAATTCAGCTGCCAAATGAAGAATGGTTTTCTTTTGTGGAGTAACGTCTCTTGGATCGGCGCCATCCTTTAATAACTGCAAGGCTAAGGTTTCATCGCCCGCAAGCAGAAGACTTAACAAGGGAGGCAAACCCGTATTTGATAATGGTGTAACGAAATCATAGTTAGGTGCGTCTTTATAGCATTCAGAAAGCACTAAATCGTGGATTTTTTTCACCATGAGAGAAATCATGTGCTCATTCTTTCTCTCTTTAGCTAAGGTTAACAGACTGAGCTCACCAGGCACTTCTGTTAAGAGGGTGCCCCTTTCTATGGCCAATTCTGGTGTGTACTGATTATAATAAACAATGCCACTTACAATATAAGTTTTTAGCGCAGAAAGATCTTTAGATTCAGCAGCCATAACTAGCGGACCTCATTATTTTAAAGGAAAAACTCAATGAGCCAGGATAGTACTATTTTTCGCCAATCAAGTCAAAAACCGGTTAAAATTGTCAAACCAAATTGGTGATTTTTTTGACAATTTAACTCAAAAACGGTATTATTCTGTGCCAACCGCAAGGTTTGGCACCATTGAAGATGAAAAAATCATGATGTTATTGAGGTAATGAAGATGGCAGCAGAATCGACATCCACACAGATCGTCCCAAAAGATTCTAAAGATGCGAAGGCCCTGTTTGCACAGGCGCAACGATATGAAAGGGGAGAGGGGATTGCAAAAGATCTCGGTTTGGCGGTGACCTATTATTGGAGCGCTGGACGCGCGGACAAGACTTTTCAGACAAGATGTTTTGCTGCCGTTTCTGCGCTGGTGAATGCAAGAGCGAGTTTACAGTATGGTGTTATTCTCCATATCATGGGCGTTTTTTTCCGGCGTGGATGGGATGTCGATAAACAGTCTGAATTATGGCTCGATTATTATTTGCGTGCTTTGGAGCTTGAGTCGTCGGAAAAGGCATATTTTTATAATATTGGTGTTGGCTATGGGGATTATTCCACTGACAAAACAGATCATAAAACAGCTAAAAAATGGTATGTATTATCTGCACTTTATGGTTACGACGTTGCGATAGAAAAGATTAAAAAATACTCCGATTATTCAGGCCAATCTATCTCTGAATTTGCGCAGTTATTAATGAAAGAAGATGTGAAGATTGAAGATACAGATCCGCGCACAAAAGCACTCCACCAAAGAATTAGAGAAAAAATTAAATCTAATGAAGAAAATCATAACATTGTACAGCGTATAGAAAATCAATTGAAAGAAAAGAAAGATCTCGATCAAGAGCTTGGTGATGGCTATCCGCGTCCTTTGCATCATTTGATAGAAATAGGAGAATGGGATTTAGCAAATGATTTAATAAAAGCAGGCGCTAATCTGGCTCTTCCAGCAGGGGGAAATAGAGGGAACCAAGATAAAACAGGATGGGAGCTAATTAAACAGCACAATTGTTCTGATTTAATTAGCGGGATCCTAGGGCGGAGCCATCGCCAAGTTGAAACAAGACTCAAAGAGAAAAGACTTAATGACCCTTTGGAAACCACCGGTGAGACACCCCTCTTAAGCATGATTGAAATGGAGAATCCCTTAGCCTTAAGATTAATCGAAGAACATGCAGATTATGAATTGGTGACTCGAGCAGGCGCCACAGCGTTACATTTGGCGGCACGCCAAAATTATCGAGAAGTGTTAGAAAGACTAGCAACCACCGGCTTGATGGATTGGGGAAATAAAAAAGATAAAACAGGTGCCACTGCATTACATTATGCAGCGCTTTTCAGTCAAGTTGAGTCGATGCAAATATTATGTCGTTCATATGCAGCCAAACCTTCTATAGCAGACAACCAGGGCAATACTCCTTTGCATGTAGCAGCCTCTCGCGGCGAAATTAAAGCGTGTGAATTTTTACTGAGTTTGGTGCCACAAGTAGATATTAATGCAGTGAATCAAGAAGGCAATACAGCGCTGCACCTCGCGATTATGGCAGGTCATATAGATTTAGCGCGGATGTTACTGCTTAATGGCGCTAATCCAAATTGTCGAAATCAATCAGGGCAATTGCCGTGTGATCTCGAATGGCAACATGTGCTAGCAGTTTTTGATCCTATTTTACATGAGAATCAAACAGCGTTATCTATGATTGAAGATAAGATTAATCACCTCAAAGATAACACATCAGAAATACTCAATCAGTTAGCTGTTCAAGTGTTAGATGAGTTTAAAAGGTTGATACAGTACAATCTAAAAACACCTTTGTTAGTTCTTATTATGGTATTTAAACAGAGAGAGACTTACCAACAATGGCTAGCCAAACATCAAGAACTTCATAAACCCACATTTTTTCAGATCGTATTTTTTATAGATACACGCAGTGATCTTGAAAAATTCGTAAATGGGTTAATTTCCAAAGAAAATCGTGAGAGAAAAATCGTTCCAGAAATGGAAGTAAATTGGTTGACGGAGGATGTACCAGCAACATTGACCACCAGTACTACAGAAAGTGACTTGTATCCGACATTATCTCCTTCACAAGATCAATCACCACCTTCCCCCGTTGCATCACAACCCTGTAGTAGCACATCAGAAGTTACGTTTCCTCTACACCAATTGATTGAACAGGGCGCCGACAGCGAGGAAGCATTAAAGCGCTCCATTAGTTCCGGCTTAATTCTAGGACGTTTTCCTTTTATTAATCTACAAGGAGAGACACTATTCCATGTAGCCGCAAAATTTAATCGTTTGGGCGTGATGTCTCAATTATTACAAACACAATTTGCTGGTCAGATAGATGCACAAGATGCCGATGGAAATACACCTTTGCATATTGCTGCACGTGAAAATAATCCGAACATTATAGAATTGTTATTGCTGCATGATGCAGATCTTTTTCAAAAAAACAATGAGGGAAAATACCCTTGGCAAGTTGGAGAAGACTCAAAGGCTAGAATTGTGTTTCAAAAGGTTAAGGATGAGAATTGGGATACAGTTGTAGTTCTAAAAGGCATATCAGGAAAAATATCAGGTTTACAAGAAAAAGATAGGGCTTTGAAAGAACAATTTGATTTATTAGCAGGGCTGTTGAAAGCTCGTTACGATAGTCCTTTATCAGCGAATTTGATGTTATTTCAAAGCTTGCCATCCTTTAAGTTTTTTGTGGAAACCTACGGCGACAATACTCCATTAAGAGATTTTATTGATAAGACAATTTCTCCTGAATACAGAAAATATTTTCCAAAACAGGCATCGTCTTTAAAGAGTGTGCCAGCATGTTCGAGCAGTACTGATAATAGAGATGACATAGAAGCATCAGCGCCGCCTATGGAGTTTGAGACAACAGAGGCAGATCAGAAGCGGCTTTCTTTAACGACAGGATATCCAAAATTTCCGCAAGGGCGTTAATTGCAGCTGATACTGTAATACATGAAAACCGTCTTTTTCTATGAGGGTGAGCAACGCCATGATTAGTTTTCCATACGTGAGGATATGTCGTTGTTGTGCGCGGTCCGTGACAGGTAATGCCGTTAAGGCTTTTTTATAATGAATGCGCGCTTTATCAGCTTGTGCTTGCAAAAAGTGATGTAAAGAATCGGTTTCTTTGAGAGACGATAAACTGCTGGGTTCGATGTTAAAAGCAGCAAAATCTTCTAACGGAAAATACACTCGCTCTCGTTGAATGGCTGCGCGCAATTGCTCAATTTCTTTAACGATGGCGATAGCAACTCCCATGTCATGAGCACATTGAATGGTGTGTGGTTGAATAACATCACCGACATAAGCCGTTAGTACAGTACGAATGCCGCATTGTCGATAACAATACAATAAAAAATCCTGTTGGCTGCAACAGTGATCCACATCCAGTTTTAATTCTTCTCCGGTAATCAATTCATCAAACAATTGCTTGGGTAATTGATACGTCTCAATCGCTGTTTGCAAAGCTTGAGTAGCAGGATGCCGTGCTTGTTTTTGATAAGTCAGCGCTAACTCCTCCGCCCACCATGCAAGTTTCGCGCGAGCGACAGATTCTTCGCGGATATAACCAGCAATGGTTTGAATGTGTCGACATAAAGCAAAGATCGCCATGATGGCTTGCTTCTTAGCGGCGGGCAATTTCAGCAAACTATAGTACAACGTGGATCCCGGCGGAGCGGTACGCGATAATTCGGTTTCAACTGAATTCATGAATTTGACTCACTAATTGTTTTAAAGCGTATAAGGTATCCATCGCTTGTTTAGGACTTAATTCATCAGGTTCGATGCTTTCCAACATTAGTAGTGCCGGATGCAACGGCGCAGATGCTGGCACGCAAGAGGCAGTTTCTGTTGTGGATTGTTCATTTTCAAGCGCTAACAATTTGTGTTTAGCAACCGCAAGCACCGCGGCGGGCAATCCAGCTAACTTCGCGACTTGCAAACCATAACTTTTATTCGCAGGCCCAGGTTGTACTTTGTGTAAAAACACTAAATTTTCTTGATAATCGGTTGCGTCCACATGCACATTACGGATGCTCGGATTGTGCGCAGGTAATTGCGTTAATTCAAAATAATGAGTAGCAAATAATGTGAGTGCTCGTTGTTGCTGCGCAAGTTGTGTGGCGCAAGCCCATGCTAAAGCTAAACCATCATAGGTGCTAGTGCCGCGACCGATTTCATCTAATAAAACTAAACTGTGTTGCGTGGCATAATGCATAATGTTGGCAGCCTCCGTCATTTCCACCATGAAGGTGGAGCGGCCACCAGCGAGATCATCCGCAGCACCAATGCGAGTGAAAATACGATCTAAGGGCCCGATGGTGACCGATGCGGCGGGAACAAAACAACCGGTATAAGCTAATAAAGCGATGAGCGCTGTTTGTCGCATATAAGTGGATTTGCCGCCCATATTGGGGCCGGTAATAATCAGCATGCGTTGCTCAGCATCGAGGTGTAGATCATTAGGAACAAACGCTTCCTTAGATACTTGTTCGATCACTAAGTGGCGACCTTCCGTAATGTGCAGCACAGGTTCCATCACAAACTGCGGTTTAACTAAATGCAAGGTTTGCGCACGTTCAGCAAAGGTGACAAATACATCTAGTTGCGCCAGTGCTTCAGCCATTTGCTGTAAGGCCCGTAAATCTTTAAGAATGATATCTAGCAATTGGTCATAGAGTAATTTTTCTCGCGCCAAGGCTTTGGATTGTGCGGACAACACTTTTTCTTCAAATTGTTTTAACTCAGGAGTTAGATAACGTTCTGCATTTTTAAGAGTTTGACGACGAATGTAATGAGCCGGGGCATTTTCTGCTTGGCCGCGACTGATTTCAATAAAATAACCATGGATTTTATTGTAGCCCACCTTCAACGTAGAAATCCCAGTTTGCTTACGCTCCTTGTTTTCTAAGTCAATTAAAAATTGATTGGCGTTGCTGCTTAAGTGACGCAATTCATCTAACTCAGCATCGTAGCCTTCCGCAATGACGCCACCATCACGAATTAATACCGGTGGATTATCAATGAGTGCTGCTTGTAAGATGGCTGATAACTCGGGATGCTCTTGTAACTGTTGACGTAAAGATTGTAATGGCGCTGTAGTGGCTGAAGCTAATTGCTCTTGTAGCGTGGGTAATAATGTTAGAGCATCTCGTAATTTTAATAAATCACGAGGTCTTGCAGAACGCAATGCGATGCGCGCTAGAATTCGTTCAATATCTCCGACAGGTTTTAACAACGTATGTAATGTTTGCGATAAATGATGTTGCAAAATATCATCGATGGCTTCATGGCGCTGACGCACGCAGGATAATTGACGTAAGGGTTGCAATAACCAACGTTTTAATAAGCGACTGCCCATGGGGGTTGCACTGTGATCTAGGAGACTAATAAGGGTATGTTCTGTGCCGCCGCGCAAATTGTGGATGAGTTCTAAATTGCGTTGTGTGGCCGCATCTAAAATTACTCGGTCTTCTTCTTGTTCTACTTGTAACTTATAAAGATGCAGCAACCGAGTGCGTTGGGTGAGATGAATGTATTGCATCAAGCTACCGCTGGCGGCTAAGGCTAAAGGCGCACGCTGAATTTCAAAGGCATTTAAATCCTGACACTGTAGTTGTTCGCACAATAAACGTGTTCCCAAATCTTGGCAAAATTCCCACGCAGGGCGGTAGGTAAGATTGAGTTGTTTTGCGGGGAGCGTTAAGGTTAAACCTTCCGCCAGCAATACTTCTGCGGGATTTAATCGTTCTAACTCGGTATATAACGCATCTAATCCTACCACTTGTTGCAGCAACAAACTGCCGGCGGTCATATTCAGAGTGGCAAGACCATACTGTTCTTCCTGTTGGATGATGGCCATTAATAACGTATCTTGATGCTCAACTAATAAGGCTTCGTCACTGACGGTGCCCGGGGTAATGATGCGCGTGACTTGCCGTTCCACCGGACCTTTGCTAGTGGCGGGATCGCCAATTTGCTCGCAAATAGCCACGGACACACCTTGTCGAATGAGCTTGGCTAAATAAGTTTCCAAAGCATGATAAGGAACACCGGCCATGGGAATAGCGTTACCGCCGGAATGGCCGCGCTGGGTTAAGGTCAAATGCAGTAAGCGCGCTGCGTGTTTAGCATCGTCGTAAAATAATTCGTAAAAATCGCCCATGCGATAAAACAGTAAGGTATCGGGATACTGTTGTTTAATCCCGAGGTATTGTTGCATCATCGGCGTGTGTTGTGCTATTGAAGAGGGTATGGTCGTCATTCAAGGCATCCTGTCATTTGTTTAGGTGTTATTTATGGATCTTATTAAGGCAGCCACTCAGTTGGGTCGTATTCTACAGCAACAAAATAAAATGTGTACTACGGCTGAATCTTGTACAGGTGGCGGAGTGGCGGAAGCCATTACCGCGATTCCTGGTAGTTCAAAATGGTTCGAGCGTGGGTTTGTGGTTTATTCCAATGATGCGAAACGAGAATTATTGGGTGTGCCGTTGGAAACCATAAAGGCCCATGGCGCGGTCAGCGAAGAAACGGCGAAGGCGATGGCCTTGGGTGCGTTAAAGCATAGCCATGGACAAATGAGCGTTGCCATCACAGGAATTGCCGGTCCCGACGACGGCACTTCTGAGAAACCCGTAGGAACAGTGTGGTTTGCCTGGGCGCTTGATAAAGATCAGGTGATAGCAGAGTGCCGATTGTTGGACGGCGATCGAAACAGTATCCGCCAGCAATCAGTTTTATACGCGCTTTCCCGCTGGGTGAGATTACTTGCGCCTATCTGAAGGCCCAATACCCAGAGAAAATACCGTAAAGAGTGCCTTCTCCCCTTGAGGGAGAAGGTGCCCAACGGGCGGATGAGGGGTGATCAAATTCAGAAAAAAAAACATTATTGAAATGCACTATTAGGTACCCCTCATCCGGCCTTCGGCCACCTTCTCCCTCAAGGGGAGAAGGCATGCTTGATAGACTTCTTGTATTAACCTAGACATCCAATTCATTTTTCTACTCGACAGAGCTTAATGTTCATTGAGAAGCGCTGTATTCTGCCAATTATCTATGGGATAATCCTTTCTTCATTCTTCTTCGTGGTAAAGATTTTTGATTTAAATTTTAAGACATTTTTTAAATAAGAGAGGCAACTAATGGATGAAAATAAAAAGAAGGCTCTTGCGTTAGCATTAGGCCAAATCGAGCGTCAGCATGGTAAAGAAGCGATTATGCGATTGGGCGATCGACCGATTGAAGGGATCGAACGTATTTCCACCGGCTCCTTAGGTTTAGACATCGCGCTCGGCGGCGGTTTGCCTAAAGGACGTATCGTAGAAATCTACGGACCAGAATCCTCTGGTAAAACCACACTCACCTTACAAGTGGCAGCAGAATGCCAAAAGAAAGGCGGCACTGTTGCCTTCATCGATGCTGAGCATGCCTTGGATCCAGGGTATGCACAAAAATTAGGCGTAGATGTGTCTAACTTGTTAGTGTCACAACCTGATACGGGAGAACAAGCTCTAGAAATCACCGATACCTTAGTGCGTTCCGGCGCAGTGGATGTTGTGATTGTTGACTCCGTCGCAGCCTTAACACCCAAAGCTGAAATTGAAGGTGAAATGGGTGATTCACACATGGGATTGCAAGCACGTTTGATGTCACAAGCCTTACGTAAACTCACCGGCAATATTCAACGCTCCAACGTACTCGTGATTTTCATCAATCAAATCCGTATGAAAATCGGTGTTATGTTTGGTAACCCAGAAACAACAACCGGCGGTAATGCACTGAAATTTTACGCCTCCGTACGATTAGACATTCGTCGCATCGGCGCTGTTAAAAAAGGCGAAGAAATTTTAGGTAATGAAACCCGAGTTAAAGTGGTTAAAAACAAAGTGGCACCGCCCTTTAAAATTGCTGAATTTGAAATTTTATACGGTGAAGGTATTTCCCGCTTAGGTGAAGTGATTGATTTAGGTGTGCAAGCGAAGCTGATTGAAAAAGCAGGCGCATGGTACAGCTACAATGGCGAACGTCTGGGACAGGGTAAAGACAACGTCCGTGCTTTCCTCAAGGAAAATTCAGCCATGGCCGAAGAAATCGAGCAGAAATTGCGAGTCAGCTTTGAACCGCAAATTGTGCCGGCTACTGCGGATGAATTAGATGAAGTAGAAGTCTAATTAACAATCTGGAACGAGAGAACAATAGTTTTGTTCTCTCGTCTTTACTATTTTCTCTAAAATATTTCTAAGAAGTGACACCATGAAAACAAGCGCTGAATTACGATCATTATTTTTAAATTATTTTGCTAAGAAACAACATGAAATAATACCATCAAGTTCATTAGTTCCTTCTAATGATCCCACCTTATTATTTACCAACGCGGGGATGGTGCAATTTAAAGATGTCTTTCTCGGTGCTGATCTTCGTCCCTACACTCGCGCCACTTCATCACAGCGTTGCGTGCGAGCTGGTGGTAAACACAATGATTTAGAAAATGTGGGATACACCGCGCGCCATCATACTTTTTTTGAAATGCTCGGTAATTTTAGCTTCGGCGATTATTTTAAAAAAGAAGCTATTCGTTTTGCCTGGGAATTTTTAACGAAAGAATTAGGGTTACCCGCAGAAAAATTATGGGTTACGATTTTCCATGAAGATGAAGAGGCAGCGGATATCTGGTTAAAAGATATTGGCGTCGATCCCACACGATTTTCTCGATGTGGTGAAGCCGATAATTTTTGGTCCATGGGTGACACCGGCCCTTGCGGCCCTTGTACAGAAATTTTTTATGATCATGGTCCCGAAATTCCTGGCGGCCCTCCTGGTTCTCCTGATCAAGATGGCGATCGCTATATTGAAATTTGGAACATCGTTTTCATGCAATACGATCGTTTAAGCAATGGCGAAATGCAAAAATTACCGAAGCCCTCCGTCGATACCGGCATGGGTTTAGAACGATTATGTGCAGTGCTGCAAGGGGTTCACAATAATTATGAAACTGATTTATTTGTTCCCTTGATTAAAGCAGTCGCGAAGGAAGCACAGTGTAAGGATTTAACCAATACTTCTTTGCGAGTGATCGCCGATCATATTCGCTCCAGTGCGTTTTTGATTACCGATGGTGTGGTTCCTGCTAATGAAGGACGCGGTTATGTGTTGCGTCGTATCATCCGTCGCGCTATTCGTCATGGTAGTAAATTAGGACTACATGATAAATTTTTCTATAAGCTCGTGGCACCGTTGGTCGAAGTGATGGGTGATGCCTATCCGGAATTGAAACGTGCGCAACAACAGGTTGAGCTTCTACTCGCACAAGAGGAAGAGCAATTTGCTAAAACCTTAGAGCAGGGTTTGCGAATTTTCGAGCAAAGCATTGCAGAGTTAGCCGGTGATACCATTCCGGGCACTACACTGTTTAAACTCTACGATACCTACGGTTTTCCGCCGGATTTAACCGGCGACATGGCGCGCGAGCGTGGTTTGAAATTAGATATGGCAGGCTTCGAAGCGTGCATGCAGCAGCAACGATTGCAATCGCAACAACATAGCCGCTTTGCCGTGGATTATCATGATCAAATTACTATTGAAGGTGAAACCTTATTTTCTGGCTATCATGAAGTTTCCCATGAAGCAAAGATCATCGCGATCATTAATCAACAAGGCCAAAGTGTCGAGGAGCTGAAGGAAGGTGAAGAAGGCACGATCTTTTTAGAACGCACGCCGTTTTACGCCGAAAGTGGTGGCCAAGTGGGAGATCAAGGCGCTCTTGAACAAGGCAGCCGTCGTTTCATTGTCCAAGATACTAAAAAACAAAAAAAATTATTCGCTCATCATGGACGCATGGCGAATGGAAGTTTTCGCGTCGCGGATGCGATCCATGCGCAAGTGGATGCAGCGAAGCGTCAGGCAACCGCTTTAAACCACACGGCAACTCATTTATTACATGCAGCCTTACGTAAAGTTTTAGGTAATCACGTCGAACAAAAAGGTTCTTTAGTCGATCCGATGCGTTTACGTTTTGACTTTACCAACTTGACCGCTATGACCAGCGAGCAATTGCGACAAGTGGAAGACATGGTGAATGCTAAGGTTCGAGAAAATATTCCCGTAGACACACGAGTGATGCCGGTTGAGCAGGCAATTGCCGCCGGAGCCATCGCGCTGTTCGGTGAAAAATATGGCGATGAAGTGCGGGTGCTGAGCGTGGGTGAATTTTCTGTGGAGCTATGTGGCGGTACCCATGCCAAACGCACCGGTGACATCGGTGTGTTCCATATTCTCAGCGAAGCCGGCATTTCCTCAGGGATTAGACGAATTGAAGCGGTGACAGGGCAAGTGGCCTTAGAATGGGCTAGACTGACCGAAGAGCGGTTAAGTCATTTAGCGGAACAATTAAACGCAAAACCAGAAAATGCTGGAAAAAAATTGAACGATATGTTATTAAAGACAAAGCGTTTAGAAAAAGAAGTGGAGCAATTAACAGCGAAGCTCGCCAGCGGCAAGAGTCAAGATTTGTTGGCTCAAGCAGAGGAGATTGCAGGTATCCCGCTAATCG
The DNA here is from genome assembly GCA_020051155.1 of Gammaproteobacteria bacterium. Taxonomy (GTDB): domain Bacteria; phylum Pseudomonadota; class Gammaproteobacteria; order UBA1113; family UBA1113; genus JAGVJK01. The sequence goes on along the minus strand of JAGVJK010000001.1, from coordinate 69,693 downwards.
CGTCGGTAGTGACGGCAGACTTGCCAACCTTGCGTGACATGGTAGATCAACTAAAGTCTAAAATGGGCTCGGGCGTGGTGGTTCTCGCTGCGGTGGATGCTGGTAAGGCAAACATCATTGTTGGCGTGACCAAGGATTTGGTTTCCCAGATTCAAGCCGGACAGTTGGTTAATTTCATTGCCGAGCAAGTAGGTGGTAAAGGCGGCGGCCGTCCAGATATGGCGCAAGCCGGTGGTCCGCATGTGGATGCTTTACCGCAGGCGATGACATCGATTCAAGAGTGGATAAAACAGAGGGTTACACAGTAAATGGCATTAATTGTCCAAAAATATGGTGGCACATCAGTTGGTAGTTTAGCGCGCATTCGTCGCGTAGCGGAAAAAGTGATGGCTGCAAAGCGAGAAGGGCACGACATCGTCGTGGTGGTTTCTGCGATGAGTGGCGATACGGATCGCTTAGTAGACCTGGCCTATGGCATTACGGCAGAACCTAACCCGCGCGAGTATTCAATGCTGGTGTCCACGGGTGAGCAAGTCTCTATGGCATTGCTAGCCATGTGCTTAATTGGCCAAGGCTGCCCAGCCGTTTCCTTAACAGGGGGACAAGCAGGCATTGTGACCGATAGCCTCTACCACAAAGCGAGAATTCTAAAAATCGACAATGGCCCTATTCAAGATTTGTTAGCAAAGGGCAATATTGTCATTGTTGCAGGCTTTCAAGGAATGGACGCAGAAGGTCAGATCACCACCTTAGGTCGTGGTGGTTCTGATACCACAGCGGTTGCTTTAGCGGCGATGCTAGAGGCAGATGAGTGCCAAATTTATACAGATGTAGATGGTGTCTATACCGCTGATCCACGGGTTGTTCCTGAGGCGCGACGTCTACCTCGTATTACTTTTGAAGAAATGCTTGAAATGGCCGGCGTTGGTGCTAAAGTATTGCACAAGCGAGCTGTTGAAATAGCAGGCAAGTTAAAAGCGCCCTTGCGAGTGCTGTCAAGTTTTGAAGATGGCCCAGGTACACTAATTACATTTGAGGAACGATCAATGGACAAACCGGTAGAACAGCCTATAGTTTCAGGGATTGCATTTAACCGAAACGAGGCGAAGTTAACAATTATGAATGTGCCCGATCGGCCAGGTATTGCAGCAGCTATTTTGTCACCCATTGGTAAAGCCAATATTGACGTTGACATGATTGTTCAAAATATCTCCGTGGAAGGTGGTACAGACTTTACCTTCACCGTCCATCGAGAGGAATATGATAAAGCTCATAGTATTTTATCAGCTATTGCCAAGGAGATTGGTGCAACAGAGGTAAGAGGTAATCAAAAAATAGCCAAAATTTCCCTAGTGGGCGTTGGTATGCGAACAAATTCAGGTGTTGCGCAGAAAATGTTTACTATTCTTGGAGAAGAGGGCATTAACATCCAGTTGATTTCTACATCAGAAATTAAAGTTTCTGTGGTCATCGATGAAAAGTATATGGAGCTTGGTGTTCGAGCATTACACGCAGGATTTGGCCTGGGTGTTGAGTTGAAAGAAGAGTTTGATCCATCGCTGGAGCAGGTTGTTAGTAAGAAAATTGCGAATTTTGATTAATTAAAAATTTATATGAGATCCTTAATAATCTCTTAATAAATTTGTAGTAGAATTTGCGGCGTAGAATGTTTTTTGTTTAATAATAGATCAGTTGTGAAGCCGACATTTGATGCATAATAACGCGCAAGCCGGATAGTGCCTCAGTGTAACGGGATAAGGAGGTTTTTAACATGTTAATATTGACCAGACGTATTGGTGAAACTCTTATCATCGGAGACGATGTCACTGTCACCGTTTTGGGCGTTAAAGGTAACCAAGTAAGAATTGGTGTGAATGCGCCAAAAGATGTTTCTGTCCACCGAGAAGAAATTTATTTGCGAATCCAACAAGAAAAAGAAGGTGGTCCTGATGCTGGCGATCATGCTGCTGAAGACACACGTTCTATGCGATCTGACGACGAATAATTTTTTTTATTTTAAAGCATGAGAATGCTTTCTAATTTTTAAAAAACAGTGGTATACTCTCCGCCTCTAAACGCGGAGAGGTGGCCGAGCGGCTGAAGGCGCTCCCCTGCTAAGGGAGTATGGGGTGTCAAACTTCATCGAGGGTTCGAATCCCTCCCTCTCCGCCAATACGAATACCACATGGTTTATTAGTTCCCCATGGTATTTTAATTGCGTTTTAGAACTGTTCTAGGAACTTATACTTTGCGCGCCCGTAGCTCAGCTGGATAGAGTACCTGGCTACGAACCAGGGGGTCGGGAGTTCGAATCTCTCCGGGCGCGCCATTCCGGCATACACCTACTTATACTCAACCTTATGTCTTGCGAAAGAGTCTTCCTCTCTTAGCACACAATAAACACATCCTCTTCTTTCCTAATTAACCCTATGTTAGGCTTGTATTTTGCATCTTATATATGGATAGTGGTTATAGGCATATTTATAAACAATGGAGTGTTTCATCATATGTATCAATTTGCAGTCATTGGCTTAGGTTATGTGGGCTTGCGCACCGCGTTGGCTTTATCAGGGCACAAACAATTTGTTATTGGTTATGATGTTAATAAAGAACGTCTATCAGAGCTAGCATGTAATTATGATTGCAATTTAGATCGCTCAGAAGCTCAGCTGGAAGGCCACACAATTCAACTCACCGATGATTCAAATCGTTTAAAGGATGCTAATTTCTATATTGTCGATATTGGCACACCAGTCAATGAATTTTATGTTCCCGACATGAGCGTTTTAAAAATTGTCTGTAAAACCCTGGGGAGTGTTTTAAAAGCAAAGGATGTCATCGTTTTTGAATCAACGGTTTATCCTGGCGCGACAGAAGAAATTTTTATCCCGCTCCTTGAACAAGTGAGTCAATTAAAATGTGGCGTTGATTTTTTTGTCGGGTATTCGCCAGAAAGGATAGTGCCCGGTGATGAAGCTCATGACATTGTGAATACACCCAAAATTATTGCGGGGCAAGATGCGGCAACGCTTAAAATTATAGAAAAAGCCTATGCTTTGTTTGTCGATTCTAAGTTAGTTTCTGTCTCTTGTATTAAAGCGGCAGAGGCGGCAAAAGTATTAGAAAACATTCAGCGCGATGTCAACATTGCATTAATGAATGAATATACCACCGTCATGGATCGTTTAAATGTTAGCATGAGCGAAGTATTGATGGCTGCTGGCACTAAATGGAATTTTTTACCATTCCGACCAGGCTTGGTAGGTGGGCACTGTATTTCCGTGGATCCCTATTATTTAATTTATAAAGCGCGCGGCTTACATGTTGATACAGACTTAATTAATAGTGCGCGCAAAGTTAATGAAAATTTCACACAATTTATCAGCAATAAATTGGTGAGCACGCTGATGACTCAGTATCCAAAAGTTTCTAATTTAAATGTCACCATTCTCGGTTTAAGTTATAAAAAGAATGTCTCTGATACGCGTAATAGTTTGTCTTTTCATTTAGTTTCGCAGCTCACAGAAAAAGGTTTTAATGTGACATGTTGTGATCCTTTGGCATTAATCAAAGAGCATTCAATAGATTTCCAACGATTGGATTGGGAGTCTCTGCCAAAGCAGCAAGCTTTTGTGATTGCAGTGGATCACGATGACTTTAAAGAAATAGGAATTGATGGCATTTGTGAAAAATTATTACCTTACGGCATGATTTTAGATATTCCTGGATTGTTTTATCAAAGTCGATTGCCACGTAACGATATTACTTATTGGAGTGTTTAAACATGGATGTATTAGTCACCGGCGGAGCCGGTTTCATTGGCTCAAATTTAGTAGAATTGCACCTTAGCAAAGGTGATACGGTGTATGCAGTTGATAATTTATCGAGTGGTTCTGCGGATAATATTTCCACTTTTAAAGGACACAAAAATTTTCACTTTTTTAATGCTGATTTGTTAACATGGAAAGAATTACCGGAGGTTTTAGCGAAGGTCGATCGAGTGTATCACTTAGCAGCAGTCTTGGGTATGTTTCTTGTGTTAGAACATCCGGTGTTGACCATCGAGTCAAATGTTAAAACTACCGAGCGCTTATTAGAAATTTTAAGCAAGATGAAAAAAAGACCGGTGTTAATGATTGCCTCCAGCTCGGAAGTGTATGGTAATCAAACGGGACTATTAGATGAAGATAGAGCTTTGGTATTAGAATCCACTACCAAAAATCATGCGAATTATCCGATTAGTAAACTATGTAATGAAAGCATGGGACTAGCTTTTTATCATGAGTTGGGGGTGCCCACCATCATTGTTCGATTATTTAATACCATTGGCAAACGTCAGTCTGAGCGTTATGGTATGGTGGTACCACGTTTTGTAAAACAAGCTTGTGAAAATCAACCGATTACGATCTTTGATGATGGTTCACAAAAACGTTCTTTCTGTGATGTGCGTGACACAGTCAATATTCTTTATTCTTTAACGGGTAATCCGCGAGCGATTGGTGAAGTGATTAACGTAGGCAACGATGAGTTTATTACCATCAAAGAGTTGGCAGAGAAGATTAAAAAAATTGCTAATAGTAGTTCAGAGTTGACCTATGCACCTTATTCCGAAGTGTACCATGGTGGTTACATTGATATTCATGAACGACATATTGATACTAAAAAAATGCAATCCTATGTGCATTATGAGTATCAATGGCCCTTGGCAGAAACTATTGCTTATTTGGTAAGGCATCACAAGCATGTATAGAACGTGTTTAAACGCTTTATTGTCTGTATTCGTTGGTTGTCTCAGCGTGAGTGTTGAAGCAGCGACGCAAGTGCCTATGAAAGATGCTCAAGAGCCGATTAAAAGCACTCAACCTATTATCGCAACTCCCAATGATCCACTAGTACCAGAGTTAAAAAAAATAATAGCAACAGTGACCATTACTTTTGATCAAATAAGAAAAGTGTATGAAGCTCATGACTATCAGCAAGTTGTTCAGCTTACCGATCTTTACTTAAAAAAATATCCAAAAGACTCTGATGCGTGGTTGTTTCGAGGTTATGCGCATTTTATGTTAAAAAATTACCCAGAAGCGATTAATGATTTTAAACAAGCGATTCAATATACCAAGAGTTATGAGGATGCGTGGGTAGGATTGGCAAATGTATTTTATGCGCAAAAAAACTATCATGAAGCGCTAAAAACGGTGGACGAAGGACTGCTCGTCATTCCGCAAGGGAAACAACTATTAGCGGAAAAGTCAAAAATTGTCGATCAGCAAAAAGCTGCTGAAAAAACCATTATTGCAGAACAAGAAAAACCTGCAGCTCCTATTGTTCCAGCAAAACCCGTGATGCCCTACTCTTATACGTCAATTTTAGCGGAAATGAAAGCCAACTCTTTAATGAGCGCGGAAGCACATGCGAAACAATATTTAGCAGAGTACCCGAAAGATCTTGATGTTGTTTTTCTTTTAGGTCAAATTTACCAACGAAATAATCAGTGGGATTTAGCAAAAAAACAATTCGAAGAAGTTTTTAATAATAAACCGACGTATCCCAATGCGCTTAATGCAGTGATGAATATGCAGTTTCAATTAAAAGATTATTATGCTGTGATTCAATGGGGACGTGATCATCCCGGTGGACCTGATGCAAGTGCAAATCAGCTACTAGTGGCTGGCGCGCAAGATATGCTGCGAGATTACCCGGCTGCATTAGCAACACTGAAAAACATGCCAGATTTTAAAACCAATAAAAAAGCTATTTCATTGTACGAAAATATTAATCATGATACGAATTACCGTTATGTGAATTATTTTCAAACGGGGATTAGCACGAGCTTTATCCCAGTGATTCGTCCCAATCAAAATTGGACCTTATCAAATGCTTATGCTCAATATCACACGCCTCGCGGTACAATCGGCGCAGGTGTTAATTACCAAACGCGCCCTGGATTAAAAGCACCGCAATATTTGATTTATGGTGATCCACAATTAGCAAAAACAAACTATGCACATGTCGCTTATGCGCATGCCAATAATCCAGCACTCTTTCCAAATCAATTAATTTCTTTAGAGGATTTTCAAAGTTTACCCTATGACTTTCAATTGTCAGCAGGGGACACTTATCGAAAATTACCTTTAAATTACTTTAATACATATACAGCCAGCTTGGGGAAAAATTATAAGAGTTATTATTTCGAATTTCGTCCTTATTTTTTCTTACCTAGCAGTGGTCCTACATCACTCCTATATACATTTACCGCTAAAAAATATTTTGATATCAGGACCTATATTGGCTTCATGCTCGGCCTAGGAACTTCGCCAGACTTAGCGGATTTAAATACAAAGTCTCTCATCAGAACCAAAGTACAAACCTATATGTTGATTGGACAGTATCAAGTCACAAAGCGATTTGATATTCAATATGGGGTAGGGGAACAAACACAAAAATTTATCACTAGTAACAGTGTTAGATATTATCGATATATTAATCTTGGTATCGATTATCGAGATGTGTAATTATGCAAAATTTTGATTTTGTCATTGAGGGTGTCTTAATCTTTGAAGCGGTCATCATTTTTTTGTTAGTTATCTGTGTTTACATGGTTGGTTTTGTTTCCTACATAAAAAAGTACTTTGATGCGAAAAAAATTAAGAAAATCGATCACTTTTTTATTAATTTTTGCCACCATAACAATGGAGGGCATTTGCCGTACGCTAAGCAACCTCACATCATCATTCGCTCTTTTTTTCGTTGGGATGACATGCGTAAAAAAGATTCAGGATGGCAGAAACATAAAAAAGATCTTATGAGGACACAAGTTTTACCCAGTGCAGTAAAATACGGTCAGGCTCGCAATTGGGGACGGCGTTTTTTATTAGTGCAATGCTTGCTGTATTATGTCGATGCCACGTATGAAAAGCTAGTGATAAAACTAGTCAATGATAGAGTCCCAGTGATTAGCATTAATGCGGTAAAAGTAGCGATAAATGTTGATACAGTACCCGTGTTGGAAGCATTGGTAGAACGAATAAATAAAGTAACAGACCACTTTCAAATCTTATACATTGCACAACTTTCTGTAACGAGTGCATTGTTGAGCGTCATTAAAACAAAATTATCAAATCATGAAGATACTAGATTATGTAGAACCTGTTATCGTATTTTAAAAAAAATAGGCCCAACGGATCTATTTTTTGAAGAAGCTGCTCGAGATGTGCAATCGAAAGATCTTGAACTAAAATTATCAGCGATTCGAATTCTAGAAAAGACCCATAAAGAAAAAGCAACACCGATTCTAATTCAGCTACTGTCGGATGAAAATTGGTTGGTGCGTAATATTGCTGTGCAAAGCATGAGTCATCTGGAAAAAGAAGCTATTTTACAGCCATTGGGCAACGCATTGAATGATGAAGCGTGGTGGGTGCGGGTGAATGCGGCAAAAGTCTTAGCCAATTTGGGAGAGGAAGGCCTAGCGCTATTAGCGAGTTATCAAGGCGAAAGGGGAGATGAGAAATTTCAAGAGCCATCTTATTTTATGAAAATACGTAATATACGCGAGGACAAAAAATGAGAGAAGTGACAGAAATCGCTATTCTTATTGTACTGGCGTACTTTATTCTATCTGCAATTTTTTACACGATCTTATTGATTGGTTGTATTCCCACGATTAGTAATTATTTTAAACGTTTCCGGTATACTCGCTCAGATACATTATTAAACTCAGAGGTATTGCCGCCAGTCACTGTTATTATGCCAGCCTATAATGAAGAAGAATGTATTGTAGATGCCATTGGCAGCGTTTTAAATTCCAGGTATCAGAACTTGTATCTCATCATCGTTAATGATGCTTCAAAAGATAATACCATGAGCATTATTAAAGAGCATTTTGAGCTGGTGGAAGTTCCCGTAGTGCTCGACGAGAAAATTCCAGCGACAGCGGTTAAAACAGCTTATGTATCAAAAACACATCCCAACATCATGGTGCTTGATAAGGAGAAGAATGGTGGGCGAAGTGATTCATTGAATGTTGGTGTGAATGCTTGTTTTACTCCTTATTTTATGACGCTGGATGGTGATACGTTGATGTATCCATCCACTATTTCAGAGTTTGTCTATGACTTGATGACCCATGAAAATACGATTGTTGTAGCGGGTGGAGTTTATATTTTAAATGGTTGTGTTTATGGGAATGGCCGAGTCACCGAACCTGCGTTGCCGCGGCAGTTTACCCCCGCTGTGCAAACATTAGAGTATATTCGCTCTCATTTGTTTAGCCGAACTGGCTGGAATTTATTTGGTGGTACTATGGGTTACTCAGGGACAGCAACCTTGTATGAACGTAAAGCAGTGCTGGATGTAGGTGGTTTTGATACCAAAAATTTTGCGCAAGATATTGAGATTATCATGCATCTACATGCCTATATGCACCAACATAATCGGCCGTACAGAATGCTCTTTAACCCAGCAGCAGCTGTATGGACAGATGTTCCCGCAACATTAAAAGAATTTGCCAAGCAACGAAATAAATGGCGCAGAGGTATTTTGCGCGCAACTTCTCGTTATTGGTATATGTTTTTTAATCCTCGTTATGGTATTCAAGGTCTTCTGGGTTACCCAGGGTATGTTTATTTGGAAGTCTTGGCTCCAATTATTGAGTGTGCTGCATATTTAACGATTGCAGCAACCTGCTATTTAGGCATTTTTAATTTGCATAGTACGATATTATTTCTTTTGTTGGCATGGGGCTTCGTGGCTTATATCACTATTGCGAATGAAGTGATTAACTACATTACATTCAATTATTATCGGCATGCTAGTGATGTGCCTCGCTTATTGATACTGACATTTTTTGAAACCTTCGGCTTCCGTCAATACAGCGTTGGCGTGTTGATTTACTCAACCATTAACTACATTGTGAATCGCCTTCGTGGACGCCCGGAGTAAACAGCAAGTATCCATATCGCCATAATAAAATCAACGTTAGCGCAGTCAAACCCAAACACAAATTGCCTATAGCAAAAGGCAGGTCTGATTGAATGTTCCAACTCATGACGATAGAACCGGTGATCGTAGAGAGCAAAAACTCAAAGGCACCTAATACAGCTGAAGCGGAACCTGCAATTTCACCAAAAGGTTCTAGTGCGCCACCCGCACCTGAACCCATTAAACAAGCGCCACCGCTACTAGCAATGCAAGCGGGTATGACAAAACCAACGACACTTAAACCAAAGAAGGTATACCATAAAAATCCCACAATACCGCTGAAAGCAATCAAGGAAGTTCCTAAGATAACCACAGGAAAGATACCCCAGCGCAAACATAGTTTTGCAGAGATTAAGCTCATGATGAAAAACACAGTGCCAACCAATGCAAAATAAAACCCAAAGTTCACCTCTGGCACATGCAACAGAGTCATTAAGACATAAGGAGATACAGAGAAGAAAACAAAGAAAGATGCCAGAGAACTAGAAGCCGCAAAGGCAAAACAAAAAAACTGTTTGTTACTGATAATCCGCGCATAACGTTTAATGATAGAGAAATCTGCTTTCACTCGATATTGAGGTGGCTGCGTTTCAGATAATAAAAACCAAGTGGGTATCGCCGTGATTAACCCAATTACACCTAGGGCGACAAAAGGTGCGCGCCAACCAAACCACGTATCGAGCAAGCCTCCCATGAGTGGCGCTAATAACGGCGAAACGGCGATGGCTCCGTTTAGATAACTATACAGGCGCGCACTTTCATTGCCGGAATAAAGATCACGCACCACCGCAAAAGCGCCCACCATCATGCCACAGGCACCAAAGCCTTCTAGCACCCGCGCAGCAATGAGCAAGGGTAATGTGGTAGCAAATGCACATAACAGAGAAGCAACAATATAGAGGAATAAGCCCCAGAGAATAATGCGACGACGTCCAAATTGATCAGATAAGGGGCCACTAATTAATTGTCCAAAACCCACCGCAGACATAAACAAACTCAAGGTTAATTGCACAGAGCTTTGACTAGCATGAAGCACATCCATCATTTTCGGAACCACAGGGATAAAAATATCTTGGCCAATGGCAAAACTAAATACCAAGGGTGCCAATAAGGCAATTAAACCGACGACGCTGTAGTGACGCATAGCATAGACTCCGTTAGCTTTGGGCTTTCTTTACTGCAAAGCGGAGAATTGTATCAAAAAAAAGCAAGATTGTCACGGAGTCTTGACAGATGACGGGCAGCCAAGCACAATCCGTACACGTTCAATACCGTTCGTACCTCAATACATGAATCTAGCATAACAGCCATGGCGGTTATCTTGCAGCGATTGACAATCGTTGCAAGATAACCGTCAGGGCGAAGTGTTAGGCTCGTGTCTTGAGGTACGAGCGGTAAATCCCCACCGAATAACAGGATGATACGAGGATGAAAAAACACCTTAGCCGTTTTAATTGGTTCAAATACCCCATGTGGCAAAAGATTTTAATTGCATTGATATTGGGGATTGTCGCGGGCTTGGTGTTTAAAGAAAAAATCCTAGTGATTAAACCCATCGGCGATATGTTTATTCGCGGTATCCATATGATCATCGTGCCCGTATTATTTTTCTCGATCATCAATGCCTTCCTATCTGTTAATGATGTGCGCTCTATGCGACGCATTGCTTTTAAGGCAATTGGTTTTTACGTGCTGTGTATGTTGGTAGCTGCCACTATGGGTATTTTAGCTGCCTCACTGTTAATGCCAGGCAAGGGGCTGCAATTGGTTTCCACACTGGCGACAAATACCGCCGCGCCGGCCATGTTAAATTGGCAAAGTTTTTTTGAAAATTTAATTCCAGATAATCCCATTCAAGCATTCAGCTCAGGCAATGTCATCCAAATTTTAGTATTTGCTATTTTCTTTGGCATCGCTATGAATCGTACCCAAGAACACGCAGTACCTGTGGCGCAATTTTGTCGCTCCTGTTTCAATGTCGTGATCAAATTAGCCTTACTCGTAATGAGTTTCGCACCTTATGGTATTTTTGCCTTGATTGCCAGCGTGGTAGGGCAGTACGGTGTGCAAGCGCTCATTCCTTTATTAAAATTTATTGCGAGTGTTTATCTAGGTTGCTTCGGCATGTTAGCTTTTTACGGCATCGTGCTGTATTTCATGCTAGGCGTCTCGCCACGATTTTTTTTCAAAGGTATTTTAACGCCACTGCTGACGGCTTACACCACCTCTAGCAGCGCAGCCACCATGCCGGTTACCTTAAAAAGCGCCGAAGAAAAATTAGGTATTAAACCCCTTTATACTCGTTTTCTAATTCCCCTAGGTATTAGTTTAAATTTGAATGGTCTCTCCGTTTATTTAAGTGCCGCGACGGTGTTCGCCGCCAATATTTACGGCGTACATTTAGGTGTTGAGCAATACTCAACAATGTTATTCATCATTGTACTAACCGCCATGGGCGCAGCAGCAGTGCCGGGTTCAGCATTAGTGGTAATGGGCGCAGTCCAAACCGCCGTGGGAATTCCCTTAGGCGCATTACCGCTCATCGCTGGCGTGGATCGTTTCAATGATATGATGCAAACAGCAACAAACGTAGCTGGCGATTTATTCACAACACTAGTAGTTTCTAATTTAGATCATGCCAGTGATCGTGAAGTGTTACCCGCTAGCGCTGAAGAGGGCTGAGTTCTGCAGAGGACAAACAAGCGTGTCATTTAAAAAATCGAGCGTATCGCCCTCTCTCGTCTAGAATGAAGCATCGGAACTCGATAGCTCCTTCTTGTCTCGACGGCTTGGTTAAAACTCTGAGCAGCATGGATGCTGCGACGAAGCCTCCAGGGAAGGATTCACGGCGGGTTTTAACCAAGCCGTCGAGACAAGAAGGAGCGATACGCTCGATCGCTCCTCTTTAAACTATAAAGGCCGATAACGAGTAAAAGCAAAAACTCTCCCTTTCATATTCACATAACACGGCCCACCGGGATGAAAACTTCCTTGATAAATATAACGACCATACTGTGCTTGACACGCATAGACATTTGGATAGATCACTTCTTGATGATTATTCGCCGATGCTGCAATCACCGCAACACTGGCAATGGTTGCAACGGCAGGTAAGACCCACCAACCATTGTTGTAATAGTTATTGTAATAGTAGCCGTGACCCCAGCCACCATAGTGGTGCCAATTGTTGCCATAGCCCCAACCAGCATGTCCCCAATTGCCATGACCATTGGCATAGGCTGCGGCACCGTAAGTACTCATCAATGCGCTTATGGCAATGATAGTCAATGTTTTCTTTAGCATGGGTGTTACTCCCCCGTTTCGTTCATTAAGCAGCGGCATTATAAGCGAAACTGTAATAGAGGAAAAATTAAGAGATGATTAACAGCTTGAAAAAAAACAAAGTCTGGTTTTTTTTTGCTCTTCGTGGTATGGTTGGTGCAATTTTAACACATGACTCACAGGTTGTTTCTTTATGTTTGCCGAGGAAAAAATAAAACACTCGTTACCTTTCGAAGAAAAATACAGTTACCAACGCGCCTTACATTACTATCATCGCCACCAAGCAAAACCATACCGTCGATTTGCAACATGGTTAGAGCAACGTATGTTAGCGAAAGCATTAGTGTTAGCAGGTTCTCCCAACGTCGTCTTAGATTTACCTTGCGGAGCGGGTCGTTTTTTACCAACGATTCTTGCTGCGGGTGCAAACCATATTTTTGCGGCAGACTTGTCGGATGGGATGTTGAAAGTAGCGAAGGAAAAGAGTTCTCCTAAAGTATTAGCTCATACAGATTTTTTAAAATCTAACGCAGGAGCTATCGATTTACCGGATAAATCAGTCGATAGTATTTGTTGTATGCGTTTGTTGCACCATATCGGTATTGCCGATTATCGTACGACCATTTATAAAGAATTAGCACGTGTTGCGCGAGATACAATCTGTGTATCGACATGGATTAATGGTAATTACAGAAATTATCGTAGCTCTAAAAAAGCGAAACATATTACACAACATGCAACGCAAATTAATCGACATTGTTTTGATGCAGAACTGCAAGAACAAGAGTTTATCAACGCAGGCTTTAAGATCATTGGTTACGTGGATATGTTGAAATATTACATGCCATGGCGAACTTATGTGCTAGCCATTTCTTGAACCATTGACACAGAAAACAAATCACCCTATCCTCAAGAAGTTTATAGGATAAGGATCGTTATTGCATGGCGAAGGATCAGCTTAAAGAACAATCATTGTTGCCACTTTCAATTGCTGCCCTCGGAGTGGTGTTTGGTGATATCGGTACAAGTCCTTTATATGCGTTACGCGCAGCATTATTAGGCTTGCCGGTTAACGCAGTGAATATTCTGGGCATATTGTCACTGATTGTCTGGTCCCTCATTTTAGTGATTTCCATTAAATATCTTTCCCTCGTATTAAGTACAGATAATGATGGGGAAGGTGGCGTGCTAGCGTTGTTGGCACTTTTAAAGCGCAGCACGAAAGCCAATGGTAATAGTATCAAATTATTTTTTATCATTGGTATTTTTGGCGCAGGGTTTATGCTGGGTGATGGTATGTTAACGCCCGCTATTTCCGTATTAAGTGCCGTCGAAGGATTGAGTTTGGTTTCGACTCAATTTACTCATTGGGCGGTGCCTTTAGCATGCACTATTCTTTTGTTGCTATTTTTATTTCAATCGCGCGGCACAGAAAAAATTGGTTTTACTTTCGGCCCAGTGATGCTTGTGTGGTTCACGGTTATTGGCGGGTTAGGTTTAGTAGAAATTTTGAAACAGCCTTTTGTGTTGCGTGCAATAAATCCTTATTATGCGATCCATTTTATGATGGTGGCAGGCTGGAAGGGCTATGCATTACTCGGCGGTGTTTTTTTGGTTGTGACGGGTGGTGAGGCTCTTTATGCGGATTTAGGACATTTTGGCAAGTGGCCTATTCGGTTTAGCTGGTTTTCTTGTGCTTTGCCCGCGTTGTTATTGAATTATGCCGGTCAGGCTGCATACATTTATACTCATCCTGCCTCAGCTTCAGAAAATCCATTTTATATGTTAGCACCCTCTTGGTTTTTGATTCCCTTTGTGATTTTGGCGACTATCGCTACAGTGATTGCTTCGCAAGCAGTGATTACTGCTACTTTTTCATTAGCAAAACAAGCGGTGCTATTAGGGCTTTATCCGCATTTGCCAATTATTCAGACTTCAAAAACCCGTCATGGACAAATTTACATTCCACAAATGAATATTATTTTGGGCCTTGGCTCACTGTTGTTTGTGCTGATGTTTAAATCTTCCGATGCCTTGACCCATGCTTACGGCATTGCGGTGAATATTGTGATGCTGTTAGTGACGTTAATGATTGTGTATGCGGCGCATAATGTGTGGAAATGGCATTGGATAAAAGTTATATCGGTCTTTTCGATTTTTTTATTAATTGATCTCGCATTTTTTGGCGCAAATGCTGAAAAAATTGTGACAGGGGGCTGGATTCCTATTTTGTTTGCGATGCTCTGCGCCTTTGTCATGTATACCTGGAATCAAGGAATGGCCTATCTTCGCAAAACCTACTATATGAAAAAAGAAAGTGTGTCAGCAATTTTGGAACGTTTGCATGGCAAAAATTTACAACAATTAACCGATACAACGGCAGTCTTTATTACGGATGCTTATGATGATAGCGGTGGTAGTTTTTTACAATTTTTAAAATTAAGTCACGCAATCCCGGAACATATTTTAATGGTGAGCTACAGTGTTTCAAACATACCTTATGTGACATCAGCGGATCGTTTTGAAGTGAAGTGTCTAGGACAGCGAGTGACCCATGTTATTTTGCATTATGGATTCATGGATTTTATTGCGATACCACAGGCGCTGGGAGAGTGTGTGCAACAGAAGTTATTGCCATTTAAATTTGCGGTAGACAAAGCAACGTATTTTGTAGAAATACCGAATATTTTACCAACCCCCATAGAAAGCACGCTCAGGTTTCCATGGCAAGAAAAGTTATTTGCATTTTTAATGCGCAACTATTCAGCTAATTTAGACATTGCCTTCTATCAATTGCCTTATAATAGAACAATTGCCATTGGAACTTATTATGCAATTTAACGATTCTATTTGATAATCGTTCTCATTTATATTACTATGCCTCTTCTATACCCATTCCACTTCAAGATGCGAATGCATCTTGGAGTGCTCCACCAGGATGGGGAGTTATTAGAGGGGAGAGATCTCCCCTCTAATTGCAAGCCCGGGTTCCCCCGGGCGCGGCATCTAATAATAAGGATATACCGCCTGCATTGATGCCAGAAAATCGCATTTTCATTAGCGAGCGGTATATCAGAAAGAGGGTTCAGCTCATGGTTGCTGGCGCACAACAGGGTCAGACAATTCCGAAGGTGATTACACCCCAGTCCCCCTATGGGAAGGGGCATCGGCCTTTTTTGAGAAAAATTGAAGCGTTTATGTATCGGCATCGCAGTCTCTTAAATGTGGTACATGTTGTGATGTTTATTTTCTTTTTAGCATTACTCATTGTGCCGCTGTGTTTGCCTATTCCCACAGAAGGTAGCACGCTCTTTAATAATTTAACGGTGCTATCCTTGTTTTTAATTTGGGGTCTTTGGTTCCCCTTTGTTTTTATTTCGGTGATTTTTACCGGTCGTAGTTGGTGTGGTTTATTGTGTCCGTTAGGCGCCTGCTCGCAATGGGCCAATCAATATGGTTTAAAGCGCGAAATCCCGCGCTGGTTACGCTGGGAAGGGGTTCCGATAGTGAGCTTTTTAATCGTGACCGTGTTAGGGCAAACCCTGGATGTGCGCGATGAACCGAGTGGGTTAGCGATTTTATTTGGCATAATTTTTCTTGCAGCTATTCTCATGGGGTGGTTGTATGGCAAAGGCGGTAAAAAACGATCGTGGTGCCGTCATGCATGTCCCATTGGTTTATTACTCGGTGTCTTTTCTCGATTGGGGATGGTGCAGTTTACACCGAAGCAAGTGTGGTCAAAAATCTCAAAGAAAAAAGATCCGCGCTATGCCGAACAAGGCATTTGTCCTACCATGATCGCCATTAATCAAAAAGATGAATCGCGTCATTGCATCGAGTGTTTTCGTTGTGTGAAACCTTCCTCTGCCGGTGGCTTGTTTGTAGAGTTACGGGCACCGGGTGCAGAGATTGAGACAATCAAGAAGCACCATCCTAACCTGTCAGAAGTTTTATTTATTTTTATGGGAACTGGCATTGCCTTAGGTGGTTTTCTTTGGTTGATTTTACCGATTTACCAAACGTTGCGACAATGGCTGGGCACGTGGTTTATTGAACAAGGCTGGTATTGGATTGGAAATAGCGGACCTAGTTTTTTAATGAGTGTGCACCCCGCGCAGGGCCAAAGTTATAATTGGCTCGACTTTATCATGATTGTGGGATTCATGTTTGTCTTCATGTTGATGAGCTTGGCAGTGTTGACTTTGACGAATAGTCTTAGCAGTTTGCTTTGCAAAAACGCTGTCTCAACTTTTCGTGAGCGTTTTACTATTTTAGGTTATCAGTATGCTCCCGTTGCAATGATGTCGTTATTGATTGGTTTGGGTGATTTATTATTTAAAACCTTGGAGATTAATTTCGGCGGTGCTTTGACTGAGGGAATTAAAATATCATTGCTATTGCTGAGCCTTGGTTGGAGTGGTTGGCTCGGGTGGCGTTTATTAAAAGATTACGCCACAGGATGGAAACGTTCTATTGCTATGTTGCCGGGCGTTGCTGGTGCAACCTTAGTGGTCCTCGCTTGGTGGCCCGCTATTTTTGGTAGTAGTTTTTCATTACTGACTTATTATCGACATCATTTACAACTTTTACATTAAATTCGGAGGTGATCGTGAAGCATTATTTATTAGGCTTAGCCTGCATTGGATTGTCTCAGATTGCCTTAGGCGCGGAAACCACTATTGGTCAAGCGTATCAAAAGTCAGGCCTGGAAATTGGTGCGGTTTATTTACAACCGGTGAGCATGTCGCCGGATATGCAAGGCACGATGCAAGGAAATCCAGATGCTCATTTGGAACTGGATGTCCACGCCTTAAAAAACAATCCCTATGGCTTTCCCGAAGATGCTTGGATCCCTTATTTGCAAGTCAGTTATCATTTAGAAAAACTGGATAAGGCGCACAATGTTCTTTCTTCGCAGACTGGTTGGTTGATGCCGATGGAGGCAAATGATGGTCCTCATTATGGTCGTAATATTAAATTCGACGGTCCGGGGAATTATAAAGTGACTTACCATATTGATCCTCCTAGCTGGAATGGCTTCTTCCGTCATACCGATAAAGAAACGGGTATTGCGCCGTGGTTTAATCCCATCGATGTTAGTTGGGATTTTGTATATCTGGGAACGGGGAAAAAGGGCGGGTACTAAAACCTAATGGCTTGAGAGGTTATAAAATAAGAGGGCGTTAGAAATGGGTAATAGATTAGAACGAGAAGCAGAGCTATTTCTTAGGTTTAAAAATTATTTTGATGAAAAGCAGATGACTTTACCAAAGCTGGGAGAAGTCGTGCCGGGCGCGCAATCCTTTGCAGATGTGCCAAGGCTGATCTCAGATACTTTGTATTTGCGTTATGATTTTTTGATAGGGCTCAGAAATTATCTTGCAGTTTACGAGAATAGTGTTTATAACAAAGAGATTGAAATTTTATTTAAAATCACACCCTTTGTACAAGCTGTTAAACAAGTTTTATCTGCGCGTTTTCACAATACAGAGATTCAATTAAAACAGAAATTACAGATGAGAGCCGCGCAGTCGATAGCCGAAGGGCGGAGGGAGCCGGAAGGTTATTTTCAAGTGTTGCGTGATGTTTCAAGGATGTGTTCTCGGAAAATGGTATTAATACTTATTAATACGCTGATAGAGGCCAACAAGGTTCAATGGGAGATGTTTTCTGAAAATATAGACTTTGCAGAGTTGCTAGAGATTGGAAAATATCATCATTACTTGCCGATGAGAGAGTTTTTGTCTTCAGCGATACAATGTTTAGTTCTTTCTTTAGTACCTGCTTTATTAGATGATGTAAAACAACAAAAATGTAAAAAGAAATCTAAATTCTTTCACGCTTCTCAAGAAATAACGGTGACAGATGTCGTGGATGTTTGCAAAACAGTATTAGAAGAAGAGCAGGGGTTAGATGATGAAGATTATCATTCATCTTTAACCTCAATTATCGGTAATCCGCTCCCCACAGGAAATCACGTTTTTTTCGCACGGATAAGCGAATTTGGCGTCATGCTAAGTATCTTCTTTGCTAATTTAGTACAGTGCTTATGTATGGTCAAATTTTTTGAAAAAGAGAATACAATCGGTGAAAATGCCGGACCAGCAGTTCCTTTACGGCAGATGTGTATTTAACTGGATAAGATTCGTTGAATAGCAGATTTTTTTTCAGGAGATAATTTGGTGAGATCCAGTGTATGCTCACCTAAGATAGCATACAGTTGTTTTAACGTCGCTGGTTGTAAACTTTTTAAATGAGCGCGAAGTGTTTGTTCATCGCCGCGAAGAATAGGGCCCGTTAAAGCCTGTGCTGGGTCAGTGTGATAAGCAAGATTATTGAGAGTGCCTTGCATTAAGTTTTGTGTCATGGCGCTGGCAATCTCTGGAGAGACTTGCGCATCTTGTAATAATTGTGTTGCCACTGCATACAGAGTGACGGTGTAATTTGACGCAAAGACAGAGGCCGCGTGATACAGTGCTTTCTCATCAGAGGCAATAGAAAAAACAATACCGCCGAAGCTTTCAAATAATTTTCGTGTTTCTAATAAGCCAGCTTCGTCGCCCTCCAGGGCGCAATACGTTCCGGGAAAGGCTTGATAGGATTGAAGAGGATCAGCAAAGCTACGTAAAGGATGAATACTAGCGGTATAACAACCGTGATTTTTTGCGGATTGTAAAATAGCGGCGGTGTGTAATCCACTGCAATGTAAAATGATATTGCCAGGTTGTAAGTAAGAAGAATGACAGAGCATGTCACAAGCTGCAGCAATTTGATCATCGGGTGTTGTGATCAGATAAATATCGGCAGGTTGCATATGTTCAGATGATTGGATCAATATGCTCGTGTCAGTTAAGACTTCGCCAATCTGTGGGCTGGCAGAACGAGTATAAAGACCACTAAGGCTATAATCCGAAGCAGACACAACAAGACGCGCCAAGGTTTTCCCGAGACGTCCAGCACCAATGATTGCCACAGTTTTAGCAGGTATATTTTTCATCGCCTTATTGTAAAGACAGCAAAGAGCTTGTGCAATCGATTTTTGTATTCTGCACCCCAAGCGGATTAAGATTGGGTGCGATTGAAAGTGTCGGTTGAAATATTGTGTGCCCTGCGACACCTCCATGTTGTCATCCCCGCGCAGGCGGGGACCCATTTTTGTACGGGCTCCTGAGCTGCTATGAAAATGGGTCCCCGCCTGCGCGGGGATGACAGCGTAGAGAATGGAAATAACAATTGATGGGAAGGAATATTTCAACCGACACTTTCAATCGCACCCGCATCGGTGCGGGCGGTAGGAGGTTCGCTTAAAATCAAAGCAATGATAGTAAAAGCTTACCATTCCTCAAAAACATAGGTAGAATGGAATTCTTAGTGTTAAGGATATGGACATGCAGATATTAAATTCGATCAGGAAGATTGCAAATATAGCGCTCCAGAGAATAAATCAGGACGCAGAGCGTGCTGAAAAATTAGCGGTGATCTTCGGTATATTTGGGGTAGTGACTTACGCTTTTTACTATATTATCTGGGTTGTATTGAATCCTCAGGGGTATGAAAACTCAGGAATGCGCTCAGTGATTATTGTTTTGTGCGCATTACTTATTTTAAAACCCTATTGGCCAAAGAAGTGTCTTAAGTTTTTCCCACTATTTTGGTATCTTACGATTCTCTATTCTCTGCCATTTTTCGTGACATTTTTTTTATTAAAACATGGTTTTTCGAACCTATGGATTTTGAATGCCATGACAATGCTGGTGCTGATGGTGCTATTGTTAGATATTGTTCCCATGCTTATCATATTAGTAGTGGGTGTTACCTTAGCCTGTCTCTCTTTTTATGTTCTCGATGGAGCATTACCACAACCCAAAAACTATTATCTAGTTGCGTTTAGTTATATTTCTATTGTGTTTTTTAGCGTGCTGTTTGTTAGAAACCGAGAGATCACACAAAAAGAAAAACAACTAGAAGCCATGGCGTTAGTTTCTGCAAGTATGGCTCACGAAATTCGTACACCCTTAGCCACGATCAATACCGTTGCACTGAATCTTAAAAAATACTACCCAATTTTATTTGATGCTTATCGTGAAGCAAAACAAGCGGGATTACCCGTGGGAGATATTCGACAAAACGTTTTTGCAAAACTAGAACAGCAACCAGCACTCATAGAGGTTGAAACCAATGCGGCGTCTAATGTGATTGACATGTTGCTGATGAGCATCAATCCTGCCTTAGGCAATGAAGGGGAAATATTTTCCATGGCAGAATGTGTTGATGAAGCTTTAGCACGCTATCCCTTTAGAGCGGAACAACGAGAGATGATTCGTTGGAATAATACTGAAAATAATGATTTTCTGGTAGCAGGGAAAAAAATACTGTTGATCTATGTGCTATTTAATCTCATTAGAAATGCACTGTATTATGTTGAGAAAGCAGGGAAAGGTTCTATTTATATCTGGATAGAAAAAAGCAGTCCTTATAATCTTCTTTATTTTAAGGACACTGGGATGGGAATTGCTCAACAAGACTTGCCGCATATCTTTGAACGATTTTTTACAAGGACTCGTCATGGAGCCGGTGTTGGATTATCTTTCAGTAAGCTAGTCATGAAATCTTTGAAAGGAGATATCAGCTGCAAGTCTAGGGTAAACGACTATACTTTGTTTAAATTGTGTTTTCCGAAAAAAAATAAAACGAAAGAAAGCTAATTATTTAAGGGAGTCTTAAGATGATCAGTGTGTGTTACCACCCGACCAAAATAGTGTTGGTGGATGATAATAAAAGTTTTTTAGATTCAATGGAAATTCAGTTGAGTGATCGCTTCTCGTGTTATTTTTTTCAAGATCCTCAGAAAGCACTCTCTTATTTAAATAATAATTATCGAGTTGAGCCATTTTTTACAAGATTCATATCCGATGAAAAAGAAGCATCTCAAGATTTTCTAAATTTTGATCTTAGAAAAATTAAACAAGAAATTTATAACCCCAATCGTTTTGATGAAGTGATGGTTTTAATCATCGATTATTCTATGCCAAGTATGAATGGTCTAGAATTCTTTCGACAATTACGCCATAAATCCATGATGCGCGTTTTGCTGACCGGTGAAGCCAGTAATGAGCTGGCTTTGGAAGCGTTTAATGAAGACTTGATTGATAAGTTTATCCCAAAAACAATCCCAAAAATGACAGAAGTGCTGATTGAAACTATCGAAGAATTACAAAAAAAACAATTTGTAAAATTGTCAGAGATGTTATTTAATACCTCCTCTCAAGCGAGCGCTCCTATTCTAAATGCCTTAGAAGAGAGAGGCTTTGCTAAAGTTTTTGAGAAAATGATCGAAGAGAAAAAAATTGTAGAATACTATCTATTGGCCAACCGCGGTAGTTTTTTGCTACTGGATCAACAGGCAAACCCAAGTAGTTTTGTGTTAGTCAATGATGAGGAAATGAATGCTTATCTCGCCTTAGCCGAGAAAGGCCAAGCGCCACAATGGATTATTGATAGACTCAAAGACAGAACACATGTTCCTTATTTTCCTAAACAAGCGGCCAGTGACGTACCAGTGGCAGATTGGGCAACATATCTTTACCCAGCACAGCTATTAGAAGGTAAAGAACGCTATTACTATGCTTATATCGCTGATCCCAGTATCTGTGATATCGAGCCAGCACGGGTTATGTCTTACCAAAAATATTTGCAAAGCCAAGAGTCCTCTGATGTAAAATTGGCAAAACTATGAGCCGACTTTATGCTGAGTGAAGCAAACATTATTGAGTATTTGCATGCAGAATTTCCAACGAATATTGGTGATGATGCAGCGGTAATCCCGTTGTCAGAAACCTCAAGTTATGTTTTAACCAAAGATGTGCTGATTGAAGATGTGCACTTTCGTCGTGTGTATTATGATCCGGCTAGCTTAGCGCACAAGGCATTACATGTGAATTTAAGTGATTTAGCAGCAATGGGTGCTAAACCACAATTCGTTTTATTGGGGCTTTCTATCCCAGCGTCCTATGAAAAAGAGATTCATGAATTTTTAAAAGGATTTTCTAAAGCATGTAAAGATGCTTCTGTGATCTTAATCGGGGGCGATACCACTCAGTCACCGGATAAACTCTTTATTAGCATTACTGCCATTGGTGTTGCTGAAACATCGAAGATTAAATATCGTAATCGAGCTCTGCCAGGTGATGTTATTTGTTTCGCTGGCGTCTTAGGTCATGCTCATCTTGGCTTAATGGCTCTGGAAGCGGAGGTCAAAGGTTTACAAACTTTCAAAAAAGTTTGTTTAAAGCCTATAGCCCGTTTGCAGGAAGGTGCATGGTTAAGTCACAAGAAAGAAGTCACTGCCATGATGGATCTTTCTGATGGTTTGTTTATCGATCTGCAACGGCTTTGTGCGTCTTCAAAGGTAGCGGCAAACATTCAGCTGGAACAATTAATGCCCTCAGAGGAGTTTGTTAATGCATGCCAGCAGCTTGGGTTGGATCCGTTGCAGGTACAATTAACGGGTGGCGAGGATTATGGTTTATTACTAACTGTTGCGCCCGAGGCATATGCTAATTTGACTACAGAGTTTAAACGGACGTTGGGATATGATTTACAGTCTATCGGTCACATCGTCCCAGGAGAAGGTGTGTATTTTATGCAACAAGGCTCGCCGCGAGAACTTCTCTTAAAACCATTCTCTCACTTCGGGGAATGATTCTAAAAATAAATACATTATCTTTATTGACATAAAAAGAAAAATCTTTATGATACACAATCAGGTCGAGATGCCAGTTTAGCATTTCATGATTTAAAAGAAAGAGAGGATCTCATCATGTCAATAACACATCAATAAACACGTCAATCATTTAAATTCTTCATGCGCTTTTTTTTCAGCGCACAGATTATTTTATTTATTATTATTCGGTTGCTGAATTCTGAATATCAGCGATCATAGAGAGGTTTTGTCAATGAAAAATGCAACAGTGATCAATGCTAGTGAATGTGCCAATTTATTCTGGGTCGATGCAAAAAAATTAAATCAAAATGAGCAGTATTATTATCATTTTCATTGTGTGTATCACTATACGAACCACTTAGACCCATTGAAATTAACAACGGCGTTGCAGAAGGTGGTGGATCAAGAGTATCACTTAAGAAGTAACTTTGTGTATGATGAGGCAGAGTCTTGTCTAAAACACGTGATTCATCATCAAGTCATTGCTAATATTATATCTTATCAAGCTCAGACTGAGACGTTGGCTAAAGAGTATCAAGATCGAGAAATTCATAAGCCGTTTAACTTAGAACAAGATCCATTATATCGATTTGTTATTATTGAAAATAAGTTTGATCAAACTATTTCTTTGTTGGTGGTGATTCATCATATTGTGTTAGATGGCACGCAGTATGATGCATTGATGACGCAGATTGAAACATTTTATCATGAGCCAACACAGTTGCCAGCTTGTGACAAACCAGGGATAGAACAGCTTCAAGCCTATCTGCAGTGGGAGCAAGCAAAACCTAAAAATATTTCGCCGCAAGCGATAGCTGCTCGATTGCAACAAATACCTTTGCAAATAGAACTACCTAAAAATGATCATTTAGAATCGACAGAGAATGCCGTGATTGTGAAAAATTTATTAGTGAAGGATGAGTTATATCAGAAAGTAAAAAAGTATTCAAAAGACAATCAACATTCTGCGTTTAATATTATAAAGGCAGCTTTTGCTGTGTTGCTAGGGAAATATGCACGACAGGAAGAACTCTTGCTAGCTTATCCATTGAATATGAGGAAGGACGGTTTTAAGCCTCTCAAAGGGTGTTATGTGAATACTCTGTATTCAGCTTATAACCTTAAGCAAATATCTTTTCATGAATTGCTATCTAAAGAGAAGGAACAAATTGCAGCGTCAAAGCACTCTAGAGAGTTTATGATAACCCCCTTGCAGCTTCGAGAATTTTTAGATATTTCAAAGATAACAGTCTCTGTGTCACAAATTTCAACACGCTATAAAATGCCATTATTGGATATTCACAATATAAAAGGAGCGGTGATTTATCCTATTGCGGCATCTAACATCATTTTATATATAGATGATAATGGTGAAGATCTCTTTCTACAATTACTCGTTAAACCCGGTATGCTGAGTGATGAACTCACTGAAAAATTCATGGATCATTTTAGTCGCTGTCTGGCGAATCTGTTAACTCAAGAAAACACAATGCCAGTGAGTCAAGCAACGTATTTATCGGTAAAAGAATACCAAACCATTGTTGATGACTTTAATCACACCAGGAAAATTTACTCAAAAAGAAAAACATTGCATCAATTATTTGAAGAACAAGTAGAAAAAACACCGAAAAATAAGGCAGTGATTTATGACAATGTAATATTGACCTATGAGGAGTTGAATCAAAAAGCTAATCAATTAGCCAGAGTTATTAGAAAAGAATATCAAAAAATCACGGGTTTTTCTCTTGTTAGCGATGCGTTGATTCCCTTGTGCATGGAGCGCAGTGCCGATCTGTTAATCGCTGTTTTAGCTATTTTAAAAGCAGGAGGTGCCTATGTACCGATTGATCCTAACGCACCGAAAAACAGAATAGATTATATGTTGAGGGATTTACAAGCTCCATTTGTTTTAACACATGCATCTACCGTAAGCAATTCTGTATTGCAGGAACATCCTATTAAAAAAATTGAGATTGTCCATGAGTTTTATGCTCAAGAGAAAAAAGATAATTTGAATTATCCTGCTCATGCCAAAGATCTCGCCTATGTCATTTACACATCGGGTACTACGGGAGAGCCGAAGGGCGTGATGTTACAACATGAGGGAGTTGTTAATCGAATTGAGTGGATGCAAAACCAGTATGGCTTACAAGCGGATGATCGTATTTTACAGAAAACACCGTATTTTTTCGATGTGTCAGTTTGGGAATTGTTTTGGGCTAATTGGTTTGGGGGAGCCATTGTGTTTTGTGAGCCAGGACGACATACAGATAATGCATATATTGATCATCAGATTAGATCCGAGAAAGTTACTAAATTACATTTTGTACCTTCGATGTTTGCGACTTATTTAGATTATTTGGACGCGACAAACCAGGAGATGCCGCCAACATTAAAGCAAATTTTCTGTAGTGGGGAAGCGCTTAGTATGAAACAGGTAGAGGATTTTCATCGGATTAAACAGCGTAGTCAAGTGACATTACATAATTTATATGGCCCCACGGAAGCATCTATTGATGTCACCAGTTTTAGTTGTCATCAACTTAGTCGAAAAATTCCTATTGGCAAACCTATTCAAAATACCAAGGTTTATATTTTAGACGAGGCATTAAATCCAGTGGCGATGGGTGTTACTGGCGAATTATACTTAAGTGGCGTGTGTCTTGCTCGAGGATATTTAAATAAAGAATCATTAACTACCGAAAAGTTTATTAAAAATCCTTTTGTGCCATCAGAGCGGATGTACAAAACTGGAGATTTAGCGCGATATTTACCGGATGGCAATATTGAATATTTAGGGAGAAATGATTTTCAAGTTAAGTTAAATGGATTAAGGATTGAATTAGAAGAAATTGAAAATAGTCTTTCTCAATTTCCAGGCATTAAATCCAGTGTGGTCTTCCTCAAGAAACGAGTATTGGCAACACAAGAGGTGGTTCAATATCTGGTGGCTTATTATGTCAGTGAAGAGCCGATGAATCATGATTCATTAAAATTACATTTAGAAAATAATCTACCGGATTATATGGTTCCTCACCATTTCATATCGATGAGCCAATGGCCATTGACGGTGAATGGCAAACTAGATCGAGGGGCTTTGCCAGAGCCTGATTTTGAAGCAAAAACAATTTTGTACGAAAAACCTAGCAATGAATTAGAACATTTACTCTGTCAACTCTGGAGTGAGGTATTATCTGTAGACACCATCGGCGTTCATGATGATTTTTTTGCTTTAGGTGGTGACTCTATTTTAAGTATCCGCATTATTTCTAAGCTTAGCCAACGTGGTTATCAATTATCTGTGCAAGATATTCTACAGGGAAAAACTATTAAGAAGATTACGGATAAAATAGAAAAAATCAGCGAAGAAGAAACGCAAGGTTATCGTCCCTTTAGTTTAATAAATCCACAATTTTTGCAAACACGATTTTCTCAAGCACAAGTGGAGCTAGAAGATGTCTATCCAGTGAGTTATTTGCAATTAGGCATGCTGCTAGAGGCTAAACGAGCAGTAGATGGTACTTATCATGATGTATTTTGTTATAAGATACATAGCGGTTTCGATTATGAACATTTTTTAGAGCAATGGGTGTGGTTGACTACGAAGCATGCAGCACTGAGAACATCCTTTATCAGCGATGCTTCGCTGGGTTATGTTGCTCTACAGCATAAGAAAATATCAAGAAATGCCGTTAAGGAGAAAATAATTTTTCAAGAATCTCACGATCTAAAGGACTTGATACAACATGAAAAACTAGAAGCTTTTAACGAAGAAGTGCCTGGCTTATTTCGAGTGATTATTACTAAACAAGAACAAGATAGTTTTGTATTAGTATTGTCATTTCATCATGCGATGGCGGATGGCTGGAGCATTGCATCGTTAATGGCAGAATTCACAGCAGGATATGTGGGGCAAGCGAATTATCAAGACATGCAAACCTTGCCTTTTTATGGTCAATTTATTGCAAAAGAAAAACAGATCTTAGAAGATATATTACAAGCAGAGTTTTGGACACATTACTTGTCTGACCTAGACTATGAAAAAAGAAGCTTTAATTTTAACGCGATAAGCAATCCACATGATGCGTTGGCTCAAGTTAATTATATTTTAGATGAAGAAGCCTCTAAGAAGGTTTTAGCTTTGGCAAAGCGCCTTAATGTATTACCAGATTGTGTATTCATCAGTCTCTATCAACAAGTATTAGCGACATTTTATAATCAGGAAGATATCCTATTAGGTTTGGTCGTTAATAACAGACTAGAACAATTTCAAGGCGAAGAAATGGTAGGTTTATTTTTGAATACTATACCGTTACGTAGTCGCATTCAACAACAGAACAAGCTCGATCTTATTGAAGCCGTGGCACAAGAGAAAATAAAGCTACATGCCTATAAATCTTATCCCTATGGACAAATAAAGTCAGATCTAAATTTACAAGAAGATCTTTACCAATGTGCCTTTAATTACATTCACTTTCATGTGCTAGATAGGCAACAATCTGAAAAACATATGAGCTATGCTGCAGGCTTTGGTTATGCGGCAGGTTTTGAGAAAACCAATATTCCCTTGCTATTAAATGTGATGAGAATGAGTGATAATTTTTATCTGCAAATCAATGCTCATACCTCGTTTATCGACAAAGAGACTCTGCAACGCTGGATGACTTATCTCATACATTATCTTCATCAATTGATAGATGATGGATGCCATGCTTACTCATTACCGGAAGAGGAGTATAAAAAAGTTGTTTACACGTATAATCAAACCGATAAAAAAATCTCTAAGAAAACAATTCATCAGTTATTTGAAGATCAAGTGTTAAAAACACCTAATGATATTGCTCTCGTGTTTGAAAACACGAAAATGACGTATCAAGTCTTAAATCAAAAAGCTAATCAACTAGCAAGGATGATTAGAGAAACATATTATCAAATTCACAAAAAAGAATTAGAGCCAGATACCTTAATCCCACTGCTTGTGGAAAGAGGGTGTGATATTGTGGTGGGTATTTTAGGTATTTTAAAAGCTGGGGCTGCGTACGTTCCACTGGATGAAAAATTCCCGCAAGAACGAATCGATTATATTCTAAAAGACTGCAATAGTTCCTTAATAGTCACTCAAAGCACACTTGCAGAGCAGTTTAAGTCTTCTTCAGATAAAACATTTATTTTATTAGATCGAGATCTTGATGATAATTTAGAGAATGATAATAATTTAACGTCAGACTGTTCTACACAGTTGGCCTATGTGATGTATACCTCAGGTACCACGGGTAAACCTAAAGGTGTGATGATTCAGCATGATTCGCTAGTGAATACGTTAGCAGCACTTAATAATGTGTATTCCTTTAAAGAGTCAGGTAAAAAACTGGGATTCTTTACTTCTTATGTATTCGACGTGTCGGTATCAGAGTTATTTACCGCGTTATTAAACGGTGGCGAGCTACATATTTTTAGTCACTTGTGTCGACAATGCCCAGATATTTTGAGTGAATACATTAATGATCATCAATTAAATTACGTTTATTTACCACCAGTCATTTTAAGTTTATTGCCAAAAATCAATTATCCAACATTACAAGGAATTGTATTTGCCGGAGAACCTTGCGATCAAAAAGCGGGAGAGTATTGGTTGGAAAGAATCCCTCTTTATAATTACTATGGTCCCACTGAAGCGACGATTTATGCTACAGGAAAACAAGCAGAAAAACGAAACGTTAATGAAATTGGAAGGCCAATACAAAACATGCGGGCTTATGTTTTAAATAAACATCAGCAACCTGTGCCCGTTAGTGTGGTTGGGGAGTTATATTTGAGTGGCGTTGGTGTTGCTCGAGGTTATTTGAATGCACCAGAGTTAACAAAAGAAAAATTCGTTACTGATCGCTTTCAACCGACGATGTTGCCTATGTATCGTACTGGCGATTTAGTTCGGTGGCTACCAGATGGAAACTTAGAATATTTAGGTCGAGGTGATTCTCAAGTAAAAATTAGAGGTTTTAGAATAGAGTTAGCAGAGGTGGAACATGCAGTTTCTACGTTAAAGGTTCTGGCTCACTCTTGTGTCTGTGTCAGAGAGATTCAAGGTGAAAAAGAATTAGTCTGTTTTTATGTATCACAAGATGCTGATTTGGATGATAAATATTTACGGCAACCTTTGCGAGCCTTGCTGCCTGAACACATGATCCCAACCCACTGGGTGAAATTAAAGAAAATGCCATTAACCATAAATGGGAAGATTGATCAGCGGCAATTGCAATTACCAAGTACTGAGAAAAAAATAGATCTTAAAACTCCTCTTAATGAGTTACAACAAAAAGTTCTTGAAGCGTGGCAACTCGTATTGTCTAGAAAAAATGTTGATGTGGATGATCTGTTTTTCGACGTGGGCGGCAATTCACTAAAAATAATCCAATTAAAACACCAGTTAGATACGGCATTAGGTGCAGTTATTAGTGTTGCCGATTTATTTAAATATCCAACAATTCGATCGTTTTGCGATAGTCGCATACAACATCCGCTCATTAAAGATGACATAACTTCTTTACCAAATAAACCAATAGTAGAGTCTAAAGAGATTGCTATTATCGCAATGTCCGGAGCTTTCTCAGGTTGCTCATCGGTACAAGATTATTGGGAGTGCATTGTCGAAGGGCGAGAGGGGCTGACCTTTTTAGATCCTGTTGCCTGTCAACAACAAGGGGTCGATGTGTGGCGTTATCAACATCCACATTATGTATCTGCCACCGGTTACGTGGCGGGCATCGAAGAATTCGATGCTAATTTCTGGGGACTTTCTCCTAAGGAAGCTGCACAGTTAGATCCACAAATTAGAAAATTTGTAGAACATTGCTGGTATGCCTTAGAGGATGCCGGCTATGCAGCAACCCGTCAACAATCCTCCATTGCTCTTTTCGCTGGTACTAGCCAGAGCCGATATTTAGAAGAAGAAGTGTATGCAGAAGAGCCCGCCGGAGAAACAGCTCGTTGGCAAAGCAACAGTATGAAAGCGACACAGTTCTTAGCGACTCGCGCCAGTTATTTGTTAGGACTAACTGGAACTTCCATGAATGTGAATACAGCATGTTCTACATCCTTAGTTGCCATCATTGAAGCCTGTGAAAAGTTAGCCTTAGGTTCTTGTCAATTAGCATTGGCAGGTGCGGTGAATTTACGTTTATTAAAAGATCATGGCCATGTTTATCAAGAGGGAATGATTTTTTCTAAAGATGGTCATTGTCGTCCCTTTGATGAGTCAGCCAGTGGCACAGTCAACGGTTCCGGGGTTGGTGTAGTATTACTAAAACGATTGCAAGATGCAGAGCGTGATGGTGATAACATTTTAGCGGTGATTAAAGGTTATGCCACGAACAATGACGGTCAACGTAAAGTAGGATACACCGCACCTAGTATTGTCGGGCAAGCGGAATGTATTTTAATGGCGCAGCAACAAGCGGGTATAACGGCTGATCAAATTAGTTATATGGAATGTCACGGTACTGGCACTCACTTAGGTGATCCCATTGAAATTGCCGCAATTTGCGATGCATTTTACGCGAATACAAACCACCGTGAAGAGCTCCATTGCACGCTCGGATCTGTGAAAGCTAACATTGGGCATACTGATAGTGTGGCTGGGATTGCCGGGGTGATTAAAGTGTGCAATATGCTAAAGCATCGCATTTTACCACCGCAAATTAATTTTAAACAATTAAATAAAAATATTGGTTTGAATCAAAAGCAATTTAAAATTTTAACAGAAAAAGAAACTTGGTTTGCAGCGAACCAACCGCTCAGGGCCGGCGTGAGTTCTTTTGGAGTTGGAGGGACGAATGCACATCTTATTTTAGAAGAGTATAAAAACCAACGAAAAGGAGAGAATCTATTAGGAAAAGAAAGTCAGGAGAATTTTTTTCTGCCACTGTCAGCAAAAAACGATCAATCATTATTACGCTATAAAGATGAAATGATTAGGTTACTCAAAGCACATAAATCCTATGGATTATCCAATATAGCCTACACCTTACAGAAAAAACGAACGCATTTTAATGTGCGTCATTACGTGCTTGCTGAGACAGAAAGAGCGGCTATTGAGCAATTAGAGCAATGGGGGACGCCTACGGTTTTGGCGCAACGCGCTGAAAATCCTACAGTTGTTTTTATGTTTCCTGGACAAGGTTCTCAATATTTAGGTATGGGTCGTGCATTATATGAAACCGAGCCTGTTTTCAGAAAACAAGTTTCTGATTGTTTCGAAAAAATTTCACAATGGATGACCGTGGATTTAACGGATTTTTTTAACCCATTGCAATCCTCAACGGTTTCCTTTGATATAGATGATACGCAATATGCACAACCTATTTTATTCGCTATGAGTTATGCGCTTGCTAAGCAATTCGAAGCTTATGGCATTGCGGCAACGGCTTATATTGGCCATAGTATTGGCGACTATGTTGCAGCAACTTTGGCAGGCGTTTTCTCTTTAGAGGATGCGTTAAAGTTAGTGATCCTGCGTGCGCGTCTGATGCATGAAATGCCTGAAGGCCGTATGCTAACTATTCAGAAATCTGCAGAGTTTATTCAAACAAGATTGCCAGGTACTTTAGATCTAGCAGTGATTAATGCACCGGAGTCTTGTGTTGTTTCAGGTCCACGCGCAGAGTTGCTTGCTTTCCAATCGATGTTAGAAGGAGAAGATATCCCTTCTAAGTTGCTACATACCTCCCATGGCTTTCATTCGCGTGCTATGGAAAAAGCAGCAACCTTGTTTGAAAGTTATGTTGCGAAAGTTTCTTTGTCCGCACCACAGCGGCCATTTATCTCCAGTATGACAGGAAAGTTTATTCTTGAAGAAGAAGCGACGTCTCCTGCATATTGGGGACAGCAGATTAGAAAACCTGTTTTATTCTCACAGGGCATTCAAACTCTAGCAGCAGAGGATGAGCATATTATTTTGCTAGAGCTAGGGCCAGCGAATGCTTTAGCGAGTTTTGTGTCACAACATAAGAACCAGCATCCTAATTTAGTCGCGATTCCTACGCTATTATCTGCAAAACAAGCGACGGCTTTTTTAAAAGAAAACAAACAAGATCTCAGCTTAACGCATGCTTTAGCAAAATTGTGGCAGCAAGGATATCCTGTCAATTTAAATATTTTTTCACAAAATTCTTCGGGCATGACCATAGTGCTACCCAACTATTCTTTTGAAAAAAATGTATATTGGTTAGACAAAACGCAAACACCTTTAATCGCAAATTTTTATAAACCAGTTTGGCAGAAAATTTCTTTATGCTTAACGAAGCAGCAAGAAATAAAGAAACAAAATTGGTTAATTTTTATGGATAACACGGGACGATTACAAGAATTTGCCGATTTATTGTTAAAGAATGGTTGTGCAGTGACGTGCGTTATGCATGATGAGGATGCAACATTGCCACACATTGAACAACAACGGATTTTGATGAATACTAAGGATGAAGAAGCGTATCATTTGTTGTTTCAACATCTACAAAAAGAGCAAAAAATTCCAAATAAAATTTTGCATGGGTTAACGCTTTCTACAAGGGATGAACTTCACCATCAGCGATTAGATAACGGATTTTATAGTGTCTTATTGCTACAAAGACAAGTATTAACTCATTTAACACAGGAGGTTGACCTCATTTTAATAACACAAGGCATTAGTCAAATTACAGGTAATGAGTTTCTTATTCCTGAGCATGGTACTTTATTAGCTTCTCTAAGGGGGATTCCACAAGAAATGCCATGGGTCAAAACGATGTGTTTAGATATTGGTTTGAATACAGTGTTTCCTGCTAGGTCTGCGTTGTCGTTATTTCAAGATGATCAAAACTTCGAGCAACAACCCTTCTATGCACTACGCAACAACGTGCTGTGGCAACAATCTTTAGCGTTAATGACTAACACAACGCAATCTTTGCCGAAAATCCAACAAGACGATGTGATTTTAATATCTGGTGGACTAGGGGGGATGGCTCTATCGATCGCTAAGGAAATTGCTAAGCATTATACCGTGACATTTATTTTAATAGGGCGTACGGTAATTCATGAACATCATCCGGCGCAATCCATTTTAACAGAATTACGTCAAACCAGTTGCAAGGTAGAGCTGGCTTGTCTCGATATTACTGATTTTGCTGCAACGGATGCATTTGTAAAAAAAATTAAAACAAAATACGGCAGAATTCATGGTGTGATTCATGCAGCTGGGGTACCACCACGCGGCATCATGGAACAATCCATGGCAGAGATACCGGCAATCTTAGCGCCAAAAATACAAGGAACTCAGTCTTTATTAAATGCATTGCAAGCTGAGCCTCTGCGCTATTTTGCCATGATGTCCTCTCTAACCACTTGGTTAGGCGTGATTGGAACCTCGGCCTACTCTGCAGCTAATGCTTACTTAGATGTGTTAAGTGCATCCAATGATTATCCTCAGATTGAGCAATTGCTTGCAATTAATTGGCCACGTTGGAATGATGCCGGGATGGGGGTTGCTCTTACTCAGCAGTTGGTAAGTCGTGATAAAAACTCAATGGAGTATTTAAATGGTGTGTCTAATGCAGAAGGTGCAGCCTTGTTTTATCAATTGCTGAATCAAGGTGTGTCTGGACAATGCCTGGTGTCTAAATTTGATTTAGCTGCGTTTAAAGAAACTTTATTTAATCATAAAAATAAAATAGAAAATTTTTCACAAACAAGGAAACACACTTTAACAGATGTCTCTTGCTCTGAGATTGAAAATAATATAGCAATATTATTTTCAGACATTTTAGGCATCCATCAGTTTAGTAAACAAGATAGTTTTTTTGATTTAGGTGGTTCATCTCTAACGGCTGTGCAGCTAGTCAGTCAATTAAAAAAGCAACAACTCCAAGTGAGTATTTCTGATTTAGTGATTCATTCTACCGTGGCGTCATTGGCCCAATTAGTTGCAAAAAACAAGAAAATCTCTTGTATGGTTCCCATGAAAATAAATCAACGAGAAAAAGAGTCAGTTTTTTTCATTCATCCTGTAGGAGGCACCTTGATCATGTATCGTGAGCTTCTTGAACAGTTGCAATCACAATACAATTACTATGGTATTCAAAATATCAATTTAGATCATGACCAATTAATTGAACGAAAATCCCTAGAAGATTTGGCGAGTGATTATTTAAAGGAAATAAAAAAGGTTCAACCTGTTGGACCTTACATCTTGATGGGCGCATCCCTTGGCGGAACCATCGCCTATGAAATTGCATGCCAATTAATACAACAAGGAGATAAAGTTCGATTTGTAGCTATGTTCGACTCATGGGCAATTTTCTCTAAGAAAAATCACGATGAATCGATATTTAAGGCTTACATGGAAGAACAAATGCTCAATGAAATAGAGACAGAGACAGAAGCTTTACGACATATCGAAGATGAAGAAACCATACAGAAAATTCTGCGGGCTAGATGGCAACTGATGACACTGTTGTTACATTATAAACCCCAAAATGCACCATCTTCGCTCTCGATGCATTTATTTAAAGCAAGCATGCTTGATCAATTTCATAAAGAGCATGGTGACTTGCCAGATAATGGTTGGCAACAACAAATCAATAAAAAGATCCAGAGTACTCTCATCGCGGGCGATCATATCAGTCTTTTACAACGACCGGGTGTGCAGCACATTGCGACAGCACTAAACCTATTGTTAGACGCCGAAAAAAGACAGACAACGACGCTCGAACATGAAAGTATTTTCATGACTCACTAAAGAATAAGGATATAAATAATGAAACAGAAGATGGTTTTTTTTTCTCTTTTCTTAATTTTGTTTTTAGATGGATTCGGACAAAGTTTAATTTTCCCCATTCTGACACGAGCGTTGATATTAAATCATGATGGTCTGGTATCAACCCTGTCTGCCAGTGGTCGAGAAACATTATACGGATTCATCGTGGGGATCTTTTTTCTGTGTTGGATGATAGGTGCTGCGATCTTAGGCGACTTATCCGATGCCAAAGGACGTAAACAAGGCTTGTTGATTTGTATCTTAGGCATGTTGATCGGAAATCTTTTAACTGCTATTGCTTTTTGGTTGAGTCATATCTGGTTGATTATCCTCGGTCGTATGGTGATTGGCTTTACTGCGGGTAGCCAAGCCATCGCCCAGGCTGCTATTTTTGACTTAAGTGGAGAAGAAAATCAAGTTCGCAATACAGGTTTTGTTTTGTTAGCTGTGACATTAGGTGCAATTTTAGGTCCTCTCTATGGACAATTATTCAGTGATTCTAGTTTTTATTTTTTATTTCAAGATCAAACGCCCTTTTTAGGTGTGGCATTATTGTCTTTAATGAGTATGGCGATTTTATGGTTATTTTATCAAGATACTCAGCCATCTAATCCACAACGAGTGCATGTTTTGCGAGTGCTAAGAATATTTAAAGAGGCTTGGTCTCAGAAAAATATTCGCATTTTATTACTGGCGTCCCTCGGATTTTTTGGCAGTTGGTCTATTTATTATTTCTATATGAGTATCTATTTAGTCACTGTATTAAATGCGCAGAGCTGGGTCGTAGGAACTTACATGTCTATGTATGGTCTCGGCGCTTCTATTGGCATGGCAATTCTTCCCAGTTTTTTAGAAAACCGTTTAAGTGTGCAACAAGGTGTTATTCTGGGTTGGTCAATCGTAGCGGTGATATTTTTAATAAGCCAGTGGACATTATGGCTTGCTTTACATTATCTGTTTGCGATCATTGCCGGCATGGGTGTGGGAATTGGTTTTCTTTTTACAATAAAAGCTTTTTCTTCTCAGGTTAGTGCAGACAAGCAAGGATGGATTATGGGAATTTTTAGCGCGACGTGGGTTGGTATCATGGGACTCTCTATCTTCATCACAGGCAGCATCGCACAAATTGATAAAACAATTCCTTTTATTCTTGGAGCAGTATTGTATGGTATGGGGTTGTTGGTATTTGTATGTATGAAAAAGTACAAAACTACCACGGCTGGATTGCAATCCAGTCGTGGTGAAGAGTAATTTCGATAAAAAATTTAGTTATATTTTTAACTCTCTTCCTCTAATGATTTCTGGATAGATTTTCTTTGTTTTAATTCGTTGAAATAACGACTTAAATGCGTCATATCGGTTAAGTTAAGGTTAAAATGTGATGCCCATGTAATCATAACAAACATATATGCATCGGGAAGTGTAAATTGATCGCCTAAAAGATATTTGTTGTGCTCAAGATGTTTGCTAATGTACTTAAATTTGTTTTTAAGTAACGGAATAAAAATTTGTTCTTTTATTTCTTGTGAAAGAGTTGGATTAAAGAGTGGACCAAAACTTTTATGTATTTCGGTGGCTGTATAATTAAGCCATTCAAGCACGCGATAGCGTTTAAAGTCGCCTATTGCAGGTAATAAAGATATTGTGTTGGAGGTATCCGCTAAATATTGTAAAATGATAGCGTTTTCAGTCAACAGCTCGCCGTTATCAAGTTGTAATACCGGCACGGATCCTTTTGGATTAATGGAATAAAAATCCATATTAGTTTCCGTTTTTTTCGAGCGTAAATCAACAGACTCAAATTCACAGGGAAAATTAATTTCATTGATAATGATACGACAGACTAAAGAGCAAGATTGTTTTGTGTAAAATAATTTCATTGCTTTTCCTTAACAGTTAAATCCATAAAGGCTCATTCTACCTTACTTTTGAGATTTTTAAAGACCTACTTCAAGATGCGAATGCATATTGAAATGCTTCACCTGGATAGGGTTATTTAAATATTAATAATAAAGTTATTTAGGTCTCTTGATAAAAACTTACCAATTCGTGCTATAATGATCAATACTATGACCATTAACAGGCCTTTTAGGTTAAAGTATTGACCATTATGAGTAGAGCAAAGAAAATTGAATTTCCCTCATTACAGCGGATCTTTACGGAGCTAGGTGAAAATATTCGCCTTGCTAGACTACGCCGCAAATTACCAGCAACTATGGTTGCTCAACGAGCCGGGATAGCGCGCAATACACTACGTGCCATTGAACAAGGTGAGCCCAGTGTTACACTAAGTGCCTACGCAAATGTTTTGTTTGTTTTAGGTCTAGAAAAGGATTTGAAATTGATTGCTCGTGATGATGAGCTAGGGCGCAAACTTCAAGATGCGGGTTTACCGATAAAAGCACGTGCACCACGCATAATTAAACCAAACACAGTAAAGAAGAAAAAAGATCATGAAAAAACATAAACAACGCAACATTGAAGTTTATGCTCACTGGGCTGGATTAACGGAACCAGCACTGATTGGCTATCTTTATGCAACCCCTAGCCGTGGAAAAGAAATTTTTTCTTTCGAATATGATTCTACATGGCTTAATCATCCATTTTCTCAAGCCTTGGATCCTTCTTTACAATTATATCCAGGACATCAATATGCTCCAGCGGCACAGGAAAATTTTGGTGTTTTTCTTGATTCATCCCCTGATCGATGGGGAAGATTTTTAATGAAACGGCGAGAAGCACAACTAGCTCGTGAAGAAAAACGCGAAGAAAGAAAGCTTATGGAATCAGATTATCTTTTAGGTGTATATGATGCGCATCGCATAGGAGCATTACGTTTTCGTACAGATCCCACAGGTCCTTTTTTGGATGATCATCATGAACTTGCTTCACCACCTTGGGCTTCATTACGTGACTTAGAGCAAGCAAGCCTTGAAATTGAAAAAGATAATGGAGAAAAAAATCCAAACTACTCAAAATGGTTGAAGATGCTTGTTGCGCCCGGCGGGTCATTGGGAGGAGCGCGACCTAAAGCAAGCGTCATTGATAAACATAAACAATTATGGATTGCTAAATTTCCAAGTGGTCATGATGAATGTGATATAGGCGCTTGGGAAATGGTTGCTTATAAATTAGCAAAACTTGCTGGCATTGAAATATCTGAAGCAAAAATTAAAAAATTTAATAGCCAATATCATACATTCATTAATAAGCGCTTTGATCGCACAGAAACAGGAGAAAGAATTCATTTTGCTTCTGCTATGACATTACTGAAACGATTAGATGGTGATGATGCTTCAACAGGCGCAAGTTATTTAGAGTTGGCGGAGTTTATTGTACAGCGCGGAGCATTACCTGATCAAGATTTAGAGCAACTGTGGCGTAGAATTGTTTTTTATATTTGTATTTCAAATGTTGATGATCATTTAAGGAATCATGGTTTTATCTTGCAGCCTAACGGGTGGATTTTATCACCTGCATTTGATATTAATCCTGTTCCCAATGGTGATGGTTTAAAACTTAATATTTCTGAGTCTGATAATTCACAAGACTTAGATCTTGCAAAAGATGTAGCAGCCCATTTTCGAATTAGTCAGCCAAGGGCTCTTGAAATTATTGATGAAGTCATCGCTGCTACAAAATGCTGGAAGAAAGTAGCAACCGGTATTGGCATTTCATCAAGTGAGCAGGATAAAATGGCGAATGCATTTCGAGTGATAAGAAACAAAATTTGATAAAATAATGCCCCTTCTAATAACTCCCCCTCCTAGTGGGGCACGTAAAAATGCATTCGCATCTTCAAGTGAAAGGGGTATATAAGATCACAAACTCTCGCACGGTTGTGCGAGAGTTTGTAGTGCTAGCATCATCCTTGATGTGTTAAGCGGCTGGTGCCGGCTTAATGGGAGAGAAGACTTGGATATGCTCCAAAGAAGGTGCAGTGACACCCTTGGCTCTTAATTCATCCTGTAGCGGTTTGTAATTCTTTAGCGCCTTTTCCAGCATTTGAAGAGACGTTGATTTTCCGGTAAAAAAACCAAATGAAGAACCAAAACCACGTTTTTTCTCTGCGGCTTGGATGATGCCATCCATACCTTGAGAGCCTCCTTGTTGCAGTTTAGATTGTAAGCCGAAGAATGCATCTTCAATGGCGTTTGCTTTTTTTGCAGCATCCGCCGTTCTCACATCTTCTCGTAATCGTTTCACGATCTTATTAACTTCTGCTTCGATAACAGAAAGGCAAATAATAACCTGATCCGATAAACTATCAGCTTGTCGTTGTATCACTTTCACAGTTTCTTTTATTTCTTGTAATTGCGCACCAAGAACAGAAACATTATCGCTGACAACCTGAGTTTGAGTTTCTATGTCGGTATGTTGCAGTTCTAAAACATCAAGTAACGTTCCCATTTCTGTTAAAGTTTGGTGACGTGCTTGATTCTGTTCCATCACATTTAATCTCAAATCCTGCAATTGCTGTTCTAACGCAACCGATTTTTTGAATCCTTCTTCAATAGCTAAAATCACTGCCGTAATTTTAGTATCGGTGAGTGAAGAACACTCTTCTTTTGTTTCGGTGACACGATGTGAACAATGAATAAGCTCTTGTCTTAGTAATTCTAAAACTTCCTTAAGAGCGCGAACTTTTTCAAGATGTTCATCTATTTTCTCAGCTGAGACATCTGCACATAAACTTTCAGTCAATTGGTATTGTGTCTCTAGGGCTTGTGCTAAATTTTCATTATCACGACCGATCATAGTTCTGATATACCAATTCTCTTGAAGCAATTGATTTAACTTTCTTCGCATTTCTACCGCACCTTGTCGAATATCAAGGATGAGGCGATTACTGATTTTTGTAAATCTCTCTGCATAATCCATTGCTCGGTTATTTGCTTGTTCAAGATCAGTTTCCAATTGATGAATCTGTCTTTGCGCTTGCTGCAATTCTTTTTCCTTTTCCTCAAGAATTGAATGCGCACGTTGTAAATTCATTTGTAAGCTAGAATTAGTTCGTGATAGTTCTATTCTCTCAGCGTTAAAAATATGTGTTGCTTGCTCTTTTTGATGAGTTAAAGTTTCATGTATTTTCCTTAAAGCCTCAATGATGCCCTGTGATCGTTTTAACTCCGCCTGTAGTGTTTCAAGTTGCTGGCTCACGACAGTTTGTGTGTGTTGAGAGGAAGCGACCTGATCTTCTAGAAGAATACACTGTTCCTTTAATGCCTTTTGTTTTTGCTCAAGAGTTTTCAAATTATCTAGCATAAACAGCATGATGCTATTTTTAAAAGCTAGACTGACTTTTCTTAAGCTGGTGGCTAAAACGCTGGCTTTACGTCCCGGGAAGATAGAGGATTCCGTTTTTTCGCGATCTAACTCGTCAGCTAAACGTTCTAAAACCTCTGAGCCTACAAAGATAGGATGTATACCTGCGTCGAGTTGTTCCGGTTTAAAACGGATAATTCTAGGTGACTTATTATCCTCTTCTATAAGTTCAAAATATTCTCTTAAAATAGCAATCCGTCGATTGACATAGTCAACAAAAATAAATCTATTTACTAGTTTTTTATCGAGTGTTTCGAGTTCTTTGTTCAAAACATCAATCAGTTTTCCGATATAGACATTTCTATAAATAGACTCTATATTTTTTATCCTTGTACTACCTTGCTCTTCAATCATGCTAATGACAGAGTTCCAGTCATCACAAAGTAACCTAGCATAGTCGATTTCTAATGCTTCCGGAGCTGGTGAAACCAAAATTGGACCTGCATCTGATGAAAGCTCAGGTTTCATTAGTTTATTAAACAATTCATTTAGAGAAACTACTAAATGTTGTTTAGTTTTTTTGAACTCTGCTAATGTCGTTGTAGATAGCGATTCATAGTGTTCTCGCTGATTATTAAACTCAGTTTGTAGTTGAAGGTAATTTTGGCACCGTTCTGTTATTTTACGCCAAGTGCTTTGGTCACAAAAAAGTTTACCATCTAAAATTTTCTTACAGTAGCCTCCAAATTTTTTACTGTCTTTTTCAAATTCTGCTGCTAGTACCTCAATGTCACTCCATAAAGCTGGAGAGACTCTGTTTTCTGCTGTCATAATTATACTCCTCAAATAAATATAAAAGACGATTTCAATATACTCACGTATTTTTTAAAAAATCAACACAAAAAAATAGTTAAATTATATTTTTTTGCTAAAAACAAAAATTTTTAGGTTAGTAATATTTCCTTAAGATATTTCTGTTTTAATCTTTACTCTCTTCTCATGATGAGCCGAATTTTGAATAAATTAATAGACGTTGCAATAACTGAATACCCTGTAAAAATAAGGGATTTAAAAGATGACGTTTTGATTTACTCTTGAAACTAGTTTCTAATAACATCACCTTAAAATTTCCTTAAATGTTGATAAAATGCCATACATTAGTTATAGTCACATACCTAGAAGGGGGATAGAGAAAATGAATCGAGCATTTGAAATCGTACAAAAACGAGCAGACGCTTTATTTCAAGTGGCTAGCTTTGTAGGGCATATTAATAATAAAAAAGAGTATGAACAAGCGTTGCATTGTATGGATAATCTGATTGAAGATTACGATAGAAACAAACTACTCATTGAAGTGCTGTCCTGCGCAATTGAGCGTTGGGAAGATGAAGCAAAAGAGTTTTCTGTGTTTAATAAACGAATTGCTGACATCGATCACGGCGAAGCACTTTTTCAAATTTTGATGGAACAACATAATTTGGGTGTATCGGATTTTCCAGAAATTGGTTCTAAATCCTTAATTTCTAAAATCCTCCATGGTGAGCGTCGACTAACGCGCGATCATATCCAGCTGCTTTCAGAGCGCTTCAATATTAGCCCAGCACTCTTTTTTTAACAATTGAACATGCAGTCTGCGCTCAGAACAGCAAGAAAGAGGTGCGTCGTTAAAATGATGGCTCTAAGTTTTCTCTTTTGCCACCCTGTGACTGTACTTAGGGTGGCAAAATTCTACAAAGAAAAAGACGTTAACACTTCTTCTAAAAGGTGATTTTTTTCATTAACCCATGTTTGTGTCTCAAGCATATTTTTCTGGTATAACACAATTTGATCCTCTATCCCCGACAAACTGTTGTGAGCATAAGCATCATGTCCTGTTACGATCTTTTCTAATTGCAATGCGCCATAAACAGAATCATCTAAAGTTTCACAAAACTGTTGCATCTCTGCGAGAGTTAATGATTCCAACGTGCAATCCTTCGCGACACAATGAGCCACCATATTCCCAACTATTTCATGAGCAATACGAAAAGCAATGCCTTTTTTCACTAAATGCTCAGCTAAAGCAGTAGCATTTAAAAAACCTTTTTCCGTAGCACGTTGCATAGAAGATGCATTGATCTTTAAACTACCAAGCAAAGGATTATAAACACTAAGCACTGCACGTAAGGTTTTAACCGTATCAAACAAAGGCTCTTTATCTTCTTGCAAATCACGATGGTAGGTTAAAGCTAAACCTTTCATCAGTGTCAGCAAATTTGTCAAAGATCCATAAACACGTCCAGTTTTCCCGCGAGTTAATTCCGCCACATCTGGATTTTTTTTCTGCGGCATCATACTGCTACCCGTGCAAAAAGCATCACCCATTGTAATAAAATTGAATTCTTGGCTAGACCAAAGAATCAATTCTTCACTCAAACGAGATAAGTGCATCATGATGAGACTGGCCGCAGCTAAAAACTCGATAACAAAGTCACGATCGCTTACTGCATCCATAGAGCTTGCATAAATACCATCAAATTTAAGTAAAGACGCCACATACTGTTTATCAATTGCAAAGCTGCTGCCATTTAACGCGCCGGCGCCAAGAGGTGATTGATTAACGCGAACCCAGCTGTCTTTTAAACGAGAGATATCCCGCTGCAGCATTGCACTATACGTTAACCAATATTGAGCAAGAGAAACCGGTTGTGCACGTTGTAAATGGGTATAACCCGGCAACATCACATCACGATGAGCAGCTGCTAATTGCAAAAGAGTCTCTTGCATAGTGAGCAACAATGCAATGATATCTACCGTTTGTCGACGTAAATACAAATGTAAGTCTAGAGCAACTTGATCATTACGGCTACGAGCAGTATGTAATTTTCCTGCAACATCACCAATTTCTTCCTTCAACAAACGTTCGATATTCATGTGAATATCTTCATCTTCAATGCGAAACTCCACCTCGTCAGTAGAAATTTTCTGTGCAATGCTCAGCAATCCTTTTTGCAAGAGCTGCGCTTCCTCTTGACTTAAAATGTCGCATTTGCCCAACATCGCTGCGTGCGCCATACTCCCTAAAATGTCATCGGCCGCGAGGATTTTATCCACATGAATTGATGCAGTAAATAATTCTACCTCGGGATGTGTATTGCCACTAAAGCGGCCGCCCCATAATTTTTTACTCATACTCCGCTCCTTGATGAACTTGATGGTATACTTGCGTT
The DNA here is from genome assembly GCA_020051155.1 of Gammaproteobacteria bacterium. Lineage (GTDB taxonomy): Bacteria > Pseudomonadota > Gammaproteobacteria > UBA1113 > UBA1113 > JAGVJK01. The sequence continues at coordinate 26,450 of JAGVJK010000001.1, read as the reverse complement.
GGTAAACCAAAGACTTTAATAAAACCTTTAGCCGCATGGTGATCGAACGCATCGGATGCATCATAGGTTGCCAGATTTTTAATGTAAAGCGAATTCGGTGACGAACGCCCAACCACCGTCGCATGGCCTTTAAATAATTTAAGACGAATTACACCATTCACAGATTCTTGCGTTTTTGTCAAAAATGCTTGTAACGCATCACGTAAGGGTGAAAACCACAAACCATCATAAATTAAATTCGCAAATTGCTGATCGACGATGGATTTGAAACGCGCAACTTCACGCACTAAAGTCATTGCCTCTAAAGCACGATGTGCAGTAATTAAGGTGATAGCAGCCGGTGCTTCATACACTTCTCGAGATTTAATCCCCACTAATCGATTTTCAATATGATCAATACGACCAATACCATGCTGACCGGCTAACACATTTAATGTTTCAATACAGTCAACAAAAGACATGGGTTTGCCATTGAGGCCAACGGGGGTTCCTTTTTCAAACTCAATAGTAATCTCTTCAGCAGTATTCGGCGTTTTACTCAGCGGTGATGTTAACGCATAAGCTGCCTCTGGTGGTTCAACCCAAGGATCTTCTAACATGCCACATTCACAACTACGTCCCCATAAATTTTGATCAATACTAAAGGGATTATCGAGTTGAATCGGTAAGGGAATCTGGTGTTTCTCTGCATAAGCGATGGCATCTTCTCGAGCCATAGGATGATCTCGTGCTGGTGCAACGATATCTAAATGTGGCGCCAATGCTTTAATACTCACATCAAATCGCACTTGATCATTACCTTTACCCGTACAACCATGAGCAACGGCGACGGCACCTTCTTGGTTCGCAATATTCACCAAGGATTGTGCGATCAAAGGACGTGATAATGCAGAAATCAGCGGGTAAATATTTTCATACATCACATTGGCGTGCAAAGCGGGTGCAAGATAATCTCGAGCAAACGCGTCTTTTAAAGGTAAAGAAAAATGCTTGATAGCGCCAACTTTTAACGCTTTTTCCTTGATAGGTCCTAAGTCTTTGCCTTCACCAATATCGGCTGTAACAGCAATCACTTCATAGCCATATTGTTCTTGCAACCATTTAACCGCACAAGAAGTATCAAGCCCACCAGAATACGCAAGAACAATTTTTTTACTCATGATTTTCTCCTAAATGAATAAAGTTAAATAAATATAATAAAATGGCTTTTTGAATGTGTAAGCGATTTTCACTTTGCATGAAGACCACGGAGCAAGCACTGTCTGCTAAGGAGTCGCTGACTTCTTTGCCGCGCTCCATGGGTAAACAATGCATGAAAATTGCCTTAGGATCAGCATGGGCCATCAACGCTTCATTCACTTGAAAGCCATCAAATAAATGGTCTTCTCGTTGTGATTCAAATCCCATACTTGCCCACACATCGGTATACACGACATTTGCACCTTTAACTGCAGCAGCGGGCGTAGAAAAGGATTTTATGTCTCCATAACTTGCAGTTCGTTTTGCTAAACTGTGCGCGAGTATCTCTGCATTCGGTTGTCGCCCGGCAGGACAACAATAATGAACATTCACGCCTAATTGTGGTGCTAATAATAAAAAGCTATGTAATAAATTGTTGCCATCACCAACATAACTTAAAGTTAAACCTTTCAGCTCACCAAACACTTCAGTCATCGTCAGTAAATCAGCAAGCACTTGGCAAGGATGGTGCAAGTCAGATAAACCATTAATAATAGGAACACTAGCAACCTTCGCCATGCGTTGTAAAATTTTATCACCGTGAGTACGAACCATAATGGCATGACAATATCCTTGTAAAACCCTGGCATAATCTTCCGGAGTTTCAGTTTTTCGAGAGCTATCAGTACTTTCTATAATATCACCACCTAATTCGCGCATGGCAATGGCAAAACTAAAACGAGTACGTAAGGAGGGTTTATCAAAAATCATTGCCAGATGATGTCCCGCTAAATCTTTTCTTAACGTGTGTGGTGCACGCTCTTGTTTTAGCTGGATGGCGAATTGAATGAGCCCCTTAATTTGAGCGGTTGTTAATTCCTCGCCAGTTAATAAGTGCTTTGGCGGCGCCGATGCGGTTGTCATTTTTTTCATTCCCCCTATTGAATAAATAATCAATATCGTGTATTTTTATACAAATCTAATTAAAAAGCAAGAGCGGAGTGTAAAAATGTTGATAAAAGCTGGCATTATCGGGGCAACCGGTTACACCGGGATTGAGCTAGTTCGTTTGTTACAGCAGCACCCAGAGGTGCAATTAACGCAATTAGTAACTGAATCCTATGTGGATCAGCCCATCAGTGGCGTTTATCCTCATTTGCAGCAGCAGGTGGCATTAAAGGGCTCAGCCTTAGATATGAATGCACTGGTCGATAGCTGCGATGTGGTGTTTATTGCTTTACCTCACGGCAAGGCAGCAACTCTGGTACCTTCTTTATTAAAAGGGGGTAAAAAAGTCATAGATTTGGGTGCTGACTTCAGATTGCGAAATTCCGCAGATTATCAGCAATGGTATCAACAAGAAGCGGCGACAGAGGAGATACAAGCTCAAGCAGTGTATGGGTTACCAGAAGCAGGTTATCGTGAAGCTATTCAGAAAACTTTTTTATTAGCTAATCCAGGATGCTATCCCACCGCGGCAATTCTTTCAGCATTGCCAGCGTTGAGTGCGGGTATTGTTTCACTCGAGGAATGTATCTTTGATGCAAAATCAGGAATGTCAGGCGCAGGCCGCACCTTGCAATTACAAAATCATTTTTGTGAAATGACAGAAAATTTTATGGCCTATCAAGTGGGCGGTATCCATCGACATACACCCGAAATAGAGCAAGAGTTAACAAAGATTAGCCAAAAGCCCGTGTTGACTCAATTCACGCCGCATTTGTTGCCCATTGTTCGTGGTCTTTATATGACAGCTTATTTTAAATTAAAGCAGGATCTGTCAGCACAAGAGGTGCATGAGATTTATCAAAGCTTTTATCAACAGGAAACTTTTGTGCGTTTGCGTGAATTAACCAACACACCGCAGATAAAACATGTGCGTGGTAGTAATTATTGCGATATTGGAATTCATGTTGATCGGCGTACGCAACGTTTAATCGTGACCACAGTCATTGATAATTTAATTAAAGGTGCAGCGGGTCAAGCGGTGCAAAATATGAATTTGATGTACAACCTCCCAGAATCTCTGGGTTTGGTGAGTGCAGGAATATACCCATAATGGAGAAGAACATGAAATACAAAAAAATAGAAGGCAGCATTGCTGCGGCAAAAGGATTCTCAGCCAGCGCAGTGCATGTAGGAATCAAGAAAAGTAAATTAGATGTAGCGATTATCTACAGTGAAGTGCCAGCGGTGGCAGCGGGTGTTGTCACTAAAAATAAATTAAAAGCAGCACCGGTGCTGGTAACAAAAAAACATTTAAAGGATGGCATGTTACAAGCCATTGTGGTGAATAGTGGTAATGCTAATGCGTGTACGGGCAGCGCAGGTTTAACCCATGCGAAGGACATGGCAATTCTTACAGCGCAAGGCTTACACATTTCACCACAGCAAGTGGCAGTAGCGAGTACGGGCGTGATTGGTGTGCCACTGCCGATGGATAAAATCACAAAGGGGATCGACCTTTGTGCTAAAAATATCAGTACTCATGATCCAGAAGATGCAGCGTTAGCAATTTTGACTACCGATACCTACCCTAAAAAAATTGCTATTGAAATTAAGTTAAGCGGTAAAACCGTTAAGATTGGCGGTATTGCTAAAGGCTCTGGTATGATTCATCCGGATATGGCTACCATGCTGGGATTTATTACAACGGATGCAGCCATTGAAAAAGAGGAGTTGAAAAAACTCTTACGCCAAGTAAATGATAATAGCTTTAATATGATCAGCGTCGATGCAGAAACATCGACAAACGATATGTTGATTATCATGGCGAACGGCATGGCAAATAATCCCACGATTACCTCCAGAGATCATCCCGACTGGGTAGTCTTCAAAGATGCTTTACAATGGGTTGCCACTTATTTAGCAAAAGAAATTGCGCGAGATGGCGAAGGCGCCAGTAAATTTATTGAAATTCAAGTGACCGGCGCTGCCTCGGAAAAACAAGCAAGGTTAGCAGCACGAGCCATCAGTTGCTCTCCCTTAGTGAAAACAGCAATGTATGGTGCGGATGCCAACTGGGGACGTATTGCCTGTGTTGTGGGTTACTCCGGGGCACAATTTAAATTGGAGAAATTGAAAATTAAAATTGGTCAGCATGTACTATATGCCAATGACGCACCACAGGAGTTTGATGAAGCGGTATTAAAAAAATTATTGCAGGGAAAAACTATTACATTGAAGGTAGATTTAGGTGTTGGACATTATTCAGCGGATGCTTGGGGTTGTGATTTAACGCACGATTACGTCAATATTAATGCATCTTATAGGAGTTAATCATGGAACAAAAAGTACAACATGCTGCGGATTTATTTGAACGAGCTTCTCACTTAATTGAAGCATTGCCGTATGTCAGACAATTTTATGGCAAGACGGTCGTGATCAAATGCGGTGGCTCTGCCATGACAGAATCGGATGAAATGCGTAATATGATGCAAGATGTAGCATTGTTATATTTCTGTGGAATTCGTCCAGTGATCATTCATGGTGGTGGCAGTGAAATTTCCGATCTTTGTCAACGCTTAAATATCGATGTGAAATTTCATGAGGGTCAGCGAGTCACCGATGAGCACACTCTCGACATTGTACAAATGGTGCTATCGGGCAAAGTGAATAAATCTCTAGTGATGCAATTAAATCAAACCGGCGTTAAAGCCGTCGGTTTATCTGGACAAGATGCGAAATTTTTGCAAGTTGAAACTTTTTCTCCTGATAGTCCCTTAGGCTATGTGGGAAAAATTACTCACATTGATACGGAGCTGATGCAAACGTTGTTGACCGCAGGTTTTATTCCAGTGATTGCACCTTTAGGTGTTGATGCACAAGGTCAAACGTACAATATCAATGGTGATTTTGCCGCAAGCGCCATCGCTAGCAGCTTACGAGCAGAAAAATTAATGATTCTTAGTGATGTGGATGGTCTTTATGCGGAGCGAAATGACCCTTCAAGCAAACTCAGTGTGTTAACGACAGAGGCGGCTAATAATCTACTAGTTGAAAATAAAATTTCAGGCGGTATGATTCCAAAGTTACAAGCTTGCAATGAAGCCGTCGAACAAGGGGTTTCTACGGCGCATATTATTAATGGTAAGAAAAGGCATAGTTTATTACTAGAAATTTTGACCAATCATGGCATTGGAACCATGATAACAAAAGGTGATTAAATGAAAAAGAAAGGATTAAATACTGATAAGACCGCATTGATTATGGCGTTGCAATCCATGTTGCATTATGAAGCCTTTGAAACACAAGAAGAGATCTGTCATGCACTAAGAAAAAAAGGTTTTGAAGTGACGCAAGTGACAATTTCTAGATTGATGAATAAATTGGGTGCGATCAAAATGAATGAAAATCAACGGATGGTCTATCGGCTCCCCGTTGAAATGATTTCAGTGACGGCCGACAATGCTTTAACAAAGTTGGTATTGAATATTACTCATAATGAAATGCTGATCGTGATTCGCGTAACACCTGGCGCGGCACAATTGGTAGCACGCTTGCTTGACCAACGACCGAGTTTAGGTATTTTGGGCACCATTGCGGGTGATGATACAATTTTAGTCGTGCCAGAAAAGGTTGCTAAAATCAGCCAGCTGGTGAAAGAGGTGTCGACATTATTATTAGGGGAATAAGGGCTCTGCAGAGGAAAAAGGATAATAAAAGGATAAAAAATAGCGAGACGACCGAATCTTTTTTTCTTGCTAGCTGTTTTAAAGCGTAAAATAGCCATGACAAAGTTGTGTGAATTGCGCTAGAGTGTGGCATTGATGCATCTTTTGTATGAAGTCTATTTTATTCTCGACAGTTCTAGCATAGTATTTTGAAAAATTTCGCGCTTGTAACAACGCGAATTTTTCACTGTTTAAGAGAATAGAAAGTTGACTTACATGGTCTATCAATAAAGCGCCGATTTCTTTGAGTGTTGGTAACTGATAAGATTCCTGCTGTATTTCAGCGATTAATTGCCTAATCAACCAAGGTTGCCCTACACCCGCACGTCCGATCATCACGCCGGCACATCCAGTGGCAAACATTTTTTTTAAACTCTCATGATCTTTAATATCACCATTGCCAATCACAGGAATTTTTACTGCTTCAACAAAAAATTGAATTTGATCATAGCGACAGGGGATATCATAACCTTCAGTCCAGTGACGGCCATGCACCACCAAAAAATCAGCACCGGCATCACTCACTGCTTGTGCTATCTCAAGATTAAATGTTTCATCACTGTTGCCTTCCACGCGAATTTTGATAGACACAGGGACGTGAGTATTTTGCTTCATAGCTTGGATCAATTGATAGATCTTTTCCGGCTGCACTAATAAACTAGAGCCGGCTCCTTTGCCGCGAATTTTCTTCACAGGGCAACCACAGTTCAAATCAATTAAATCCGCACCTAGCTCGGTGACTCGTCGAGTTGCCTCGGCCAATTCCTGTGGGTCATTACTAGAAAGTTGAAAACACACAGGGCCTTCATTAGGATCTTTCACAGTAAAACGCTGTTCTGCTAATTTAGGTTGGTACAGTAAAGTTTTACAGGAAATCATTTCAGTACAAGAAAACGCGGGCTCACTATACTGCCACGCTAACCGACGAAAGGGCGCGCAGCTTACACCCGCCAGCGGGCCTTGAATAATATTCACAGGAAAAGTGCGATTACCAAGATGTAAGGGTTTTATGGGTGAGCTCATCGAGGGATTTATCAAATTATAAGAAAGGGGAGAGTATAAAAGAAGACTCGCTCAATTGGAAGAATTAAAAACAAAAAATTAACGTGTTGATTGTGTTAAAGAAAATGAGAGGCATGACGAGTTGTTACTTATACCGCTCATGTACTTATGCCTTGTGAAGTTTTTGAGCATCTACTATCTTTAAAGATGTAAGTGCTTATAAAAGATATCTTCATTCTGGGAGAATTCGTATGAAAGCGTTCAGTGTCTGTCACACATGGATGTTGTTCTCATGAATTATCCGTTGCCTCTGATTGAAAAGCAGCTTTTGCTTATTACTCGTCAATTTTTGTTGGAACAAGAAACTGAACGTGCGATGTGTGTTGTTTCCATGGAAACATCCTTAGAGCGGCAATTAAGTATTGACTCTTTAGGAAAGGTAGAACTGATACATCGCATCGAAAAAGCATTTGCTGTACAGCTCTCAGAAAGCATCGTAGCGGAAGCGGATACTTTAGGAGCCATTGCTCACGCTATACTAACAACGAGCTCGACCGAACCTGCGCCACAACAAACTTTCGCTTTAGCATTAGAACATGTCGATATCGATTTATCTAAAATAGCGACGCTACACCAAGCATTGATACAATATGCTATTGATGAGCCCAATCGACCGCATCTTTATCTACCTGACGAAATGGGCAATGAAATCATGATGACTTACGGCCAGTTATTGACTAAGGCTTGCAACATCGCTCATGGTCTTCTGGCGTATGGCATCCGACCTGATAATACCGTCGCTATCATGTTGCCAACTCATAGCGATTTTTTTGAATCCTTTATGGGAATCCTTTTAGCTGGCGCAATTCCCGTACCTATTTATCCACCACTTCGTCTGGATCGTATCGAAGAATATGTCACTCGCGCCGCCAAAATTTTAAATAATGCCGAAGCACGTATACTGATTACTTTTGCACAAGCAAACTTGTTAAGCCCGGTCTTAAAAAGCAACGTACCTAGTTTAAAAGCGATCGTGACCAGCGCTGATCTTAATACTAAAAAAAGTGGGTTGCCAGATGTAGTCAGAACGACAGATCATCCAGCTCTCATTCAATACACGTCAGGAAGTACCGGTGACCCAAAAGGCGTTTTATTATTACATAAAAATATTTTAGCAAATATTAGAGCGATCATTGCAGCAACACAGGCACAACCGACTGATAGAGTCGTGAGTTGGCTACCACTGTATCATGATATGGGACTGATGAGTTGGATAACCAGTCTTTATTTCGGCACGCCTGTCACGATCCTTTCTCCGCTCACTTTTCTTTATCGGCCAGAGCGTTGGTTGTGGGCCATACACTATCATCGCGCTACATTCTCTGCTAGCCCTAATTTTGCCTATGAATTATGTTTAAAGAGAATTGATGAAGAGGCGTTAGAGGGGTTGGATTTGAGTTCTTGGCGCTTAGCATTCAATGGCGCGGAAACCATTAATCCACGAACCTTTGAGCGATTTTACGAAAAGTTCAAACATTATGGCTTAAAAGAAAAAACACTATTTCCTGTATATGGTTTGGCAGAAAATACCGTTGCCTTAACTTTTCCCAGTCTTCATCGACCATTACGTGTCGATCATATTGCACGAGATGCTTTTGAGAAAGAGGGGCGAGCGTACCCGACCACTGAGAAAAATGCTTTGATGTTTGTTTCCGAAGGAAAAGCCATTCCTCAACATGAAATTCGTATAGTAGATGATGAAGATCTTGTATTAGGTGAACGCAGCGTTGGCAGCATTCAATTTCGCGGACCTTCTGCAATGCAAGGATATTACCGTAATCCCTTAGCCACAGAACAAATATATCACCAAGGTTGGTGGGATACTGGTGATTTGGGTTATATGGCTGACGGTGATTTGTTTGTTACGGGGCGAAAAAAAGATTTAATTATTAAAGCAGGACGAAATTTTTATCCTGAAGCCATTGAGGAAGTGGTTGGAAATATTGTCGGGATCCGTAAAGGATGTGTCATCGCCTTCGGTCTCATGGATGCAGAAATAGGTACCGAAAAAATAGTTGTTGTTGCTGAAACTAAATTATCTGATCCCACTGCAATAAGAAATTTAAAACCAACCATCATTGAGGAAGTTACCATTACCCTCGGTGTTCCTCCCGATCAGATTATTATTGTACCACCGAAAACCATTGCAAAAACGCCCAGTGGCAAGTTGCAGCGCTCCGCTTGCAAACAAGCTTATGTCAACGGTGAATTAGTGGGAGCACGAAAATCTACTCGCTGGCAAATCAAAAAACTGTTGTTACGCTCACTGGGACAACGGTTCATCCAAGTTTCTAAGTGGTTACTTCGTGTGTGTTATACGGGTTATGCGGGGCTAGTCTTGGGTCTTACGCTTATGCCCACTTGGTTGCTCTGCCTTCTCTTACCGAAAAATCAAGCAGCCGTGATTCTTAAAATCTGGGCTCAAGCTTTATTTCGCATGATATTCTGTCCCATTCGGATCATCAATGAGAAAAACATTTACTTCAATCAATCCACTATCTATTGTGCCAATCATGCAAGTTATGTTGATTCATTAGTATTGCTGGCTATACTCCCACCGGGAACGCTCTTTATTGGGAAAAAAGAATTACTCAAAGCGCCTATTATTTCTAGTCTCATGAAAAAATTAAAGTTTATCACGGTTGATCGATGGGACTTCGTGAAAAGTCTTGAAGACGTTCAATACATTCAACAAATGCTTGCTGCCCAACATGCCATATTGATTTTTCCTGAAGGCACTTTTACCTACGCCAGTGGTCTACGCTCTTTCAAAACGGGAGCTTTTCAATTATCCGTTGACACGCAGACACCCATTTGCCCGATTGCCATTCAAAATACTCGGAAACTCTTGCGAGATGGCTCCTCACTCCTTAGACCACAATCCATCATCATCACCGTATGTGAACCCATTGTGCCACAGGGAAATGATTGGCAAGAAATTGTCAGATTACGTAGTAAAACTCGCCAAATCATTGCTCAACATTGTAATGAACCGGTGATGATTGGTTTTGAAGTTGAAGTCTAAGAACGTGTGCATACTCATTCCGCTTCAAATATTTTTAAAGTATTCGATAGGGATAAATTTTTGTTTCTATGGGTCTCTAAGTTATAATATGTGGCATTTAATAGGATCTTTTGGAGTCTACCACAACATGAGAGCAATGGTATTAATCGGGACCGGAGAGCATGCTGTTTTGCAAATGCAGGAGCAACCAACTCCAACACCGGGGCCTCAGGATCTATTAGTCAGAGTCAAAGCAGCGGGCGTCAATCGTGCGGATCTTTTGCAGCGGAAAGGGCTTTATCCTCCACCGGCGGGTGAGTCATCTATTTTAGGTTTAGAAATTGCCGGCGAGGTTGTTGCCGTAGGCTCTGGGGTAAAAAACTTTGCGGAGGGTGAGCGCGTATTTGGGCTAGTGGGTGGGGGCGGATATGCAGAATACTGTTTGTTAGATGCTGGCTTAGCCATAAAAACCCCTGGGCAATTTGATGATGTGCAAGCAGCTGCAATTCCAGAGGCTTATCTCGCAGCGAATGAAACGTTATTTGAATATGGAAAATTAGCAGCAGGTGAAACCTTATTGATTCACGCTGGTGGTAGTGGCGTTAGTACTGCTGCAATGCAAATGGCATTACATCAGGGAGCACAAGTATTTTTTACCACAAGCATGGAAGAAAAAATTTTACGAGTGCAACAATTATTACAAAGCGATGCACGAGGTATTTCTTATAAAAGCAAAGATTTTGAAATAGAAGTAATGCGAGAAACACAAGACAAAGGCGTAGATCTCATTATTGATTTCATAGGCGCTCCTTATTTAGAAAAACATTTACGTTTATTAAAAACCAAAGGACGTTTATTACAAGTTGCTGTAATGGGTGGCTATTTAGGAGAAATTAACTTAGCCACGGTCTTAAAAAAACGGTTATCCATTATTGGCTTTGCCATGCGTCATCAAAGTCTTGCTGACAAACGTGAAATCATGCAACGATTTTTAAAAAATCAGTGGCCTTTATTTTTAAGCGGTGTACTAAAGCCGGTGGTAGATTGCACCTTTGCCTTAGAAGATGCTGCAGAGGCCCATGAGTATATGCAACAAAATAAAAATGTTGGAAAAGTGACTTTACGGGTTTGTTAAAGCGCATAGCCATTGGCGAGCGGTATACGAGCGGTATACGAGCGGTATATTTGCAAAAAATCTAAATTAAACCCTATACTTGAAGCATGTTGGTTTGATAATGAGTTGATTTAGCGCTATGAGTCTTCCACATTTTGCCTTTTCGATGCCGGTATCTTCGGCTTACGCAGAGATTTTAACAATTGATGCATTAGATTTTCTGTATTTCCTGGAGAAAGAATTTGGTGAGCGCCGTATTCACTTATTAAAACAACGTGAAAAAGTTCAATCCGCCATTAGCGCAGGCGAATTTCCACAATTTTTAGCAAAAACGGAAGAAATTCGTGCAGATAATTGGTGTGTAGTGCCTCCCAAGCCCGATTTAACCGAACGCCGAGTAGAAATCACCGGTCCAGTTGAAAGAAAAATGATCATTAATGCGCTAAACAGTGGCGCCAACGTCTTCATGGCCGATTTTGAAGATTCCAACTCACCTACCTGGGATAATTGCTTGCAAGGGCAAATTAACTTACGAGATGCGGTGAATAAGACGATTCAGTATGAACAAAAAGAAACAGGTAAAATCTACACTCTACAAGAAAAGACAGCAACATTGATGGTGCGACCACGAGGTTGGCACTTAGATGAAAAGCATGTGTTATTAAACGGCAGGCCCATTAGTGCATCCTTATTTGATTTCGCTTTGTTTTTTGCGCACAACGCTAAAACATTACTTGCGCAAAGTAGTGGTCCTTATTTTTATTTACCGAAATTAGAAAGTCATTTAGAAGCGCGCTTATGGAATGATGTATTTGTGGCAGCACAAAATTATTTTGAAATTCCGCAAGGCAGTATTCGCGCCACCGTGTTGATTGAAACTATCACTGCGGCCTTTGAAATGGACGAAATTTTATATGAATTACGTCACCACTCAGCAGGTTTAAATTGCGGCCGCTGGGATTATATTTTTAGCATGATTAAAAAGTTTAGAAAGTTTCCTCAATTTGTTTTTCCTGACCGTGCACAAGTCACAATGACACAGCATTTCTTAAAATCCTATGTAGATTTATTAATAAAAACCTGTCATCGTCGAGGCGCTCATGCGATGGGTGGTATGGCAGCACAAATTCCTATTAAAGGTGATCCAGTTGCCAATGAAGAAGTTTTCAAAAAAGTTCGGGAAGATAAATTACGAGAAGTGCGAGCCGGTCTTGATGGTACGTGGGTAGCGCATCCCGCATTAGTCGAAGTGGCACGTCATGCCTTTGATGAATTTATGAAAACGCCCAATCAATTATCTGTTGTGCGAAATGATGTATCTGTGACGCAGAGTGATTTACTCACGGTGCCACAGGGAACTATTACAGAACATGGATTACGTACTAACATCACCGTCGGCATTCAATATTTGGCAGCCTGGTTACAAGGCAATGGTTGTGTTCCCATTCACCATTTGATGGAGGATGCAGCCACAGCAGAAATTTGCCGTTCGCAATGTTGGCAATGGTTGCATTACAATTGTAAGTTAGAAGATGATCGAGTGATCGATAGAGCGTTATTTGAGAATTTATTGTTGGATGAGTTGAATAAAATCGCGCATGAGACTGGAGAGAAACTCTATAATGATATTAACTATCAACGAGCAGCGACCATTTTCTCTGATATGATTCAGCGCAAACAATATGATGATTTTTTAACAAGTGTTGCTTATCACGATTTAGCATGAGGATAGTACGATGGATAGAAGCTTAGAGATTCAACAGTTACAACAAGATTGGGAAACTAATCCTCGTTGGAAAGGCGTGACTCGGACCTATACTGCAGAGGAAGTCGTGCGATTACGCAGCTCTGTCAAAATAGAACATACCTTGGCAACGCGTGGCGCCAACAAACTTTGGAACTTATTACAAGGGAAAGAGGTTGTAACAGCCTTAGGTTGTTTAACAGGAAATCAAGCGGTCCAAGCGGTACAAGCAGGATTGCCCGCGATATACTGTTCGGGCTGGCAAGTGGCAGGAGATAATAACTCTGCGGGAAGCATGTATCCTGATCAAAGTTTATATCCCGTGGATTCCGTGCCTCGTTTAGTACAAAGCATTAATAATGCCTTATTGCGCACCGATGAAATTCACTGCTTAAAAAATGATTTTTCCACAGACTGGTTTGCGCCAATTATTGCTGACGCAGAAGCTGGGTTCGGTGGCAATTTAAATGCTTTTGAATTGATGAAACATATGATTCGTGCGGGTGCTTCGGCTGTGCATTGGGAAGATCAATTATCTTCTGCAAAAAAATGCGGGCACATGGGTGGTAAAGTTTTAGTGCCAACCTTTGAAGCCATCGGAAAATTAATTGCAGCTCGTTTAGCCGCCGACGTTGAGGGTGTGCCCAGTTTGATTATCGCTCGTACGGACGCTAATGGCGCGACATTAGTGACCTCAGATATTGATGAACGAGATCAAAAATTCTTAACGGGTGAACGAACTATTGAAGGATTTCATGTGGCACGTAGTGGTTTGGATCAAGCCATTGATCGCGCTTTATCTTATGCACCCTTTGCAGATTTATTATGGTGTGAAACAGCGAAACCTAATTTGGAAGAGGCTGAGCGATTTGCTAAGGAAGTGCATGCGAAATTCCCAGGAAAATTACTTTCTTACAATTGTTCACCATCTTTCAATTGGAAAGCAAACCTAGAAGAGAAGCAATTAGATAAATTCCGTGAAGAGTTATTCAGAATGGGATACAAATATCAGTTTGTTACGTTAGCAGGTTGGCATAGTTTAAATTTAGGAATGTTTAATCTGTGTCGCGCTTACAAAGAAAAAGGAATGCGTGCTTATTCTGATTTCCAACAACAGGAATTCAGCAGTGAAGCTGATGGTTTTCGCGCAACAAAACACCAAGCTTTCGTTGGCACAGGTTATTTTGATGAAGTGCAAAAAACCATTAGCCAAGGCGAATTATCAACGACTGCCTTACATGGCAGTACGGAGAGTGAGCAGTTTTAAGAAGGTTGAGAATACTGATTCTTAAGCTTCACATAGTGTTTCGCGCTATACGATAAAAAGTTTAACTCATCATCCGTGAGCAAACGCACTTGTTGCACAGGGTTTCCAACATAGAGGTAACCCTGTTTCAATATCTTACCTCGCGGCACGAGACTGCCAGCACCGATCATCACATTAGATTCGACAATAACTTTATCCATAACGATAGAACCCATCCCAATTAAACAGGTATCATGAATGACGCAACCATGGAGCAGTACACGATGGCCAATTGTTACATCATTACCAATGATTAAGGGATCTCCACCGGGATTAAACGTGGCATCATGATTCACATGAAAAACAGAATTATCCTGAATATTTGTTCGATCGCCAATGCGAATATAATTAACATCACCACGGATCACTACATTCGGCCACAAAGAACAATCTTTGCCAATGATCACATCACCAATCACTGTAGACGTTGGGTCTACATAAGTGTTTTCTCCAATCAGAGGCGTTTTATCTAAAAAAGGTCGAATGGCCATCAGAAGGTCTCCAGTTAAGCTAAGTTTTCCCATTGTTCCATTAAAATAAATAAATTTTCTTTAATGCTCGCCAACTCTTTTTGTAAATTAGAAAGTTTGGTTGCTTGCGCTGGTTCATACAATGCCGTGTCGGCTAATTGCTCATGAATCACCGCTTCTTTTATTTCGAGGGCTTCAATTTTTTTCTCAATAGCACGTAATTCTTTTTGTTTATTTTTGTCAATGACGGTTTTCTCGGGTGCCTTCACCACAGGTTTTGGCGCTGCAACAGCATGCGGTTTTTGCACTGCAGGTGCTGCAGCTGCCTGACGTAACCAGTCTTCATAGCCGCCGACATATTCATTGATGATCCCGTCACCTTCAAAAACGAATGTGCTGGTCACTACATTATCGAGGAATTGTCGATCATGGCTCACCAGCAAGACAGTGCCTTCATAATTAACTAATAACTCTTCCAGCAATTCCAAGGTTTCTAAATCTAAATCATTAGTGGGTTCATCCAAGACTAATAAATTGGCTGGTTGCGTAAAAAGTCGTGCTAACAATAATCGATTTCGCTCACCACCGGAGAGAGTTCTCACGGGAGATCGTGCACGTTCGGGCGTAAACAGGAAGTCTTGCAAATAACCAATGATGTGAACATCACGGCCATTAATGTTGACATACTGATCACCATAACTAACATTTTCCGCCACAGATTTTGTTTCATCAATCGCTGTGCGCAATTGATCAAAATAAGCAATTTTTAATTGTGTACCTTGTTTCACCTGACCCGTTTGTGGTTTTAATTCTCCTAATAGAATTTTTAGAAGCGTTGTTTTTCCCATTCCATTGGGACCAATCAAGCCAATTTTATCACCGCGTAAAACAGTGGTGGAAAAAGATTGAATGATGTTTTTATCAGGAAAGTGATAACTAATATTTGTTGCTTCAATCACAATTTTACCAGATCGTTCAGCTTGCTGTAATTGCATGGATGCTTTACCCAATACGTCTCGTCGTTCCGATCGTTGTTGACGCAATTTTTTTAAAGCGCGCACCCGTCCTTCATTTCTGGTGCGACGTGCCTTAATCCCTTGTCGAATCCACGCTTCTTCCTGTGATAAATTTTTATCGAATTGTTTGTTGTGTTCCGCTTCTACTGCAAGATCATGTGCCTTACGAGTTAAGTAAGCATCATAATCGCCGGGATAACTGTAAATAGCGCCTCGATCAACTTCAATAATGCGAGTGGCTAATTTTTTCAAAAAAGCACGGTCATGGGTGATAAAAATAACGGTGCCTTTAAAGTTGAAAACAAATTTCTCTAACCACTCAATCGCGGCCACATCTAAATGGTTAGTGGGTTCATCGAGCAGCAAAATATCCGGCTCAAGAATACAAGCTTGTCCCAATAACGCACGACGTTTCAATCCGCCTGATAAGGCAGCGACATCATCAGTGGCGGACAAACCTAACTGCGCAATTAAGTCATCAATTTTGTAAGATCGTTCCCACAATTGCTCTTCCTCGAGCACACTAGCAATGCAATCATAGACAGTGCCAGAAATATCCTGCGGTACTTCTTGTTCTAATTTAGCAATCACCAGCGTTTGCTGACGTACAACTTCACCAGAGTCTACATCAATATCACCATGTAATAAGCTCATCAGCGTTGATTTGCCAGCGCCATTGCGCCCCAAAATACAAACACGTTCTTTGGGCTCAATAGCTAAGGAAGCCTGTGAAAAAACCGGTTTCGCAGAAAAACTCAAACAAATATTTCTAAGATTAATTAAAGACATGATAATACCGAGCTGACTATTTTGCCGGCATTATAGCATAGCTTGCACGAAAGAGTACCACCTCAACCGCACCCCTAGTAAGGATTTTCTTTTATGGCATATAATGACCTTGTCAGCAATAGAGTTTTAATGAGAGAGGAGCGCGTCATCATGTGGAATCCGGAGCAATATTTACAGTTTTCTAATGAACGTTTTCGCCCAGCCATGGATTTAATAGCGCGCATTCCTGAAGAACCCTTTGATTCCATCATTGATTTAGGATGTGGTAGCGGAGAACTAACACAACTATTACAAAAAAAATATCATCCCACGAAGATAGTAGGGCTAGACAACGATCCCAATATGTTAGCAAACGCTAAGAAGCAAACTTCCACCGTAGATTGGCAACAAGCGAGCATTGATCAATTTACTGGAAAATATGACTTAGTTTTTTCAAATGCAGCTCTGCAATGGTTAGATCATCACGAGCAGTTATTTCAAAAAATCCTGGCACAAGCTAAAAAAGTAATTGCCATCCAAGTCCCCAATAATTTTAACTATCCATCACATGTTTTATTACGTGAAACCATCTGTGAGCATGCTCATTTTTATCAAAAACTAGCGCCAACACTTCGCGAAGCCCCCGTATTACCTGCCACCACTTATTTTAACTTTCTGCACCCACACACCACATCCTTAGACATTTGGGAAACTATTTATCTACAGCCCCTATCTGGAGAAAATGCTGTTTTAGAATGGGTGAAAGGTACAGCGTTAGTTCCTGTGCGTGCAAGTTTGACAGCGGAAGAGTACCAAGAGTTTTTATCTCACTATAATGAGAAACTATTGAAAGCGTATCCACCACAAGCGGATGGCACAACACTTTTTCCCTTTAGCCGATTGTTTATTGTTGCAAAAAAATGAAGAGAATTATAATCCCTTTCATTTTTTATAATTTTATCAGTTGGAGAGGTAACTTGACAGTATACCACTAGGTGTTATACTGAGGCATGAGTATCTTTAAATATAAGCAGTTCTATAGCTGGGCTAAGTCAGAAGAGTTAGATGATAATGCATTGGTGATTGCTGTAAATGAAATTGAAAAAGGTTTGTTTGAAGCCAATTTAGGGAGTGGGCTTTATAAGAAACGTATAGCGAGGAAAGGTAAAGGGAAAAGCGGAGGTTACCGCACCCTGCTCGCATTTAAACAGGGTGATAAAGCTTTTTTTCTTTATGGATTTTCCAAAAATGAGCGTGCTAATATTAGCAAAAAAGAAGAAGTAGTTTTGAAGAAATTAGCGGGGTGTTACCTTAGACTCACAGAGGTTCAACTTAAAAAGTTAATCGAAGATGGTGAATTAATCGAGGTGAAATCATGAATAAACGTCATAAAAAAGCTACAGTGTTAAACACTGCACATGAAATGGCGAAAGGATTGCATCGTGCAGGTGCTATTGATACTGTGACCATGCGAGAATTTGACGCGTTGTGTCTACCAAAAGTTAGAGAGCTCTCGTCTTCACAAATTAAGAAACTTCGTTTGCGTGAAAAAGTTAGTCAAGTTGTTTTTGCAAAGTATTTAAATACAACGCCATCAACTGTCAGACAGTGGGAACAAGGTGAGAAACATCCACGAGGAACATCGCTAAAGCTGCTGAATTTAGTTGTTGATAAAGGTATTGGTATTCTTGAATAAAACAACAGCTTTTCAATATGAATACACTCGATAGTAAGGCTGAAAAACTTATAAGCTTAACGAATCATTAACGAAGTTTAACCTTATTTATTCATCTGATATAATGAGGACTTTGAGAGATGGAATGAGATTTATTCTAAATGGCAGCAAGTCGTCATAATTCTTGTGGCACAGAGTATGAGGTAGTGATAGTTGGGGAACCTGGATCTGGAAAAGCTTCTCTAGCAGTTGCATTAGCCGGCAGAGAGAAAACTTTTTTTTCTGCATTAACCAGTGGGAAAAAATTAAAAATTTCTAAAAAAGAAGGCTCTGTCAAATACCCACCTCGATTAGTTGGAAAAGACTCAATATCCGTGATCAATACGACAGGATTTTCGTTTTTCAAAAAACAAATTCTCGATTCTTATTTTCGACCGTCAGAAGAAGTCGATAGAGTGATCTTGCTAGTGGTTGATTTATCCGACAAAGCGCCACCTCTCCAATTGTATGAAGATCTGGAATATATTTCCCAAAACCGTTTTCGAATGCAGCAAGGCGGGTCAGTATTTTTTATCGTAGTGGGTACAAAAAGCGATGAGAAATGTATGAATGTAGATGATTTGAGAGCCTACATTTATTTATATCAAAAAGATATTCCATACATGGAATGTAGCGTAAAAAATAAAACAGGTATTCAAGAGATTATTGAGATGATTATTGACCCCTCCATCTATGAACAAAATGCGTTAAAAATAAAATCCTTCGCCGCAGCCTATTCTGCCATGCCAACCTCACAAGAGGTTCCAACGTTTGAAATACGCGGTGCAACAGTAGAAACAATCAATACTTATCTTAAAAGCTTAAATCATTCCAACCCTTGGACCATTCAGCTACTAGAAGCTTTTCAAAATGAATTGATTAAAGCTCAAGAGCCCGCTAGTCCATCCCTCAGGTTTTATCGATAATAAAAAAATACTAAATTTAGCTACCTTCTTCTCATTTTGTGGTGTACAATGCCGTGCTAACTTTTTACCAGTTTAGCCGAGGTGCCCTATGCGAATTGCTCAAGAAGCGCTGACCTTTGATGATGTATTACTCCTGCCTGCCTTTTCGAATGTACTCCCTAAAGACGTTGATTTACAAACAAAATTAACCCGAGATATTACATTACGGATTCCTCTATTGTCTTCCGCGATGGATACAGTCACCGAAGCGCGGTTAGCCATTGCCTTAGCGCAAGAAGGCGGCTTAGGCATTATCCATAAAAATCTATCTATTGAAGAACAAGCATACGAAGTGGCTTTAGTGAAACGTTTTGAAAGCGGTGTGGTAAAAGAACCTATTACAGTCACCGAAGAAACCACCGTACGTCAGCTACTCGATTTAACAAAAAAACACGGAATTTCCGGTGTGCCAGTGGTGATGGGGCAAGTGCTGAAAGGTATTGTTACCGGTCGCGATATTCGCTTCGTCAGTGAGTTAGATCAGCCCGTTGCGAATGTGATGACACCCCAAGAGCGCTTAGTGACGGTTAAACCCGGAGCGACTCGCGAAGAAGTCTTAGAATTATTACATAAACACCGTATCGAAAAATTGTTAGTGGTGGATGATGAGTTTTCATTAAAAGGATTAATCACCGTAAAAGATATTCAAAAAGCTAAGGAAAAACCTAATGCCTGTAAAGATGAGTTAGAACGTTTACGCGTCGGTGCTGCTGTAGGAACGGGTATCGACACAGAGCAGCGTGTCGCCGCGTTAGTCGCCGCAGGTGTTGATGTGCTAGTCGTTGATACGGCACACGGCCATTCTAAAAATGTGATTCAACGGGTGAAATGGATTAAACAACATTACCCCAATGTTCAAGTTATCGCAGGTAATATTGCCACAGCCGAAGCCGCTATCGCTTTAGCGGATGCCGGCGTGGATGCTGTTAAAGTCGGCATTGGTCCAGGCTCCATTTGCACCACACGTATCGTGAGTGGTGTTGGTGTGCCGCAAATTACAGCCATTAGCAATGTGGCAGCCGCCTTAAAAGATCGAGGCATTCCTCTTATTGCCGACGGTGGTATTCGTTACAGTGGCGATATTTGCAAAGCCCTAGCGGCCGGCGCTTACTGTGTGATGGTAGGCGGCTTATTAGCCGGCACGGAAGAATCACCCGGCGAAGTGATTCTCTATAAAGGACGTACCTATAAAAGTTATCGCGGCATGGGTTCTCTAGGTGCCATGGCGCAAACCTACGGTTCTAGTGATCGTTATTTCCAAGATGAAACAGATAAAGCCGAGAAGTTAGTGCCAGAGGGTATTGAAGGTCGCGTGACCTATAAGGGCAGCGCTGTTGCCATTATCCATCAGTTAATGGGTGGCGTGCGCTCGGGGATGGGCTATACCGGATGTGCGGATATTAATGAGTTACGCACTAAAACTCAATTCGTGAAAGTCACCGGCGCGGGTATGCAAGAAAGCCATGTACATAATGTCATGATTACCAAAGAAGCACCCAATTACCCGATGGAATAAACAATTCAATTAATTTGAGGAAAGCATGAATAAAAACATTCATCAGCAGCGTATTCTGATTTTAGATTTTGGTTCTCAGTATGCGCAACTTATTGCACGTCGTGTACGCGAGGCCGGCGTTTATTGTGAAATCGTGCCTTGTGATATTAGTGAAGAGTTTATTGACAAGTTTTCACCGGATGGTGTGATTCTTTCAGGTGGTCCTGAAACCGTGACAGACATGAATACTTATCGTGCTCCGGATCTTATTTTTGAATTAGGTTGTCCAGTGTTGGGTATTTGTTATGGGATGCAAGCCATGGCAGCTCAATTAGGCGGGGCAGTAGAGTCTTCCGATCATCGAGAATTTGGTTATGCAAAATTAAATGTACACGGTCACTCAGCATTGTTTGAAAAGATTGAAGATGATGTTACCGCTGATGGCATAGCATGTTTAGATGTGTGGATGAGTCATGGTGATCGTGTCATCACATTGCCAGAAGGTTTTCGTGTCATTGCAACGACGAGTAATGCACCTATCGCAGCGATGGCTGATGAAGATCGAAAATTTTATGGCTTACAATTTCACCCAGAAGTGACACACACTACGCAGGGAAAACGCATCATGGATCGTTTTATTCATGACATTTGTGGTTGTGAATCCTTGTGGAATCCCAGTAATATTATTGAAGACAGCATCGATACCATTCGCAAAAAAGTGGGTAGCGATCAAGTGATTTTAGGATTATCTGGCGGTGTAGATTCCTCGGTAGTCGCAGCGTTGTTGCATCGTGCTATCGGTGAGCAACTGACCTGTGTGTTTGTAGATACCGGTCTGCTGCGATTGAATGAAGCGCAGCAAGTGATGCAAACCTTTGCGGAGCATATGGGAATTCATGTAATTGAAGTGAAGGCAGAGCAGCGGTTTTTACAAGCCTTAGAAGGTGTTGTTGATCCTGAAGAAAAACGTAAAATCATCGGCAATGTCTTTGTGAGAATTTTCGAAGAACAAGCGGCTTTATGCAAAGATGCTCGTTGGTTAGCGCAAGGAACCATTTATCCTGACGTGATCGAATCTGCAGGCGTTTCAGGGAAAAGCCATGTGATTAAATCCCACCACAACGTGGGCGGTTTGCCGAAGGATATGAATTTAAAACTGTTAGAGCCTATTCGCGAACTCTTTAAAGATGAAGTGCGTAAAGTCGGTTTGGAATTAGGCTTGCCCTATGAAATGCTCTATCGTCATCCGTTCCCTGGCCCAGGCTTAGGCGTGAGAATTTTAGGTGAAGTTAAAAAAGAATATGCGGATTTATTGCGAAAAGCCGATCATATTTTTATAGAAGAGTTACGTAAAGCGGATTGGTACCACAAAGTCAGCCAAGCGTTTGTTGTTTTTTTACCGGTAAAATCCGTGGGTGTCATGGGCGATGCAAGAAAATACGACTACGTGGTGTCATTGCGTGCGGTTGAAACCATTGATTTTATGACGGCTCACTGGGCGCATTTACCTTATGAATTATTAGGCAATGTCTCTAATCGGATTATCAACGAAGTCGCGGGTATTTCCCGTGTTACCTACGATATTTCTGGCAAACCGCCAGCCACCATTGAGTGGGAATGATGGCTGAAGAACGTTGGATGACGCATGCCCTGCAATTAGCGATGAAAGCGAAAGAGCAGGGCGAAGTGCCCATCGGTGCAGTGCTGGTTATGGGCGATACTCTGTTAGCTGAAGGGTTTAATCAACCGATTACCGCCTGTGATCCAACGGCCCATGCCGAAATGAGCGTTTTGCGCCAAGCAGCGTTAGTGATGAAGAATTATCGCCTGCCAGGCACCACGCTTTATACCACCTTAGAACCCTGTGCCATGTGTGCCGGAGCAATCGTACATGCCAGAGTGCAACGATTAGTGTTTGCCGCCTCTGATCCAAAAGCAGGCGCAGCAGGTAGTGTTTGTAATTTAGTGCAACACTCACAATTAAATCACCGAGTAGACATTACCCGCGATATTTTAGCCGAACCTGCCAGTCAATTATTAAAAAACTTTTTTCAAGAAAGACGTTAGTTTTTAAATAGTACCTTTTCCATGGAACTTTAAAATGGTCGCTGGTTTTAAAATGATGGCTATACGTGATAACTGTTTGACACTCATCATAGAAGTCAAAATACCAAAGATCACACGTTCATAAGCGGTTAGCTTTGGCGACCGTTTGTGATGGCGAGCTAATGTCATCAGTTGTTTTTTTAATCCAAAGTTCTCTGCTGCTATTGCATGCATGCCACTTGGCGCTAATAGCTTGAAATATACGACGATGTAACTTGAAAGAAAAGCTATTATTTTCGCTAAGGTCATTATTATGAAGGATGAAATCTAAAAAAGTGACTAACCATTATTAGCTTGATTTTCATAGAAATTTATAATTTGCTACACACAGGCTATTAATTCATTAAAATTTATCCTTTAACAAATTGGTGTCCGTTAGTTTAAGGGAAGATTAATTAAAAATCGGGGTATTACCGACCGGCCAACGGTTCCTAGATGTTTAGCCTGCTTTTCTTGAAGAACCTCGTTTTTTATGCGAGGTTCTTTTTTGTCAATGGCAAATAATCTCTAGCATAATGACCATCAGCATCTTTATAATCATCACACGCACCATATGCTAGAAGGATATGATAAATAGAGATATGATTTTTAGCCGCATGGTGTAGTGCAGTTTTTCCGGAAGATGGGTCATCATCTTTCATATTTAAATTAATCAAACGCTCGCTTTTTAATAAAATAATTAAATGCTCTTCATTTCCCGTAAGAACAAGGTGGGTTAATAGTTCATCTAAACATTCAGTTTGATATAACTTACACAGATCTTTTATGCTTGATATTAAAGAGCAATTAGGTTTTTGAAAAAAGCTGTGAGGTAGCATTACATGATTAGGAATGGGTTTAAACGGTATAGGTGGAGATGATGTTGAGCTGCTGCTAGTTGCTGGCCCAGTCATAAGACTAGGTCTAACAGTTCGGAAAAATGTTGTGTGAGATCCTCGGGCTCCCAAACGAAGAAACATCTGCACGTCATCCAAGGCACCGTTGGCAGCGGCGTGTCTAAATGCATCATTAATGTTATTTGTGTTATAACGTCGGAGCATGGCTATTAGTATCCGTCCTCCTAAGGCTGAGCTAGGTGCGAGAGTGTAATCGGCTCCATAAGCAGTATTGTGAGTCATGTAGTAGCCAGTGGTCATTTGTAGAGGAGTAATAACGGTTGGTGATGCTGATGAGCTTGCAATAGGGATAGTGTTTCTAGCGGAATCATCCATATTGATGGTTTCAATATACCTATTTCCCGATGATGGGTCTATAAAAAAATTTCTGGTTACAGGTGCCGCTCCAATATTTTTCAGATATCGACGATATTGATGTGATGTTTTTGATAAAAGTGGGGGCTCAATTTTTTTGAAAGATTGATAAAACCATTGAGTTAATTTAGGATTTTTAGTCATGACTCGCACAACGCCATACTGATTTTTATCGGCGCCTAATTGCTGATTTTTAGCGCCACTTTCGACAATAAATAAAGCTGCGCCTCGATTATTAGGAGCAGCAAATAATTTTAGCCATTGATGAACTTTCTCAGAAAGTGCGCTAGTGGCATCTAAAAATAACATTTTATGTGTGATGTCTGGAGCTTGTAATGTTGACGGTGCTTTTGTTAAGCACATGTTCAAATCATAAATAACAGCATTTGCCTCATAAATATTCTTCACAAGGACGATATGTTTTAGTTGGTGGATCTGTTTAATGAGCTGAAGCCCCATCGGAACTTCATAATAAGCTTGGGATGCAAAAAGACGCATAACATCTTTTCGTGCAACAAAATATTCTGCTGCTACAGTCACAGCACATAGAATCGCACGCATCCCACTATGAGTGATAATTTTTTTTGAGGTTATTTGAACAGACTCAACTTCACTTTCTTCCTCTGAATCACTGCCATAACCATCACCATAATCACTTATCGATTGACTACTCTCTATGCTTGAGATAAACATCAGTTCAGTTAAGCAATCTAAATATAAGTATAATTTGTTAATATTAAAATTTCTGATACTTTCGCTTAATGCGTGTAAGATATTTCTAGTGTGTGGCATCTGTCCTTGTGCTCGATAATAAATGGTTTCTATAACGGACCAAAAATCAATATCATTATTAACAACTATCTCATGATGCTCATTATTCTTTTCATTTTCGTTGATGGGTTCTCCTTGGTGAAAAGTTAATGTTGTTTTTTTACCGGAATTTTTCAAATAAATTTTTGAAATGGACCAAGCAATAATTTCATAAAAAATAGAAATACTATCAGAGAGATTAAAACCACTTTTGTGTTGTCGTTCGATCATTTTATTAAAAACGAGAGTCGCTAAAGCTTGTCTTGCGTAAGCTGTTCTAACAATATTTTGTATTAGTGTTTTCCCTGCTTTTTCAGCTTTTATCCATAACAGATCAATGATGCTGACTGGCTCGACTAGCGGGTATTTATCTCCCATATAAGTTCTATAAGAGCTGGAATGATAAAATGAGGGATAACTTCTTAGAGGATAGTGTATGGCAGATGCTGAAAGACCTACTAACATTTGATCAAAGCGAATAAGGTTTTCAATCAATATATCAGCATAAACTTTAGGTACAAGACCCATACTAATACGGATACTGGTGCCCGTGGGTGCAATTGTCGGTGATAAAAAACCAAAACTTGCTCGCCGTTCAATTTCAATCGGCCATCCATTAAGATAGGTATCAGCATTAAGCAATCCCACTAGATAACTGATAAGAAAATTAACCCAAGCTTTAAAAGCCGCATCAGCAGGAAAGTGTTGGGGCATTGTTGTAACGGCAGTATTGCGATGAATATGGATCATCAAACAAGGATATTGATGATAAAAACTTACGGTGATCAATTGTGTTTTTTGATGTAACTGGCTAGCAATATAATCACAGAGATTAATCTTTTGGATCAAAATCAACTGATAAATTTTTGCATCACCATCAGTGGTTGAAAGTCGATTGGTAGAGGGAGTAAAAATATCTCCAAATGCCTGCATCATATTCCCATAACTACCTACATGGGCAAAGCCTCCATTTTTTAATATCGCAAGGGAATCTGAATAAATAACTTTGCCACTGCTTTTGAGTGCTTGTCTAGAAGGGTGCTTATCGCTACGAGTGTAGGTTTCAAATCCTTGAATAGGATATTCTTTCGAAGCAGAGCCATGCCCACTAGGTTTAAAAGGACTCATTTTTTCACCGATTAATTTTGAAGCGGCACATTGTTGTAATGAATTACGGTAATCATTAAATATTTTTTTGTAAATTTTCAATTCATGTTCTAAAATACTATCTTTCCAATCTTCCAGATAGTCTAAAACATTGTCTTTCCAAGTAAGCTCTATGCCGATTAATGGTTCCACTGCTTTGATATCATCATTATTTTGACGAACTTGGTTGTAGCTATTTTTAAGTTTAGAAAGTTCGTTTTGAAGCAGTTCATCTAAAAAAAAGACAGAGTGAGTAAAATCGATGTTATTATTGGTATGCATTCGACAGATATCACCAATAAAAGCTTCTGTTAATGAAATCACAATATGTATTTGCTGTAAGAAAAGTTGTTTTTTAAATTTTTTAGCGTCGATAATGATAGATAATTTTTCTACTTGTTGTAATAGCCTCGAAAAGACTTCACCGCAAATTTCATAGATGGTTTTCATAAAATACCCATGGGAAAAGAATTTTTAGGAGCATGCGTGTGGCGAATGGAAACATGAATACAACGTTATTTAGTAGCCTGCTTCTTTCTGATGCCTAAAAGCAAGAACATATACTAAGCTAGCAGTCACATCAAAGTGATATAGCATTACATAACCAGAGTCGCCAAATGGAATTATT
>JAGVJK010000041.1 GCA_020051155.1 Gammaproteobacteria bacterium | reverse complement strand
AGGCCGTGCTGGTGACAACGTAGGTGTGTTACTGCGTGGTACGAAGCGTGAAGATATCGAACGTGGTCAAGTATTAGCGAAACCAGGTTCTATTACTCCACATACGAAGTTCGAATCTGAAGTGTACATCTTGACGAAAGAAGAAGGTGGTCGACATACACCATTCTTCAAAGGGTACAAACCACAATTTTACTTCAGAACCACCGACGTGACAGGTGAAGTAACCCTGCCAGAAGGTGTAGAGATGGTCATGCCAGGTGATAACATCAAAATGGTTGTAAGTTTAATTGCACCCATCGCGATGGAAGAAAGCTTACGTTTTGCGATTCGTGAAGGCGGTCGTACTGTAGGTGCTGGTGTTGTTGCTAAAATAATTGAGTAAGGCTGTCATGAGTAAGCAAAAAGTTGAGACTAGCGTTAAGCAAAGAATTCGTATTCTGTTAAAGTCATTTGATCACAAGTCACTTGAGAACGCAGCGCGCGAAATTGTGGAAACAACGAAACGTACCGGTTCTATTTTGATAGGTCCAATACCGTTGCCCACCAAGATAGAGAAATTTACTATCTTGATTTCCCCGCACGTCAATAAAGATGCTCGGGATCAGTATGAAATACGTACGCATAAACGTCTACTTGATATCGTGGATCCAACGGATAAAACCGTTGATGCGTTGATGAAGCTAGATTTAGCGGCGGGTGTTGATGTTCAAATTAGCATTGACAGTGTTGAGTGATGCTAGGTCTTCTAGGTTAAGAGGTTAATACAATGGCTATTGGGTTAGTTGGACAAAAGTGTGGAATGACGAGGGTGTTCACTGAGACAGGTGAAGCAATACCTGTAACCGTCATTCAAGTGACAGATAATCGTGTTACCCAAATCAAACGAGAAGAGACGGATGGTTATGTTGCAGTTCAAGTGACTGCTGGTCATAAAAAACCATCACGTGTCAATAAACCAGCGGCAGGACATTTTGCGAAAGCGAGTGTTGAACCAGGTATCGGTTTGTGGGAATTTTTACTCGATTCAGAAGAAGAGTTGCAACAATACGAACTTGGTAAAGAAATCAGTGTTGATATCTTTGCAGAAGGTCAGATGGTTGATGTGGTGAGTACCTCTCGCGGTAAGGGTTTTGCAGGTGTGATCAAGCGTCACAACTTCAGTGCTCAACGTGCGAGTCATGGTAACTCTCTCTCCCATCGTGCACCAGGTTCTATTGGTCAAAACCAATCTCCGGGTCGTGTATTTAAAGGTAAGAAAATGGCTGGGCACATGGGCAATAAACGGTGCACCATTCAAAACCAAAAGATCGTGCAAGTGGACAAGGAGCGTAACCTTTTATTGGTTAAAGGCGCTGTTCCTGGAGCTCCCGGTTGCAACGTAGTCATTAACTTTGCTGTGAAGGCGGCGAAAGTTGCGCAGGAGAATAACTAATGCAATTAGCAATCGTAAAATGTGATGATGCGTTATCAGCTGGCACCTTAGATGTGTCTGATAGTGCATTTGATCAAAAGTTTAATCAACCGTTGATTCACCAAGTGGTCACTGCGTTTTTAGCGCGCGCTCGTCAAGGTACGCAAAAACAAAAGTCACGTGCTGAAGTTAGTGGTGGTGGTAAAAAACCTTGGCGTCAAAAAGGGACTGGCCGTGCTCGAGTAGGTTCTAGTCGTAGCCCCATTTGGGTTGGCGGTGGTGTTTCACACGCAGCAAGACCTCGTTCTTATGATCAAAAGGTCAATAAGAAAGCTTACCGTGCAGCGATTCGCTCCATACTGTCTGAGTTAGCAAGACAAGATCGTTTGTTAGTGCTTGATGAATTCGTATTAAGCAGCCACAGAACGAAAGAGTTGTTAGGCAAATTAGCAGTTCACGGCATTGAAAATGCGTTGATCGTTACTGAAGCGCATGATCAAAATGCTGTATTGGCAGCAAGAAATGTTCCTAACTTGGACGTAGCGGATGTTAATCATATTAACCCCCTTAATCTCATTCGACATGAAAAAGTCATTGTGACTGTGGGTGTTGTTAAGCAATTAGAGGAGCGTTTAGCATGAAAGATGAAGCGCGAATGATGAATCTTATTTTGGCGCCACGGGTGTCAGAAAAAAGCGCGATGTTAGGTAACCAACATCGACAAATCACATTTCAAGTGTTACGTGATGCTAACAAATGTGAAATCAAATACGCTGTGGAAAAGTTATTTAACGTTAAAGTTGCCAGCGTGAATGTATTGAATACGAAGCCTAAAGCGAAACGCGTAGGTGGAAGAGCGGGAACACGTCAAGCGCAGAAAAAAGTATATGTCACCTTGCAAGAAGGCTATGACATTAACTTTACTGGCATGTAGATTAAAGAGAAGGTAATAGACCGATGGCAATAGTAAAATTAAGACCAACGTCACCAGGCCGACGCCATGTGACCAAGATAGTCAAGGATCTCCATAAAGGACGTCCTTATGCTAAGTTGACAGAAAGTATTCAATCCCATGCCGGCCGTAATAATAAAGGTCGCATTACTGTTCGTCATCGAGGCGGCGGTAACAAACGATTATACCGGGTTATCGACTTTAAACGTGATAAAGTTGGCATCTGGGGCAAGGTTGAACGAATCGAGTATGATCCCTATCGTTCATCAAATATTGCATTGATCCTTTACACCGACGGCGAGCGGAGGTATATTATCGCGCCGAAGGGGCTTGTTCTAGGACAGAAAATTATATCCTCGAATGAAGCGCCTATCGAGTCGGGTAACACAATGCAACTGCGCAATATTCCTTTGGGTGCTGTTATCCACTGTGTGGAAATGTATCCAGGACGCGGTGCTCAATTGGCACGAAGTGCTGGCACTTCAGTACAGTTGTTAGCGCGTGAAGGTGGTTACGCAACGATTCGATTACGCTCTGGCGAAATGCGCAAAGTGCTTGTTGATTGTCGCGCCACGATAGGTGAAGTGGGTAATGAAGAACATAACCTCGTAAATTTAGGTAAAGCTGGTGCAAAACGCTGGCGGGGCTGGCGCCCAACCGTACGAGGCGTTGCGATGAACCCAGTCGACCATCCTATGGGTGGTGGTGAAGGTAAGACTTCTGGCGGTAGACATCCTTGTAGTCCATGGGGCTTAAAATCCAAGGGTAAGAAAACTCGTAAGAACAAGCGTACTCAGAAGTATATTGTTAGGTCTCGTAGAGATAAAAAATAGTTAAGAGGATAGAACAGTGCCACGGTCATTAAAAAAAGGTCCATATGTAGATCGCAACTTGTACAAGAAAGTGTTGCAAGCCAAGAGCAGCGGCGATAAAAAGCCAATTAAAACTTGGGCTCGTAGCTCCATGATCATTCCAGATATGGTGAATATCACCATTGCGGTACACAATGGCAAACAATTTATTCCAGTATTTATTACTGAAAATATGGTGGGTCACAAACTCGGTGAGTTTGCATTAACAAGAACCTTTAGGATGCACTCCGGTGATCGTAAGAAGTAATAGTTGAGGTACGTGATGGAAGTTGCAGCAAAATATAAATACGCGCGAATATCCCCAAGAAAGGCACGATTAGTGGCAGATCAAATTCGTGGGATGTCCGTGGATAGAGCCTTAGAAGTATTACGTTTCAGCGTAAAACGCGGGGCAAAAATGGTTAAATTGGCGTTAGATTCAGCCATTGCTAATGCCGAGCATAATGGCGGAGCGGATGTTGATGAATTAAGAGTGTCTCAAATTTTTGTTGATGAGGGCAGTCGAATGAAACGAATGCAGCCCCGCGCAAAGGGACGTGGTTGCAGAATTATAAAGCCTACTTGTCACATCACTGTGAAAGTATCTGACGAAGCCAGCAGGAGTTAATTTCGATGGGTCAAAAAGTCAATCCAATAGGTATCCGCTTAGGTATTACAAAAAAGTCTGAGTCTGCATGGTATGCAAGCAAAGATTACGCACGCAATATCCTACAGGATTTTAAAGTTAGAAAATTTGTTAACGAACGCTTCAGAGAAGCGGGCATTGCTGGTGTGCGCATTGAGCGACTCGCTAGTAATACACGAGTGACCATCAAAGCAGGTCGTCCTGGGGTTATCATTGGGCAAAAAGGTCGTGGCGTCGAAGAGTTAAAAAGCAGCATTGCTAAACTTCTTGAGGGTTCACAAGTCCACGTTAATATTGAAGAAGTGAAAAAACCTGAACTGAGCGCACAATTAGTCGCAGATACCATTGCTAGACAATTGGAACAACGTGTGATGTTTCGTCGCGCGATGAAACGAGCTATCAGCACCTCCTTAAAAGCAGGAGCGCTGGGCGTGAAGGTTTCCATCAGTGGTCGTTTAGGTGGTGCTGAGATTGCACGTAGTGAAACGCATCGAGAAGGTCGCGTGCCATTACACACCTTCCGTGCCGATATAGATTATGCCTTAGGCGAAGCTCACACAACCTATGGTGTGATCGGTGTCAAGGTGTGGATATTTAAAGGCGAAGTCATGCCAGAAAACGAAGAAGAGGTAGCAGCGAAAGCTGCGAACTAAGGAGTATAACGAATTATGTTGCAACCAAAGAGAAACATTGGCAAGACGCATAAAGGCCGCAACACTGGATTAGCCGCTAGAGGCAATAAAGTTAGCTTTGGCACTTTTGGGTTGAAAGCAATTACTCGTGGAGAGTTAACTGCGCGCCAAATTGAAGCTGCGCGTCGTGCAATGACCAGACATATTAAACGGGGCGGAAAAATCTGGATTCGAGTGTTTCCAGATCTCCCAAGAACAAAGAAACCTTTAGAGGTTCGTCAAGGTAAGGGTAAAGGCAGCATCGATCGATGGGTCGCGCTTATTCAGCCAGGCAAAATGCTCTTTGAAATGGAAGGTGTGTCAGAGGATTTGGCAAAAGAAGCATTCAAACTTGCTGCTGCGAAGTTGCCTATTAAATGTGTATTTGAAACGGAAACGGTGATGTGATGATAGCAGCAGAGTTACGAGAAAAGACAGTGGCCGAATTGCAACAAGAGTTAAAAGAATTGTTGCGTGAACAGTTTAATTTGCGTATGCAAAAAGGCAGTGGTCAAGTGATTAAGCCACATTTATTTCAGCGCGCGCGCAGAGCAATCGCTAGAATAAACACCATAATCCAAGAAAAAGACACAGATGTTAAAGCAAGAACTGCAGAAAAAGGTGAGAAATGATGACTAATACTGAGCAGGGACATAATCGTCGTACCTTAGTAGGTAAAGTGGTAAGCGATGCCTGCGACAAAACCATTGTTGTGATGGTGGTTCGCCAGGTTCCCCACAAACTTTACAAAAAATACATTACGCGTAGCAAAAAATACCATGCTCATGATGAAACAAACAGCGCAGCTGTGGGTGATACTGTTCGAATAGAAGAGAGCCGCCCCATTTCAAAGCTGAAAAACTGGGTTTTGTCCGAAGTGGTTGAAAAAGCAAAATAAATAACAAATGCACGATGAATTACTTTTATCGAGTACCTAAGTCATGTTATACTTTCGCGCCTTTGCAACCTAGTAGGCGTGCAGTTAGATAGGCATATTGGAGATTAACGAATGATACAAATGCAAACCATGCTTGATGTGGCCGATAACAGCGGTGCCAGAAAAGTGATGTGTATCAAAGTAATAGGTAGCGGCACAGTCGCTAAAATTGGTGACGTCATTAAAGTCAGCGTCAAAGAAGCGAATCCACGGGGCCGTGTTAAAAAAGGTGACGTGTATAATGCCGTTGTCGTTCGCACGCGGACACCAGTTCGCCGAGTTGATGGTTCTGAAATTAGTTTTGATGGTAATGCAGCGGTTTTGTTGAATAATCAACTCCAACCCATTGGCACCCGGATTTTTGGCCCGGTAACCAGAGAATTGAGAACCACGGCGTTTATGAAGATTGTTTCACTAGCACCTGAAGTGTTATAGGCGAGAAGAAATATGCATAAGATAAGAACCGGTGACGAAGTCATTGTAATTGCAGGGCGCGATAAAGGGCGTCGAGGCAAGTTGTTAAAAATATTGGACGACAAGAAGAATCCTAAACGGGGTCAGCGAGTTATTGTGGAAGGGTTGAATATGTTAACCAAACATATCAAACCAAATTCACAGCGCGAGCAAGAGGGACGTATTGGTAAGGTTGAAGGAGCGTTACACGTTTCAAATATCGCCCTATACAATCCTATGACGCATAAAGCTGATAGAGTTGGGATTAAATCCTTGGAGGATGGCCGAAAAGTCCGTTACTTCAAATCCAACGGTGAAATTGTTGATGTGCTTGAAAGTTAAGTGATGGGTTAAGCTATGAGAGAATTGCAAGATTACTACAGAAAGCAAATTGTTCCGAAAATGATGAAACAATTTGGTTACAAAAACGTGATGGAAGTACCTAAGTTGGTAAAAGTCACTCTCAATATGGGGGTTGGCGAAGCGGTAGCAGATAAAAAAGTTCTGACGGCTGCAATGGAAGACATGACTAAAATTAGTGGTCAGAAAGTTGTTTCCACCAACGCTCGAAAATCCATCGCCGGGTTTAAAATTCGTGAAGGCTGGCCTATTGGTTGCAAAGTGACCCTGCGCAAAGCCAGAATGTATGACTTTGTATCACGCTTGGTGAATGTTGCGATTCCTCGTATTCGTGACTTTCGTGGTGTGAGCCCTCGTTCCTTTGACGGACGTGGGAATTACAGCATGGGTATCAAGGAACAAATCGTGTTCCCTGAGATCGAGTATGACAAAATTGATACGATTCGTGGTTTAGATATTTGTATCACAACCACTGCGAAGACGGATGAGGAAGGACGTGCATTATTAG
Organism: Gammaproteobacteria bacterium; assembly: GCA_020051155.1. Lineage (GTDB taxonomy): Bacteria > Pseudomonadota > Gammaproteobacteria > UBA1113 > UBA1113 > JAGVJK01. The sequence continues at coordinate 17,633 of JAGVJK010000041.1, read as the reverse complement.
CAGCGTTTAACTTCCCCTTTAGAGACTATGAGAGGAATGATTAATGACAACGAAGGCCATTAAAGAACGAGAAGGTAAACGAGAAGCATTGGTTCAAAAATATAGTGCCAAACGTCGTAAGCTTTTAGATGAACGCGCTCAGTGTTATTCCGAGTTAGAGAAACCAAAATCTGACAAGAATGCTGCATTAGACCGTATCGCTCAAATTCAGGATGCCCTCGATGCATTGCCTCGAAATGCAGGGCCAAAGCGCTTGCGTAATCGTTGTCAGCTGACCGGTCGTCCACGTGGTGTGTATCGTAAGTTTGAATTATGCCGAAACAAAATACGTGAGTTAGCCATGCAGGGAATGTTCCCAGGGATTAGAAAATCCAGTTGGTAGAAATTAATCGTTACTTTAGTGAAAAATCAGGAGCTTTATAAGCCATGAGTATGCAAGATCCAATAGCTGATATGACCACCCGCATTAGAAATGCAGAGATGGTAGGGCGAGACAAAGTCTCCATGCCTGCCTCTAAGGTCAAACTAGCAATTGCCCGAGTGTTAAAAGACGAAGGTTACATTGCTAATTACAACGTTGAAGGTGAAGAAAAGAAACCAACATTAGTGGTCTTTTTGAAATACCACAATAACAAACCTGTTATCGAGCACATTAAACGTGTGAGTCGTCCAGGCTTGAGAGTTTATAAAAATTGTAGCGAATTGCCAAACATCCTTGGCGGTATGGGCATCTCTATTGTTTCCACCTCTAAAGGGGTGATGAGCGATAAACATGCGCGTAAGCAAGGTTTAGGTGGCGAGGTTCTCTGCGAAGTATGGTAGAAAGGGCAGCGAGTTATCGCTGAACCTTGCCGATGGGGGATTATCAAGGGTAGAGAGGATGTCTTCTCCTTGATTGTAAGCGCAACATTATGTCGCGCACAGCATCGAATAAAAGAAAGGGGTTCCCACGGGAGTTCCTGTAGAAAGGGTTTGATATGTCATCAAGAATTGCAAGTAAGCCGATCGTATTGCCTGCTGGAGTGGAGTTAAGTACTTCCGGTAGTCAAGTACAGATTAAAGGTAAAAAAGGTACGCTCGTATATACACTGCCTAATAATGTTGGTGTGGCTCAAAATGATAAAGAAGTCACTGTAAGTGTTCTTAAAGATGAGCGACGCGTTAATACTATCGCTATGGCAGGGACCACTCGCGCCATATTACACAATATGGTAGTAGGCGTGCATGATGGTTATGAAAGAAAATTACTGTTGGTTGGGGTCGGTTATCGAGCACAGCTAAAAGGTAATGCCTTAGGACTTAGCTTGGGTTTTTCTCATCCTGTGGATTTTCCTATTCCAGCGGGTATAACCATTGAGTGTCCAAGTCAAACAGAAATTGTTATCAAAGGTATTGATAAACAATTGATTGGTCAAGTTGCTGCGAATATTCGTGCATATCGTCCGCCAGAGCCTTATAAAGGGAAAGGTATTCGATATTCTGATGAGAAAGTACGTCGCAAAGAGACCAAGAAAAAGTAGGAATTAAGTCATGAACGAAAAATTGCAAGGCCGTCAAAGACGAGCAAAAAAGACAAGAGGCAACATTGTACGCTTACAAGAGCGTGACGCTGATTTGATTCGTATGAGTGTGCATCGCAGCTCCAATCATATCTATGCGCAGCTGTTACAGTATGATGCCTTATCAAGAGTTTCAAAAGTGGTTGCTACAGCATCTACCTTGGATAAAACCATCCGAGGTAAAGTAAAGCATACCGGTAATATAGAGGCAGCAACCATGGTGGGTGCCTTAATTGCTGAGCGTGCAAAGGCGCTGAATATTAATAAAATCGCATTTGATCGTTCTGGGTTTAGATACCATGGTCGGGTAAAAGCACTCGCTGATGCCGCACGAGAAGCTGGTTTACAAGATTTTTAAGGGTAAGATACATGCAACAGAATTATAGTCTCGAAACAAAAAGTGATGGCATTGATATTGAGCGACTCGTCAAAGTAGGCCGCGTTACTAAAGTAGTCAAAGGTGGCCGTGTATTTGGTTTCACAGCATTGACTGTTGTCGGTGATGGCCAAGGTCGTGTTGGTGTGGGTTACGGTAAAGCAAAAGAAGTACCTATCGCAATTCAGAAAGCCATGGAAAGTGCCAGAAAAAATATGAAACGTATCGAACTTGATGGTGATACGTTATTTCACCCCATCAGCGTGAAAGAAGGCGCAACACGAATCTTCATGAAGCCTGCCGCAGAAGGTACTGGCTTGATTGCCGGGGCTGCAATGCGTGCTGTTTTCGAAGCACTTGGTGTAAAAAACGTTTTAGCAAAAGTGATTGGATCATCGAATTCAGCGAACGTGGTTAGATTAACCATTGACGCGTTAAGTCGTAGTCATTCACCAGATGAGATAGCTGAAAAGCGCGGAAAAACTGTAGAAGAGATAATGGGTGAGTAACCACATGAGCGCAACAAAATTAAAAGTAACGTTGGTACGCAGTTTGAATAAACGCATCGCTAAGCACAAAGCTTGTGCTGAGTGTTTGGGTTTGCGTCGCATGCATCAAACTGTGGTCGTAGAGAATGTGCCAAGTATTCGTGGGATGGTGGATAAAATTTCCTATCTCTTGAAAGTTGAGGAAGTGTAAACATGTTTTTAAATACGTTAAAACCCGCTCCGGGTTCCAAAAAGCAAAAAGTTCGTGTTGGACGCGGTATGGGTTCCGGCAAAGGCAAAACTTGCGGTACTGGTCATAAAGGTCAAAAAAGCCGTGGTCGTAGCAAAGTAGGTATCGGTTTTGAAGGCGGTCAAATGCCATTTCATCGCCGTATTCCAAAATCCGGCTTTACCTCTTGGCAAGAAAAATATAGCTTTGAAGTTCGTCTGTCTACCTTAGAAGGTTTACCGATTGATCGTATTAGTTTGGAAACCTTAAAGCAGGTTGATCTCATTCCGGATTACACAAAATTCGTGAAAGTGATTGCCACGGGTGTTATCAACCGATCGATCACCGTTGCCAATGACATTAAAGTAACTAAAGGTGCGAAAGCTGCAATTGAAGCGGCTGGTGGTAAGATCGAGGAATAGATGGCAAAGTCAGGTGCAATGATAGGATCTTCTTCACGAGGATTGAGCGAATTAAAACGGCGATTAATTTTCGTAGTGATTGCGATTCTTATTTATCGAGTAGGCGCTCATATTCCTGTACCTGGCTTAGATCCGCAGCGGTTAGCAAGTTTGTTTTCCAATCAATCTAACGGTTTGTTTGGTTACCTGAACATGTTCTCAGGCGGTGCTTTGCAACGTTTGACCGTGTTTGCGCTCGGTGTTATGCCTTACATTTCCGCCTCCATTATTATCCAATTATTCTCCTCTATTTCTCCTAAGCTAGAGCAATTGAAAAAAGAAGGGGAAGCGGGTCGCCGTAAAATCAATCGTTACACTCGTTACGGCACATTATTTATCGCGTTGTTTCAATCCATTGGGATGGCAAAGTTTCTTGTGAGCTCCGGCGTTGCTCTGAATACAGGATTTAATTTCTATTTTACAGCCGCCCTGACACTCACCACGGGCACGATGTTTTTGATGTGGTTGGGTGAGCAAATGTCAGAACGTGGTATCGGTAACGGTATCTCCCTCATCATCTTTGCAGGTATTGTGGCTGGTTTGCCGGCAGCACTGTTCCGATCCTTAGAGCAAGTTCGCCAAGGTCAATTAGATGTATTTGCAGTATTAGCCATTTTGGCATTAGTTGTGATCGTCACTGCGTGTGTAGTTTATATGGAGCGTGCACAGCGACGTATTCCTGTTAATTATGCAAAACGCCAAGAGGGTCGCAAAATGTATGCGGCACAAAGCACACATTTACCGTTAAAAATTAATATGTCGGGTGTGATTCCTCCAATTTTTGCTTCCGCTATCTTATTATTTCCTGCCACCATTGCTCAATGGTTTGGTAAAGGGCCTGGTATGACCTGGCTTGCGGATATCGGTTTTGCTATGCAACCTGGGCAGCCCTTGTGGATGTTATTGGAAACGATTGCGATATTTTTCTTTTGCTTCTTTTATGCAGCTTTGGTTTACAACCCAAAAGATACAGCAGACAATTTGAAAAAATCTGCCGCGTTTATTCCAGGAATTCGTCCAGGAGAGCAAACAGCTAATTATATTGATATGGTTATGACTCGTTTAACGCTGTGGGGTGGCCTCTATTTGGTTGCTGTTTCCCTGTTGCCGCAACTCTTAATTATGAAATGGAACGTTCCCTTCTACTTCGGTGGAACGTCATTACTGATTATCGTCGTAGTATTAATGGATTTTATCGCACAAATACAAGCTCATTTGATGTCTCATAAGTATGAGTCATTAATGAAGAAAGCCAATTTGCGCGGAAATGGGGCGCCTGGTGCAGGATTGTTGCGTTAGGCCATGAATCAGTGTATATTGTCGCACCCCTTGAGGGCTAGTGATCAAGAATTCAAAAGAGGTTTCTAAATGAAAGTGAGAGCGTCCGTTAAAAAGTTGTGCCGTAATTGCAAGATTATTAGACGCAATCGTGTGGTTCGTGTGATTTGTGAAGAGCCGAAACATAAACAACGTCAAGGTTAATCTAACGGGATCGAAAGGTCTTCTTAGAAGCTAAGAGTTTTAAGGTTTTTTATAATTTTTATTGATTTTTAAGCTAATGAGCGGTATTCTACGCTGCTTTTTAGTAGGGCAAAATAAATATTTGTGCTATTCGTTGGAGAATTTGAATGCGTATTGCAGGTGTCAATGTACCGGTAAACAAACATGTAGAGATTGGTCTTACAGCAGTCTATGGTATTGGAAGAAGTACGGCTAATGTTATTTGCCAACGCTTGGGGATTAATCCACAGACCAAGGTAAAGGATTTATCGGAACAAGACGTGGATAGAATTCGTGAAGCGGTTACTGGTGGTGAATATGTGGTAGAGGGCGATTTGAGAAGACTCGTCGCTACTAACATCAAACGCTTACGTGACATTGGCTGTTATCGCGGTGTGCGTCATCGTCGAGGCTTACCAGTTAATGGTCAACGAACAAAAACGAATGCTCGTACGCGTAAAGGTCGTAAAAAGCAAGCAGGTGCAATGCAATTGAAGGGTAAAGATTAATATGGCAACAATGAAAAATGTATCGGATGGTATCGCGTACATCAACGCGACGTTTAATAACACGATTGTAACCTTAGCCGATCAACAAGGTAATACGATAGCATGGGCATCCGCAGGTGAATCCTATAGCGGTTCGCGTCAAAGTACGCCCTTTGCTGCGCAAGAGACGGGTCGTGTCGCTGCAGAACGCGCATTAAAAGTGAGTAAACTAGAGAGCTTGGATGTGATTGTCAAAGGTCCTGGACCTGGTAGAGAGTCTGCTATTCGCGCGTTAGCTGCTGCAGGTTTTAACATTAAATCCATCACTGATATGTCATCGATTCCATTCAATGGTTGCCGTGATCCAAAAGAACGACGAATTTAAAGGAGCTACGACGAATGGCTAAGTATATTGGTCCAAAATGTAAATTATCTCGAAGAGAAGGTGCTGACTTATTATTAAAGAGCCGAATTCGCTCTTTGAGCTCTAAGTGTAAAGCAGACACATTGCCAGGGGTACACGGTGCTAAACGCGGCCGTTTGTCTACCTATGGTGTGATGTTACGTCAAAAGAATAGAGTTCGTAGAATGTATGGTATTTTAGAGCGTCAGTTCAGCCGTATATTCGAAAAAGCTTCTAGCATGAAAGGTTCTACTGGTGAGAATCTTATTAAATTGTTAGAGCGACGCTTAGACAATGTGGTTTACCGCATGGGTTTTGGCAGCACACGAGCAGAAGCGCGACAATTAGTCAATCACGCTAGTGTTCTTGTGAATGGAAAGTGTGTTAATATACCTTCTTATTTTGTAGCACCTGAAGATGTCATCGAAATCAAAGAACGATGCAAAAAACAACTTCGAGTGCAAGCAGCGGTTGAGCTTGCTCAACAAATCGGTTTCCCAGAGTGGGTAGATGTGGATGCAAAAGCCCTCAAAGGTGTGTTCAAGTATGTACCTGATCGAGACCAAGTGCAGCTGGATATTAATGAAAATCTAATTGTCGAGTATTATTCTCGTTAATGATCAAGTAATTTGGAGTCCGCAGCGAATGAGCGTTAAAGAGTGTTTGACACCTAAAAATATTGAAGTAGAAGTCCTTGGTAAAAACCGATTTAAAGTGACTTTACAACCCCTCGAGCCAGGCTTTGGACATACCTTAGGTAACAGTCTGCGTCGTATATTATTGTCTTCGATGGTGGGTTGTGCCCCTGTTCAGGCAGAAATTGAGGGTGTGAATCACGAATATAGCACCGTACCAGGCGTTCAAGAGGATGTATTAGACATCCTGATGAATTTGAAAGGTGTGGCCTGTATTCTTCATGGTCGTGAAGAAGTGACTTTGAAGCTCAGCAAAAGCGAACCCGGTGTGGTGACTGCTGCTGATTTTCAACCTGAGCATGATGTTGAAATCATTAACCCAGAACATGTATTAGCTCATTTATCAGAAAAAGCTTCTTTAAATATGGAAGTGAAATTCGCATTGGGCCGTGGTTATCAACCAGTACAAGTTGAAGTAGTTGATGAAGAAGATTTGTTGGATGATGCGAGTAAACGTGCGCCAGTGGGTATTCTGAAATTAGATGCAAGCTTTAGTCCAGTGCGACGAGTTGCTTATACTGTTGATCGTGCTCGCGTTGAGCAACGTACCAACTTAGATAAGTTAGTCATCGATCTTGAAACCGATGGTACCTTAGCACCTGATGAAGCGATCCGACATTCTGCAAATATATTGCAACAACAGTTAGCCGCTTTTGTGGACTTACAGCAAGAAGAAAGAAAGCAACCGCAAAAACAAGAATTGCAGTTCGAACCGATTTTACTTAGACCGATTGAAGATCTCGAGTTAACAGTTCGTTCTACCAATTGTTTGAAAGCGGAAAATATTATTTATGTTGGCGATTTGATTCAACGCAGCGAAGTTGAATTGTTGAAGACGCCTAACTTAGGTAAAAAATCGTTAACCGAAATTAAAACGGTGCTAGCATCCTATGGATTGTCCTTAGGTACGTATTTAGATAACTGGCCACCAAGCCAATTATCTGAATCCTCCATGGAACACTTAGCATCTAAAGCAAAATAATATATATAGTCGATAGGAATTGTAACTCATGCGTCATCGTAACAGTGGTAGAAAATTAAATAGAACCAGTAGTCATCGCGAAGCGATGTTCCGCAATATGGCGGCATCCCTACTGAAACACGAACTCATTCGTACAACATTGCCAAAAGCAAAAGATTTGCGTGGTGTGATCGAACGTTTAATCACCTTAGCAAAAGAAGATACCGTTGCAAGACGTCGTATCGCTTTCGCACGTTTGAGAGATGCTGAAGCGGTAGCAAAACTTTTTAATGAAGTTGCTCCACGTCACATGGATCGTCCAGGCGGCTATACTCGCGTATTAAAATGCGGATTCCGTTTAGGCGACGCAGCTCCAATGGCCCTCATCGAACTCGTGGATCGCTCCAGCGCAGTAGAAGATGAAGAAGTCAATTTATTGCAGGACTCCGCCAAAGCGTAACCTATTTGATACTTTAAAAAGTATTAAAGAAAAAACCGACAGAAGTGTCGGTTTTTTTTTAACGTCAGCAAAAAGTCATGTAATTCTGCAATAGGAATCGCTGTGCAAGATGGAGATAATTGCAGTTTTTTTCCGCCCAGTGTTACTAATGTTATCATCGTAGTCTTTGGAAATAGATGATGAAAACTTGACGGCTCTGTGCTAATCGATGTGTGATGTCGCGTTGAATATACATCTGACGATTGTAAGTTAGTAACTTATAATCGCCAACATGTTGTTATATAAAGAAAATTCTTTATTCTCACTCTTACATAACTCTACAAGGGGCAAAAAATGTGTCAAAGGATGTTGACAATAATTTTATTCTGTATACTATTTGAACCTTCTAAGCAATGAGGCAGTGGAAATCATTAACCATTGGTTTACTAACGTACTAAAAAATGAGGTTTTATTGTGAAAAAAATAATTGCGATATCTTTATTAGGTCTGGTTTTTAGTTTAAATAGTGCTTTTGCTTTCGCAGCAGGTTCTACTGATGATGTTGTTACAATCCATCTGACTGCTACCAGTGGCACGCTCATCGGCAGTTTAAGCTATGGGGTAAATAACCCATTCATGCCAGCGATTACCGATGGAGCATTTATCTCTTCTATGGTGAATGGTGATCACTTAACGGCGACAGTGACTGTTAAAAAAACAGGTCCTGCTTTTGCTGGTGGAGTTACTATATTTCCATCCCTAGAGATGGTGGGTTGGAGTACTAGTGGTGATACAACAACATTTTCTACCGGCTTCGGTTGCTTTCCAGCTACTTGGAACGGTGTTGGTAGTTTTTCTACTTCTTGCAAAATTTGATACGAAAGAAATACTACAGAAATTGAAAAAGAGCACTGAGTATTCGACGAAGAGTTTACTAATCAACATCGATTTGAGACATGTCCCCGCGCAGGCGGGGACCCATTTTCATAGCAGCTCAGGAGCCCGTACAAAAATGGGTCTCCGCCTGCGCGGGGATCGACAACATGGAGGTGTCGCAGGGCACACAATATTTCAACCGACACTTTCAATCGCACCCACAGTCACCTTGATAATTGTAAATCCCTCTCTTAACGGCTATAATCATATTAACCACCCATTTTAGGCGGTTAAACTGATCGGAACTGTTATGAGCTTTAGCGATTACATCAATGATCTTGTGATGCATGGCAAATGCAGTTTTACCGTCCAGCAAGCTCAGTCTGCCCTCAATAAATCAGCAGAGGCAATTTATTCATCCGTAAAGCACCTGCTTATCAAAAACGAATTGGCCACTCCAGCTAAAGGATTTTACGTCATTGTGCCACCGGAATATCAAATCTTGGGATGTCTACCAGCAGAGTATTTTATTCCTTACTTGATGGAATATTGGCAATGCTCATACTATGCTGGATTATTGACTGCAGCAAGATATCATGGTGCCACTCATCAGGCAGTGCAGGTTTTTCAAGTGATGATTAATGGGCGCAGCAGACCTCCAATTTTATGCGGTAAAGTAAAAATTCGTTTCGTTGCTAATCGACATTTAGCAGAAACCCCTGTACAAAGTATCTCTACTGCAAAAAGCCTGTTAAAGGTATCTACTCCTGAAGGCACTGCTATGGATCTACTTAATTTCCCCCTCCAAGCGGGCGGATTAAATCATGTCGTCACAGTGCTTGCCGAGCTTCAGGAAAGCATAAAACCAGATAAGCTACTTGCACTTGCAGAAAGTCAGCCCATACTTGCTTGGAAACAGCGGTTAGGATATTTACTAGAAGTTGTCGAAGCATTCGAATTAGCGGATGTGTTAAAAAACTATTTAGCACAGCAAAAACGTGTTGACTACATTCCTCTTATGTCAGGGTTAGAGGAATTTACTAAATCACCACGAAATATCACCTGGAAGATTATTGAAAACGCAACTGTAGAGAGTGATCTATGATTCCAGAATATTGTTTAACTGAATGGCGCCAACAAGTTCCATGGGTGGAAGATTATCAAGTAGAACAAGATTTGATAATCAGTCGTGCTTTGGTATCTTTGTATGAAAATAAAAAAATAAAAGAGAGTTTAATTTTTCGAGGCGGCACGGCGCTACATAAGTTATATATAACACCTGCTGCACGTTATAGCGAAGACATCGATCTTGTGCAAATTAAGTCAGCGCCGATTGGTGAAATGCTTAATGAAATACGTTCGTCACTAAGCTGGCTAGGCGACCCTATTCGAAAGTTAACAGAACGTAGTGCGAAGTTATTCTATCGCTATATTGCAAGTGACAATACTCAAAAGAAATTAAAAATTGAAATTAATACCACCGAACACTTTCATATTTTTGATTTTGTTGATGTCGACTTTTCTGTCAATAATTCTTGGTTTACAGGACAGGCTGCATTACGCACTTATCAATTAAATGAACTGATGGGTACGAAAATAAGGGCTCTTTATCAACGCCGCAAAGGAAGAGATTTATTCGACCTTTGGCTGGTGATTAGAGATAACTTGATTGATCCTGAGGTCGTATTAAAAGTCTTTTTAGAACATTGCAATAGAGACAATCAAAATGTCACTCGTGCGTTATTTGAGAAAAATCTACATGAAAAATTTCGGTTTGATGATTTTCGTCATGATATTTTAGATTTGCTCGCTGATAGCAATGAATGGTCATTTGAGCAAGCCTATCAAGATGTTAAGAATAAAATGATTTGTTTGCTGCCCGGTGAGCCGTGGAAAATGAAGTAGTCACTATGCGTGTTCTACTACTTCACACCACGACAGGGCGGGCAGGAGTTTCTGCTGAGAAATTCCTGCTGGTTTTATTGTAAGGAACAACTAAATGTAGATCGGGTTGCCGTTTGTGAGCTTGTTGATGCAGGCGATGAGGGCTCTGCATGGCTTAAATAACTGAGTAAGTGATGCGTATAAAGAATATTAAAAAGCGTAGCGTCTGAACGAACGCTTTCTATCTCGGCTTGAGTTAATGGAGTTGCTTTTTTTGGATCAGTCAGCATCGTTTTTAATTTTTCTACAGCAGAATGGGTCAACTTATTTGAAGAGCTTTTCTGGAAAGTATCAGAAAACTGAAAAACGTGGCAAGTTGCTGGAGTATCGAGGTATTCATTAAGCGCGGATATTGCTCTAGCAGGATCGATAGTAGTAGAAGGCGTTTGAACTAAGCTTTTTCGGTAAATCTGTGCTGCCCATAGTTCTTCAATTTTCTGCAGCACGGCTTTGATGTCTTCTTCCATTATCTGAGAGGATTGCGATTCAGGAGAATAAGTAACGGGGATTATGGAGCGTGTTGCCATCTCTTGCCTTTCTGCATAAGAGAATATCTCTGCATGAGAAGATTTGTCGCAGATAAATATGCTCATATCATCCGCTCTAATTTGTTTCTGTTGCGATAAAATATTTTGGAAGTCCATTGGATTAGAGACAAAGAATACGACGCACTTCCCACTCCCACAGCCATTTTGTTCCCAGAGAAGGGGAAATGGGCTAGAAAGATTACAATTTTGCAAAAAGCTAAACTTCTTGTTATTGATATGTAGCATCAGTGAGCTCAAAAGATACTCTGCTGACTTAGTCTTGTCCGCAAGCTCTAGGCATCCTGCCATAAAAGCGCGTTGTATTGCATGTCCTCGAGCAGCGGTTGGCTCTTCTGTATTATGGCTTGTAAAAAGACTAACTAAGATAGGTGCTTCAGATGGTGTTGCGGCCATGATCAAATCCTCATAAATGATAGAATAATATTCTTTTTTTAATACCGGGAAAATTACAGATTAAGAGTTAATGTCTTGTGTTTGATGAAGTGCCCCCGGAATTGGGAAAGAGCCGATAAAATGCTCTCAGAATTAGAGAAGCACCATTCAATGGTGGCCAGGGGTGGAATCGAACCACCGACACAAGGATTTTCAGTCCTCCGCTCTACCGACTGAGCTACCTAGCCACACAGAGCGCTATTAAACCGATCCTGACTAAGATAGTCAAGCATTTTCTTCATCTTAATACATTATTTCCTCTAGGCCTCATACATGTTGTCATCTCCCAAAGGATTATTTCCTCTGTGTCTCACACACGTTGTCATCCCCGCGTAGGCGGGGACCCATTTTCATAGAAAGCTCGGAGCGTATGTAAAAATGGGTTCCCGCCTGCGCGGGAATGACAAAGGAAACTCAAAGAGTTATTTCAATCCTACCCTTTAGGCTGATAATCCGGAGGTGTCTCGCTACCGCTGCCAAAGAGAAATTTATCCATTTCTGTGGTCAGAAAGACACTAGACTCAGGATCTAACATATTCAACCGATATTCATTAATCAACATCGTTTGATGATTGAGCCATTGTTTCCAAGCTTGTTTAGAAATATTGTTAAAAACCTTTTGCCCTAACTCTCCAGGCAGCGGTGGAAAATCTAAACCTTCAGCTTCGATGCCTAGTTTTTTACAAAGTATCATTCGTGTCATAGTAGTTTTCCTAATAGATAACTCACAGGATGTGGCAATCCTAACTTGGGTGGTTGACGCAGTTTATACCAAATTTGCGCAGAATGATCCATCACTTGGCAGACATTATTACCATCAAGTTGCTGATGAAGTGGATGAATCACCAAATGAAAATGGCTAAAAGTATGAGTAAAGGGTTCCCAAACCGTTGGCTGTTGTAAACGAATCCCTAGATGATCCTGCGTCCATTGCTGCACATCAACATTCATCTCAACTTGCGGAAAACACCATAACCCGCCCCATAGCCCCACTGGCGGTTGTTGCCGCAGCAAAACATTATCTCCCTCTTGTAATAACAACATATAACACTGTTTCGTCGGCAAAGATTTTTTAGGTTTCTTGCCAGGAAAACAATGAGTTTGTTCAAGCAGTCGTGCTTGGCAATGAGACTCCAGAGGACATTGAGCACAAGCCGGTTTGCTCGACGTGCAAACTAACGCACCTAAATCCATCATGGCTTGATTATAGTGATGACAACGATGCGCAGGCGTGTGACGCTCGGCACAATCCCATAATTGTTTTAAGACAGAGGATTGTCCGGGCCAACCAGCTATTGCAAAAAAACGAGCTAATACCCGCTTTACATTGCCATCTAAAATAGGCGCAGATTGTTGCATCCCCAAACTGTAAATAGCGCCAGCCGTGGAGCGACCAATACCAGGTAATTGCTCGAGAGCGATAATGTCTTGAGGAAACTCACCATCATAATCAGCGATGATCTGTTGCGCTGTTTTATGCAGATTACGAGCGCGGGCATAATACCCCAAACCGGTCCAATGATGTAACACTTCATCAAGAGGCGCGATCGCTAGCGCACCAACATCCGGAAAACGCAACATAAAGCGTTCAAAATAAGGAATAACCGTTGCTACTTGCGTTTGCTGCAACATGATTTCTGATATCCACACCCTATAAGGTGTGGACTGCTGCTGCCAAGGCAATTGCTTACGACCATGCTCGTCATACCAACGCAGCACCTGAGTTTGAAATTGTTTTACAGACAACATTTAGCGAAATAATGCCTTCAGCCCATTCAATGATTTGCCAATATTATCTTTTATTTTTTCCTTCGTGATAGAAAAAATTGCTTTTTCATCCGTTCCAACTTTGAGATGATCAAGCGTTCCAGAAATTCGAATCGGTATACTGCCACCTAATAAGTTTTCTAACTGTTTAATTACCGGTATGGTATCCCCCAGCGTAGTTAACTGTAATGTGTAATCAACACGGGATGTATTTAAATCAATGCTACCATTACCGTGAACGGAAAATAAAGGTGATGCCAATGTGACAGGGCTTGGCTGCATGATCCCTTGATTAATCGTCAGAGAGCCTTTCAAAGAAGCAAAAGAAGTGGCCTTGCCTGAATCATTAACCAGCGCAGCATTGGGCTTCAAAATCGCAACCGCCATATTGAGCACGTGATTGAGATTCACACCTTCAATGGAACCATTCTCCAAAGAAAATTGAATAGCGCCATTTAAATTTTTAGTGAAGGTAGCATTATCCGAACCTTTAGAAGTAAGTTGAATAGAAAGGTTAGCTGGCCCATTTAGCGCACCAAATAATGTCGTCAAGGTATTAGAAGAATGTAAGTCCTTCAGCAATGGATGAATGCTCACCGCATCTAATCGTTGTTGTAATTGAATCCCCGGCGTATTGCCCGATACATCGAAGCGAATATTTCCGGTGTAATGGCCGCCATATAAATTTGCTGTGCTCGGACCCAGAGTAACGAGGCCACTTGCTGCAGTGATATCGGTAACAACATTCTGTGCTTTCACATCATTAAACATTAGTTCATCAATGGCTAAGTGACCTTTGAGGTTAATGTCACGTAAGTAACTAAAAGAATTTTTAGATGTAGAAGTTGGTGTAGAGGGTGCTGCGGATGTAGCAGCAGTAAAGTTGGTTGGACGTTCTGGCCTAACCGTATTTCTCGTAGCGACATCAGGCGTTTTAGCCGCGCTGGTTGCCGAGAAAACGCCACCATCATTCAGATTCAATCGATTCATCGCTAAATCAAAAGTAGCCACTTTTTTCTGAAAATCTAGCAAATTAATATTTCCAGTTAAGGTGGCACCATCGAGATCCGCCTTAAGTTTTGACATCGTTAAAGCGTGATCCGTACCAGCAAATTCCATCTCTGCCGAAACACGGCTTAACGTTTTTGGTGAGTTAGCGAGTAATGTGATTCCCATGGTATTCAACCATTGGTTGACATTTCCGGGTAATAAGCTCGAAGTGCCTTGGTAAGAGAGGTGCTTATTAAGATAAGTCATTGTCAAGCGGTTGCTAGTTTTGAGCCCGTTAATATCCCAATCAAATTGCGAAAATATAATTTGTTGTTTATTCAAATTTGCTGTCGCTTGTGCATTTAAAGCAGCAGAAATTTGATGATTAGGAAACATGGGGCCAGTGACGTGACTGGTAGCCATTAACTTTTTAATGCTGTAAATATCTTGCTTGGCATCCAATACAAAGGTGCCATTGAAGAAAAGATCGCCGGCTACGGCGGGTTTTGTGCTAGAAAAACGTAAATTGAGCATGATGGGAAACGCTCGTCCCATTAAGTTCATCGTGTCAGAACTAAAATCAACGATTTGTAAAGTTGCTTTTTGTTGCGCCATTTGATCTTGCCAAGAGAGACTGGCATTTTCTACTTTCATAGAGGGGATCTCAAGAGCAAAGGAATTCTCGTTCGTGGCGATAGCAGCGGGTGCTGCTATGATGGATTTAGATGTCACAGTCGTTGGCTTTGCGGAAGCGCCCAGACGAGATTTTAAATCATCCCAATTGGTTTGCCCTTTTGCATTGCGAATTAAATTTAATTGCACATCGCTAATATCGATAGTTTTTGTTTCAATGTGTTTTTTGAAAAGGGGTAGCAACTTCACACTAATATTAGCCTTGCCAACGGTGGCAAAGGGTGTCGCACCAAATCCTGGTGCATTATCGAGAGCTAATTGATTGACAGTGATACCCAAGGCTGGATAAAAGGACCAATGTAAATCACCATCGATGCGCAGGGAGCGTCCAGTCAGTTTATACACTTGCTGGCTAATAGGCCCTTTGAAATCATTGGGGTTGATTAAAAAACAAAAAGCAGCAATGCCTAAAAAGCCAAGCAGTACCAGTCCGCCAAGGGTTGCCAAGGTAATTTTTAATAATTTCATAATGGTGTTAGGGTCCTTTGCTCGTAATGTTCATTTGGAGGAGGATATGATAAGATTCCCCCCGCGCTTAGCGCATATCAGCTGTAAAGGATATATTAAAATGAATGAAATGCAACCTTACATTGCGGCCAACCGGTCTTTGCCAGAGATCACGTTGAAGGTCATTTTAATTAGTATTGTCTTAGCCTTTGTTCTTGCTATGTCCAATGCGTATCTTGCTCTGAAAGTAGGGCTTTTAACTTCAGCATCGATCCCGGCGGCCATTATATCCTTTGGCATCTTAAAGTTTTTTCGCAATGCGAATATCTTAGAAAATAATTTAATTCAAACGGCAGCCTCAGCGGGCGAAGCCGTAGCCGGAGGCATTGTCTACACCATTCCGGCCTTGATTTTAATTCATTACTGGCAACACTTTCCTTATTGGCAATGTTTTTTAATTGCATTAACCAGTGGTGCTCTTGGCGTGTTGTTTTCCATACCTTTACGCCAGATTTTAGTCAATGATGATAGTTTACATTTCCCAGAGGGGAAAGCCATTGCTGAAGTGTTGATTGTGGGAACTGATCATCAGCTGGGTCTGCGAGAAATTTTAATGGGCGGTCTGTTTGGTGGCCTAATCGAATTATTGCAAACAGGATTTAAACTCATTGCTAGTCAATGGCAACTGTGGATTGTGAAGGGCCGCACCTTAATGGGATTTGGCTTTGGTTTTTCACCGACGATGATTGGTGCCGGTTATCTGATTGGCTTTGATATGGGAATGAGTATTTTTGCTGGGGCCTTATTAGGTTGGGGTTTGAGTATTCCTATCCTCAGTCATTTTTCCTCTTATGACATCACATTGCCAAGTCGCAATGTGATGGCCTTATGGCAAAGCAATATTCGCTACGTGGGCGTTGGTGCGATGTTAATTGCTGGGCTGTGGACATTGATCACCTTGTTAAAACCTGTGGGACAAGGATTGATGAGTGCCATGAAATTAGTGCATCAACCTACAGCACAATGGGGTGTCGCTCGCACGCAACGAGATTTGCCGATTCATTATGTTATCATGGGCAGTCTCTTTTTCTTGGTGTTGATATTTTTATTGCTCGAACAGAGTTTGCCGCTGCAGATTTTGCGAGATGTGGGTATTGCCATTCCAGTTTTTTTAACAGGCTCGATTTTTTATATTGCGGTCATTGGATTTTTAGTGTGTGCGATTACCGGTTATTTTTCTGGGCTAGTAGGGGTGACAGCAAGCCCAGGCTCCGCAGTGTTGATCGCCTGTTTGTTGATGACCTGTTTATTGTTGCAAGCTTTGTTGCATGCCTTCGGTAATTTGTCTCATGGGCAATGGGTGGTGATTGCAGCGATTCCGATTTTTTTTGGCGCCTTGCTTACAGGCATTGGCGCTATTGCAAATGATAACTTACAAGATTTAAAAGTAGGTCAGTTAGTTGGTGCGACGCCGTGGAAACAACAGGTCATGTTATTAATCGGAGTAGCCGTAGCAGCACTCATCATTCCAGTGGTGATGGAGTTATTATTTCAAGCCTATGGCATTGGTGACGTGGTGCCGCAAGCGGGTATGGATTTTTCTCAAACCTTACCAGCACCACCAGCCGCCATGATGGCAGCTGTGACGCAAGGCATTTTTAATCATGAACTGCCGTGGCGGTTTTTCTTAATTGGTGCGGGCATTGCAGTGATTGCTAGTGCTGTTAGCTGGTGGTTAAAAAGACGAGGAAAACGTTTTTCAGTGTTAGCATTTGCCGTAGGAATTTATTTGCCTTTGGGCACGTCCATGGCGCTGGTGGTAGGAAGTGTGATGGCTCGCTGCCTGGAGCGATTGTTAAAACACCACCCCGCGGCGGATCGAAAACAAGCACAACACCGTACGACGGTATTTGCCTGTGGCTTAGTTGCGGGCTCAGCGTTGATGGATGTTCTCTTAGCCGCACCCTTTGCCTTCGCCCATAATCCTAATTTATTTGATATTGCCCCACACGGCTGGCAAATTCCAGCCGGCATTTTAGGTGCAGCAGTAGTTATATTATTGGGATATAATTTTTGGCGCATTGCACAGAAACCAATGAGCGGGTGATGGGAATCGAACCCACGCTATCAGCTTGGGAAGCTGAAGTTCTACCATTGAACTACACCCGCATAGAGTCTGAGTATTCTATGGGTTTGTGAGGGAGAGTCAAGAGAAAGGAGTTTTTTCAGAAACAGCATCATCGTAAGCTTCGAGATTTTCACCAATAATTTGCATCACTAAGGCTAAAGGATGGTTTTCATCATCTCTAACTTCATCAGTGAGTTGATCGAGGATTT
>JAGVJK010000006.1 GCA_020051155.1 Gammaproteobacteria bacterium | reverse complement strand
TGCAGATTAAATTTCTTCATACTATCCAAATCAATTAACATCACTTGTTGTGGTGTCACTAAAAAATTGCTCGCCTTCATATCGCCATGGGTTAATTGGGCGGCGGCTAATTGTTTTAAAACGGTTATCAATGGTTGCCAATCTTTTGAGATCGATGTGTCTACGATTTCCTGTAGTGACAATCCTGGGGTATATGCACAAATATAATAAGCGGGTAATGGCCACAGACCTTTGTGCTTTTCTATTAAAGCGATCGGTGGTGCTACTGCAATCTCTAAACTCTGCAAACGATGAGCATTGCGCCAAGAACGCCGAGCTCGTGAGGGTTTAAACATCCGACGCACAGCATGCCAGCGTGATTTAATATTGTAGCGCTTCACCACTAAATCATGTCCCTGAATATTGACGCGGATCACCGTAGAGGTATGTCCTTCTTTTAACAATTGCGCGGATGAATCACTAAAAAATTGCTCTGGATCATGCAGCATCTCTGCTAAACCCGCTTGGTAATGAGTTCTATTGCATACGAGGGTTTGGTGAAAGTTTTTCTTCGCAACAAATTCAGTGCAATCTCGCATGATTTTTTTCTGTCGCTGTTGCTGTTGTTTCACACGCATTTGGTGTAACAACTGTTGTAATCGTGATAAATGCTGCTGAGAGTCACACCACTGACGAGCATGACCGTACGTATCGAGTAAAACAGATAGATGATTGCCTAGCAATTGAGTTGACACATTGGCTAACAACATCGCTAAATTTTTTAAACTTCTTTGTTGCGATAGGGGTTGCTTCTTCATCACTACATCGTGACCATCTAAGGTATAAATCTCCTGTGAGTCCACTAAAAAATTATTGAAGTGCGCATCCTGTTGTCGCAATCCTTGTTGGTGCAACTTCGCGGTGGTCTGCATAACCCTCGCCAGTAACGCTTGTTTTTCTGATAGCGTCTGAGCGTGTTGCAAAGCCATAGACAATGGCACAGATTTTTCTAAATAATCTAAAATCACCACATAAAGTCCAGAAATCGATGATGGCTCCGCCAATAACAAAGAAGGTGTCGCTATACCATGTTGTAACAAACAACGCACACCCTTTGCATCTCGCTCACCATAGGTGCGCCAACGTTTGGGATGAAAAAATAATTTTGCGACGACAGACCGACCTTGCCATTCAGCCAATGCTGTTAATCGTTTTCCTGGTAATAGGCGTAATGATTTTAGTAAGGTAATCCCTTGTCCCTGCTCTGACAATGGCACGTAACAGGGAAACGTCACCTGTCGTTGCGCTTGTTGTAATTGCTCTACACAGGCAATAGACATCATCTTTATGTCGCCTGCCGTTGTTGTTTTTGTCGTTGTTTGCGCGCTCGTCGTGTCACAATAATTTTTGCTACTTTTTTAATAACGTGTTTCGCTTGCGGTGCGTCATGAAAATAATGTTTTAAAAAACGCAAACGATCACGATCGGTACAAACTGCATGCTTTTTCAGCGTGCCTAAATCTTTAAATACTCGTTCATTTTTAAAAGGGGAATAACGCGTTTTTTCTAAATCAATCAGACGAACATCCGGCTCTTGCGCTTCATCTATTTTAAGGTAAATATGCTTTGGATATAAAGAACCATGTCGGTATCCAGCATCATGCATCGCACGAATCACTTTAGCTAATCGGCTTGTGATTTTTTCTTTCATCATCGTCGTCAATGGCGAGCTCTGCCATTGGTTTAGCCAATGATCTAGGGCGGCATAATCAGTAAGAGCTTCCGTCACTAAAATAGCTTGATTGTCGCCTTTAATCTCTCGCTCACCAAAGTAAATTAAATCCAGCGAAGGAATCCCTAATTTTTTAAAATTTACAATGTTTCTTGCTTCACGTTGAAAGGTCGCACTACCCTTGATCGGATGACGCCAACAATAGTTGCGATGATTTTGTTGACGCTTTAAATAGAGTATCACGGTACCATGCTGTGGATGAGGTAACTCAAGACGACACACTCCGCTCCAACCACCGCGTCGTTGATTTGGCGTTTCAACCCAGTCAGCTTGCAACTCCCACAATGCGTCAAAACTATCTAAGCCATTAAAGGCTAAAATGGATTGCCATGATGGCGCGATATATTGTTTCATCATTATTTCCTAAAAAAATCTTCGATTTTTTTGATATTCTTTTTATCCTTCGCTGTAACATGACGAATATTTTGATACATCATATAAAATCGCAATCGATCGCTACGACTCAAGTATTGTTTAGCCCACTTATCAAGCGTTGCCAAATCTTTTAAAATCCCCCGCTTCTTTGAACAACCATAACGATAGCGTCCGAGAGGGCAATCAAAAAAATACACTACCGGTGCATCAGTTAAGGTGACTAAAATATTTCGCCATTTCAAATCATTGTGGGTAAAACCTTCATCGTGCAACTTGCGCGTGTTGATTGCTACTTGACGCATAACACTTTTCAACCATTGTCTCTTTTTAAACTTTGGGTGGTGTTCCTTTGCGACAGCTTCCAAATCCTTCGAGTTAGGAACACCTTCTGTCATTAAATACCCTTTACGGTACATGCCATGTTTACGATACTCGCCATAAGCTAACACGGTAGGAATAGGAATCCCCAATCTTGAAAAATAAATTAAATTTTCCCATTCATTGCGCACACGAGAACGTAACCATTTGCGAATCCAGGAACTACCCGCTCGATGATAACGTTTAATATAATAGGTCGCACCTTCATAGTCATAGCGCAATACATTATTATATGGCCCTGTACTGACTAATCCTTCTTTTTTTTCAATCAATGCATCGATTGTTTCAATCGGATGCTGGGCGTGAAATGCATGGTATGCATCATTACTCCACCAGATCAGAGCCATCGAGTGAACCTCCATTCAATGAGATTAATGTCGGCGTTGTTGTTAGCAACGTTTGCAAGGATTGCCATACCCGTGTGGGATTAACAGTATCATAACAAGGTGGCATCACCGCGTTAGATGTTTTAAACGTACACTCTCTTAAAAAACACGGCGAACACGTAAAATCTGTACTTAAATGAATTTGCGCTGGACCTAAGGTTCCGGTCAACTTTGCAGAAGTAGGACCATAAATAGAAATCGTCGGTCGATGTAACGCGCAAGCTAAGTGTCCGAGTCCAGTATCTACACTCACTAAGGCCATTGCTTTAGAAAATAATGTCGCTAGAGTCGATAGAGATAATTTGGGTAAGACCGTGCTATATCCTGGCGCCATCGCTGCAATTTTTTCTGCGCGTAAGCGTTCTGCGTCAGTACCCCAAGGTAATAGAATATGTGTTCCTTGTTGCGCAACTAACACTGCAAGTTGTTGCCAGTAACTCTCTGGCCAATGTTTCGTTGCCCAGGTTGTTCCCGATAAAAAAATAACATAAGGATGCGTTGGCATTGCATAAGACGGTAATTTTTTTACATCAATGCCGTAATGGGGTGTGCTGTCTTGTAGAGGATAACTCAACACTTTAGAAAATAATAATCGGAGCCTTTCTACTGCATGTAACTCCCAACTCACTCGATAACGATGCTGATAGGTCAATGCGGCTAACCACTCTCGTGCAGAACCTCGACCCAAGCCATGACGCGGCGCTTTCACCATCCATGCTAACAATGCACTTTTGGTTAAACCCTGCGCATCCAGTACTAAGTAATAAGAAGAACGTCGCATGGTCTTGAAAAAATCTTTAAAAGCTTGACTGGTGATCGCTTGCAGCGGTTGTCGTAACCATCGTCGCAAGGGAATCGGATACACATGGCGCACTGCTGGATGCCAGGTTGGAATTTCTTTAAAGGATTCTTCTACCACCCAATCAAATTGGATCCCTGGGATCGCTTGCATTGCATCCGTGAGCGCCGGCAAAGTATGAATGATATCTCCCATCGAGGAGGTTTTAATCAATAAAACGTTCATTCATGCACAAATTCAGTTAGGGCATTTAACACTAACGCCGACTTCAATTGCGTCAAACACTCTGCATGTCCAAAGGGACATTCGCGTTTGAAACAAGGGCTGCAATCTAAACCGAGTCGGACAATTTTCACCTGTTGATGCAAGGGCGGGGTAAAATAAGGATCCGATGAGCCATAGACTGCGACTAACGGACGTTGCAATGCTGCTGCAATATGCATTAAACCAGAATCATTGGTCACAACCGCTTCCGCAATGGATAAAAGATCAATCGCTTGGCCTAAATTGGTTTTTCCGGTTAAGTCCTGGCAACGATATTGTGTTAATTGCTGAATACGTTGCGCGACAGGACTATCATTTTTTGATCCAAATACCCAGACTTGCCAACCGAGACCAAGGTAATGATTAGCAACATCTGCATAATGAGTTTCTGGCCATCGTTTAGCAGGACCATATTCTGCGCCGGGGCACAATGCCAAAATTGGTTTACCACGAGTTAATTCAAAGGTATTCAGTGCCGCTTGCAGAG
Organism: Gammaproteobacteria bacterium; assembly: GCA_020051155.1. Lineage (GTDB taxonomy): Bacteria > Pseudomonadota > Gammaproteobacteria > UBA1113 > UBA1113 > JAGVJK01. The sequence goes on along the minus strand of JAGVJK010000006.1, from coordinate 96,908 downwards.
ATGCTGCATCGACCACTAAACGCGGCGTTGGATAAGGTTTTGTGAGTGTTTCACCGCGCTCTAAACCGAGAGCCATAAAGCGTTCAATCATGAGTGGGTATTGCTGTTTATCAAGGTATCGCACATCATTCAACAAACCCCAACGCATTTCACCACGCCAACCTGTGCGGACCGGAATGTTGGCCCAAAACGGGATCAGTGCTGATTTCCAAGAATTTGGTAAGACGTATGCATGCTGATAACCTTCTGCACGAAGGGTTGCTGCAATTTCGCGACGTAAACTGAATTGCCATTGACCATGGCCAATGGGCAAATCAATGCTGTGGCTTACCTCCGGCATCCGCTCCAATAAGGGGCGACTCCAGGGTGGTGCTAAGACATGAATCTCTTGCTCAGGATTATGCTGCTTTAATTGTTGGTACAGCGTCTGTGACATCACCATATCACCGACCCATGCCGGACCTACCACCAAGGTTTTCTTTACATTATTACTCATCCAACATGATCTCTGCTTTTGAGCCCACCAGGGTATATTCTGCTTCACAATAAGGACAAATTGCTTTACCGGTTTCTTTTATAGGTAAATACACTCGAGGATGGGCATCCCAGAGCCGCATGTCTGCCATGGGGCAAGACAGAGGTAAATCCTCCGCTGTCACTTGATAATGCCGTTTTGTACTCGCTCGAAGCAATTCTTCCGTCTGTTGCATATTGACCTCTCCAACCAGGTTAAATTGTTATTCCAGGTTCAGCGGGAACCGCTGCGATATTACCATAGAGCGGCGAGGCTGTCTCGGGTCACATATTATACATATTTTGAAGAGCAATGCTATCATTTTTCCCCGGTGTCACCCTGAGCAAAGCAAGGGGGGCAAAGAAGGGCTCAGGGTGGCAATGGAGCCGAGCCTAAAACCCATTTTTTCCATAAGGCGAGGATATTTTCTCGATGCTCTTGCCAATGGGGGGGCAGATAGGTGGGAATCCCTTGTAGGGTTTGTTGATGTAATGCTTGGTGATAGGCGTCATAGGCAGCAAGTAGAGCCTCGCCTTCTGCTTTTGACAATAATTGTTGTGCCATTAACGTTTGAATTAACATAATATTTTCAGTAAACGCGGTCAGATGCGAGTATTGATGAGACCAGCGTAAAACAGCAAATTGAATTAAGAACTCCAGATCAATCACTCCACCTTCACTTTTTTTCACATCACTTTCCTTGGAAGCATGGCTATGACTCAACATCTTCGCTCGCATACCTGCCACCGCTTCTCTCAGGGTTCGCTCTTCCCGTGGTTGCTGTAAAATGTGTTGTCGCAAGGCGTTAAATTTCTGAGTCAGGACCGCTGAACCAACAATCACTCGAGCTCGTACTAGGGCTTGATGCTCCCAGGTCCATGCTTTTGTGAGTTGGTATTCTTGATACGCTTGGAACTGGCTCACCAACAAGCCCATATTCCCGGAAGGCCGTAGTCGCATATCCGTCTTATACAAAACACCCGTGAGTGTACTGGTATTTAAACAATGAATAATTCGTTGACCTAATCGCGTGTAAAATTCACCATTACTAATGGCATGTGCACCACTTGTCATCAATGCAGCATGGCCGCCGTGTAAGAAAACCAAATCTAAGTCTGATTCATAGGTTAATTCCATTGCGCCAAATTTACCATAGGCCACAATAGCAAACTCTGGTGAAATTTCCTTGCCTGCATCATCCGTGGGATAACCATTACGTTGCACCAAATTTAACAATGCAATGTTATACACTTGTTCTACGATCACCGTTGCAATCATACTGAGATAATCACTGACTTCATTTGCACTGAGTAATCCTAACAACTCATAAATAGCTGACCGTACTTCATGAGTATGCTTAAACTCTCGCATAAATTCCATTTGGCCTTCTAAGTCTTCATCTGGCAGTGTGATCAGCATTTGCTGTAATTCAAAGGTAAGAACATCTAAGGTTAATTTTGGCTTTGACTTATAGGAAATTAAAAACTCATCCATCAATAACGGAAAGTTTGCAATTTTATTAGCGACCCACGGACTTTGAGCGCAGTATAAAATAAGGTGCTCCAATGCGAAGGGGTTTTCCATTAATAACACAAGATAAGCGCTGCGCTTGGCGACGGCTTCAATAATGGGAACAATGCGTGACAAGACAACCGCGGGGTTAGGTTGCTTTAACACGGCTGACAATAATAGCGGCATAAAGCTATCAAGTCTTGATTTGCCGCGCGTGCTCGAGGCTTTTATTTTTGAGCTTTGCTTTAGTGGTTTCAGCACATTGTAGAAATCAATCGCTTGTTGTGGTTCTTTAAACAAAGGATAAAACTCTGGTAAATCTTTTTCTTTCAATGGACGTAACCATAAATCATTCAACATTCCAAAATTTTTAGTTTGCTTCTGATCCTCTTTTGGCGATGCAATGGTGTTTTTAAAATGTGTTTCTACTTTTTTCCTATGAGATTGCAATGTGACATATAACGTATCCCAATCGGGCTCACGCATCGCTGTCGCCAATTTAATTCGCTCATCGTCTGTTGTCGGCAATTCTTGTGTTTGGCGATCATCTAGCATTTGCAATCTATTTTCTAAGACTCTTAAAAACTGATAGGCTTTGCGTAGATCTTTTTCTAACTCTTTGGGAAGCTCTTCAATAAAACGGATGTATTTCAGCGCTTCCATCAACTCTGTCGTTTGCAAATGAGGCTCGCGCCCGCCACGAATTAATTGAAAGGCTTGAACGATGAATTCAACTTCTCGAATACCACCAGAGCCTCGTTTAATATTTTCTTGCAACTTTAACCGACGCGTTTCTCTATCCAGTAATGCTTTCATCTCACGCAAAGATTCAATAGCACTATAATCAACATATTTTCGATAAACGAAACCTTTGATCATATTTTTTAAGGCCTCTTGCTCGCGACCAACGATGATGCGTGCTTTCAGCATTGCATAGCGTTCCCAATCTCTTCCTTGTAATTGATAATAATTTTCCGTGGCTTTTAGTGTCATCACTAGGGGACCACTTTCGCCATGAGGGCGCAAACGCACATCTACGCGATACACAAATCCATCTTGCGTATTGTCATTCAAACATTTAATTAAATCTCGAGCGACATTATTATAAAATTGTTCATTGTTGATCACCACCGGGCCTTGCGTTTGACCTGCTTTGGAATAGACAAACATGAGATCGATATCAGAGGAAAAATTTAATTCTTTGCCGCCTAATTTTCCTAGCGCCAATACAAAAAATTCTGTTTCTTTTCCTGCTTCTGTTAAAGGTTTGCCATAGCGTTGTTGATGCCACTGCAGAATTTTTTCGCTCGCATATTCAATAATCACATCCGCTAAGGTTGATAGTTCATACAACGTATCGGACCATATCGCCCAACCTGCTAAATCACGCCATGCAATGCGCAGCATTTCACGATTTCTAAGTTGCCTTAATACTGGCATCAATTGCGATAAATCGTGACTCTCATCACAAGAAACACTGATTTGTTTTTTGAAATAAGATTGACTGCAAGCCCGCATCATTGCGCCGGATAAAAATAATTGGGCTAAGGCTTCAGGGTGCTGCAAACTGGTGCGTTTGCAAAATTCACTACAACCAATCACTAAGGGCGCTGTTTGTATAAAGAGGGGATTCTCCAGCAACACGGCCGCTGCTTCATTCTGAAGGAATTGCTCCCAGAATAATTGAAATTGTGTGCGGCATACCGAGGGGTACTGCTGCAAATGCCGCTCAAAAATCGGATCCATAAATTATTGTCTCGCCCCATTCTAAAGCAAAACTATAACAGATTTTTATTTTTATGGTATACTTCGCGCGCATTATTTGGTTTTTTTATATTCAATCTCATTTGTTAAGGTAGCATCAACATGTCTAAAGACACCTTTCGCATTGAATCGGATAGTATGGGCAACATTGAAGTTCCGGCTAATCGTTATTGGGGCGCGCAAACTGAGCGTTCTTTACACCATTTCAATATTGGCCACGACTTAATGCCCAAGGAAATGATTTGGGCCTTCGGGATTTTAAAAAAGGCAACAGCTATCACTAACTATGAGTTAGGAAAATTGGATGAACAACATTATCGATTGATCATACAAGCGGCTGATGAAGTGATTGCTGGCAAGCTCGATGATCATTTTCCTCTACATATTTGGCAAACTGGCAGCGGCACACAAACCAACATGAATGCCAATGAAGTGATTTCTAATCGTGCCATTGAAATTGCTGGTGGTGTCATGGGTAGTAAAACCCCGGTACATCCTAATGATCACGTCAACATGTCACAATCCTCCAATGACACCTTTCCCACAGCCATGTATATTGCCGGTGCAAAAGCAGTGACGGGACAACTGTTACCAATGGTACGTGCATTACGCACAACCTTACATCAAAAGGCGCTGGACTTTGCTCATATCGTTAAAATCGGTCGCACTCACTTACAAGATGCGGTACCTCTTACACTGGGGCAAGAGTTCTCTGGCTATGTTGCGCAATTGGATGAGTGCATCCGCGCGATCGAGTACACATTGCAAGGACTCTATTCTCTGGCGATTGGTGGCTCAGCTGTCGGCACGGGACTCAATACGCATCCACACTTTGCGACACTGGCGGCGCAACATATTGCCGAGCTAACCGGATTACCTTTTGTGTCATCTCCCAATAAATTTGCTTCCTTAGCAGCTCATGATGCGATGGTGTTTGCTAGTGGTGGATTAAAAATGTTGGCGGGATCTTTAATGAAAATTGCGAATGATATCCGCTGGCTCGCTTCTGGACCTCGCTGTGGTCTTGGCGAATTAACGATTCCAGAAAACGAACCTGGCTCTTCCATCATGCCTGGCAAAGTCAACCCCACGCAATCTGAAGCAATGACGATGGTCTGTGTGCAAGTCATGGGGAACGACGCCACTATTGGTTTCGCAGGGTCTCAAGGAAATTTTGAACTCAATGTGTTTAAACCCGTTATGATTTTCAATTTTATTCACTCCGTGAATTTATTGGCTGATGCATGCCACAGCTTCAATAAATTTTGCGCCGAAGGGATCGAACCTAACCAGCTGCAAATTAATGAATACCTACAAAATTCTTTGATGTTAGTCACCGCGTTAAATCCCGTGATTGGTTATGACAAAGCTGCAAAAATTGCGAAGAAAGCTCACGCTGAACATACCAGTTTGCGTGAAGCGGCGGTTAAGTTAGGTTACTTAACAGGCGAAGATTTTGATCAAGCTGTCAAACCAGAAGAAATGATCGGACCTAAATAGTACACGAAAATCTTCGACAGATCCTTTTACAGTCTGTCGAAGAGCTCTGCAGGGGACAAAAATGTGGAAAGCCCTTTTACCTTAGCAAATGCAACTTCCAACACGTTGTCATCCCCGCGCACGCGGGGACCCATTTTCATAGCAAGCTCGGAGCGCATTTAGAAATGGGTCCCCGCCTGCGCGGGGATGACAGACGAGGGAGTTTTTGTCCCCTACAGAGGTCGAAGATCATAGCTATACAAAATTATACTGCACACCTATGGTTAATTGTTGCAGGCTAGGGACATAACCGCTTTTAAGCGGGCTGCTGCCTTTGCCCCAAAGGAATAAATATTGTGCGTGAATCGACCAATACTGATCGATATCATAGCCCACTCCGCCTGCAGCTTCTGGACGAATCGCATGAGAATTATAATGTGCTGCATCCGCAATAATGGGAGCTACTGTCCCTAGCGCTTCATTAGGATCACCATGAGACCATACATAGGCAGGCCCCACTTTACCAAAAAACATAAAGCCATAGGGTAGAGGTGCTGTTAGCTTCAGTAAAAGATCCGCATCATAATTACTTTGAACACCATGGAAACGTGTTGCTTCAATGTCTGTTATCGGCACACCATCCGGATCATAGGCATTCCATCTATATTTGCCCTCTTCCCAGAGATCTCCCCCCAATTCCAAAGCAACATAAGAGTTAAAATTAAAACCTACATTCAAACGGCCGGCAGCACCTTGCAAACTGCGTCGATTTAAAGTCACAATGTTACCGGCTGTTAAAGGGTTTGTTCCTGTTATGGGCTCTACGCTTCGGCCATCGGAAATATTTTCGCGTCCCCAACCAAAATCACCACCAATGTAAATCGTGTTATTGATGGACACCACTGATGCAGGTGGTAGAGGAGGCACTTCAGGATATGCTGCGTATGTTGTTAGGCTAAAAAATAATGTTAATAAGGAAAGGTTCCATCGATTTATCATGGGGTAATTCATCGCACATCCTTGCAAAATTTATGATGAAAATTTGAGTCTAACACGATTTATACCGCTCGCCAATGAAGATGGATTTTCTGGCATCAGAGCAGGCGGTATATCCTTTTATTAGATGCTGCGCCCGAGAAACCCGTGTCTCCAGCAAACTTACCATGTAACGAAATTATATTGTATCCCTAATGTCCATGAATGAAGATCGGGTTGATAATTTGTATTCAAGGAGTTATTTTTTCGCCCAAAAATATAATCATACTCCAACGCCATTTGCCAATTGAGATTAAATTCATAGGAAACACCTGCGGCAACTTCTGGTCGCAAAGAATAATCTCTGCCATTAGCTTGCCGGTAAACGAATGGTGTAAAAGACGATAGTGCTCCAGTCAAATTGGTATTAGAAACCACTTCAGCGCCACCGAATTTTGTAAAAATACCCAAGCCATTGTTAAAGGGTAACGTAACCTTCGCTAATAAATCGAGATCATAGGTATTCACCTTCGCTCGCCCTGTACCCAAGAGCACAACACCAAAGGGATCAAAAACAGATTCATTGTAATGCCCTTGAGGCCAGCGAGTCCCTCCTAGTTCAACACCAAAATATTCATTGGCATTAAACCCTAAATCAAGCCGCCCCACCATGCCATGGGTTTTGCTGGCTTGCAGCTGTAAAATATTACCCGTCAATGTATCTTGTTCATCACCATTCTCTAATCGCAGAGCCCCTCGGCCCCACTGACCACCGATGTAAAATCCTGTGTGATATTGAGGTTCGGTAAAGGGTTCATCAACAGTTGGGTAGCTCGCGTAAACGCTTGAAGAAACCCAACCACTTAGAATCAAGCCGACAATTTTTTTAAAGGTATTTTCCATGAAAACATTTCCCTGTGACGTTTTGGATATGATGACTTAGTGCGAGACTGTCTGCAACAAAAAACCCGGCATAAAGCCGGGTTTTTTACAGTTCTGATTACAAACTAGCTTAGGTAATGTCGTATTGAACGCCAACCGTTGCCAATTGTAAACTGGGGACATTATTATCATGGAAATCATGATGATCATGATTGTTGCCCCAAATATAAGAGTACTGAGCACTTACAGACCAATTATCATCGATGTTGTAGCCGATGCCTACTGCCGCTTCTGGGCGCAGTTGGGAATGAGAGTCATCTGCGTCATGTCGAAGAATTGGTGCGAAAGGCACTAAAGAGTTGCTAAGATCGTAAGAGCTCCAAACGTACGCAGCACCACCTTTAGCAAATACTTTAAAACCATTTGCAAAGGGGTATGTTACTTTACCGAGCAAGTCGATGGCATAGCTATTTACATCGCCATGACCGCTAGCTAACAATAATGTACCGGCAGGATTGTAAACATCCCAATCGTAGTCAGCTTCGCTCCAACCTGCACCACCTAATTCAATTGCGAAAAATTCATTGAAGTTATAACCGATGTTAATACGGCCAGCAAAGCTGCCATGATTATCATTGTCTACGTCAACAATATTGCCCGCGGTATCAGGATTCACTATAGCACCAGCAGAGTCAAATACTGTTGGCTCGATACCTTCATCACCGTGATGGAGGCCTTGTTTGCCCCAACCGATTTCACCACCCACGTAAAAACCAGAATTGTCTACTGCAATTGGCTCTTCGATGGCTGGATAAGCAGCGTATGCTGCGCTTGCAACTACAGAGGATGCTACAACAGCACCAGCTGCTAGCAATTTCATTTTCCGTACTATCATTTTTTTTTCTCCCATAGAAAATAACTAGTTATTTTGCTATTGACGGAGTGACTCCGTAGCCAATAGCAGCTGAGAGTGTAGCATTCTCCCAATAACTGTCAACGGTTGATGGATTAATTGGTGAAAAATGATCTGAAATCTGCGAAAAAAAAAATCATTTTTTACTTTTTTTATTTTTTGCGATGTATAACGCTAAAATTTCCTTCACCGCTTTGCGGGATTGCGTTTTGCAACTAATGACTCGTGTTACTTGTAATGTTTCTAAAATTGCACCGTCATAAAGTTGTTTAACCCACGGTGTGTGATGATTTGAGATTAAAGTATGCACACCTTTATCCTTCAATTGACAAGCCAATGTTGCTAAATCTTGCTGGTCTTGCAACGTAAAATCTTTGCGACTGTACTTTGTAAAATTCGCTGAAGAGCTCAAAGGAAGGTACGGAGGATCACAGTAAATAACATCATGTCGTTTTGATTGCTTTAAGGTTTGCCTAAAGTCTTGACATAAAAATAACGCTCGTGCCGATTTTTCATAAAAAAAATGTAATTGCTCCTCGGGAAAATACACGCGTTGATAGCGACCAAAGGGAACATTATAAATACCACTTTGATTGTAGCGAACCAGACCGTTATAACCGTGGCGATTCAAATATAAAAATAATAGCGCTTTTAAATAAGCATTATTACTTTCGTTGAATTGCTGTCGTAACTCGTAATAGACATGGGCTTGATTATAGTGCGGCGAAAAATACTGTTGCGCATCATCGATAAATCTCTGGCCATACTGTTGTAATGTTTGATACGTATTAATTAAATCTGGATTGCTATCACTTAATCGATACTCTTTGTAATCCGTGTTTAAAAAAATTGCACCGGCTCCAACAAAGGGCTCAATGAGTCGCTTGCCGGGTGGCAATAATGCCGTAATATGCGCACGTAACGCATACTTGCCGCCAGGCCATTTTAAAAAGGGTCGGCTTGCTGATGTCATAATAGCCTCAAAGAGAAATTCGATGCGGCAGTTTACTATTGCTAAGGGCAGGACGTCCATTTCTTTTCGTGTTATACTTCGCGCGCTCATCTTTTTTTCAACAGTGAGTCACTTTATAATGATTGAAACACTTCCACTCACACAACAATGCATCGGACCCATTGAATTATGGTGGGGTGATGTCTCTCATTTTTTGATGCATCAAGATTATTTTTATTCAACATTAAATGCCGAAGAACAAACTAAAGCACAACGTTTTGTGACTTCAGAATTATCTTCACGTTATATTATTGCGCATGGTCTGTTGCGAGAACTACTCGCTCATTATCTGCAGAAAACACCCGAGGCGATTACTTTTGAGCGATCTCCGCAAGGCAAACCTTTTATCAAAGATTGTTCCCTTTCTTTTAATCTGTCCCATGCGCGTGATGGAATGCTATTTGGTTTTAGTCGGCAAACACCTGTGGGTGTGGATATTGAGTTTATCAATCGAGAGGAACTTTCTGCTTTGAGTATTGCGCAGCGTTATTTTCATCCGAAGGAATTTGAGGCATTACAGTCGCTCACAGCAGAAGAACAAATTTCAGCTTTTTATCAAGTATGGACACAAAAGGAAGCTGTGCTAAAAGCGATGGGAGTTGGGATTGCACATCATTTGGCGACCTGTGAAGTCAGTGTGTTACCCACGGAGCCTGCGAGGTTAATCTCTTTTGAAGGTCAGCAACAAATCGCGCAACCATGGCAACTGCATCGGTTTACGCCCCTCGTTGGATATACGGCTGCTGTGGCATTTAAAAATATCTAAGACTAAGAGGGGGGCGCCCCCTCTTAAGAATACGAAATAAAACTCTTTTATTTCACTCGAGAAACGTAATCACCCGTACGGGTATCCACTTTGATGAGTTCGCCCTCTTGCACAAACAAGGGAACCTTCACCACAGCGCCTGTTTCTAATTTTGCTGGTTTGGTACCACCACCGGAAGTATCACCTTTCACACCTGGATCAGTTTCAACAATTTTTAAGACCACAAAATTGGGTGGGCTAATGCTTAAGGGTACGCCATTCCAGAGTGTAACCATGCAGAGGTCTTGCTCTTTAATCCAAGGGGTTGCATCAGCCATGCTGACTTCTGATGCTTGGAATTGTTCAAAGGACGATGGATTCATGAAATGCCAGAACTCACCATCGTTATAGAGGTATTGGGCTTCCACATCCACCACATCCGCGCCTTCTAAGCTTTCCCCGGATTTAAAGGTTTTTTCCACGACTCGGCCGTTCTTTAAATTACGCATGCGCACGCGGTTAAAAGCTTGGCCTTTACCGGGTTTCACAAACTCATTTTCGACGATGCTATAAGGATCATTATCCATTAGCAATTTCAAGCCTTGTTTAAATTCATTGGTACTATAAATTGCCATATATATCCTCTGGGCAAATAATGTTAAAATCGCGCACATTTTAACTGATTTGCGACATAAAACCTATGGTGTTAACAACAAAAAGCTTAAAACCCTCCCTTTCTTGGGGGCAATTACTGCAACAATCGATTACCGATCCGGTGGAGCTCTTAAGAATATTGCAATTACCCTTGAGTTTATTAGAGGGAGCGGAAGCCGCGTGGCAGGGGTTTAAACTGCGGGTGCCTCGTGGTTTTGTAGCACGAATGGAGGTGGGGAATCCGGCGGATCCTTTACTATTACAGGTATTGCCCATCGCAAAAGAATTGGATATTCACCCTGGCTTTTCTTATGACCCCTTAGAGGAAGCCCTCCCCAATCCTATTCCCGGTTTACTCCACAAATATCATGGGCGCGTGCTACTCACTGCTACAGCCTCTTGTGCGATTAATTGTCGTTATTGTTTCCGACGCCACTTTCCTTATAAAGAAAACAATCCTGGTTTTAATCAATGGCAACAAGCGCTCGATTATATTCGGGCAGATCATAGTATTAAGGAAGTCATCTTAAGCGGCGGTGATCCCCTGTTATTGAGCGATGCGCAATTAGCGAATTTTCTGCAACGACTTGAGGCGATCCCTCATGTGACAACCTTGCGATTTCATAGTCGCATTCCCGTGGTGCTACCAGAACGTATTACCAGTGACTTTGCGAAAAATTTACAACATTCTCGGCTACACAGCGTGATGGTGTTGCATTGCAATCACGCCAACGAGTGTGATGAGAATGTTGCCGTCGCCATGGCGACACTGAAACACGCGGGTGTCACGTTGCTCAATCAAAGTGTTTTACTGAAAGGGATTAATGATGATGTTAATACACTACAAACGCTGAGTGAACGTCTGTTTGCAATAGGCGTGTTACCTTATTATTTGCATGTGCTAGATAAAGTTCATGGTAGCGCTCATTTCTATTTATCCGACGCTGAAGCAATTGCTTTAATGAAACAATTAACCGCAAAATTACCTGGGTATCTAGTACCAAAGCTGGTACGAGAAACACCGGGGGAATTAAATAAAACGATGGTTATTTAACTCACTCCGTCTCTAATTTCGCAGGACGCGACATCAAATTGATGACGGCTTGTTTGGGGGATAGGTGATTGTATAGTACTTGATAAACTTGCTCGACAATGGGCATTTCAATTTGATAGCGTTGAGCTAATCCTAAAATAAGTTTGGTAGCTTGATAGCCCTCGACCACTTGCCCAATAGCCGCCATCGCCGTATCAACATCTTGTGATTGACCGATGGCTAAACCAAAACGGCGATTGCGAGATTGATTATCGGTACAGGTTAAAACTAAATCGCCCACACCAGCAAGACCGATAAAGGTTTCTTGCTGTCCGCCAGCAGCCACACCTAAGCGAATCATTTCTGCTAAACCGCGTGTCATTAAAGCAGAACGCGTATTAGCACCAAAACCAATCCCATCGGAAATTCCCGTGGCAATAGCTAAAATATTTTTTGCGGCACCTGCGAGCTGCGCGCCAATAATATCTGTGGAGGTATACACCCGAAACGTATCATGAGATAAGGCCTGCGCTAAATCTTGAGCGAAGGACAATGATGGGCTTGCAATGGTAATTGCGGTGGGCATGTGCTTCGCGACCTCTCCTGCAAAGGAGGGGCCTGACATAACTGCAATGGGGATATCAAAGGGAATTTCTTGAGCCACCACCTCACTGAGAAAGTGTCCGCTGGGATCTAAGCCTTTGGTGCCCCATGCTAAACGATGTTCCGGCGTCAAATACAATTTAATACGACGCAAGACTTCTGCAAAGGCATGACTAGGCACAACAAAAATAAGATCATCGCAGTGATGACAAAGCGCAGCTAAGTCTGGTTCAATCTGGATAGTCGATGGCAAAGCAATACCGGGTAAATAACGCTTATTTTCGCCGTCAGCAATCATGCGCTCGCATTGCTCGAGATCATGATCCCACAGCATCACAGATTGTTGATTGCGTGCAAGCGTCAGTGCGATAGCTGTTCCCCAAGAACCAGCACCGAGTACAGCCATCGTCTCTTTTACCACTATCACCACCTTATCAATACCACTCAATCTCTAGATTTGCATTGCACCTGGTGCGAGATTAATCTTTGAGACATCAATCTCGCACTGTTCAAAACCTAGGATTCAAAGCGCATCTCACCACGCACATCGCCCGCCATCATCAAAGCACATATCGCTTTGATTAATTCAGCGCTGCATCCCCTGCGCGCTTACTTTCAGCTTCCTCTTGTTGCTTTTGCATTTGCTGTGCAAACACTGCATCAAAATTAATGGGGGCTAAATTTAATTGCGGGAAACCACCATGGCTGACGCCACTAGCAATGGTTTCTCTTGCATAGGGAAATAAAATAGATGGGCAAATGCTACCGAAGATATACTTCATTTGTTCTTCATTGAAGTCTTTAACAGTAAAGATACCGGCTTGGTGCACTTCCATTAAAAACGCAATTTTCTGTTGAATTTTTGCAGTAACAGTAATGCGTAATACCACTTCATACAACCCTTCATCGCCTTCCATCTTAGAACTGTCAGACGCTAATTCAAAATTAACTTCGGGCTGCCAGTCCAGGCGAAAAATACCTGGGGCATTAGGCGCTTCGAAAGAGCAGTCCTTCATATAGATTTTTTGAATGGTTAATTCATTCTTTACTTCTGGTGCTGCACTTGCTGCTTCGTCATCTTTTTTAGCCATTATCAACTCCTTCAATATTATCTTGCTAACATTTCATCTAGTTTCCCGGTGCGATCTAATTCATACAAATCATCACAACCACCGATTGAAACACCCTTTATAAATAACTGAGGCACCGTGCGACGCCCGCTTTTTTTAATCATTTCTTCTTTTTTTTGATCATCTTCATCGATCATAATTTCTGTGTAAGGAATCTTTTTCATTTCCAGCAATTGCTTTGCCCTGTGACAATAGGTACAGGTTTGAGTGCTGTATATGACAACATCTGCCATCTTCATATCTCCCTATTTTATTTTTTTACCAAAGGATAAGATTCTTGTCGCCAAGCAGCAATACCCCCTGCTAAAAAATACACTTGAGTAAATCCTTGTTTGCGAAATAGAGCGCTCGCCTTCTGGCTTTGCGCGCCCTGTGCGTCCACCAAAATAATTGGCTTATCTTTGGCAAGCTTTGTTTTACTAAAAAACGCAGTCAACTCGGCAAAAGGAGCATTCACAGCAGAGGCAATGTAACCTTGTTGATATTCTGTTTTGTTACGTAAATCGATGAGCGTACCGCCCTCTTTATTCGTTAAATAAGCGACATTAGATGGTACACATTTACGTCCTCCAATGAGCTGTGAGAAAAATTCATTTCCCGCCAAAAGAAGCAACACAACGATAAATGTTGTCGCTAAAAGCCAGTGATCCATAAAAAATGTTATAACATCATGCATTTTATAAAAACTCTCTTTAAACTTTAAACACACTATTAATTAAGGCGTGCCAGACATGAGCAGACGGCATTATAGCAAACATTATTTGCCTATACTAATACTGTCGGCAAGAGCTGCTAAGCTCAATGGTAAGAGTATAGAGGATCTGGTGAAGCATGGACCCTAAAACACAACAAACGGACTTACTACTTGACTATTATCTGGCAGAGTCCGTCAGAAATTACATAGAAAAAAACTATTATCAACGGATAAATACTCAATCAGCCTTGGACAATCTTGTCTATGATGACGCATTTATGACTGATGTTCGCGATCACATTGCGCTTTTTTCTGACCATGGTGTCATTCATGTCCGCAATGTTGCTCAACTTATTATCAAAACCTTGGATGCTATGCACGGTGTGCACATTGCACCGCGCTCCGCTTTTCGATTTATTATGATGAAAGGGTTTGGTGTTATTTGTGCGTATTTTCATGATATCGGTATGATTCATTTTTCAACCTTTGGTCGTGCTTCCCACTCACAATTTGCAGCGCAAGAAATATACACTCGCAACCTTGAAAAACATCTTGATACGATTTGGGAGCAAAACTGTGGTGGCTTGGCGTGGCGCATTACTCAGCTCCATGAGACGGGGCACTTGCAGGGTAATCCAAGGACCATCTTACGTGAATGTTTAGCGCTGGTACCCGCACACAGTAAAAGCACCTTCCCCATAGAAGAATTAAATGATAACCATCAATTACGTCAGCATGTTTTAGAAATTTTACAATACGATTTATTTTACTTATATCAACGTAAGCAATTACACACTCTAACCGCTCAACTAAAAACACTTGAAGATAAAAAAGAGATTCGAATTACCACAAAAAAAATGAATGAATTAAAAAAATCTCTATCTTCCCTTGAACCAAAAAAATACTCTGAAAAAACCAAAAAAACATTGACGAAACTTTATGGTGATAATATTGACTCGGCTTTTGCTTGGCTGCTGAGTAATGACCCCTTCGTATTAGAATTCATTGACGACATCAAAGACACGTTGCGTGCATTGCGTTGTGCTGATGCTTTTCGTCAACGCGGCACTAGTTTTAAAACCTCTGGTGGCTATCAAATTTTTGTTAATCAATATACTGGTAACTCCGTCTTTGCCTTAAGCAATAAACAGCAACAAATGTTTCTATTAGAAAATAATGATGCTCACGCTGTTGGAGAAGCAAATATAAAAAGTTGTGAATACACCGCTGCTGGTGATCTCTCTATTGCGTTTTACACTGGTTTTTTCCACTCCATAGAAGCTTGCAATAACTCTGTAAAACATGTTGCCATGATCATTTGTGACATTATTGGTGATGTGGTTGATAGCTTACGGTTACCAAAAGATTATCGAGGGAAAGAACAAATTAAAAAACGGGATCCCCTCAAAATTTTTCTAGAAAATACGCCCGACAATTGGCACTACACGCAACTGATTGCGGGGGAAATTAAAAAGACGAAGCCTGAGTTAAAACATCGAATAAAATATCGCACCCCCCTGCATCATATTCCACTTATAGAAAAACAACGCTATCTAAACGGGAAGATGCTGGATTGGTCTTTGCCACAGAAAAGAAAACTCATCCAACAAGTTAGTAAAAAAGGTTTCAAAGTTGATAATGTGAAGTTATCTCATGCTTTTAATGATGTGCGACTGATTCATTTGCTTGCCGGTGAAATTCTTTTAGAGGCCGACTCACCGCCTGGTTTCGTTTATATCCCCTTATCCCCAGGATTGCTTGAAATGCCCTTAGGCGGCTATGCCTCTTTTAAAATTCCCGCCTATAGCATTATTGGTAGTAACAGCGTGCTATCTGGCACGACGCGAAGCGCCTCCATTCTAGCAAAAGGCGCAACGCAGATTTTGATGTTACCCCAGGAGATTTATTTATCCTTCTGGCATGCCGCCTACGCTCCCTCTGAACTCATTGACACGCTAAAAACATTATACCCCACGCAAAAAAACACTCAAAAATAAGAACATCAAAAGTGCGGAATTATCAGCTATATGAGCTATTTTGCTTGTTAATGAACATGCAATAATAACCATTCTGTACTAAGTTTCTCGTTGGCTCTTGTTTTTATTTCCATTTTATTGATAAAGTGTGTACAATCGGTGTCCAATATAGAACTGCAGGGAATTTTACTCATATGACCACAGGCCGTGCCACAACCCCCGTTCCTCGGAATTCATTCATGCTGAATCAAACGCCTTTTGCCTTACAAACTGGTGAAGCGTTACTGCAAAATAAACAAATTCAACGTTTATTGGGGCAAATTCAAAAATTAGCGAATGTTCCTGCAGAGCATTATCCATTACTTTATGCCAGCACCTTGGAAGCTTATGCCGCCTATGTGCAAGAATTACCTGCCAGCCAAGTCAGCGGTTATACCTTCAATCGCGGCTTGCTTGAACTTGGGATTGAGCGCTCCTTGCGAGCCTTAGTCTTATATCGCAAAGAAATTCCTCTAAAAGGCACCACGCCAGAGGATATGGATCCCAAGTGGGCCTTATATACTTACGCCCTGTTTACGGCGGGATTATTTTATGGGCTCGGTCAACTCACTGCAACTTATATTGTGTATCTCTGCGATAAACGTGGAAATGATAGTGAACGCTGGTTACCTGTTTCTGGCCCTATGACCAACCTCCCTTACACCCACTATCGTTATGCTTTAGATTCTGAGCGTCGCGATGCACTCGCTGCTCGGGCAACGCCATTAGTAGCGAGAGTCTTAATGCCAGAACAAGGATTTAATTGGTTAGCCAGTGATACTGATATTTTTGGTTACTGGTTGGCTATTTTACAAAATGATGAAAAGCATGGTGAACTCTTATCTCGCTTTATTCTGCCCGCACAGAAAGATTTAATGCAAAGTGCGGCCTTGATTGCGCAAACCGCAGCTGGTGTAAACACCTTGGACTCCATTGAAAAAGATATGGCAGAGTTCTTACAATCTATGGAAAACAGCGTAGCTGATAAAGCTTCCGGCCTCACCAAACAAGAACTCATTAATGCGAGACTCGCTAGTTTTGCTGGGCTTACCCCCGGCTCTGATATTACGGAACGACAATTAATCAATCAATTGAACGATGGCAAGTTAGCGGCGCTGCTCACCAACTGGCTGCGAGTCAACGCTTTGAAAAATACGAATCTACGTATCAACAGTGCTAACGCCGAATTGATCGTTAACGAACGTGCCTTATTTATTCGTGGTGATGTCATACAACAATTTATGCGAGATATGAAAATCACTGCCAACATTAATGTCGTTGCGAAAACCTTACAGCAACAAGGGATTGTGTTAGCACGTCAAACCGCAAAAGGCGCTACTGCAACCTATTTTATTATGCAAGACGTGACGCGTGTGTTTAATGGTGAACAGCTACCGGTGATGCATGAATCCATCAATGTACCATCCGCTAATAAGCTAAACCACACCTATCCAGATACCGCTACACACACTGGGGGAAGACGTCCCTCCCCCGTAAATATGCCGCCGCTTAGCAAGAGTTGAGATCGGTTAATGGAAAATCCATAGCACTTCATCGTACAGCCCGATGATGAGAAGTACAACGGTTACTACCAGTGACACGATCAATGCGCTTTTGCCGCCCATCACTTGATAAGCACCTTCCGCTACATTGAGATGCTTAGAATAGCGACCTCGCAACACCATCAAGGTTGGCAACAAAGCTAATAGAATAAGACAGAAAGTTCCTGCATAACCGAGAGCATGTACGAACAAGCCAGGAGTAAAAATTACTAACACTAACGGTGGTATAAATGTGCAACTATAGACTAAAGCACCACCCCAACCTACTTTCGCCGTACGTAAGCCATCGGCAAAGAAGTCCGATAAACTCATCGCCACGCCGAGGAAAGAGGTTGCGACACAAATGGATGTAAAGATACGAGACAAATCTGTTACCCAAGAGTTATGTATAAAGCGCGCAATATGTATCATCAACACGCTAGTCACGTGACCAGACGCATAGGTATGTTTCAAACCATGTACACCATCCACCGGCAACGAACCCAAAATCGCCATATCCCACAGAATGTAACAAACTAATGGGATGAAACTACCCACTAACACGACGATTCGTAATTTTTTTACATCGCTATGAAAGTAAGAACGCAAGCTCGGAAGAATGGTAGCAAAACCAAAGGAGGTCACCATCAACATCAACGATGCCAAAATATAATGCGGCGTGCCTTCTTGCAGGTGAGGTAACTTCACGCGATCCAATACCAAGCCTACTAAAATAGCAAAAGAAGCTAGCTTGAATAGCATTAATAACCGATTGACATAGTCGATGGATCTTGTACCAAGATACACCACATATCCGAGAATACCCGTAAAGACCACAGCGTACAGCCATGGCATATGATGCCTAACACCAACAAGATGCAGCAAGCCGTGTAAAACATCTGCACCACCGGAAATATAAGCCGCTAAAAGCGCATAGAGTAGTAAAAGATAACTCAGCCAAGCCACCAATTGCCCCCAAATTCCGAGGGTCGATCGCGCCATGGAAATCATATTGCTATTTTCAGGTAACCATAGGTTCACCTCTAGCAATAACAGAGCATTAAATGTCATTAACGCCCAAATGAAAAATAAAACGATGGAAGATGTGAGAAAACCACTTGTGGCCACTGCCGCTGGCAATGCTAAAATCCCAGCACCAATGGACGTTCCCACAACTAACAGAATGCCACCGATTAATTTTCCCATGTTACTTCCTTATTCTTCATTCTTAAAATAAAAACTGCCTCTCAAAATAATGAGGACAAACGGTATTTTGCGTTAAAAATTAGCAGTTTACTGGAGTGGGCCAAGATGTCAAGCAATGGATCTTAAAATTTGTTATTTCATCAATTTACCCATGGCTTGTCGCATAATGAGTGACTTCACCGGTGTGCATCGATTCACCAAAGATAATCCTTGATTGCGTAACCGTGTCACCCAAGTGTTTTCACTGGCGAACAATTCTTTAAAACCTGCCATGGTTAAAATCATCGCACTAGTCTCTGCTTTGCGAGCGCGTTCATAGCGGCGCAAGATGGCATGCTTACCATATCGTTGTCGTCGAGCTAAGGCGTCGCGGATCACCGTTGCTAATTCATGAGCATCTGCAATTCCCAAATTAACACCTTGACCTGCTAAGGGATGAATCGTATGAGCTGCATCACCAATTAAAGCGATGCCTTCCTGGGTATAGTCTTTGGCATGTCGCATGTGTAAGGGATAACAAGCACGCGGACCTACCGCAACCATCTTGCCTAACTGATGATCAAACGCCGTTGCTAATAGTGTTTTGAAACTTTCATCTTCTTGCTCCATAAGAAAGTCAGCCTTTTGCGGCACACTCGACCACACAATGGAACATTGATGAGGATCCGACAACGGCAAAAAAGCTAAAGGTCCCGTCGGCAAAAACCGCTGCCATGCTGTTTGTTGATGAGGTTTCTCGGTTGTTACTGTCGCAACGATGGCTTTATGCTCATAGGATTGTTGTGTCAACTCAATGTGACATTGTTGTCGCAACCATGAATGTGCACCATCCGCTCCAATCAATAAAGGCGCATGAAAAGAACCTGCCGATGTAATCAACTCCATACCGACGCCATGTCGTCGCATCTCTTGCAATTGAACGGGCGCTAACAACGTCACATGTTTACAGTCTTTTAAATTTTGCTGCAACGCGGTGGTAAGTACATCGTTTTCGATAATGTGTCCTAACTCTGCTTGATCCATTTGCGCACTATCAAAATCAATCACGCCTGTGCCTTCTGAATCCCAAACGTGCATGTGTTGATAGGGACTCACACGTAATGCGGTCATGCGCTGCCACGCGCCACATTCTATAAAAATATCTTGACTGCGACAATTGATCGCACTAACTCGACCAGCTACCTCTGGTAATTGCCAACCAGAAAGTAAGGGATGATGATCTAGCACTAAAATTTCTAACTCGGTATTAGCAAGACAATTTGCAACGGTTAAACCCACCATGCCAGCACCAATGACAATGACATCATATTGCTTATTCATCGCTAATTCCTCTTGCTAATCGTTGCGCATATCCCGCTGAGCCCATTCCATAACGAGCAAACCAAGGTTTACCCATCGGTAACATATCAAGTCCTAGCATCCCGACATTACGCGCAAAGCGAATGCCTGGAAACTCCGTCATGAATAACGACACTAATCCATGAGAAAAGCGAATAGTTTTTTGCTGATCCTTTTGTCGTAATTGCCAATACTCTTGCAACAAGGTTTCGTCGGATATCGCTTGTTGTTTTTGACAAGCCGTTATTAAGACTTGCGCTAAACACGCCACATCACGTAATCCTAAATTAAATCCTTGCGCCGCAATGGGATGTAAATTATGCGCCGCATTGCCCAATGCTACAATTCCTGGTTGATATTGTTGTGTCGCTTGTAATAATTGTAATGGAAATGTTGTGCGCTGGCCGATTTTTTCGAAACGTCCAACACGATAACCTAATTGTTGGCGCAAAAACGCTAAGAACTCTTTATCAGGCAATCCTCGCATAAAGGCTAATTGCTCTGTCGGTACAGTGCACACCAAGGTCATCATTTTTTCGTGCAGTGGCAATAATGCTAAGGGACCTTGCGGTGTAAACCGTTCATACGCGACATTGTTGTGCGGGCGGTTCAACGTGAGATTGGCCACAAAGGCATGTTGATGATAATCCACTTGCTTCACCGGCCATCCTAATTGTTGTCGCAACGGTGAATGCACGCCATCCGCTGCAATCACTAAACTGGCAGTTAACGGTGTGTGATCGGTAAATTGCAATTGCTGTTGATGCGGCGTCACTTGCGCTACGGAAGCAACCGTTGCAGGTGCGATGCGCGTCACATTCGATGCAGAAGCTAAGGCTTGCGATAAAATAAATAATAATTGTGGAATTTCGATGACATAACCTAATGCCGACAACCCTAATTCACTCGCATCGATTCGAGTAAAACCAAATTGCCCTTGCTCCGAGACATGCACCTTGGTAATCGCTTCACCCTGCTGTTGAATGGCAGGCAATACTTTTAGTGCTTGATAAATTTGGCAAGAGCTATGGGCTAGAGCCACAGAGCGTGCATCATAATTAGCTTGAACTTGTTCCATCGCAGAAACACTATCAATGAGCGCAATGGATAATGGCAACGGTGCAAGCGCCAGCGCCATGCTCGCACCCGCTAACCCACCGCCTACAATTGCAATATCATAATGTGGCGGCAGATCTGAGGAAGCCTTTGTTGTTTGTTGAATATCTGTCATCTTATTTCACCTTAAAAGCCATGGCTTGCAGCCATTGTGTTAAAGACGCATCTGCTGTTGCTAAATGAATAGCATAATCACTGTGTTCATAACGAGATGGATACTGTTGTCGTAATGCTTTAAATGCCTGTGCACGCTTTTCTGTCGATAAAGGGACTAAGGCGCGTAAAGCAATATCATCCTGTCGTGGGTCATAGGTTTTTTTTAAGAGTGACCATTGCATATCGCTTCGCTCGCCGGTCATTGACTCAATATTAATTGTGCGCTGCTGTTGTTCATGTAATTGCTGCCATGTGATCGTAATGGGTTGTTGTAGATAGGCACATAATTGTTGATAAATATCATAACTTCCCTTTAAGCGACCTGTATAAGAATAACCTGCGATATGCGGTGTTGCTAAAAATACTTTTTCCATTAACGGTAAAGACCACAACGGCTCGCCTTCCCACACATCGATCAGCGCATCGCAAATTTGTCCTTGCTCTATAGCTGTTAATAGCGCAGCGGTGTCCACCACCGCACCTCGTGCTGTATTGATTAACAAGACTCCTGGCTTAAGCGCTGCAAAAAATTCCGCATTTAATAAATGATAGGTAGGATATTCGCCTTCTTTCACTAAAGGACAATGTAAACTAATAATGTCTGCTTGCTGTTGCAGTTGTGACAAACTGACAAGCGATGATGTCTGTTGCGCCAAGAGAGGATCATAGGCAATCACTTGTAAGCCCAACGCTATCAAATAATGCTTTAAACATTGGCCTACCGCACCATAACCAATCAAACCAATGGTTTTGCCCGTTAAAGGCCAATGTCGTTCTTTGGAAAAAGCCATCAACCCATGTACCACATATTCAGCAACGCTCGCTGCATTGCTGCCTGCCGCTTGAAATACTTGAATATGACGCTGTTGCAACGCTTGCAGATCAAGATGATCAATACCCGCCGTCGCTGTGGCAACCACTCGCAAATGAGTATGCGCTAATAACGTTTCATTCACGAGCGTGCCTGAACGAATGATCAAAACATCCGTGCCGCACAACGCCTCTGAATTGATCTTGTTATCAGGTAACACTTGCACGTCACCTAAGGTGCTAAATAAGTGAGTAGCATTTAACACAGATTCGGCACAAAGAATTTTCATCGCTAAAAGGCTGCCATGAACGCTTCAATCTCTTCTACCGTACGCGGTAAGCCCGCGGTTAAGATGTCACAACCGGTGGTTGTCACTAACACATCATCTTCAATGCGTACACCAATATCCCACCAACATGGGTCAACATCGGGTGTGTTTGCTGGAATGTAGAGTCCTGGCTCTACCGTAAACACCATCCCAGCTTCTAAGAGACGCCATTGCTCACCGTGCCGATAGGAACCCACATCGTGAGTATCCAAACCTAACCAGTGCCCCACGCGGTGCATATAAAATTGTTCATAGGTTTTCTTTGCGAGCGCTTGCTCACGAGTGCCTTTTAAAATACCTAAACTTAATAGACCATCCACTAAAACCTCTATGGTCAGCTCCTGCATTTTATCCCAGGGCAAACCTGGTTTGATGAGATTGATGACGGTAGCTTGTGCGTTAAGCACTAACTCATAAATTTGCCGTTGCTCTTTGGTAAACAGGCCATTCACTGGAAATGTCGTGGTAATGTCAGAGGCGTAGTTTTCAAACTCACAACCTGCATCGATTAGCACTAAGGCACCGGCTGCCAGAGTTTGATCGTTTTCATTGTAATGCAAAATGCAAGTGTTACTGCCACTTCCAACAATGCTGTTATACGCAGGCGCTCCGCTGCCGTTGTTCTTAAAGACATATTCAATCTCTGCTTGCAATTGATATTCTTTCATCCCCGGTCGACACACTTGCATAGCACGACGATGAGCTTCCACAGATATTTGTGCTGCGCGACGCATCAAGGCAATTTCTTCATCGCTTTTAAATAATCGCATTTCATGAATCAAAGGATTCACATCCATAAAAAGCGTAGGGATAGAGGCACCACGTCGCACATTGGCTCGCACTTCATTTAATGCCGTCATCAACGCCGCATCAAACTCGGCATCAGCGCCTATTGGATAATAAAGCGTTTCTGCTTCTTGTAATAACTCGGGCAAATGCTCTAAAAAATCTTCGATGGAATAGCTTTCATCAGCGCCCCACTCACGCACGGCTCCTATTTGCCCCGCACGTCGACCATTCCAAGTTTCCATCTTCGGATCACGAGGACGATTGTAAAGAATGAAAACTTCATTACCTTGGTATTTGTGTAACACCATAACCGCATCGGGTTCTTGAAAGCCGGTTAAGTAATAAAAATCACTGTGTTGTCGGAATGGATAATAACCATCACCATTACGCAAGGCTTCCGTAGCCGCGGGCAATAACATCATGCTGTTGTTTGCCATCTGCGCGAACAGCGCCTCTCGTCTTTTTGAAAACTCCGTCATTCCAATCTCCTCTCATGGTGATAACCATTCCATCTTTTAATGAATCGTGCGTGATGTGATGACATGTCGGTGAAACTCACTGTACAAGGTTAAAATCGCCATCCGCACATACTCAGTAATTTCCATCAGCGCTGTTTCATCATACTCGCTATAACTCAAATCTTCATAATCAATTTGTGCAATTTCACTGAGTTTTAACAAGGTGTCAAAACCATCCACTGATAATTGCTCACTTAACTCATCTTTTTGTTTTAAGGATTCTAGACCCAAGAGAAAACCGCTGCACCAGCAACCAAGCTCTTCAGAACGCTCTCGTAAGGATCTATCATCGTCGGGTAAGAGGAGCTGGAAATCAAATTCCATTTGTGACAATCGGTCATGGGAGTAATCTAATAAGGCCTTTAATGTCTGGGATTGCTCTGGCGCTAACTGCACTTCTTCTTGCTCAAAACCAATGGCAATAGCAATGGATGCTTGCTCATCTAACGCAGTCTCCCCCAAACAAATAACCCCACAAATTAAACCATGCATTTGCGCTGGTGTGACCATGTTTTTGATCTCCACCAAGGCATCTGCCACATCATCATAGTCCGGTAAACTATATTTTGGCTCCATATCGATTCCACCATCTCTAAAAAAAGGCCCATTTTAGCACAGCAGGTGGTAAAGTCGAAATTATGATGCTTGTTCAAACTGACAACTAATTTGACAGAACTGTTGAGAAATAACGCTATTATTGCACTTCTGCTGTCTTAACAATGGGGGCCACTATAGGGCTTCATTCTTTATGACTATAACAGCGATTCCTCTTGCAAGTAATGTGGAACGATACACGACCAACCGAATTTAGTTTCTATCTTTTCCTTGAATGATATTGCAGCGTCTAATTCACCATGAGTAATAAATACTTTTTTTGGTGCTCTTTCAAATGCACTTAACCAAGTAAGAAGTTCGCTATAATCGGCGTGAGCTGAAGCATTTGAAAGCGACTCAATTTGCGCTTGTACTTGCAGCATTTCACCATGAATTTTTATTTCTTTTTCACCCCGCATGATCCGCGCGCCGCGAGTCCCTATGGCTTGATACCCGGTAAACACAATCGTGTTTTTAGGATCACTGCCATATCGTTGTAAATGAAATAACACTCGACCACCCGTTGCCATGCCGCTTGCTGAAACAATAATTTTTGGCTGCTGATCGCTATCCAGCAATTTCGATTCCTCCGGTGAATTCACATAAGTAGCCACATCATTTAATTGACGACACTCCTCTTTATTCAAGCGCAAACTGTTTTGATATTTCAGCAAAATATTCGTGGCATTCACTGCCATCGGACTATCCAGAAAAACTGGCACATCGGGAATGGAGTGTTCTTTTTTCAAAAGATAAATATAATGTAAGATTGCTTGAGCGCGACCTACTGCAAAGGATGGAATAATCACTGTCCCGCCTCGCTGCGTAGTTTCATTAATAATCTTTCTCAAAAAATCCTTCGGATGCCCGGCCTCATGCAATCGATTGCCGTAGGTAGATTCAATGACTAAATAATCCGTATCATGAACAATACTCGGTGGTTGCATCACGGGATCGTGCAATCGTCCCATATCTCCTGTAAACAATAATGAGAAATTTTTATATTGAATACGAACTAAGGACGCACCAATAATGTGGCCTGCTGGAAGAAATTGAAAACTAAAATGATCGGTTAACTGCCTTTGTCTCTGAAAAGGCACGGTTTCAAAAAAATTAAGCGCATTCATCCCATCTTCTTGAGTATACAGAGGAAGCGCGGGATGATGCTTCGAGTAGCCGTATTTATTCGCGAGTGCTGCTTCCTCCTCTTGCAAATGCCCACTATCTGGCAACAGAATCGAACACAAATCCCGCGTACCATCGGTACTGTAAATTTTTCCGGTAAATCCATTTTTAATCAGCAATGGCAAATAACCGGAGTGATCAATATGCGCATGGGTCAGAATCACTGCATCAATGGTCGCTGGATGAATCGGTAAGGGATTCCAATTACGTAATCTTAATTCTTTCAACCCTTGGTACAAGCCACAATCGATCAATATTTTTTTATTATCAAAGGACAATAAATACTTTGAACCTGTCACGGTTGTTGCCGCTCCAAGAAATTTAATTTCCATCGAAATTCCTTATTAATTGTTTTTATGAGGTTTTCATTACGACAAGATGGATCAATAAATTGCCATCATCATCTTTGCCTTTCTCTTATTGTAGTATGATACAGCCAATACCGCTTATACCTAAAGACGCGAGTAGTATCGCTGTTAAAAATATGTGACAATACGCTCAATTTCTTACATTGACACAGGAGCTCCTCCATGGACTTTTCAATTCTTTTTAACGAACTAGAAGAACACGCAGAATTGCTCATTGAAACTTGCAAGCATCTCAAACAAGAAAATTACTCTTTGCAAGAGCAAGTCGCAACACTGACCCATGAGTGTTCTGAACTAAAAAAACGCAATGCGCTCATCGCCGAGCAAATTTCTAAAATCATCTACCAATTAAAAGCGGTTGATCGTACCGAGCATTCTATGGAAGAGGTTGAGACTCTATGAGTAACGATACACAAACAATTTCCCTATTGGGTAAACAGTTTCATATCAAACATCCCATTGAGGATCATGCCAATTTGGCCCAAGCGGCCTTGTATTTAGATGAAGTCTTACACACGGTGCGTCAAACATCGGAGAAAGTTTCTTCCTTTGAAAATGCCTTGGTGACTGCTGCGTTGAACCTTTCTGATGAATTGTTACGTTTAAAAAACGGTTCTCTGCAACCTTATGCCGACATTCACGAGCGCATGAGAGTGTTAACGCTATCAATGGCTGAGGTTTTTCTGCAGATACCCGCACCACTCGCTACTGAAGATGCGATTTACTAACCCCGGGTACATACTCATTTCACTGGGATAAGAAGTTATTAAAGGGGAGCGAGCTCCCATCTAATTGCAAGCCCGGATTACCGGGCGCAGCATCTAATAAAAAGATATAGCAAAAAAAAGAATCATGCGTTATGATTCTCATCCTGATGCTGTCTGGTTTGTTCGGAATTAGGTTTTTCGTTGCCGAACCGTTAAATAGCTTCTATATGGAGGTCGAAAATCGTTGTTGTTGTGCCGCCCATTCATGGGACGCCTGATACAGCCCAGAGACCCCCACCTGAACTTCATGGTTCAGGGCAACGATCACTGAAAACGGCAGTTCTGGATAGCATCTTATCGTTTACGATTGAGGACCCAGGCTCAAGTGACTAAAGTTGAATTACGACAATCCTTGCGACAACGGCGTCGACAATTATCCTTGGAGCAACGCGAGCTTGCTGCAAAAAATCTTTTGCTGCAATTGAAAAAACTGCCTTTCTATCAAGCCGCACAACATATTGCACTATATCTTGAAAATGATGCGGAAATCAGTACACAATTTATTTTAGAAGACGCCTTGGCTTTAAAGAAAAACTGTTATTTGCCGATTTTATCTGCAGAGCCAAATAATTTTTTATCCTTCATGCCTTATCAACGCGATACACTGCTGGTGGCAAATCAATTTGGCATTTTAGAACCTGTCTTTGTCAGCGAGCAAGCTATTTCACCGCAACAACTTGACTTAGTGTTATGCCCGTTGGTTGCATTCGATCAACAAGGTAATCGACTGGGAATGGGTGGTGGCTTTTATGATCGAACGTTTGCATTTACGAAACAAACACTCAGCGCTGCTCGACCCTTGATCGGTCTTGCTTATGAGTTACAACAAGTTTCACAAATTCCTCATGATGATTGGGATGTCGCTTTAACCGGTGTCGTCACTGATACACATTACTACGATTGCAATTAGGAGCATGCCATGAATTATTGGTTAATAAAATCTGAACCTTTAGCGTTTAGCATTGATGATTTAAATCATCAACCGAAAAAAACAACATACTGGGATGGCGTTCGTAATTATCAAGCACGCAATACGTTGCGCGATGAAATGAAAAAAGGCGACCTTGTGTTTTTTTATCATTCTAATTGCACACCGCCCGGCATTGTAGGGATCGTCGAAGTGGTAAAAGAAGGTTATCCCGATTACACAGCACAGGATCCTAATTCTGACCATTATGATCCGACAGCAACATCTGATAATCCACGTTGGTACATGGTGGACGTTCAATTGAAACAACGTTTTTCCCAAATGATTTCACTGGATGAGTTAAAACAAATTCCTGGTTTAGAATCGATGAAAATTCTACAACGCGGCAATCGACTGTCAGTAACACCGGTGACCGCGGCAGAGTGGAAGATCATTTCAGCCATGGCTTGATGAGCATGGTCTTTACTGGCTTAGAATCTCATCATATATGTTATTTTATATGAAAATGCTCGATTCATATGTTTTAATATATGAAAGTGGCAAAATGACTCAATATGTCTTATTATATTATTTATGAAAACTGATATAAAAAAGCATATGAAACCGACTAAAGTTAAAGGTCTACCCGAATCTCTGCGCCAAGAGTTAAAGACTGCCCGCCTCAAACATGGCTGGAGCCAGCTTGAGTTAGGGCAACGAATTGGATTACCTCAAATGCATATCTCTGCCATTGAAACTGGTAAGATTGTACCTCGCTTTAATACGCTTCTCGATCTTGTGCGCATTCTTGATTATGATTTTCTGATGGTTCATCGCTCACTGGTGCCGACTGTTCAATCACTCATGCGCGATTATGATGACGGAACTGAAGAGCGCCCGCTCTATGCTGATAATGAAGACTCTGAAGAATAGGAACCGCCCAACAATGAAATCTAACCTTTCACAAATCAATGCACTGGGTGTTTGGCTGCAAGATTATACGGAATGAATGGGTCTTGGATCGTCAAATTGCCTTCTGCTCGATTTCCTGCTGTACCCGAAAATGAATTTGTAATGCTTGCGTTGGCGCGCGCCGTTGGTATTACCTTACCAGAAAATCATTTGATTAATATCAATGACATTCGTGGCTTACCCGAGGATGCGACGAATATTGAAGGTAAAGCGCTGGCTATTCAACGCTTCGACCGCGGCCCTAATGGACAACGCATTCATATGGAAGATTTCGCTCAAATTTTTGGTTTATTTCCGGAAGACAAATATCGTCGCCGTAGCTATGCTAATATTGCCTCTGTGCTGTGGGCGGAAACCGGAGAAATAGGCACTTTCGAATTTGTGCGTCGCCTTATTTTTTCAATACTGATTGGCAACGCCGATATGCATCTTAAGAATTGGTCGCTGCTTTATCCTGATAAGCACACACCCGCACTATCACCCGCTTATGATCTTGTAGCTACGCTCCCGTATATCCAAGGAGATCAATTAGCATTGACCTTTGGCGGAAGCCGCAGTCTCAATGAGATTACCCCAGATCAAATACGGCGTTTTGCTGATACTGCACGATTACCAGCAAACCCCATATCACAGCTGGTAATAGAAACCATAGAGCGCACCATCACGGCATGGGGCACGTTGGAGCAAAAAGAACTATTACCTGACCCTATGAAAAAAAATATTGACCAACAAATTCAGACTGTTGCGAAAAATACCCTGCGCCTCTTTCGATAACGTTGTTAACTCGAATGTTTGTTTAGACATCAATCTCTCCGGTTTATTTTAGTCATTGAATATTGTTTTATCTCACATTCCGCACCCAAAAAGTAAATTATCTTTTACTCAAGTATTCTGCTTGAAGTGCCGTGACTGCTTGCTCACGTCGAGAAAAAATCGCTTTTGCGATGGCGGCGCCTTCTAATCCTTGCGCTAGCAATGATTTGGTATCAATTGTTTTTGTTGCTTCATAGGCTGCTTGCCAATAATCTGCTTGAGGGTACGGTGCATGTCGATGCCCGGTACGACCATGATGATCAGCTTGACAGGCGAGTAGAAAATCATAAAAACGTTGTGGACGGCGATAAGCATCTAGTCGCTCTAGTTTTTCAATTAAGGTACTGGGTTTTAATTCAAAAACTTTATGAGAGATACCATGATAACGCGCCACAAGAATTGCAAACTCTTTGAAATCCTTAGGCACTCGCCAACGTTCACAAAAGTCTTGAATTAATTGCACGCTTTTTTCTTCATGTCCTGCGTGTTTCGGCCAATATTGTGATGGTGTTAGAGCTTTACCTAAATCATGCAACAACGCTGCTAAACGAATTTGTGGATCGGGTGACAACGCCACGGCAGCATCTAACACCATCATTGTATGCACACCACTATCGATTTCAGGATGCCATTTTAGTGGATTGGGTACACCATATAAATTTGCCAACTCCGGAAATAATTGTTCTAAGGCACCGCAATTTCTTAGCACTTCAAAATAAATTCGAGGATGGGTTTCTGTCAGCGCTGTTAATGTTTCTTGCCAAACTCGTTCTGCAGCTAAATGCTTTAACTCTCCACTTTTTACAATCTCGCGCATGAGTTGCAATGTCTCTGGCACTAAATAAAAACCTAAGGAAAAATAACGTGCTGCAAAGCGAGCAACCCGCAAAACGCGCAAAGGGTCTTCTGTAAATGCAGAGGACACATGACGTAAATGTCGCGCTTTCAAATCAGCAACACCGCCGTAAGGATCTACTAACTGACCTTGTTCTGTTTTAGCAATAGCATTGATGGTTAAATCTCGCCGTTTTAAATCTTCTTCTAAAGTTATCGTTGGCGATGTGTTAAATGAAAAACCGCCATAACCAACGCCAGTTTTACGTTCTGTACGTGCTAACGCATATTCTTCTTTAGTTTCTGGATGCAAAAAAACTGGAAAGTCTTTACCGACCACCACAAACCCTGCGGCCACCATCTCTTCAGGCGATGCACCTACCACGACCCAATCACGCTCGTTAACAGAACGCCCCAACAATTCATCACGTACAGCACCACCAACAAGATAGACTGTGCCTTTTTGCAGATTATGACTCATGTAGTAATTCCTAATAAAATGTTAATAGTTATTGGCGTGGAGGTTCTACACGCACATAACGCACTGCTGGACCTTTTCCTAGACGCCTTATTTTTCCACTTTCTAATAATTGATTAAGTCGTCTCGTAGCGGTATTTCTTGATACTTGCAGATAATGTTGCATTTCTTTTAATGTCACAGCTTCTCGCATGTTAAACAGGGCCATCAATCGCTCTTCCTCTGCCAAAAAGTTATCTTTTTCTGGCAGTAAATAAAAAATAATTTTTACACTATCTGCTCCTTCAATAAATTCTGGTTTTTTTAAACCTGCTTTTTGACAACTTTCAAAAATTAATTTAATTCCTGTGCCTAGCTTTTCAATTAACCCAAAACGCCGTGCAATCCTGACTAAATGGGGGTTTCTTAAATACGTCGTACCATCTCCCAAATCATTAACATCTATAATCCCAGGAAAATTTCCTGGACTAAAAATTTCTAATCGATCGTCATAAAGCGCAATTTTTACGGAGCCTGGTAACCAATATTTTCGATGCAGTACTGCATTAGCAATAGCTTCTCGCAAGGCAACCTCTGGCACAATTGTTGTGCCACGTAACGTTGCACCTACTAGTTGATAATCTCGCAACAACCATGATTTGATTAATTGAAAACTCTGTGCGATTTGTGTTTCCAAATTGCCGGAAATTTCCTGGGTTTGAATAATATCTCTACCCTCAGTGCCTCGAAACTGTGTACATTGAATTAAAGCCTCTGGTAGATATTTTTGTGGCGATTGGCAAAATGTTAATAGCCCAGCGATAGTAGGATGGTATGTTTTTGAATGAGCGCTCATTGCAGCAAAAACTTTCTCTCCTACCAATTGAGTTGGATTAATTTTCCCAAAAATACTTTGTAATAATTCTGAAGAAAGAACACTCACTTCTGGCAATGCTGGCTCTTCATCAAAATAAATTCTTTTATTTTCCCGCATTAACTCTTCTACTGAGTCTTCGCTGGCTCTTCGTGTACTAGAACCCGCTCTCAAATATATACCTTTGGGAACTCCTTCGCTCTTAATAAATACCGGCTTCTTGATACTGGCTGGCACATCTATTACAAGCACATTAACTCCATCAAAGTTTTGCTCATAGACTTCTACTAACAAGCTAGGGCTTGTCGCATCATAAATACTATTAGGGAATTCATCATAGATTCGGTTCTGTGTTGCCTCATCGACCCCAATCACTTGTCTTGTTTTATCATCCACTCCAATAATCAGTTGTCCGCCAACACCATTTGCAAAAGCAACACATGTCTTAATTAATTGGCTGAAATTGGGCAATAGTGATTTCAGCTCAATAGATTTTGACTCTCGTTCTGGATAAATAACAGCCATGGATATTCCTTTTTGATTAAATTGCACCAATTGCACCAATTGCACCAATTGCACCAATTGCACCAATTATAACGTAATTGCACCAATTGCACCAATTTCTCCATAATTGCACCAATTGCACCAATCTTTCACATAATTGCACCAACCGCAAAAACTCAATAATATTTATAAAAATTCATTAATAAACATGGCGTTACCTTTACTCCTAATGCATCTGCTCTTCAACCAAGAGCACTAACTTTGCATCTCATGGTGCAATCGGTATAGAATATCCCCCCATGAGCAAACGCAAAATTACCCACCAACAGCAACGTCGTATCCAGGATAAGCAGGCTTCTCGTCAATCAACGCCGGCTGCAACATCGGAGCTTGAGCAATCTTCACAACCCTTAGGGCCCGAGCAATCTGGTTTACTTGTGCGCCGTTTTGGCACTCAAGTTGAGATTGAAGATGAGCACGGTATGCTTTACGCCTGTCACTTGCGCCAACATTTACCCACGCCGGTTTGTGGCGATCAAGTGATTTGGCAAGAAAGTCATGATCAACGCGGTGTTGTCATCGCCATTAAAGAGAGACATACGCAGTTAGTACGCTTAGATCGCAACGGCAACCGTAAACCTATTGCCGCCAACATGACACAAATGATCATTGTCATTGCGCCATTTCCACCCGTTAGTTTTTTACAAATTGATAAATTTCTTATTGCAGCTCATCAATTACAACTAAAACCCGCTATCGTCGTTAATAAAGCAGATTTGCCGGAAGCAGCGTCATTACAGCAACATCTACTAGAAACCTATCAACACTTAAACTTTCCCATCGTGTTAGCCAGCGCACACCAATCTCATGGGTTAGAGGCATTAGCGGCATGTTTACAGCATGAAGTCAGCATTTTAGTCGGACAATCGGGTGTTGGTAAATCATCCTTAATACAAGCGTTGACTCCTCACCAGGTCATTCAAGTGGGTGACTTGTCTCAACAATCTGGTTTAGGCACACACACCACCACAACAGCGGTACTCTACCATTTACCGAGTGGTGGTGATCTGATTGATTCCCCCGGCGTACGACAATTTAATCTTTGGCCGATTACCTTCCAAGAACTCTTGGCCGGTTATCCTGAATTTTCGCCCTACTTAGAGCAGTGTCAATTTCGCAACTGCCAGCACAATAATGAAATCTCTTGTGCGATTAAAACAGCCATCACGCAAGGTTTAATCCCTCAACAACGTTATCAAAACTACTTAACACTTCTAACTTCTTGAGACATCCCGCGATATGCGATAGATTAAACAAATCGCAGTTTGGAGTTTTTATGAATAGGAAGTCATTAATAGTCGCCTCATCGCTGGCTGGCCGATTATCTTTTTCTGGCATCGCAGTCTGTCTCGCTTACTCACAGCTTATTTACACGGGACCCTTAGAGGAAATGTTACCCTATGGTATTTTATGTACACTGCTCGGCGCTGGTATCGTAACACTTATTATTGCACTCTTTAGTAGCATTCCTACGGCCTTTTCACGCCCCAAAAATGAACCATTACCTCTTATCATTCTAATGGTGCACTCTATGGCTTTGTATTTTAGTACGGGTCACGGAGCTTTTTTAACCATTCTAATTTCAATCTCTCTGACAACCTTCATCACTGGGTTATTATTTTTTGGTTTTGGAACCTTTCGACTGGGAAACTTCGCGCGATTTGCACCCTTTCCGGTGATTGCAGGGTTTCTTGCCAGTGCTGGATTACTCTTGCTTCTCAGCAGTATTAAGCAAGCAGTTCCCACTCATCATTTTACATTGGAAATGGTTAATCACTTGTTTGATCTGACTGCTTGGCTACTTTGGGTGCCTAGTTTGTGTTTTGGCTTAGGGTTATTTGTTATCTTCGAGCGATATTCACATCCGTTATTTTTTTCAGGCTCGATTATTGGTGGCCTCATCTTATTTTATATCGTTTTGTTTGCCTCGGGCCAATCCGTTGCATGGGCACAACAAAACAATTTATTGTTACATATCACACCGATCTCTTGGCACTCCTTCGTAACAACGATGACATTCACTGAGTCCATTGACTGGTACCTTATTTTCGATCAACTGGGCACTATGTTGATGATTGCCTTTGTCAGTCTTCTAGCCTTGTTATTTATCAACTTGAGTTTAGAATTGATTATCAAAAAGGAAATCGATTTTAATA
Source organism: Gammaproteobacteria bacterium (assembly GCA_020051155.1). Classification (GTDB taxonomy): domain Bacteria; phylum Pseudomonadota; class Gammaproteobacteria; order UBA1113; family UBA1113; genus JAGVJK01. The sequence continues at coordinate 62,689 of JAGVJK010000006.1, read as the reverse complement.
AAGAATTACGCGTCACCGGTCTTGCAAATATTTTTTCTGCATTGACCGGCGGCTTGATCGGTTACCACGAAGAGTTAGGTACTTCTTTATGTGAAAAATTTAATATCCACACTCGAACCATTGGTATTATTTCAGGCCTCTCTTGTATCGCCACCTTATTTTTTATTCAAGACATCATTAATTACTTACCCCGTTTCATCCTGATTGGTTTAGTTTTTCTTGCGGGGCTTTCATTATTTTACAAATGGACGTTTCGTCTGCGAGATCGATTAGACGTCTGGGATAGCTTTATTATTTGTGCGGTCGTATTTGCTGTGATGTCCTTCGGATTTGTCAAAGGAGCTATTGCCGGATTTTTCATTTCGGTACTGTTCTTTATGATGACCTATAGCCGCATTAATAACCTTCGCTTTGTTATGGATGGCAAAGAATTAACGAGCTCCAAAGGGCGAGAGCCTGAAGCGCAAGCCATTCTGAAAAAAAATGGCGATAAAATTATTTATTTAAAATTACAAGATTATCTGTTTTTTGGATCTACGGCTGTCTCCGTGATTCAGTTGAAAAGCCTACTCGCAGAGCAACGAGATGAGCCTGCAAAATATGTGCTTTATGACTTTGAGCGTGTCTGTGGTATTGACTCCTCTGTCCAAGTCAGTTTTCAAAAAATTAGCCAATTTGCCGCAGAAGAAAAACTATGTGTGATTCTGACAGGCTTTTCGGAAAATAATTATCCTGAGTTAGCAAAAAAAATGACGTGGTTACAGTTCCATGATTTTTTCCGATACATCCCTGATGCAGATACAGCCCTTGATTTTTGTGAAGTTGAAGTACTTAAAGAAAATCATTACGCAGTAGAAGCAGCTGCCACACAACGCATCAAGCTGGAAGATTTTTTAGGTGATAAAACTCTTGCGTCTAGCATTCCTAAATACTTTGATGATATTCATTTGAACAAAGGTGATATGTTAGTGTATCAAGGACATCTTTCACAGGAATTATACTACCTAGAGGCAGGTTATTTAACCGTGTTTATTAATGTTGGTAAAACACGGACAAAAAAACTATTTACAATTGGTCCTGGTAATATTGTGGGTGAATTAGCGTTTTACTTAAATTCCAGTCGCAGCGCATCCATCCTTGCGGAAGAAGCTTCTAGTTTAAAACGATTAACCAAACGCGACTTAGCCAGCATGGAGTTAAATGATCCTCTGCTTGCCACTGCATTCAACCAGGCGATTATTTGTTTACTCTCCACTAAGCTGGTAGATACGACGAAAAAGGTGGAGATCCTTAGCAACTAAGATCTCCATCCTAAACACGTCTTATGTAACCCCATCATAAATAACTAGCTCTTTCCCATGAGAGTTACTACAATTCTAAAGATTAAAGACAATACTCTCAGCTACTCATTTGGAGGATTCTCATGGCAACATCAACTCATAAGCTCTCTGCTCATCAAGTATCTGGACCTATCGGTTATTTGAATGGCACATTTGCAGAATTAAAAGATTTACACGTTTCCGTGCTCGACCGTGGCTTTCTTTATGGTGATGGCTGTTATGAAGTGATTCCTGCCTACTCTAAAAAACCTTTTTTATTAGAGCCCCATTTAGACCGGTTGGTGAAAAATCTTGCGAAAATCCGTATTCCTTTAACCCATTCCTTGGAGGAAATTACTGGGATCATCTCTGAATTACTGGCGCTATCCACCTCTGAGTTTAACTATATTTATTTGCAATATACGCGCGGTACCTATCCCACTCGTGAACATGTCTTTCCCGCCGTGATTCAACCCTCGTTGTTTGCTTATGCGATGCCATTTACACCGCCTACGCTTGAAACATCGAGTCGTGGCTTGAAAGCAATTACCGCGAAGGATATCCGCTGGGATCGTTGTGATATTAAATCTGTTAGTTTATTGGGCAATATTTTGCTGCGCCAGCAATCCCAAGACTTAAATGCCGATGAAACCATTCTATTGCGCGATGGCTATGTGACAGAAGCTTCAGTGAGCAATGTCTTTATTGTGAAGTCAGAAACCATCTTGACGCCCCCTCTCAGTTATCAATTGCTGCCGGGCATTACCCGTGGTTTAGTCATTGAGTTAGCAAAAGAACAAGGCATCCTCTGCCAGGAAACCCCTATTACTGAGGCACAATTAAAAGACGCTGACGAAATATGGGTAACCAGCTCCACCAAGGAAATCATGCCGATATCGACCTTGAATGGAGAAAATGTAGGTACCTTCCCTAAAAAGCCAGTTTGGGAACGATTGTTTAAAGCCTATCAAGCTCGTAAGAACGCGTGAGGTTTCTCCTAAAGTTGTTGCTTTTTGATCCGGAAGTCATTAAACTTGCAAAATTTTCTGCCTTATATTGGGCGAGATCATAAGGTTATTAGGCTATTTCAGCCCCCTTTTGCTCTTCCAAAGGACGAAATGAATTAAGTTAACCATTAAATTTAAGGTAACCAATTACATGCCAAGCGTTGTTTCGAAAAAATCAGAAAACGTTGACAGCTTATTGCGCCGTTTCAAACGTGCCTGTGAAAAAGCTAGTGTTTTACAAGAATTGAAAAAACGTGCTCGTCACGTTAAAAAAGCAAAAATCCGCGCTCAAGAAAAAGCTGCTGCGGTAAAACGTCGCATTAAACAAGAAGCTAAAGCTGCTCCTATGCCATCCCGCGGCATACGAGGCAAGGTAGCTCGCGGTAAAAAACAAAAGTAACCGTTCTCAAATTTTTCGCTGAACCTCTCCTCTGAGAGGCATTATCAAGGGAAGGAAAGGGTTCTTTCCCTTGATGGTAAGCTCGACGTTACGTTGTTGAGCGTAGGGCAAATAACAGGGAGGGATTCCCGCTGGAGTCCCTGCACAAACAGGTAATACCTTTATGAGCGAAACAATCAAACAACGAATAGATACCGATTTAAAAAATGCGATGCGTGCTCACGACAAAGAGTTAGTGACCACCTTGCGTTTTATCATGGCTGGCATTAAGCAACGAGAAGTCGATGAGCGCATTACTCTTAATGATGATCAGCTAATCGCTCTATTAGACAAGATGGCGCGCCAACGCCGCGAGTCCATTGAGCAATACAACACAGCCGGACGTGCGGAGTTAGCCGCAAAAGAACAAGCTGAGCTGACCATCATCCTGCAATATTTACCACAACCTTTGACCGATGCCGAAGTTGCACAATTGATTTCTCAAGCCATTGCTGCTGTTGAGGCAAAGGATATTAAAGACATGGGCAAGGTCATGGCTCACTTAAAGCCACAGATTCAAGGCCGTGCAGATGGGACAATGGCTAGCAAGCTCGTCAAAGATGCTTTATCTAAACTGTAGGTCCTCTTGAGCCACGGTATGAAGCTTTTGTTCGCTTTGGCGACCTTATGATGGAGGAACACCATGGCACGACATATTCCTGAAACATTTATTAATGACTTATTGTTGCGGGTTGATATCGTCGACGTCATTGATCATCGTGTGCCTCTTCGCAAAACTGGCGCAAATCTTTCTGGGCTCTGCCCGTTCCATACGGAAAAAACACCATCCTTTACTGTCAGCCCTACCAAACAATTTTATCACTGCTTTGGCTGCGGCAAACATGGCAATGCCATCGGCTTTTTAATGGAGCTCGACCGCTTAGAATTTGTGGAAGCCGTGGAACAGTTAGCTGCGATTGCCGGCGTTGCGGTGCCTTATTCTCAAGAGCGCACTCAGCAACAATCAACACAGCACCAAAGCTTGTATGAGTTAATGCTGCAAGCTCAAGAGTTTTATACCCAACAATTAGAACAATCGCGAACAGCGCAACAATATTTGCGACAACGTGGATTAAACCAACAAACCATTCGTCATTTTAAATTGGGTTATGCTCCCGCCGGCTGGTCGCAATTATTGGATTATTTCAATACCCATCACCCTGGCGCGCAAAACCAATTAGTGCAATGTGGTTTAGTCATTCGTAATGATGAAGGCAAAACCTATGATCGCTTTCGCGATCGTATTTTATTTCCTATTTTCAATCGTAAGGGCCAAATTGTCGGTTTCGGCGGGCGCGTGCTCGGTGACGGCTTACCCAAATATCTGAACTCTCCTGAAAGCCCTATTTATCATAAAGGCACAGGTGATCTTTATGGCTTATATCATTTATTACAGCACTCGGGAAATATTCCACACATTCTGATTGTTGAAGGCTATATGGATTTAATTGCCCTGGTCCAACATGGCGTCACTCATGTTGTTGCAACCTTGGGAACGGCCACCACACGCCAGCACTTGGAGCGACTCTTTCGATACACGAAAAAACTTATCTTTTGTTTTGATGGTGACAGTGCTGGACGTCAAGCTGGTTGGCGCGCTTTAGAAAACATTTTGCCTTTGATGCAAGATGGTCATCAGGCTAAATTCCTCTTTTTGCCGGAGGGTGAAGATCCCGACTCCATCATTCGCCAAGAGGGCGTGCATAACTTTAATTTACGCATTGATAAAGCAAAGCCTTTAGTTGAGTTCCTGTTTCAAGAATTACGCTTAAAAACCGATCCCACCACCTTGGATGGCCGAGCCGCCCTAAGCCAATTAGCAGTTCCACTATTACAAAAAATTCCGCCAGGCGCTTATCAACAATTGATGGCTGAGGAGTTGGCACGACAAGTTCGTATCGATAATCAAAAAATTCAATCCCTCATTACAGAACAACCCAGCAATCAAAGCGTGCCTTATCCATTAAGAACGGCTCAGAAAAAAATACCCATGCCACGCTTAAGCCCGATTGAACGAGCCCTAAGTTATTTGATTCAGCATCCACAGATCGCACGAAATCCAACGATTTCAATACCTTATTATGCAGAAACGCTGCCTGCGACACATCAATTGCTATTGTCCGTGATGGACTTTATTAAAGCGAATCCTCATGCGAACACGGCAACTCTCTTGCAACATTGGCAAGGAACAGAATCTGCATCTATACTGAGCCGATTGGTCATTATTGATCATATTTTGCCCTTCGCCGCCATGGAGCAAGAATTTAAGGAAATCTTAAAAAGCTTGTCGAAGAATACGATTGAGTTGCAGATTGAAGCATTGATGCTGAAGGCAAGTCATAGCACTTTGAAAAATGAGGAAAAAATTCAACTACAGCAGCTCATTGCACAGAGCAAGGAGAGTCTCTCAAGTTAGTTGAAGGGTGGCATTATAAAAAATCATGCCATAATCTGGATATATGGGTTAAAAAATAATAGAATGGCTGGTTCGATGAACGTAGCTAGTTATATTGGTCAATTAGGAACGTACCCATCCTTAACGTTCCCTAAAGCTAGGGGTATTTGAAAACATGAGTTTGAGTCACGATAAAATGGCTGAAGAAACAGGTGCGACCCAACCAGGGGAGCAAGGACAATCCTTGTTAAAACAACTAATTGATAAAGGCGAAGAGCGAGGTTATGTAACCTTTGCAGAAATCAGCGATCATTTGCCCACTGAAATTATTGAACCCGATCAGATTCAATCCGTCATCGATATGATCCTTGATATGGGCATCGAAGTGGTTGACGTAGCGCCAGATGCCGATGACTTACAATTCAAACGCGTTATTAGCCCTGTAGCTGATGAAGAAGAGTTTGCTAGCTTCAATCACCTTGAGGCCGCGAGAACGAATGATCCCGTTCGTATGTACATGCGGGAAATGGGTTCCGTCGAGTTGCTGACTCGTCAAGGCGAAATTGCTATTGCTCGTCGCATCGAGGAAGGTTTGCGCATGGTACTCAATGCCTTAGCTGCTTACCCACAAATTATTAAACAAATTATCGATCTTTATAAGGCAATTGATCCTGAGCACGGCAAATTAAGCGACCTCATCACTGGCTTTGCTGATATAGAAGCCATGGAGTTAAGTGAAAAAGAAGATGCACTACTCGCTAGTGAAGCCGAAGAAAGCACTGTTGCCGTTGCTGAAGATGAGGATGAAGATGAAGGCGGAGAAGGTGAAGGTGGTAAAGCCAAAACTGACGAAGATGCCGATCCTCTCGACACTGGCCCCGATCCTATCTTAGTAAAAACACGCTTTGATGAGTTAGAAACTCTATACAAAAAAGTTCTGGCTGCCGAAGAAAAGCATGGTAAAAAACATAAAACCACTGAAAAATATCGGGCTCAATTGGCGGAAATGTTTGTTAACTTTAAGTTAGCTCCCCGTCAATTGGATCAGTTGATCCGCAATATGCGCGGTCTCTTAGAGCAAGTGCGCTCACAAGAGCGTTTCGTTCTGGATATTTGTGTTAACAAGGTTAAAATTCAGAAAAAAGTATTCGTTACGTCCTTCCGTACCCAAGAAACTAATTTAGAGTGGATTACTGGCTTTTGTGCAAAAAACAAAAAAAATGCTGAGAAATTACTTAGCTATGAAAAAGAAATCATTCGTGCGCAAAAGAAAATTATCAACCTTGAAGACTCTTGTAACTTGACCGTATTGGATATTAAAGAACTCAATCGTCAAATGTCTATTGGCGAAGCGAAAGCACGTTCTGCGAAAAAAGAAATGGTGGAAGCAAACCTGCGGTTAGTAATTTCCATCGCTAAAAAATACACGAATCGCGGCTTACAATTCTTGGATCTGATTCAAGAAGGTAACATTGGTCTCATGAAAGCCGTGGATAAATTTGAATATCGCCGTGGTTATAAGTTTTCAACGTATGCCACCTGGTGGATCCGTCAAGCAATCACTCGTTCTATTGCCGATCAAGCGAGAACCATTCGAATTCCGGTTCATATGATTGAGACGATTAACAAGTTAAACCGTATCTCTCGGCAAATGCTGCAAGAAACCGGTTTGGAGCCCACCCCCGAAGAACTCAGCAAACGTTTGCTGATGCCGGAGGATAAGGTTCGCAAAGTGTTGAAAATTGCGAAAGAGCCCATTTCCATGGAAACCACCATCGGTGATGATGATGACTCCACCTTGGGTGATTTCATCGAAGACCGTGGTACCATTTCCCCACTGGAAGCAGCCACCGGTGAAGGATTGAGCAAGGCGATTCAAAAAGTCTTATCCAGCCTTACACCTCGTGAAGCGAAAGTGTTGCGTATGCGCTTTGGTATCGACATGAATACTGACCATACCTTAGAGGAAGTCGGCAAACAATTTGACGTCACACGGGAACGTATTCGTCAAATTGAAGCGAAAGCTCTACGGAAATTACGCCATCCTAGCCGTTCTGAAGAATTGGCTAGCTTCTTAGATACAGAAGAAATGGTTTAAAAACCTTAGCGCTTCATTTATAATGTCCCCCTTTGCGGGCCCATAGCTCAGTTGGTTAGAGCAGAGGACTCATAATCCTTTGGTCCTAGGTTCAAGTCCTAGTGGGCCCATTAATAGAATTGGATAGTTCTATTCAATATTGAATTGATACCCCCCTCAAATACCAATAACCTACCAATTTGTACCGAATTGGTAGATTTATTAAAAAACATAAACTATACTACCGGTTATCTACCAATTAATACTAATTTGGTAGATAACTCGGAAAATACAAAGTTATGAAGATACCAATGCCACCACCAAGATTTGATTTAAATCATATAGATAATCAAGTTTTTCATAAGCTATGGGCACTGCGCTCCACTACAGTCAAGGGAAAATATCTGCACTGGGACAAGCTTAGGCATCTATCAGCACCTAATGAACTATCATCCGAACAATGGTGGCTGATTATAAAATTATCTCGTAAAACAATATACAAGCAGCTACCATTTAACGATAAGAATAACAATCCTTTTGTTTTAGCAACCACAGACGATATCTTACATAAGCTGCACTCTATAGATCGGAGCACAGGAAATGCTATTCAAAGCCCCATATCAGTTCTAAACACACCAATGAAAAACACATACCTCGTCCAATCTCTCATTAACGAGTCTATTACATCAAGTCAGCTTGAAGGAGCCTCCACCACTAGAAAAGTTGCAAAAGAGATGTTACGCACAAAACGTAAACCCAGAGATTCAAGTGAAAAAATGATTTTTAATAATTATCAAGCAATGCAGTTCGTTCGTGAAATAAAAGATGAAACACTGACTGTTGATATGATCTTAGAACTACATCGCATACTTACAACAGATACGCTAGATGATCCAAACACATCTGGAAAGATAAGATTAACCGACGATATTCAGGTGTGGGACAATCAGGATCAAGTACTGCATACTCCACCTAATGCAAATGAATTAAAAGAAAGACTGACTAGATTATGTAAATTTGCCAATGAAACCTCAGATAAAGGTGAGTTTTTTATCCATCCTATTATTCGAGCCATACTACTACATTTTATGCTGGCCTATGACCATCCTTTTGTAGATGGAAATGGTCGGACTGCACGCGCGTTATTTTATTGGTCTATGGCACATCAGGGATACAGTTTGATGGAGTATATTTCAATCTCCGAAATTATCAAACGCGCTCCAAGCCAATATGCACGTGCATATCTTTATACTGAAACAGATGAGAATGATGTTACTTATTTTGTAATTCACCAGTTAGATGTGATCTTAGAAGCAATTGATACGCTATATAAATACATTGAAGAGCAAAGCAGAGAAATCATTGAAACCGAACAGCTACTACACACCAGTCAAACTCTTTTGAATAAACTAAATTACCGACAAATCGCACTCATTAGACATGCGTTAAAGCATATGAATATGCATTATAAAATTGAGGGACACCGCCAATCTCACAACGTAACATATGATACTGCACGTACTGATTTATTAAATTTAGCAACCCTTGGGCTGCTACTAAAACAAAGAACTGGTAAGGCATTTACTTTCATTGCACCTGCCGATTTGAAAAAACGTATTGAGCATATTACTTAATTCAAGTTTAATTTTTGTTTATGCCCAGCTTAGAAAAGCGAGTCAAGAAATGATTGAATGGATAGAAATACATTATAAACTCCTTGCTGGAATCATTGTTCCGATAATAGTTGCTATTATCGGTATATTTAAATTCAGCACACTAATTAAAAAAAACAATCAAATTAAAGGGAATAATAATCAACAGATCGCGGAAAGCGACATCTCACAATCTTTCAATAAAATTGAGCAAAAGGATGGAAAAAGCAATGTTGCAATAACAGGTAATAATAACCAAGTTAGCAACTTTGATATGCAAGCTATCCAGATACTAGCTCAAACATACAACACATCAATGTATCCTCATGCTGAACGCGCATTTGAAAAATTTCACCTTAACTCAAATAAATTTTTAGAAAGACTCAATTCACAGCTTGAAGGATTATCGCAATTAGAATTAGATAATTTTTCTGAGTCTGATGTTCAAATGGCACTTCGTGAAGCGATAAAAGGCGCAGGAAGAACTGAATCCTCCCAAGTGCATGACGTTTTAGCTAAATTGGTTGCTGATAGAGTACAAAAAACCAAATGTAGTATTGTTGAGTTGACACTTAATGAAGCTATTGAAGTCGCGTCTAAACTTGATGAAAACCTTATAAAAATTTTGGCATTCAGTTTTCTTTTCTCAAGAACAAAATATCGAACCATACTGAATGAAGACGTGTTATTTTTGAACCTTTCGAAAGTTGCACATACATTTAAAGAAATTGATGCTACTATTTCTAAGTTTGAATACTTAGAAGCTCTTTCCTGCGGAAAAATTACACAATTTCAGACTCTAGAAATAGTGGAAAATATATTTAATCAATATCCTCAATTATTTTTAAAAGAAATTTCTGAACAAGCTCTCAGTACACTTAATATTTCCTCTGTTATCAAAAATATTTGTTTCCTAGAAAATGAAAATGGCTTATTTAAATTAAATCCTGATGTTGGTTTATATTTATTTGAAGATATTCCTCTGACTGTTAACGGATCTCCATATAAAATAGAGGATAATGTTGTAAAAGAGAATATAAAAGCAATTACACAGAATAATCGATTAACAATAGACGAAGTCAGAGTTCTGCTAAATAGCATATCTTCATTCGACAATATTATTAACACCTGGGATAAAAACGGTTTTAATCTTTTTTCTTTAACTGCCGTAGGGATTGCAATTGGCAGGGCATATCTTGAACAAAAAGAGCTCGGAAATTATGATATTAACATCTGGATTAAATAAATTTTTAGTAATTATTCATGTATAATCGAGCTGAAAAAGGTAAAGTCTTTTACAGACAATACCAGACACCGCCGAAGCATTTAGAAATGGCAATGTAATTCTTCCATGCCGTGGTTTTGTAAGTGTTCGCCTAAACTAAAGAGGCTCGCTCCAACAGTTTATATTAATCCGCCACAAATAACGCAAATTAACTTAGAGAATTTAGAAAATAATAATGAGCAAAGAAATAACGTTTTGGAAGCACCGTTGCGTACTAACTTAATAAACTTTTTGTCTCGTATCCCCTGACACATTCCGACCCTTAACACTTATTACTTAAACACTTCGATTATTAATTTTTTTATCATATCTTCCTGTGTCTGGGAGAAAAAAGTTATTAAACACCATTTGGCTTTTTGATAAAAGCTCAAATACCCTCGATACTTCCCACGATATACACGAACTATCATCTTTTTTAAACTGCTTTGGTTGAAGTATTCCTTCAATAACTTATTATGTACATCGATAATAGTTTGAAGAATAATATCAGTACCGCGCAAGACCTCATGCAGTTCTACTTTCTGTGAAACTTTCTCTGGATAACGTATGGCAAAAAAACTTTCATTTAATGAGAAACAAAGATGTTTAAAAAATATGAATGCTTCATCATCCCCCGGAAAAAATTTTTTGACTTCATTTAACAACCGTGATTTATCTTGAGCTGAAAGCCCATGAGACAAGTTATTTTTATATATTTTGTTAATTATAAATTTTAAATTATCATTGCCAAATTCTTTTGATATCTCTTCCCCTGCCTCTACTAGATCATGCCCAAATTTTCTATAGTTGCAGTCTCGATCGTTATTAAGAAGAATAGCTTTGAAGAGTTTTTCCAGAGACTGTTGTAAAAAATATGACTTGTATTCGACCAATTCAATTGAATTTCTAGGGTTTTTTAATGTTAATGATTTTGCAAATGCTAGATCTAAAAAGCTTGCATAATAAAATCGTATATACAAATTTTGCTTCGGACGATTAACACAATAGTTATATTTACATTTATTCATTTTAATCTCCTGATGCGATTTTCAGAGTCTTTTTACTTACTTACCACTATAGGTGTTGTTACGTAAACTTCTGATTGTAGCTCATTGAAACTCAGGCTACTCTCACAGATCAACCAATCTACACTCACATTTTAATCCTCAAGCATTTCTAAAGTCCTGCGTTTGCATTATATTACTTAATTTATTGATTTACCTACATCTTACGCTAAACAGTTCAACTGCGGTGGTTAGCATCTTGAGATAGCTACCAACCATATTATCGTTCCAAAGGTTGACAATAATCCGCTTAAAGTTGACAATCACACCCGGTTAGGTTGACAATCGCCTACCTTAAAATTGACAAAATCCTGCGTCGTAAAAATCATTAACCAAAGAAAAGGATTTCTTATACACGAGGCTCTCACATTTCATGGCGATCATCACTCTCTCCGCGCAAAAGGCAAAACCTATCCTACAAGGCCACCCTTGGGTATTTCCAAAGGCCATCGCCAAACAAGAGGGAACTGTTGTCACCGGCGATTTGGTCAAAGTGCATGGGCCTAATCAATCGCTCCTCGGCTATGGCGTGTTTAACGAGCACTCTTTATATCGCATTCGTATGCTCACCCTCTGTGAAGGCGCTGTTGCTTTTGATTTGGAAAGCGTTGTCCTATATCGTTTGCAACAAGCGCTTGCGTTGCGCCGCAACCTAGGATTGCCTAATGAACAAACTAATGCTTATCGACTCTTTAATTCCGAAGGTGATGGCTTATCAGGATTAACCATCGATGTGTTTAATGAGATCGCCATTGTTTCTAGCTCCGCTTATTGGGTTGAAGCTCATCGTGAGTTGATCATCGCGTGCATGAAAAAATCGTTGCCCTTAGAGCAAGTCATCTGGTTTCCACAAACAAAAGCATTGAAACAAGATGGTTGGCAACAACCTGTTACGCAATCCACACAAGCTACAGAGACGGTGATTCGCGAACAAGGCGTTTTATTTTCTATTCAATTTGCACAAACACAAAAAACTGGTTTGTATTTAGATCAACGCGAAAATCACGCACGCATTGCTGCCCTCGCCACTGGCAAACGTGTGTTAGATCTTTATTGCTATACCGGTGGCTTTGCATTACATGCTGCAAAAGCAGGTGCCGCTCAGGTTACCGCTATCGATAGCTCAGAAGCTGCGATTGCCCAAGCAAAACGTAATGCTGAGCTTAATCAACTCTCCAACATTGAATTTATTGAAACCGATGCCCGTGAAAGTTTAGCCATGGCCAGTGATTATGATCTTGTGATTTTAGACCCACCGAAACTTGCTCCATCACAAAAACATTTGACGCAAGCCTCTCAATATTATCGCTTCCTACATTCACAACTCTTTAAAGTCTTACAACCTGGTGCCCTGCTCATGACGTGCAACTGCTCCGCAGCTATGACACAAAGCGAATTTATCCGTTTAATTAATGAATCGGCACGCATGGTGCGTCGCGAATGTCGACTATTAGGTGTGTATGGCGCGGCCAGCGATCATGCATTGCTACCCGCATTTCCCGAAGGCAATTATTTACATGCGATTTTGCTGACAGTACAGTAAAACGCTTTAAATATCCCACTCGACACCTAAAGTTGTCATACTCAGCTTCGGTTTATAATTACCGCTAAAAACATTATCGCTATTACCAAAGATGCGCATATAGTTTAGTGAAATATCCCAATGCGGATCAATTTGATAACCAATCCCCGCAGCTGCCTCCAATGCAAAGTAATTGTTGCGGTCATTAATATTCTTATCTAATGCTGTCAAAAACACGGAGTCGTTAATAAGTGACTGATGGTTAAGATCGATGTTATTAAAAACATAGGCACCACCACCTTTAACAAAAACATGTAACCCGCGATAAAGACCGATATCTATTTTCCCTAACAAATCTACCGCGTAATTAGCGTGATCACCAGACCCAAAGGCTCCACTAACATTATTTCCATCAACCGTTGTCCAATTAAAATTACTTCGCTCCCACGCGCTACCACCCAACTCTAAGCCAAAAAAATTATTAAAGTCATAGCCAAAAGCTAACCGACCAGCAATACCGCTTTCTTTTATTGATGGCGTCGTGATCACAATACCTAAGCTATCATTGACCACTGGCCCAAAGGAGCCGGAACCCAGTTCTTGCCTTCCCCAGCCAAGTTGACCATTGATATAGAAACCGGAAGTGACAACTTCCGGCAATCCAAAATAATCTGAAGGATATGCAGCAAAGGCCGTCACGCTCATCATTCCACATAACCCACTCAGAACCATCTTTTTGATCATGTTTATTCCCTTTTCATTTGGATGCCGTTATTGGCGCAAAGTATATCATTGTCTTTAACACTCCTAAAGAGTGTTACACGCTTAAAAATAGCGCCCCCCCTCGACCGCGAGCACTTGCCCCGTAACAAAGCGTGCTTGCAATAAATAACCAATGGCCTGTGCAACATCGAGTGGACTACCAGGACACTGCAATGCTGTGCGCTCCAAGATCATCTGTCGATGCGCTTCGCTCAAATCCTCCGGCCACAATACAGCACCCGGTGCGACTGCATTCACTCGCACGTTGGGCGCTAACTCTTGAGCGAGAGATTTTGTCATCATAATTAAAGCAGCCTTTGCCATGGAGTAAATACTATGTCGACGCAAGGGATGTTGGCCATGAATATCTGCGATATTCACAATTTGCCCTTTTTGTTTTGTTAACTCCGTCGCCGCTGCTTGGCAAAGAAAAAATGCACCCTTCACATTGCTCCCCATCAAATCATCCCATTGCTCAGACGTCGCCGTAGGCAGCGGAGTCGGATAAAAGCTAGAGGCATTGTTAATAATGCCATCGAGACGCCCCCAGTCTTTCATCACCGTTGCCATCATCGCTGTCACACTCGCCATATCACACAAATCTGCAGCAACCGCCGTAGCAGAATGAGGCCGTTGCGCATTTAACTCGGCGACCCACTGCAATGCAGCTTGCTCGGAATGACGGTAATGAATACACAAACGATAACCTTGCTGATGCAAATACTGGGAAATAACGCGCCCAACTCGCACGCTACCACCGGTAATCAGAATCACCGGTCCATTAGTTTTATCAAAAAGAGGGGCCTCAACGTAATCATTTTGGCGTTGCATACTGTAAACTCCTTGCTCAAAAATCATCGCACCATTATACTTCGTGCAGAATTCATATGCTGTATTTTTATGATTGAGTACGATAAATAAAATGACATCCTCTCCGTTACCGACACCATCACCAGAAGCCCTTGCACTCTCTCAACGCGTGATGGCAGGGTTGCAAAAAACTTTTTTTTCGCAAAAAAATACTATTCCCTTTGCGGATTATATGCACTACGTTCTCTATGAACCTGGACTTGGCTACTATGCCAATGGTCAACAGAAATTTGGGCCGCAGGGCGATTTCATCACAGCCCCTGAATTATCGCCCCTCTTTGCCCAATGCCTTGCGCAACAATGCCAACAAATTCTGCCGAAACTACAACAAGGGTGCATATTAGAACTCGGTGCGGGCTCTGGTGCATTGGCAGCACACTTATTATTAGCATTAGAAGCTTTAGAGTGTTTGCCGGCCACCTATTACATCCTGGATCTCAGTAGCGAACTACAACAGCGGCAAAGACAACGACTTGAAGAGCAATGCCCACATTTGCTGCCCAGGGTGAAATGGTTGTCTGCATTACCCAATCCAAGTATTGAGGCTGTGGTAATTGCTAATGAAGTCTTAGATGCCATGCCCATCACTGCATTTCGTTTTATCGAGGGAAAACTCTATGAGATGGGTGTGACATTGCGAGAAGGCGCACTATGCTGGGATTTATTGCCGCTCAATGATCCTCTCACTCAGCAAATTACTGCTTTGTTTTCGGAACACCCCCTTAATTACCAATCTGAAATTAACCTATGGCTGACACCATGGCTGGCTTCATTGCAGCAAAGCCTCTCTCGCGGTGTGCTATTGATCATCGACTATGGCTTTACTCAAGCTGAGTATTACCACCCACAGCGGGATCAAGGCACGCTGATGTGCCATTATCAGCACCATTCTCATCACAACCCATTGTTATATCCTGGTTTGCAAGACATCACCGCTCATGTCGATTTTACTCATATCGCCCTTGCAGCTCATCAACAAGGATGGCACGTTGCAGGATTTTGTAATCAAGCTCACTTTTTATTGGGATGCAATTTAATAAATTTAGCGAAAACCAGTGATATGCAGCTGCAATTTGACTACAATCAGCAAATTAAAATGCTCACCATGCCTCATGAAATGGGCGAGCTCTTTAAAGTAATGGCTTTAACCAAAGCCTTCGACGAATCGTTACTAGGCTTTGCTTTACAGGATTGGCGCAGAAAATTATGACTTCATCACACAACCACTCAACCTCCCTTCGATTATCAACCATTGAGTTAGATAAAGAAGATATGTCTTTCGCTGCGGGACACTACACCATTTTTTCTAGCACTCATCGTGAACGGTTACATGGTCACAATTTTCATATGTATGCTGCGATCACCGCGGAAGTGACTGAAAATGGTATGACTTTCGATTATGGGATTTATAAAGCAAAATTACGGGCTTTGTGTAAAGAACTCAGCGAATGGGTATTAATCCCTGGTGAATCACCCTATCAGCGATTAGAAGAAGATGGCGATTACCTTTATGTTCATTTTAATCAAGAAAAGATCCCCTTCTTAAAGCGCGATGTGAAAGTTTTACCGGTGGCTAATATTACGGTTGAAGAGTTATCACGATGGTTTTTACAACGATTAATTGCTGAGCCCTTAGAATTGCATCAGCATTGTATTCACCACATTCTTCTTAAAGTTTATTCTGGCGCTGGCCAATCAGGCTCTGCGGAGTATCATAAACCTTAACCTCTTTTATTTCATTTTTTAAAGCATGGTGAAGTGTGAGCGATCCATGTTTTTATTTCCTTATACCCTCTGCTTAAAAAAAGCCCCAGAAAATAAAGGGTTAAATTTAGAATATAATCATTGATTTTCATTTTTGTTTGCCTAATAATTGAACTCGTTGAAGATAAGGCCGTCGAAAAAAATAGAGGTTTTATTATGAGCAAAGATGACAAACAAAGCAATTTTGGGTTACTTCCTGAACGCATTCAACAAGAGATACAAAATTTACTAGTTCTTGATAAGTTTACGCAAGCAAAAGAATTGTATGAACAATGGGTCCGGGCATTAAAAGAGAGGGAATGTTTCGTTTAGTGCCATGCCTTTGATACGGAGTGTGCCCCTATAGGATTAGAGGGCCATCAACCAAATGATATCGATGGATAGGTATCAGCAGCCGAGGGACGAATTGCCATGTGATCCAGGACGGATGGGCTAAAGGATGGAACCTTTAGCCATATGGCACCAAGGATGATCAGTAGGTATTTGTAGTAAATAGGACATCACTACAAAACCTTCCCGATAAACTTCACAATCTACATTCTACATGGAAACCCCTGGCCCACGGACGGGCTGCCACAACCTCCTTCCCTCCCCCATGCTTTATAAATATTATTCAGTTAAACCTCTCCCAACCTGCCTACCAGAGACGCTAGAGAGGTTCCATTGCATGATAGACTATAAATCAAACACATAATCATGCGCTAATGAGTTATTTTGATGCTATAAGCGAGATCTTCCTGATGTTTGACTATTATTAGTACAGATGTTGAGCTAAAGAGGAAGATAAAATCATGTTAACTAAATCTTATTATCGATGGCTAGGCATTGGCGCTGCTGCTCCATTACTGTTAATGGCAGGGGTGGCCATGGCGGAGCCAGACCTTAGCACTCGAATCATGAATGCCGCCTTTGATCGAAGTGGTTTTTATGACGGCCAAGCGGAAACTTCGCCGGCATATGGCAAACCAAGTTTGGGCTATCAACCCTATGCATATAGCGGATCCTTTAATCCCTATGGCGTTGCGTCTCAGCCCACTCAATTGGCTTACTATTACTACCGACCTTATTACCGACCCTACTACTATAGACCTTACTATCGATACTATTACAGACCAGTCCGATACTACAGACCTTATCGATACTACGGGCCTTATCGATATTACAGACCTTATCGATATTACCGCCCTTACGGTTATTACCGTTATGGCAGTAATGACTACGTCTTTCCTACAAGTGTCAGTTATCAACTTGCCTATGGCACTATGCGATAAGCAAGTCTATGCCAACTCCACTTCAAGCTGCGAAGCAGCTTGAAGTGCTCCACCGGGATGGGGGATTCACAAGAGGGAGTAGAACTCCCTCTTGTGTGCAAGCCCGGGCTCCCCGGGCGCAGCATCTAATAAAAGGAGACACCGCCCGCACCGATGTCAAAAGTCGCGTGTTCATTGCAAGCGGTGTCGCTCAATACTTGCTTTATCCCTAGTATAGGGTACAATCTGTTGCGAACTAGCGGTAACTTGGTGGTATTTGCTGTAAACAACCTTGCCGCTACAATGTATCAGGCCTCGAGAGAGGCTTGATTAGTATTTAGACACATTACTAAATTATAGATAGAAGCAATGGCACAAATACTGGTAATACATGGCCCCAACTTAAACTTGCTGGGAACTCGTGAGCCTAGCACCTATGGCACACAAACACTAGCGCAAATTAATCATGAGCTTCAAATAACAGCTACGGGGTTAAACCATCAAATTGCTTTTCTTCAAAGCAATTCCGAAGCTGAAATAATCACGCGAATCCAAGCCTGTCAACAAGATGGAACTGATTTTATCCTGATTAATCCAGCAGCCTTCACTCATACTAGCATTGCACTACGCGATGCCTTATTAGCGGTTAGTGTGCCTTTTATAGAAGTCCACTTATCCAATATCTATCAACGTGAATCTTTTCGTCACCACTCGTACCTCTCTGATATTGCAAAGGGCGTTATCGGCGGTTGTGGTGCTTATGGTTATCAGCTAGCACTGCTTGCTGCAGACCATTTTTTAAATCAACCCATATAGGAGTTAATTGATTACCATGGATATTAGAAGCATCCGTAAACTTATTGAATTACTCAAAGAATCCTCCGACATTTGTGAAATAGAAATTAAAGAAGGTGATGGTTCCGTACGAATTAGTCGTGGCACATCCCAACAATCCATGAATTATGCTCCTCCCATGTATTATCAAATGCCTGCTGAAGCACATGCGCCTGCGGCAAATAATACAGCTGCTGCCAGCACTTCTGTCAATGCCGTTGAAGAAGGCTTAAAAGGTCACGTACTCACGTCTCCCATGGTAGGAACCGTATATACGGCACCGCAACCCGATGCAGCTCCCTATGTGAGTGTTGGTCAGAAAGTTCAAGCCGGAGATATTCTTTGCATCGTTGAAGCCATGAAAATGTTTAATCATATTGAGGCGGATAAATCAGGCACCATCACCGCTAAATTGGTAGAGAATGGGCAGCCCGTAGAATATGGACAACCCCTGTTTATTATCGAATAACCTTTGGATAACCCCACTATGATGTTTGAAAAAATTGTAATTGCCAACCGCGGCGAGATTGCTTTGCGCATTCTACGGGCCTGCAAAGAATTGGGTATCAAAACTGTTGCGATCCATTCTCAAGCGGATGCTGATTTGCTGCATGTCCTACTGGCAGATGAATCGGTTTGTATTGGCCCAGCACCTGCGACAGAAAGTTATTTAAATGTACCTGCGATCATCAGCGCTGCTGAAATTACCGATGCAATGGCGATCCATCCCGGTTATGGTTTCCTTGCAGAAAATGCCGAATTTGCTGAGCGAGTGGAAAGCAGTGGCTTTGTCTTTATTGGCCCCACGCCCGAAACGATTCGTCTCATGGGCGATAAAGTTTCTGCAATTAAAGCCATGCAAGATTCAGGTGTGCCCTGCGTTCCTGGTTCTGATGGCCCCTTATCGGATAACGATCAAGAAAACTTAGCCATCGCTAAACGCATTACCTATCCCATTATCATCAAAGCCGCAGGCGGCGGTGGTGGTAAAGGCATGCGTGTCGTTCATGGTGAAGCAACTTTATTAAATAATATCGGTCTTGCTCGTTCTGAAGCAAAAGCCAATTTTGGCAACGGCACCATTTACATGGAAAAATTTCTCGATAACCCACGCCACATTGAAGTACAAGTGTTAGGTGATGGTAAAGGCAATGCCATTTACTTAGGTGAACGCGATTGTTCTATGCAGCGCCGCCATCAAAAAGTTGTGGAAGAGGCACCTGCGCCTGGCATCACACCCGAAGAGCGTCGAAAAATTGGTGAATGTTGCGTAAAGGCCTGTGAAAAAATTAATTATCGTGGTGCAGGAACCTTTGAGTTTCTTTATCAAGATGGTAACTTCTATTTCATCGAAATGAATACTCGAATTCAAGTAGAACACCCCGTCACAGAGCTCATCACCGGCGTAGACTTAATCAAAGAACAAATTCGAATTGCAGCGGGCCTTCCCTTATCTTATAAACAAGGAGACATCCAACTTCGAGGCCATGCCATTGAATGTCGAATTAATGCGGAAGATCCCAAATCTTTTATTCCATCGCCCGGTACCATTCAAGTGTTTCATGCACCCGGTGGCCCCGGCATTCGCATCGACACTCATATTTATGGCGGATATAAAGTACCCCCATTTTATGACTCTATGATCGGAAAACTCATTGCCTTTGGTGATTCACGAGACATTGCATTAAGACGCATGAAAAACGCATTGGATGAAATTGTTGTCGAAGGCATCAAAACCAATGTTCCATTACACAAAGAGATCATGAGTGATGCTAATTTTACAAAAGGTGGCACCAACATTCATTATCTTGAAAAAGAATTGCTGTCGAAAAACTGATGCAACAGATAACGCTTCTCACATCAGACACAATGGCGGAAATCTTTGGCGATGAATTGCTTGAACAAGGTGCCGTTTCGGTCACGTATCTTGATGCCGGTGACAATCCGATTTTTGAGCCTGAAATCAATCGCATGCCCTTGTGGCAACAAACCTATGTCATTGCGCTATTCATGGAAGAACAAAATGTACCGGAATTGCTATCATCTTTACAAAGCACCCTCGGTTTAAACAGTTTCCCGGAATATAAAATAGAAACTGTGCCAGAAAAAGATTGGGAGCGAGTGTGGATGGATGAGTTCAAACCTATTCGTTTTGGCGAACGGTTATGGATTTGTCCTTCTTGGTGCGATGTTCCAGACCCAACAGCTGTCAATTTATTATTAGATCCCGGCTTAGCCTTTGGCACAGGAACTCACCCCACCACAGCGCTTTGCCTCGAATGGCTTGCGACACATGATGTTCTAAACAAAACAGTGATCGATTACGGTTGTGGCTCTGGTATTTTAGGCATTGCCGCAGCAAAGCTAGGCGCTCGCAAAATCTGGGCCGTCGATATTCATCCTCAAGCCTTAGAAGCCACGCTGGCTAATGCGACACAAAATGATGTCTGTGATACATTAGAAATCCTCTATCCATCGGATTTGCCGGAACATATTCATTGTGAATTATTAGTCGCAAATATTTTAGCGGAACCATTACGACAATTGGCCTCTCACTTTGCGGAACGCGTTATTCCCGGAGGCAAGCTTATCCTCTCCGGCATTCTGCGCGAACAAGCTCCGACCATTATAGATTGTTACAGACCTTGGTTTAACATGGCTGAGCCCGTTTATGCAGAAGACTGGTGCTTACTCAGCGGCTCTCGTTTGCTTTAACTAATAAATACTCGGATTGTAAAGATCCACAGCATAACCACCCTGCTTTGGCTCTTGTCCCGCTGCCCGCCATACATCAATGGGCGCAGGTTTTCCAAAGAAGTATCCTTGTGCCCAAGCAACACCTTGCTCTTTGAAAAAGGTGATTTGCTCTTCCGTTTCGACACCCTCTGCGACAACGCTCAGATTCAATTGTTTCGCCATACTGATAATGGTTTTCACCAAATCTGTCACCGCTGTTTTTTCAGTGACTTGACTTGTGAATGCCTGATCAATTTTTAAAAATTGAATTTCAAAACGATGAATATAACTCAGGCTAGAATAGCCCGTGCCAAAGTCATCTAAGGCTACGCGGATCCCATGTTGTTTTAGCAGCTTTAAGTTTTTTTCAACCTGACCATTATCAGAAATTAATAACCCGCGCTCCACAACCTCAAGAATCAACTGCTGAGGCTGAATATGAGTACTTCTTAAAACCCGCTCTATCATTGCCATGAAATGGGGACTATCCATGTGGCGTGGCGCAATATTAATTGCCAAATGAAACTCTGGATCAAACTGCAATGTGCGGCGCCACTCTTGAATAGCTCGACAGATAATCCATTCCGTTAATGGCTCAATCAAATCAGATTCTTCAGCCAAGCTAATAAATTTACTTGGCTCCAGGAAACCATAGCTTGGATGTCCCCAGCGCAGCAAAACCTCAACACCGACTAGTTTATTGTCGCGAGTCAAATCCACCACAGGCTGATAATAAAGTAAAAACTCTTCTTGTTTCACCGCACGTCGCAATTCTGACTCTAACGATAAGCTTCTGCGAGTGGTTAAGATAATAATGAAAATAAGCAACCCGGAGATGATGACACCCAACCCTCCCAATAATAATATATTGTATCGCCAGTTTTTTAGCAGCCACTCTTCAGACACAGCCACCATGATCGCCACTCCTGGTAACTCTGGCACTGGCATAATGACGCCTTCACGATTGATATTATCTTCGAAGGTTGCTCTGAAACGAATAACGTTTGCATTTTTGTCATCCAGAAACTCTCGTTTAACTAATTTTGAAAAGTCACCTTTAGTCGCATAAACATGCCCATCTTGATAACGAATCAATGCAACAAAACCGCCCTGCCCCACATTCCCAATGAGTTCCGAACTAAAAATTTTAGGATTAATCACTGCTTGGAGTGCATAACCATCCTGTCGATTCTGCACTAGGAATAATGCGGGGCTTGAACTCCATGATACCTTCGTCGGTCCATTCAAATAAAACTGCCCAGGCTCACCATGCGCAATCTCGAAACGCAGAAAGGATGCCATAGTCCCTCCCCAACTGGAACAAACTACCTGGCCATCGGGAGCAATAAGATTCGCTGCCGTTAAATACGGTAAATCAAATACAAAATTTCGCAGAATGTTTATATCTTCAGGCGTGCATTGCGGCGTCACTTTTTCTGCTTGCCGAAAACTTTGCTTCACATGCTCCATGGGAAATAGCGCTGAACGAGTAATACCAGAGATGATACTGACTAGGTTTTCCTTCGCTTCTGAATAAGTTGCTTTATAGCTAAGCCAGACGACTCCCGCAATAGAGCCTAAGCCTAAAATACATGCCAGAATAATGGCACTAGCTACTCTTGTCCTTCGAGTCACTCAGATCTCTCCCTATATAACATCTTTGAGATGGGAACAAGGCCCATATAAGGCGTAAGCATAAGAGATCTCCCCTCTAATTGCAAAGCTAAAAGACTCTTCGAATGCAGCACCTAATATACCGCCTGCACTGATGCCAAAAGTCGCATCTTCATTGGCGAGCGGTATAGCTACAAAAAAAACAAACTTTTTTACACAGAGGACTTGTATACATCGTGACCGATGTTATAATGGCACCTGCTTTGGAACGGGACCCTAAAAACGTTCCTTAACAGGGCTTATATCGGATCATTTGATTGATCGGCTATAAGCTCCAGCCGTATACGGCAACAAGTAGGGATATCATGCGAAGTGACAGGGAGTTTACAACCCACTCTAACACTACGTTAGCGTTCCCACTGTGTGAACGAGCATGTATCCAGGTTGCTAGCGGGTGTTTGTTCATCCGTTAGTTATTTGATGAATGTGTTTTAATCTGGCGCATTGCCGTGGTCAAGGCCGCAGTGATGCATCTAAATAAGCAACGAGAGGGCGGAAAAGCATGAATAATATTGCAGAAATTATTGAAAAACCCGTAGTCGGCCATGTTGTCCACGGACAGTCTGAGCAACCACTACGTGATGCAGTAAGACACGCGCTTGATAACTATTTTGCACAATTAGCGGGTGAGAAACCAACTGATTTATATGAAATGGTCTTAGAGCAAATTGAATTACCCTTACTCCAAAAAATTATGGAGTACACTGGTGGCAATCAATCACGTGCTGCGAAGATACTGGGCTTGAGCCGCGGTACACTACGCAAAATGCTCAAAACTTACGACTTGCTATAAGCTCATTACGCTGCTCGAAGCAAATAAGATTGAGCTTTCTTTTCATTATTTGCTTCGGGTCTCAAGTCTAGAAAGTCTGGCCCTGCATCATGCAACCAGACTTTTGTGTTTCTGTAACTCGCTTTTCGCTAACTATTAAGGATTTTCATAATGCCAATGATCCCCATAAAACGGGCGCTAATCAGCGTTTCCGATAAAACGAACCTCCTTGAATTAGCGCAAACACTCCATGACTTAAATATTGAAATCATTTCCACGGGTGGTACGGCTAACTTATTACGAACTCATGGTATTCCCCATATTGAAATCGCCGACTATACGGGCTTTCCTGAAATGATGGATGGCCGCGTTAAAACCTTACATCCCAAAGTACATGCTGGTATTTTAGCGCGTCGCGCTCAAGATGCTGCGACCTTAGCAACGCATCAAATTCCCACTATTGATTTGGTCGTCGTTAATCTTTACCCCTTTGCTAACACCATTGCTCAACCAGGCTGTACCTTTAAAGACGCTATTGAAAATATCGATATTGGTGGGCCAACTATGATTCGTGCTGCCGCCAAAAATCATCACGATGTTTGCGTCATTGTGGACCCAGCAGATTACACGGAATTAGCTGACACTTTGCGAACCCATGACGGTCAATTACAACGAGACTATTGTTTTGCGATGGCAAAAAAAGCTTTTGCTCACACTGCACAGTATGATACAACCATCAGTCACTATTTAAATCAGCAAAATACGCCTCCTGCGCAAGATAACTTATTCCCTCAGCATCTATCGTTGGATTTTGTGAAACAACAAGATTTACGTTATGGTGAAAACCCTCATCAACGAGCGGCCTATTATATCGAAACAGGCATACAAGAACCTTGCATCAGCACCGCTGACCAACGACAAGGTAAACCCTTATCTTTTAATAATATTGCAGATAGCAATGCGGCGCTGGAATGCGTAAAAGCACTGGGACTTCAACCCGCCTGCGTCATCGTAAAACATGCCAATCCCTGTGGTGTTGCCATCGGCGCTACTCTTGAAGAAGCCTATGACAAAGCTTTTCAAACCGATCCTACTTCGGCTTTTGGCGGTATCATTGCCCTGAACCAAACCCTCGATGCGCCCCTTGCCGATAAAATTATTCAACGTCAGTTTGTTGAAGTCGTGATCGCTCCGGTGATAACCGATGCAGCACTAGCCGTCTTTTCAAAGAAACCTGCTATTCGCCTTCTGCAGTGCGGCGTTTGGCAAGATACGTTGCCAACAACCAGCCTTGATTATCGCCGTGTAAAAGGTGGCTTACTCGTGCAAGAAAATGACATTGCCGGTTTAGATCCCCAGCAATTAAAAGTTGTCACACGTCGTGCCCCCACACCGCAAGAATATGAAGATTGCCTCTTTGTATGGAAGGTTGCGCAATTCGTCAAATCCAATGCCATTGTTTATGGTAAACAATTACAAACCATCGGCATTGGTGCAGGTCAAATGAGCCGCGTCTATAGTGCAAAAATCGCTGCACTCAAAGCCCAAGATGAAAAACTCATTGTGGCAGGTTGTGTGATGGCCTCCGATGCCTTTTTCCCATTCCGCGATGGTATTGATACCGCTGCAGCCGCTGGCATCACTGCCATTATTCAACCCGGTGGCTCGATACGAGATGAAGAAGTCATACAAGCGGCCGATGAAGCAAACATTGCGATGCTATTTACCGGTGTTCGACATTTTTTACATTAAAATAAGAGGATTTTCACATGCTCAATGTTTTATTAATTGGTAATGGCGGACGCGAACATGCCATGGCATGGAAGTTATCGCAATCGAAACAATTACAACGCCTTTATGTTGCCCCCGGCAATGCAGGTACCGCCTTAGAAGCAAACACTGAAAATACCGGTATTGATGCCTGTGATATTGAGGCATTACTCGCCTTTGTTCGAGAGAAAAAAATTGATTTAACCCTTGTGGGTCCCGAGGCACCTTTAGCGAAGGGAATTGTGAATCGGTTTCAAGAACAAGGCTTCGCTATCTTCGGGCCCCGCGCTGAAGCTGCTCAACTAGAAAGTTCCAAAGCCTTCAGCAAAGACTTCATGAAAAAGTATCAGATCCCCACCGCTCATTATCAAACCTTTGAAAATCCCGCCTTGGCTAAAGATTATTTAAAAACACAAACCTTCCCTCTTGTCTTAAAAGCGGATGGTTTAGCGGCTGGCAAAGGCGTCATCATTGCACAAACACAACAAGAGGCCGAAGATGCCATTGAGCAAATGATGTCTTTACATACCTTTGGCAGTGCCGGTGATCGTATTGTGATTGAAGAGTTTTTAGCGGGCGAAGAAGCCAGTTATATCGTGATGGTGGATGGTGAACATGCTCTGCCCTTTGCCTCCAGTCAAGATCATAAAGCTCGCGATAATGGCGACCAAGGTCCCAACACCGGCGGTATGGGTGCTTACTCACCGGCGCCGGTCATCACACCTGAATTAGAAAAAACAATTCTCGAAACAGTAATCAATCCCGTCATTGCCGGCATGAAAGCCGAAGGACATCCTTACACTGGCTTTTTATATGCGGGTTTAATGATTGCACCTGATAACAGCATCAAAGTGTTAGAGTTTAACTGCCGTTTGGGCGATCCTGAAACACAACCCTTGATGATGCGCTTACAAAGTGATCTCATCACGCTCTGCCAACAAGCCTTGGCTGGTGAGTTGCACCATACGCCTATTCAGTGGGATCCTCGTGTTGCAGTGGGTGTGGTAGCTTGTGCCGAGGGTTATCCCAATGCCTACCAGACCGGTCAAAACATCACAGGATTAAATACGGAACAAGAACACGCCAAACTCTTTTTAGCAGGTGTCCATGCTGATGCAGGACATTTTCTAACACAAGGAGGACGCGTGCTATGCGCCACGGCCTTAGCACCCACTGCCACCTTAGCACAAAAAAATGCATATCAACTATTGAACAAAGTGCATTTCAATGGTATCTATTACCGTACGGACATTGGATATCGTGCTGTGGAAAGGGAACGCGCCCTTAAATAACGTCCAGAAAGGATAACGTGAGCATGCAAAAGGAAAGTTTAATAAAAACCTCCACGAAAGGCGAACGGGTCCAATTACCTACTAATGATCCTATTTCGCCGGCACGCGCGAAGGAACCGTTACCCACATTACAAACCTATTGCAAATCAAAAACCTTTATTGCTAATTCTGGTATTAACCCCTTGGTAGCGGCAGCCTCTGCCCTATTTTCTTTAATCCATAAGCTACGCAAATTGAAACAAGCGCCGCCCTTAGAGAATACGCAAGCGGCACTTATTCATGAAATAAAGGCCTTTGAATGCGCTGCGCAAACACGTGGTTACCGTGCCGATGAAATTTTAGTAGCTCGATATATCCTTTGTACCACCCTTGATGAAATCATTCACACCACTGAGTGGGGCAAACTTCACAATTGGCAAAATCAATACAGTTTATTGCAAACCTTTCAAGGTGAATCCTGGGGCGGTGAACGTTTTTTCTTGATCTTAGAGAAACTGCGTGACAACACCCAGTTGCATCGTGATTTATTGGAATTTGCATACCTTTGTTTAAGCCTTGGGTTTCAAGGGCGTTACCGTCACTTAACTCACGGTCGAGATGACTTAGACCAAGTCATGGATGAATTATTTCATGACATTCGTAGGGAGCGCGAAGAGACTTATACAAAGTTAAATAACCCGATCAAACTTTTCAAGAAATTACCGCGCTTAATGAGCAAACCAATCCCTGTGTGGCTGATTGCTGCATTCACGATGGCATTGCTCGCGACCGTGTATTTAGGGTTTAACTATGTTTTGAAAATCAATGCACTGCCTGTTTATAAAGATTTATCAACCATAATGAACCACCATGATCAACATTAGAAAACTGAAGAAAAAAAGCCCTGCAACGGAAGTAGACAAACGGCAAAAACATTTTTTAGGTGCGCTGCGTTTTCTTAAAAAAACCAAGATCTCCGGCAGTCATCAGAGAATACGACTTTATGATTTACCTTGGTATTTGTTGATCGGTGACAACCATTCCTCTAAGAGTAAATTACTAGCTGAGTCTAATTTAAAATTCTTGTTAACAAAACGTGATGCAAAGGCTTACCAAGACGAGCAACGACATTGTGATTGGTTTGCCACCCGCGAAGCTGTTTTTTTAGATTGCAATTCCCAATACTTTGAGTTCAGCGAAAAACCGATACAACCCTTCTGGACTAATTTATTGTCGCTATTAAAAAAACGCCATGTTCCTTCTTTGCAAGGTATTATTGTTACGATTAACTTGGCCGACTTAGCCATTTATGGTAAAGAAAAATTACAACCCTTACTGCTCTTGCTCAAGCAACGTCTGCAAGACATTGAAGCTATTTTGAAACATTCAACACCCGTTTATTTCCTCTTTCATCACAGTGATTGTTTAGCGGGATTTGCTGAGTATTTTGAACATTTATCTCCAGAGGAATTGCAACGTCCCTTTGGTATCAGCTTGAGCCAAGCGCAAATTTCTACCATGCAAAAAATTTCCGATACCTTTGACGTCGAATTCGATCATTTACTCACTGATTTAAATCAAGTGCTCATTGCTAAATTGCATCAACAACGCAGTCTAGAAAAAAGAGCAAAAATTAAAGACTTTCCCTTACAAATGGAAAGCTTAAAACGACCACTGGCGACTTTTTTGCAACAATTATCCCCTTGCCTCATGGCGACCAAGCATTGTAATTTGCGTGGTTTGTACTTCATGAGCCAAGGCAATTATGATGAACAAGTGGATCGTTTATTAAAGCCCTTAACACAATCCTTCGAGTTAACTCCAACTACACCGAAAAAGAATCAAGGTCGCGCGCGAAATTATTTTATTTCAGGATTTTTTACGGACATTTTATTTCAAGATGCCACACTCTTTACAGCGATTCAAAACCAAACATCGTGGACACGACAACGATGGGCACAACATGTTGCGGCAACCACTGCTGCTGTGTTGATTATCAGCGCCGTAGTGAATTGGTCGTCTCATTTCAATCAAGAAATGAAAAACTTAACCAAAGCTGAGAGTATGCTGACACAATATAAAATTCTAGAAAAGACGCAAAGTTTATCGAGCCTTAAACAGCAAATTACCGCGCTAGATTTACTCTATGCCGCAAAAAACTCTTTGAGCCGTGATCATTTTTATTGGTTTTTACGATTCGATCATCAACGACGCAATGATTTAACTCAAACAGCCACTGCAGCCTATGAACATGTTTTAACGCAGTTGGTCTCTACAGAATTAACTTCACTCTTGCAGGCAAGTTTAGCAACGTCTAGTGCTGGTCATGCAGCTATGGCTTACACCACGTTGAAATATTATCTCATGCTCAATGACCCAACACATCTTGACTTGCAAGCGCTGCGTTCATGGTTAGGCACCCAAGTCAATCAATTACCCAATTTAAATGCCTCAGAACGCCGAATGATGTTGCATCATTTAGAGCAATTCTCTTTACAAGATGCGCGCGATATTGTTTTTAATCACAGCTTGGTTGAAGCGGCACAACAAGTGTTACAACAAACGCCTCCTGAGTTATTAGCTCTGGCAATTGTAGAGGATGATTTTTCTAATAAGCCTGCGACGATTCTTTATCATCCAATACCGAATACATTTAATGCGTTGAAAACGGAACAGAATGTCACCGTGCCAGCCATGTATACTCAAGCACATTTTCGTGAAATTTATGATACATTAATTCCCGTAGCACTCACACGTTTGTATCAAGATCATTGGATCTTGGGTAATGAGCACCATGGTGCTCCCTCAGAAGAGACGATCAATCAAACACGGGAACAGTACATTGCTCAATATCAAAAAGTTTGGATGAGTCTCATCACACAATTGCCATTACAAAAACCAACCACCGTGGCACAAGCGCAACAAACATTGCAAGAGTTAACCACTACTAACTCTCCACTACAGCAACTACTGACTCAAGTTTATCAAAACACTCACATTACCTATGAAAATTTACCAACACCCATTAGCCTTAAGTTCGCTGTTCTCGATGACTTTATTGCACAAAATCCCTTATTGCATGATGCCTCCTTACAAACAGCTTTAGCATCATTAACACAAAGTCTCGAGCAATTATCACAGGCAGCCGAGCCAAACGCAGCGGCCTTTGCGCTCAGCAAACAATGGCTACAAGCAAAAGATAATCCCTTAATAACGCTTGAATCATTCTCACCCAGTGTGCCACAACCCGTGCAGCAATGGCTGCAACAAGCATCTGAAAATACTGTGCAACTTCTCATGAAACAAACGACTGCGTATATTGAAAAGGAATGGCGAACCACGGTGTTGACTGAGTACCAAAATCGTATTGCCCCCTACTATCCCATCGCTCAAGACTCTGAACATGAATTAGCAGTCAGCGATTTCCAGCATTTCTATGGCCCGAAGGGAACACTCCTCACATTTTTTGAAAATAACATTTCACCCTTTACCGTAGTAGATCGCGACACGCGCACTTGGCGGAATTTATCCAGCCAAACCCTCGCAATGGATCCAAAATTTCTTACAGAATATGTCCATGCAGAAGAAATCGCTCAAGCCATGTTTAATCCCGTCTCTGGACAATATGGTATGCAATTAGCCCTAGCACCTTTATCCATGGGTAACACCTTGCAAGAAATTGATGTTGCGATTAATAATGCGGGTGCCCAGTACACTCGCACTCGACAAACACCTGCTGTCTTTTACTGGCCTGATGCTGAGGGTAACGGTCAAGTAAACATTACTTTTGTGGATCAATCCGGTAAAGAAGCCTCTATTGCAACACTAGGACCTTGGGCACTGTATAAACTGCTGGATGCCAGTGTGACGGAAGAGCCCCCTGAAAATGAGACGGTTCACTTTGCTTTAACACTCAATGATCAAATGGCGCGCTTTACCTTAGTCAGCCGCAACCCAAACAATCCTTTGCGCAAAGCATTTTTACATGAATTAGCGATTGATCGCGGATAAAGAGGTGTATAAAATAAAGCCCTTTAGCAAACACTAAGGAATCATTCGTCATGCCTCAACATAAACCTCTTTTATTACTCATTCTAGATGGCTGGGGCTATCGCGAGGGTGAAAAATACAATGCCATTGCTGCAGCTAATGCACCACATTGGCAGACGTTATGGCAACATCATCCTCACCGATTAATTGAGGGATCCGGACATTATGTTGGCTTGCCAGATGATCAAATGGGAAATTCCGAAGTTGGGCATTTAAACATGGGCGCCGGCCGGATCGTCTATCAAGACTATACTCGCGTCAGTGCTAGCATTAGCGATCAAAGTTTTTTTGAAAATCCAGTCTTACTCTCAGCATTGCAACACGTTAAACAACATCATGCGAAATTACACATTTTAGGCTTGCTCTCGCCCGGTGGTGTACACAGTCACGAAGACCATTTACATGCTCTACTAGATTTTGCTAAACAAGAAGCGATTGACGACGTTTATTTACATGCCATCCTCGATGGTCGTGACACGCCACCTAAAAGTGCGAAAGCCTCTCTGCAAGCCATGGAAGATCATTTTCGTGAGCTGGGTATAGGACGGATTGCATCGATCATCGGCCGCTATTATGCTATGGACCGCGATCAACGCTGGGATCGCACTCGAGCCGCTTATGATTTATTAACCCAAGGAACAGCTTATCGTCACGCAACCTCTGCCGTCGAAGGCTTAGCCGCTGCTTATCATGATCAAGAGTCTGATGAATTTGTCAAACCAACTCTCATTTGTGCAAAGGGCGAAACACCTATTGTGGTCGGCGATCAAGATGTCATTGTCTTTATGAATTTCCGTGCAGATCGCGCGCGACAATTATCCCGCGCCTTTTTGCAAGAACCCTTTACTGATTTCGAACGTCATGTTCACCCTCAATTGGGCGCCTTTGTTAGCTTGACACAATACGCCGATAACTTGCGCACCAGCATCGCTTATCCACCGCAGAATCTTGATAATACCTTCGGTGAAATTCTAGCAAAACATCATTTAACGCAACTACGCATTGCAGAAACTGAAAAGTATGCGCACGTAACGTTCTTTTTTAATGGCGGTCGAGAAGCGCCTTTCCCTGGGGAGGAACGCTCATTAATCCCCTCACCCAAGGTTGCAACCTATGATTTGCAACCAGAAATGAGTGTGGATTTAGTCACGGATCAATTAATCGATGTGATTCAGAATAAAGCCGTTGATGTGATCATTTGTAATTTTGCTAATGCGGATATGGTGGGACACAGTGGCGATTTCACTGCAACGGTTGCAGCCATTGAAGCCATTGATCGTTGTCTCGGACGCATCATGCAAGCGTTAAAATCTGCGGGCGGAGAAATGTTAGTAACAGCCGATCACGGCAATGCTGAATGCATGTTCGATGAAACGACACAACAAGCCCACACAGCACACACCAGTGATCCTGTGCCACTATGTTATGTCGGACGTCCTGCCACATTTTATGATATGGAAGGAAAACTATCGGATATCGCACCTACGTTACTTTATTTATTAGGACTCGAAATCCCCGAAGAAATGACTGGAAAGCCTTTGCTGAAGTTATTATGAGACAGCATTCTCTTTACATCGCTCTCGGTTTAATAATGACATTAACCACGGTTAATGCAGAATCTGTCGCACCTCAAAAAACTCTCAACATTCTTAATCAACAGATCAGTGCTATTCAACAAACTATGAGCCATGATCAAAATCGTCTAATTCAATTAGAAAATGAATTAAAACAATCTGAAATTCTATTAGGCTCGATTCATCAAGAATTAGATACGACCAATGATCAATTGTTGCAGCAATCAAAAAGCTTGCAACTTTTGAAAAACCAAAAGATGCTGTTCCAACAATCCCTGCAACAGCAACAAGCACTCTTGGCAAAGCAAGTTCTTAATAATTATATTCTTGGTCAAGAAGACTATTTAAAAATGATTTTGAATCAAGAAAATCCTGCGGTCATGGGACGCAATTTAATTTACTATCGTTATTTTAATCAAGCACGAAGTAAGCTCATAAAAAATTTTAGCCACATGGTTTCGCAATTAAAACAAAACCAAAATCACATCACTCAACAGACCTCTCAACTTAAGCTATTAGCTGCGCAAAAGCAGCAAAAAATTTCTGCCCTGGATGAACGAAGTAAACGTCGCGACGAAATTCGACAATCCTTACAGCAGGAAATCATCAGTAATTCACAACAACTTTCCACACTCACCCAAAATAAACAAGCGCTGATGCGTGTCATTGAACAATTACGACTGCAAGAAACTTCACATCCTGTGACGCCACCCCCTCTTTCCTTTTCAACCCAGCATCGCCAAATACCTTGGCCCACCAAGGGTACCCTGGCTGAAAAATATGGAACTCCCATTGGCAACTCTCACTTAACATCCTCCGGCGTGTTAATCCTCGCGCCAGAAGGACAGTCAGTTTATACCGTTTATCCTGGCAGAGTAGTCTTTTCGGGATGGCTGAAGGGATACGGACTCTTGCTCATCGTGGATCATGGCAGTGGTTATATGAGTTTATATGGCCATAACCAGAGCCTGTTTAGACGGGTGGGGGAACATATCAATGCTGGCGACTTAATCGCCAAAGTGGGCAACAGCGGCGGGTTTAATGAATCAGGACTATACTTTGAAATAAGGCATAATGGTGAACCATTAGATCCCGAGTCCTGGTGCGCGAACAAATTGGCTTAGAAGTTGCATCACACTCCTCATCTTAATGAAGGCTAGGAGGTAGCTTGTGAATAACCCACGTTTTAATCCTATAAGATGTTTATTTTTGACATCCGTAACCACGTTATCATTGCTTGGCAGCGCTGTTGTCTACGGTGAGCCCGTGACTACTCCCCCTGCGGCCATCCGTAGCACCCCCGCAAAAAGTGAAGCGCTCTCCCAGGAAGATGTGCAACGTTTTAGCACTGCCATCACTGAAATTAAAAAATTCTATGTCAAAGATGTGGATAATTCCAAATTATTTGATGATGCTATTCGCGGCATGTTAGCAGGCCTTGACCCACATTCTGGCTTCCTCGATGCCGATGAATATCAAGATCTACGTTCACAAACCAATGGTGAATTTGGTGGACTGGGTATAGAGGTGACCGCTGAAGGTGACTATATTCGAGTGGTCAGTCCCATTGATGAAACGCCAGCCGCAAAAGCTGGAATCAAACCCGGCGATCTCATCATTCGTATCAATAATAAACCCGTTGATGGTTTGGGACTTAGCGAAGCTGTCAAAGAAATGCGAGGCAAAGCTGGCACCACGGTTAATTTGACACTCTACCGCAAAAGCGAAAAACAACCGATCTCCTTAAAACTAACCCGTGAAGTGATTAAAATTAGCAGCGTAAAAAGTAAATTGTTAGAAAATGGTTATGGTTATGTTCGCATTAGCCAATTCCAAGCACCCACAGCCACCAAGCTGATGGATGCTATCACCGCTTTAAATAAAGAATCAACGATTCCTTTAAAAGGTTTGATTCTCGACTTAAGAAATAATCCCGGTGGTTTACTCGACTCCGCTGTGGCAGTTTCGAATCTTTTCCTCGACAGCGATCGATTACCAAAAGACAATAAATTAATTGTCTACACCAAAGGTCGAATTCCTGCAGCACAATACTCTGCAAATGCTACACGTAATGATGCAACGAAAGGGATCCCAATCATTGTCTTAATCAATGAAGGCTCCGCCTCTGCTTCAGAAATTGTGGCTGGTGCGTTACAAGATCACAAGCGAGCAATCGTTATGGGCACTCAAAGCTTTGGTAAAGGTTCCGTGCAAACTGTGTTACCGCTTGATAGCACGCGCGGTTTGAAACTCACCACAGCGTTGTATTACACACCCAATGGTCGTTCCATTCAAGCCATGGGCATTAAACCCGATGTGATTGTAAAACCCATGGATGTAAAAAATACTAAAAGTCACTTAGACATTAGTATGTTAAAAGAATCCGATCTGGGACAACATTTAGCAAATGGAAATTCCTTAGAAAAACAAGCAACGGATCTTCGCAGCGAACAAAAAAGCGAACAACAATTAGCGACTGACGATTATCAGTTGCATGAAGCTTTGCTGTTACTAAAAGGTTTGAGCGTAGCAAACAATCAACTTCGTTAAAAATACTTAGATATTTTTATCCCGGCGAGTGACTGTCTATTGTCACTCGCATCTTACTTTTAAACCGCAACCAGACCTTTAATGTGAGGATGAGCGACGTAATCTTGAAACTCAAAATCTTCTAACTGATAATCCTCCAGCCGTTCGCGTCGCTGACGGATGACTAACCTTGGCAATGGATAAGGTTCTCTGGTTAATTGTTCTTGTACTTGCTCTAAGTGATTTTTATAAATATGACAGTCACCACCCGTCCAAATAAATTCACCTAACTCAAGCCCACAATGATCGGCAATCATCGTTGTTAATAAGGCATAGGAAGCAATATTAAACGGCACACCTAAAAAAGAATCCGCCGATCGTTGATACAATTGGCAAGACAACCGATTATTCGCGACATAAAACTGAAATAATAAATGACAAGGCGGTAATGCCATGTCTTCTAAACAACCGACATTCCATGCGTTTACAATTAAACGTCGCGAGTTAGGATTGGTTTTGATTTCCTTAATAACCTCGGCTAGCTGATCGATATGACCACCATTTGCTGTTGGCCACGAGCGCCACTGACAGCCATAGACGGGACCCAAGTTACCTTGCTCATCCGCCCATTCATTCCAAATTCTGACACCATGATCCTGTAAAAATTTAACATTAGTATCACCACGCAAAAACCACAATAATTCACACACAATACTTTTCGTATGTATTTTTTTTGTAGTGACTAAAGGAAATCCCTTAGCTAAATCAAATCGCATTTGATAACCGAAGGTACTTAAGATGCCAATACCTGTCCGATCCATTTTTTCAACACCGTGTTGCAAAACATGTTTTAAATAATCCAGATATTGTTTCATTACTTAACCTCTTTTTTATGAGCCATAACCCACATAACTAAACCAACTAACATCATCGGTAGTGATAATAGCTGCCCCATCGTCATCCAATGCCCCACGAGATATCCTAATTGTGGATCCGGCATCCTAAATAATTCACAGATAAACCGAAAAAAGCCATAGAGCAATAAGAACAAACCACCCACTGCCATGGGTGGACGTCGTTTCTCCGAATAAATCCACAAAATTAAAAACAGTAAGATGCCTTCCAATGCAAATTCATACAATTGTGAAGGATGTCGCGGCAAAGGACCACCCGAAGGAAAAATCATTCCCCAGGACATCGTGGTCACTCTCCCCCACAATTCACCATTAATAAAATTACCAATACGCCCCGCCGCTAAACCAATAGGCACCACCGGCGCAATAAAATCACCAATAGTAATAAAGGATTTGTGGTAACGCCGCGCAAACCACCAAACCACAAACACCACACCTAATAAACCACCATGAAAGGACATACCACCTTGCCACACGCGTAAAATAGATAATGGCTCCGTGAACAATTGGTGAAAATCATAAAACAGCATATACCCTAAACGGCCACCGATGACGACCCCTAAGGCGCAATAAAAAACTAAATCGCTAACTTCTGCGGAGGTCCAACCACTGTCGGGCTTTCGCGCACGCCACGTCAATAGAGCCCAAGCCGCAAAAAATCCTACCAAGTACATAATTCCGTACCAATGAATTTTTAATGGTCCTAAGGCGAAAGCGACAGGATCTATCTGCGGATATGTCAACATGCGTGCTTCCTATTTAATAATATGGAATAAATGCGCCAGGGGTTGCCACAACATATCAGCACCAACAAATAATAAAAATACAGCAAAAATTTGCTTTAATTTTGGAACTGAAAGTTGATGAGCGACACTCGCTCCCCAGGGTGCGACTAAAATACTAGGAATCCCCATGCTAATCAAGGCTGGCCAATAAACATAACCAAAGGTACTCTGCGGTAACGCTGGATTACCCACACTCACAATCAGTAAGCCAATCACACCAGCCAATGCCAATGGCAAACAACAGGCGGCAGAAATCGCCACCGCTTTGCGCATATTCATCCCGTGCTGATTGAAATAAGGCACAAATAAACTGCCTCCGCCCATACCCAATAAAGTACAAAAAGCAGCAATCAAGATACTGTGAATTTGCATGATCCACGAAGAAGGCAAGTGCCGAACTTTTTCCAAAGGTGTCTTTTTTAATCCAAGATTGTATGCCATGAAGAAAACAAAGAAGCCAAAAATAACTTGCAGATATGTACTACGCAAAATACCTGCAATATAAGCACCCAACAATGCACCAACAATCAAGCCTATCAATAGTTTTCTAAATAAAAGCCAATCAATAGCGCCTTTACGGTGGTGCGCATAAATAGAAGAAATCGAGGTTAAAACAATAAGCGCTAAGGATGTACCTACGGCAATGTGCATCACATAGGGCGTTGGAAAATTTAATCTTGGTAATAAAAACACTAGAAATGGCACGACAATCAAACCACCGCCAATGCCCAACAAACCCGATGAAAACCCCGCAAAAGCACCGGCAGCAATACATAGCAAAATTTCGATCATGAACTCTCCTGGCAATTAACGTTTTCCTGCACGAATTAATCCGCCTAGGCCCGCATCATCTAATGCTTGTTCTAAGCGAAAGCGAATAAACGCTGGACTTTCGTACGTCATAATTTCTTCTAATAATTGTTTGGCAAAGGATAATCTAAATTGCCGAATCACCCATTTAACTTTTAACAAACTGGAGGAGTTAATACTTAAACTATCAAATCCCATGGCGAGTAATAAAATCACTGATACTGGATCACTGGCCATCTCACCACAAATGCTAATCGGTTTTTGTTCTTTATGAGCGCTATCCACACAATGTTTTAAGGCGGACAATACTGCCGGATGTAAACAATCATACAGGCCTGATACTTTAGAATTGCCGCGATCCACCGCTAAAATATATTGCGTTAAATCGTTACTACCCACCGACATAAAATCCACGCGTTTTGCAATGGCATTGGTTTGCCAAACCGCTGAGGGCACCTCTAACATCACACCGACTCTAGGTTTGTTCGGTGTTAAATTCTCTTCTAACAATTCGTGATACGCTCGGGAAATTAAATGTTGCGCCTCTTCTAATTCGCTAATGGTTGAAATCATCGGCAATAAAATCCCCAGACTATCCATGCCGATACTAGCACGCAACATTGCGCGAATTTGCGCTAAAAATAATTCTGGATGATCTAACGTTACCCGAATACCGCGCCAGCCTAAATAAGGATTCGCATCATTCATGGGGAAATAAGGCAGCACTTTATCACCGCCGATATCTAAGGTTCGCATGGCTACCGGTCGTGGATGAAAAGCGGCAAGTAATTGTCGATAAATACCATATTGCTCATCTTCAGTGGGAAAGCGGTCACGATTCATAAAACACATTTCTGAACGATATAAACCAACACCACCCGCACCGACACTCATCGCTAAACTTGCATCAATGGCCATACCCATGTTGACATACAAATCAATACTATGACCGTCGATGGTTTCAGCTAACTTATCTCGCAAATCTTGTAAGTCTGCTGTCATCTCTTGCTCTTCACGAGCTAAGTTGGCAAACTCGCGCTGTAAATGCAACGTGGGATCAATGTAGACATGACCGTAATAGCCATCCACAATGACTTTTTTATTTTCCACTTTGACCAGCTGCAAGTCTTGTACACCCATGACGGTGGGAATGCCTAAGGCTCGCGCCAGAATCGCTACGTGTGAATTGCCAGAACCTTTTCCTGAAACAATCCCCGCTAAACATCCTTCCGGCACTTCCGCTAAATGCGCCGCGGAAATATCATCACCAATTAAAATGGTTTGTTCTGAATAAGTAATATTGTCCCATTGCTTTTCTTGCAAATAAAATAAAACTCGACGTCCCAAATCTTTGATGTCAGTAATTCGCTCTCGTAAGTAATCATCTTCCATCGCAGCAAATTGCATCGCGTGACGTTGAATGACAGTACGCAAAGCGCCCTGCGCCCACTGCCCCTTTTCAATTTCACTGATCACATCATAGCCGATATTATTGTTATCGAGCATTTTGAGATAGACATCAAATAATAACAATTCTTCTTCTGGTAGCGATTCTTTTAATCGCTCTGCCAATTTTTTTATGTCTTCGCGTGTCGCTTGTAACGCATCATTAAATAAACTTTTTTCCGCTGCAATGTTATCGGCTCGGCGATCGGGAACCGCTTGTAAATCTGCTTGGGGGTAAATAACGACGGCATCACCGATACCGACGCCAGCAACGCAAGGAATTCCTTTATAGGTGACAATATCACGGGCTGCAATTTTTTCATTAATCGCTGTAATACCTTCAATCACGCCCATGACTTTAGCATGAGCAATCACACTTGAAAGTTGTGCACACAGCGTGACAAGGAATGCCTCTTCCTCCTCGTCATAGCAGCGCTCCTGTTCTTCCTGAACGATTAATACGCCCTGCAGAATGCGACGATGAATAATCGGCACACCTAAAAATGCTTTATATCGTTCTTCTTCTACACGTGGATCAGGATAAAAATTAGGATGAAGATGTGCATTTTTGATATTGATGGGCTCTTCTCGTTGCCCTACCAAACCGACTAAACCTTGGCTGAGCTTCAAGCGAACTTTGCCGACTGCTGCGGCGTTAAGACCACAGGTAGCCATTAACACGTATTCGCTACGGTGTTGATCGACGAGAAAAATACTAGCTGCTTGTGTGTTAATAGCTTCTTTTACTTCGCGAGTAACCAGCTGCAACACTTCATTGAGATCAGCGGCATTATTAACTTCCTGTATAATTTTTCTCAGCTGCGTTAACATGGTTTAATATTTTTTTCCCTGTGCCACCGATTTAAACTCTCGCAAGACTTGTAGATAAACCTCTCGTTTAAAAGAAATCACTTTTTTGAGTGGGTACCAATAGCTAACCCAACGCCAATGATCAAACTCCGGCTTATGGCAATGATCCAACTGCACATGATGATCCGGCGACAACATTTGTAACAAAAACCATTTTTGCTTTTGCCCAATGCATAAAGGTTTGCTGTGATGACGAATCATAGGCTTTGGCAAAGTATAACGCAACCAATCTTGGGTAGATGCTAAAATAGCGACGTCTTCTTTATTAAGACCGACCTCTTCTTTTAACTCTCGGAACAAAGCTTGCTCAGGAGATTCTTCTGGTTGGATCCCTCCTTGGGGAAATTGCCATGCATCTTGGCCGATGCGCTTACCAAGAAAAACTCGTCCTTTGCGATTTACTAAAATGATGCCAACATTCGCCCGAAAACCTTCACTATCGATCACGATAAGCCCTAGTCATTGCTAAAATTTCAATTAGCCTCATTGTTCCAAAAATCAGCGCAAGACGCAAAAGGTTTTTGGGAGTTATGAGAGATAGATGGCTTATCCTGCTGCGCGTCGGTCAAAAAGGTCATGAACTTGAATAAAATTCAGCCTATCCATGGTAATGCTCAACTCATCGTTGGAGCCAACGATAGCGGCTTGGGGAATAGATACTTTCAACAAGCATTCGCAAGGATCTCGATGTCGTAAATAGTCGACGCCTCGCTCTTTGTCGAAAAAAATCGGACTTGCTTTAATTTTCTTGGTGTTATCGGAGGATACACGTCCACAAAAATGAACGATTTGTTTTTCTTGCTCATGTTTATCTCGACGATACACAACATAAGCTTCTATCACATGGCCTGAGGAAACTGTTGATGGCGGAGTTTTTTTGCGGTTGTTGAGTGGCCAACAAGCTCTGAGGGCTTTAAGAAAATACTGTTTGCTTGAGATTACGCCTTGTTTGACTATGAAAAGCATTTGTTGCTCCCCAGGCGGCAAGCATTGAAAACAAGCGTATCAAGGGACATGGTAATAGATGCTCTTATTATAATAGGAAGACAACACCCTCGTATCATCGTTATCAATCTCGGCTCTCTCTTAATTTTCTATGTGCTTCAAAGCACAGGTCTTTCAAACTTAAGGGGATTCTACCAATGAATTATTAAGGCAGTATTAATCTTTATGAAATTTGTCCTCGCTAAATAAAAAACCCTCGCTTTTTCAAGCGAGGGTTTTTCGTCGGACTCTAATTGAGCGCGTTAAGGAAATGATATTACATCATTCCGCCCATACCGCCCATGCCGCCCATACCACCCATGTCACCATGGCTATGGTTTTCTTTGGCAGGAATATCAGCAATCATGCATTCTGTTGTGAGCAATAAGCCCGCAATAGAAGCTGCATTTTGCAACGCAGAACGGGTCACTTTGGTAGGATCAATAATACCCATTTCCACCATGTCACCAAATTCCTCTGTCGCAGCATTGAAGCCTGTGTTGCCTTTGCCAGAAAGAACTTTGTCAAGAATGACTGAAGGTTCTTGGCCAGCATTCGCAACGATTTGACGTAAAGGAGCAGACATTGCACGACGTGCAATTTCAATACCCACTTGTTGGTCTTCATTCGCACCTTTGAGGCTTTGCAAGGTTTGCATGACTCGCACTAATGCAACGCCACCACCAGCAACAATGCCTTCTTCCACTGCAGCACGAGTTGCATGCAATGCATCTTCAACACGCGCTTTTTTCTCTTTCATTTCTAACTCAGTTGCTGCACCCACTTTAATGATGGCAACACCACCGGAGAGTTTAGCAACACGTTCTTGTAATTTCTCACGATCGTAGTCAGAGGTTGCTGCTTCGATTTGCGCACGAATTTGATCAATACGTGTTTTAATATCGCCAGCGCCACCTGCACCATCAACAATGGTGGTTTCTTCTTTAGAGATAATCACTCGTTTTGCAGTACCGAGATCTTGTAACGTTGCGGACTCTAAAGTACGACCTACGTCTTCAGAAATCACCGTACCACCGGTCAAGATCGCTAAGTCTTCCATCATCGCTTTACGACGATCACCGAAACCAGGCGCTTTCACCGCAGCAACTTTTACGATACCACGAATGTTGTTCACTACGAGAGTTGCTAAGGCTTCGCCTTCTACATCTTCGGCAACGATCAATAACGCTTTACCCGATTTAGCAACACTTTCCAACACTGGCAACATTTCACGAATGTTCGCGATTTTTTTGTCAGCTAAAAGAATGTAAGGGTTTTCTAACTCAGCAGTAACGCTTTGTTGATTGGTCACAAAGTAAGGAGAAATGTAACCACGATCAAAGGACATACCTTCTACGACGTCTAAGACGATTTCAGAGGTTGCGCTTTCGTCAACAGTGATCACGCCTTCTTTACCCACTTTTTCCATCGCTTCTGCAATCGCTGCACCAATTTCTGGATCGGCATTGGCAGAGACAGTACCCACATTTTTGATTTGATCTTTCGTGCTGCAGCTTTGAGATAGTTTTTTCAACTCAACCACTGCGGCATTCGCGCATAAATCAATACCACGTTTCAAGTCCATTGGATTGCGACCTGCTGCAACACCTTTGAGGCCTTCTGCGTAAATAGCTCGCGCTAATACTGTTGCAGTGGTTGTACCATCACCGGCGATGTCAGAGGTTTGTGACGCTGCTTCTTTCAGCATTTGCGCGCCCATATCTTCATAAGGATCTTGAAGTTCGATTTCTTTTGCGACGGTTACACCATCTTTAGTAATGGTTGGTGCACCAAAACTTTTCTTAATTGCAACATTGCGGCCTTTAGGACCCAAGGTTACTTGCACGGCGTCTGCTAATTTGTTAACGCCCTCAAGGATAGATTTACGTGCCACTTGGCCATATTGAAGATCTTTAGCAGCCATTTGCTTCTCCTAAATTCTGTTGAATAAACTATTAAGCTTCAACGATCGCCATAATGTCGTCTTCACGCATTACAACGAGTTGTTCACCATTCACTTCGACTTCTGTACCAGCATATTTGCCAAATAATACTTTGTCGTTCACTCGCACAACGGGTTCTCGAACACTACCATTGTCGAGAGGTTTGCCGGAACCAATGGCTACAACAACGCCCATCATGGGTTTTTCACTAGCTGTATCAGGAATTACAATACCACCAGCAGTCTTGCGTTCATCTTGACGACGAACCACGATTCGATCGTGTAAGGGACGAATACTCATTAGCTTCATTCTCCTCTAAAAGTTAATAAACGGTCTAAAAGACACTTCGCCTTTTAGCACTCTCCAATAAAGAGTGCTAATCATAATGAAGCCCAGCTCAGTGTCAAGCTTTTTCTGTTGGACTTCATGGAACAGAGCGGTATATAAGGAAAGAAAAATGAGATTACAAGGGACGCTTAAGAAATTTATTGGTCTTCTTTCCAGAATGTCCCTTCAATGACATGCCCATTATCGACTTCTGCGGAGGGAGCCGGGCGGTAAACGTTGTCATTTTGTGAGGAAGCAAACCCTTTTAAATGAGATTTTAGGAAAAAGGTCATGATTTTTTTGTTGGCAGCGGGCGTTAATAGAATTAATCCTAAGATATCCGTAAAAAAACCTGGCAGTAACAGTAAAACAGCGGCCATCATCTTAATGGGGGCAGAGGCAAGCGCTAAGGGATCTGGCATACCCGCCTGGCCAAAACCCGGCTTCCCCATCTGCAAAATCCCTGCTTGCTGCCGTAATAACCAACCACCCAAAAAACTCGTGACCAATAACAAGACCAGGGTTAAAAATACCCCTAACATCTTCGCTACGAGTATAAAAAGTCCTACTTCAATAACAGGCAGCACCCATAGCAACATTTTTACAGGCTTTGGTATCTTGGCAGGTCTAATATTCTGAAACATCAAGCTTTTCATCTCTCACGTTACGCCATCAATCGCGGCTTTGTACAAAATGTGGGCAAATTCATTACGGACATCATTGTACCTTAAAACCCTCTGCTTTGACAAATTTTGCGCCAGTAAAGAGGAAGTTAACAAAAGCTAACCCTTCAACTCAAGAACCATGACCGTCACTAAATGAGACGTCACGCTTTCATCGTTATGCAATTCATTGGGAGCGTTTCGACAAACCGAGTCAATTCATATTGTAACAGACCAAACTCCAGGTATACTCTTTTATTATTCCTTCACTCGACGTCGCGTCATCATTATTGTAGGACTCTGGTTCAATGCGGAAATTTATTTTAACCTTATTATTGCTCTGTACGACCATCATCACGACAGCTCATGCCGACTTTATTCCCATCCCTGCAGAGCAAGCCTTTCAATTTTCTGTAACACTAGAAGACAAAGACACCCTTGTAGCCCACTGGGAAATCACACCTGGGTATTACCTGTATAAAGATCGTATTAGTTTTAAATTACTAGATTCCGAAACTGTCGGTCTAGGTCCCATCAAAAAACCAGAAGGCATTAATCAGCAAGATCCCATCCTTGGTAAATATAAAGTTTATGATGGCACTGTGGACATGCGTCTGCCATTGCAATACCAACAAGCTTCATCCTTAACATTACTAGCATGCTTTCAAGGCTGCTCTTTCAATCACTTTTGTTATCCTCCTATCACTAAAAAAATTACCATCGACCCTACCAAAGATATCGGTAAAATATTAACAGGCGTGAGTGTTATCGATGATGACCTTCCTGGTTCCTCTGCCGTGTCTGAACAAGATAAAATTCATCAACTACTCGCCACGCATCATCATTGGTTAATTATCCTGAGCTTCTTTGGTTTCGGTTTATTATTATCTTTTACTCCCTGTGTTTTACCAATGTTACCTATTTTGTCTGGGATCATTCTCGGACATGAAAAAGGGATGACACTCCATAAAGGCTTTTTTCTATCGCTAGCCTACGTTCTCGGCATGGCAATGACTTACGCGGTGATTGGTGTTGTCGCAGGCTTCGCCGGTCATAGTTTACAAGCGGCTATGCA
The DNA here is from genome assembly GCA_020051155.1 of Gammaproteobacteria bacterium. GTDB lineage: Bacteria > Pseudomonadota > Gammaproteobacteria > UBA1113 > UBA1113 > JAGVJK01. Next base: position 18,278 of record JAGVJK010000006.1, on the reverse strand, counting down.
AAATCCCTGGGTTATTAGTTTATTCAGCTTAATCTTTGTCTTGTTGGCACTCTCGCTTTTTGGTTTATTTGAAATTCGTTTACCCAATGCTTTTGAACAGCGTGTCATGAATTTATCCAATCAACAACGACATGGTTCTTATCTCGGTGTGGCTGTTATGGGCGTATTGTCAACACTCATTGTATCGCCCTGTGTGACCGCACCACTCATTGGCGCTCTCGCTTATATTGGCGAAACCAAGGATGCCATGTTAGGCGGTATCGCCTTATTTGTAATGTCATTAGGCATGGGTGTGCCTTTACTAATACTCGGAACACTAGGCGGAAAATTTTTACCGAAAGCTGGTGAATGGATGCTTGCCGTTAAATCTTTTTTTGGCATATTGATGCTGGCTGTTGCGATCTGGATGATTTCACGCATCATTCCAGGCGCTATAACACTGCTGCTATGGGCCACTCTTTTGATTGTCTGTTCTGTCTTTCTGGGATTATTAAATGATCGTCATGATTGGTGGGGGCACCTCTGTCGTGGCTTCGGTTTAACGTTGCTTATCGCCGGCATTCTTTTAATGATCGGCGCAGCGCTAGGTAATACAGATCCGTTCCGACCTCTAGCCAATTTAAATGTGCGTAATCGCTCATTACCAGCCGAGTCTATTTTTAACCTCATTAAAACACCGACTGATTTATCTCACGAACTCACTCTGGCAAAAAATAAAAACAAACCAACCCTCTTAGATTTTTACGCTGACTGGTGCATCGCATGTAAAGACATGGAGCGCACAACCTTCGCTGATCCTACTATTCAAAAAATATTACGAGAAGATTTCGTAGCACTACAAGCCGATGTCACAGACAATGATAAACTCGATAAATTATTACAACGCCAACTCAACGTCATTGCCCCACCAACATTATTATTTTTTGGCCCCGATGGACATGAGTTAAAAGATCAGAGAATCGTGGGAGAGATGAATCCTAAAGAATTTGAAAAGCGGCTTAAATCGGTGCTACAAATTATTAAACGGAACACACAGTTTGATTAAAGTGCTCACAAACCTGTGAGCACTTTATTTTTAACAACTTATGAATGTGACGACACAGAACATGTGTAATTATCATTTCCAGAAAATTTAAACGGTGTACTTGTTGCAGTATACGTATCAGAAGCTATCACCATCATGACATAGTTATAACGCATGGGTGGTGCAGGCGTCAAAATAGGACATGGATGTCCATGTACCGTTCCATCAGAACCATTGGCTATAGAAACAAAAATAGAGGTCACTGGCTTACCGGCTAAACTTTGATTTTGCGCGGCACTCAAAGCAAAAACCGGTGATCCCGTAGGACTCACAGCCGGTGTAATCACCGTACCATTTTCAAAATTAAAAATTAAAGGTTGGCTTCCCGGTAATACTTGAACTTGAATGGACTTTGAGGAAGCAGCCATTGCGCTAGTGGCTAATAAACAAGAAACAATTGCTATAACAGGCTTTATCATTGGGGAACCTCTCGATTAAGTGGTTAGAAACTCTTTACTTTGAGTCACTCAAAGTTTGCACAGAGTAACAGTTCACCATGATAAAGATCAAGGATCGCCGATTAAAAATCTTCCCAAAACTCCGGCTTGCCTTCTTTGGCTACTTCATGATCTCTTAAATAATTGATTTTTTGGTATTTTTTGATTTCAACTGCTTGTGCTTCGGTCATTGGAATTTCCTTACGAATCTTTTTCAAGAAAAGATCCACATCGCTCACATACCCATTCTTATTAAAACCAAACATGAACCACCCCTAGCCTTTGCAATTAAGATGGATCATAATAGCACATGTTTTTCCCGCAAACGACTAGGAATTGCAAATGCATGATCAGGATCATTATCGAGTTCCTCACCTTACCACGGCACTTCAAGGCCCTCTGCTAGCATTGGAAACAACTTTTTTAAAAAATAGCGTTGCCATTGAACGCTGGTTTCGTAAACAGTGGCAAATATATTCACCGCCCATCACTTGCTCCGTGGATCTCCGCAATGCAGGTTTTAAACTAGCCGCTATCGATACTAATTTATTTCCAGCGGGATTTAATAATTTAAATCCCAGCTTCATGTCTCTTTGCATTCAGGCAGCACAAACAACCATTAGTCGACAAAATCCTGGTTGCGACAAAATTATTATTCTTGCTGAAAGTCACACTCGCAATGAAAAATATTTTATGAGTCTCTATCGATTAACCAGCATTTTGTCTCATGCTGGTTATGATATTCGTGTAGCGTCTCTGCGCGAAGATTTAACCGCACCCGAAGTGATGTCACTTGCTGATGGCCACGAACTCACAATTTATCCTTTGCAACGAGATCAAGATTTTGTGTACGTTGAAAATTTTAGACCCTGTGTCTTGTTACTCAATAATGATTTATCCAATGGTATTCCTGATATTCTCGTGGATATTCATCAAACCATTCATCCTCCGGTTTCTTTAGGGTGGAGCATTCGCACGAAATCACAACATTTTCGTTATTACAGTGAAGTGGTGAATGAATTTTCGCAATTGCTTGATTTAGATCCTTGGTTATTAGACCCTTTGTTTACTACGGGTGGTGATATCGATTTTATGGCGAAGGAAGGCTTAGAAAAATTAGCGGGAAATGTAGAAACATTATTGCAAAAAATTCAAAAAAAATATGATGAGTACCAAATTACTCAAGAACCTTTTTTAATTATCAAAGCTGATTCTGGTACCTATGGTATGGCAGTCATGACCATCAAAAGTGCTGAAGATGTGTTATCCATCAATCGCAAGCAGCGAACTCACATGTCCACTGCGAAAGGACATCGCAGCGTCAATCAAGTCATCATTCAAGAAGGTGTTTACACTTTTGAAACCATTGGTGAAGAAAATTCTGTCGCTGAGCCAGTGGTCTATATGTTAGGTCATCATGTGGTTGGTGGTTTTTATCGCGTTCATCACAATCGCGGCAATGATGAAAATTTAAATAGTCCGGGGATGCATTTTGAACCCTTAGCCTTCGTCGAGCCCTGTAACAATCCTGATATCATTCAAGCACCCGATGCTTGTCAAAATCGCTTTTATGCTTATGGTGTTGTAGCCCGGTTAGCTTTATTAGCTGCTGCTCGTGAAATTCAAGGAGTCAGTCAATGAGTCGTCATATTGGTTTTATCATGGATCCCATTGAACACATCAAATCTTACAAAGATAGCACCTTTGCAATGATGTTAGCCGCACAAAAGCGCGGTTGGCATATTCATTACATGACAACCTCCGATTTATTTTTAGATAACAGCACTTTGCGCATGAATACTCGTGATATTCAAGTACACGATGACCCACACCATTGGTTTTCCTATGATAGTGAATTTAAAACCATCGGTGCTGAAACTCTCGACGTATTATTCATGCGTAAGGATCCACCTTTTGATATTAATTATTTAAACACGACTTATTTGCTTGACCATGCGAAGGCACAAGGTGTCTTAGTGATCAATGATCCACAAGCCATTCGTGATGCCAATGAAAAAATGTATACCACGTGGTTTCCACAATGCTGCGTACCCTATTTAGTTAGTAGCCAGGCAACACTCATCAAACAATTCATCGCTATGCATAAAAATGTGATTTTGAAGCCTCTGGATAGCATGGGTGGTGACTCCATTTTCAAAGTACACGAGCAAGAACCTAACATCAATGTGATTTTAGAAACCCTCACTTACCACGGGCAGCGCTTAATTATGGCGCAACAATTTATTCCCGACATTACCGAAGGTGATAAACGGATTTTGCTGATTAATGGTGAACCTATTCCTTATGCACTTGCTAGAATTCCCGCAGCAGGTGAAACACGCGCTAATTTAGTCGCCGGTGGCACTGGCCGTGGACAAGCATTATCGGATCGTGACCGTTGGCTTTGCGCACAAGTGGGGCCCACATTGCGACAACGTGGTTTATTTTTTGTAGGTATTGATGTGATTGGTGATTACTTAACAGAAATCAATGTCACATCGCCCACTTGCATTCGCGAACTCGAGCAGCAATTTCAGCTCGATATCGCAGGGCAATTATTAGATGCCGTAGAAACACAACTTATACAAAGGAACACTCCATGAAACCTATTTTAGCTCCTTCTATTTTATCGGCCGATTTTGCACGCTTGGGTGATGATGTACAAAGTGTATTACAACAGGGCGCTGACTGGGTGCATTTTGATGTGATGGATAATCATTATGTTCCCAATCTTACGATTGGCCCCGTGGTTTGCCAAGCGCTACGCAATTATGGGATTACTGCACCTATTGATGTACATTTGATGATAAAGCCGGTGGATGCTCTCATTCCCGCTTTCGCTAAAGCAGGTGCAACTTATATTACGTTTCATCCGGAAGCTTCTGAGCATGTCGATCGCACTATTCAATTAATTCATGATCACGGTTGCAAAGCAGGCATTGCTCTAAATCCAGCAACTAGTGTGTCTTGTTTAGATCACATTCTTGAGCACATTGATATGGTACTCATCATGTCGGTGAATCCAGGATTTGGTGGACAACAATTTATTCCTTCCATGCTTGAGAAAATTAAAACGGTTCGCACCCTCATTGCTCAAGCACAACGAGAAATTCGACTGGAAGTTGATGGCGGCATTAAGATTGATAATATCAATGCCATTGCCAAAGCTGGCGCAGATACCTTTGTCGTAGGCTCTGCCATGTTTGAAAGCAAAGATTACAGCGCTACCATCACTCAATTAAAACAACAAATGAGTGTTAAATAATGACGATGATAAAAAAAGTTCCTGTAATAAAAACATTATTAGCAGATTTACATACGCCCTTAAGTGTTTATTTAAAATTGGCTAATGGCCCACGTTCTTATTTACTCGAGTCTTTTCAAGGCGGTGAAAAATGGGGACGCTATAGCATTATTGGGTTGCCCACCTCGGAATTCATTACTGTCACTGATGGTTGCCTCACTCATTGGCAAAATCAAAAAATCCTGCAACAAGTAAAAACCGATGATCCGCTCACTTGGATCAAGGAATTCCAACAACAGTTTGATGTCGCACCCATTGCTGAATTACCTTTTTTTAACGGCGGCCTCGTAGGTTATTTTGGTTATGACACTATTCGCTACATTGAGAAGCGCTTACAACATTCTCCCAATCCAGATACCATCGGTGTTCCGGATATATTTTTGTTAGTCTCCAATGAGCTTGCGATTTTTGATAATCTCAAAGGTGCATTGCATCTTATTGTAAACAGTGACGTTGATGAACATAGTCAACAACAAGCAAAAAAACAATTGGCTGCGATGGAACAACGGCTAAACCAACCATTACCGGCTGCAAAATCGGAAACCACAACCACGGTCATGGTGCAAGAAAAAGATTTTAAATCGAATCAAACGAAAGACGTTTATGATCAAGCTATCAATCGTATTAAGCAATACATCATCGATGGCGATGTGATGCAAGTGGTCTACTCTCAACGTCTTAGTGTTTCTTATCATCATTCACCACTCGCGCTATATCGCGCGTTACGTAGCATCAACCCTTCCCCTTATTTATATTATTTTGATTTCGGCGATTTTCATGTTGTCGGCTCTTCACCCGAAATTTTAGTTCGCAAAGCAGAGCAAACTATTACCGTGCGTCCGATTGCTGGAACACGACCGAGAGGCAAGACACTTGAAGAAGATTTAGCCTTTGAAAAAGATTTATTGGCGGATGAAAAAGAATTAGCGGAACATTTGATGCTAATTGATTTAGGACGCAACGACGTCGGTCGTGTCAGTCAATTAGGTAAAGTAACACTCACTGAAAAAATGATCATTGAGCGTTATTCTCATGTAATGCACATTGTGTCTAATGTCGAAGGCCAATTAACGCCCGGCATGTGCGCCATCGATGCACTACGTGCAACACTGCCTGCGGGCACACTGAGCGGCGCACCGAAAATCCGTGCCATGGAAATTATCGATGAATTAGAAACAGAGAAACGTGGCATTTATGGTGGTGCTGTTGGTTATTTAGGATGGAATGATCATTTGGATGTGGCCATCGCCATTCGCACTGCGATCATTAAGGATCAGCAATTATACACGCAGGCCGGCGGTGGCATTGTCGCAGACTCCACACCCGATGCAGAATGGGCTGAAACCATGAATAAAGCTCGCGCTATTTTTAAAGCCGTACAACAAGTACAAAGCCATCTTGAATTTGAGGCGATACCATGATCTTAATGATTGATAATTACGATTCTTTTACTTATAACTTGGTCCATTATTTAGGAGAGCTGGGAGCACAAATCCAAGTTTTTCGTAATGATGAAATTACCTTAAAACAAATTGAAGCCTTAGCGCCATCGCATTTGGTAATTTCACCAGGTCCTTGCACACCGACAGAGGCCGGAATTTCCATGGAAGCCATTCGTTACTTTGCAGATAAGCTGCCTATTTTAGGTGTCTGCTTAGGGCACGAAGCCATGGCACAGGTGTTTGGTGGCCGCGTCATCCATGCAAAGCAAGTGATGCATGGTAAAACATCTCCGATCTATCATCAGCAACAAGGCGTATTTCACGAATTACCACAACCCTTTAATGCCACTCGTTACCATTCTCTTATTGCTGAAAAAACCTCTTTACCAGATTGTTTTGATATCACTGCTTGGACTTTAGATGAGAAAGGCGCCTTCGAAGAAATTATGGCAATCCAGCATAAAGAATTTCCGATGCACGGCGTACAATTTCATCCGGAATCCATTTTGACGGAAAAGGGACATCAGTTATTAAAAAATTTCTTGCAAGGATAAAATAATGGATATCAAAGAAGCCTTAAATCTAGTCATCCAGAAACAAGATTTATCCGCATCACAAATGCAAGATGTGATGGGGCAGATTCTCACAGGTCATGTCACCTCGGCACAAATTGCTGGTTTTTTAGTAGCGCTGCGGATGAAGGGAGAAACGATTACTGAAATTACCGCCGCTGTTGAAACACTTTATCACTACGCCGAGAAATGCTTTACCAACCAACAACCGCTGGTAGATATTGTTGGTACAGGTGGTGATGGTGCTAAAACTTTTAATATTTCTACGACGGTGGCCTTTGTGGTCGCTGCCGCTGGTGGACATGTAGCAAAGCATGGTAATCGCAGTTTTTCTAGCTCCTCTGGCAGTGCCGATGTTTTAGAACTCGCGGGGCTTAATTTAAATTTAACTTCAGAACAAGTCATGCAATGTGTTGCGAAAATCGGCATTGGTTTTCTGTTTGCGCCCACCTTTCACGGTGCTATGCGGTTTGCTGCGTTGCCACGCAAAGAGCTAGGCATTCGCACATTGTTTAATTTGTTGGGCCCTTTAACCAATCCTGCACAAACTAGACATCAATTGATCGGTGTTTATGATAAGAAATGGTTAGAACCTGTAGCACAAGTATTGAAAAACTTAGGCTCCATTCATGCCTTGGTCGTTAATAGCCACGATGGCTTAGATGAAATTAGCATCGCTGATAACACGGATATCGCTGAATTGCGGCAGGGTGTTATTAAAACCTATACCTTAAATCCTGAAGACTATGGTTTTAAAAAACAATCTATCGCCCCTCTCACTGTTCAAAATAGCCAACAAAGTTATGACTTGATGTTAAAAGCTTTAAACAATGAACCCGGCCCCGTCCTTGATATCGTGTTACTCAATGCAGCGGCGACCTTATATGCTGCAGATATTGCACCAAGCATCAGCGCCGGTGTTGAATTAGCCCGCCGCGCCATCGCCGATGGCTTGGCAAAACAAAAGTTAGAGGCATTGATTGCGTTGAGCCGCCGGTTAGGATGATTAAAAAGCCACATTCCTTCGATAATTAAAAAAACGCAGAAAAACCAAAGGAAAGATTTGAAATTAAATACTCTCAGGCTCCTCGGGCGATTTCTTAACCTCAATGGAACGATATATCTGAGCTCTGCAGCAAAAATTTAATGACAGATTAGAAGATTTTTGCTGCAGAGATATCCGAGGTTTAATAGTCTTCAAAATTCCCAGAAATACTACCGCCATAACCACCGCCGTAAGAATCATGACCGTAATAACTCACGCAAAGCGTTTTTTGAGAGTCTACGCTTACAAGCAATGCTGTTGGTGGAGTAACTAGCCGTTTAATGATTCCTGTCTGAGCATCCGTAATAGCAACGGAGGGTGTTCCGCCAGTTCCCATAAATGCATCGAGGGTAATTTGTACCTTGATCGAAGTCTTCAATGGATTAAAGTAACAAGCTTTATAGCCACTGATGGAATCTAGCTTAAAAGGAATGGTACTTGCGAAACTGGTCACTGCCATAGTAATTAAGGTCAAAGATAAGAGAAATTTTTTCATCATTATACAGCCCTCACGAATTGGTTCATATTTAAGTCGCCCAATGTATCAATTTATGAGCAGTGAGTCAATTGAAATAACCTCTGTGTGTCGATTGGGGTGATTAACAAGAAAATTTCTAATATCATTTTTCTCACTGACCCTCACTCCGGTGATCACATTCTTTTATTAAGAGGAAAGAACCGCACTAGAAATATCATTAACTTTCCAATGAGCATCAGCTTCCTTTATTAAAAAGGTGTCGAAAACCACCGTTTTGCGCTCAAAGGTAATGACTACCTGTGCGTATCCTGAAGTTTGGGTTGAACCAAAGTGGTAGTTTACTTTAAAACTATTTATCCCATCATAGGATTTAATCGGACCAAAATCAGCAAAAGCTTTTAATGCTTTTTGGCTACTCTGCTGATCCAATTTCTTATTAAACTCTGGTGTCGCATATTTTTTCATGGTTTGCACATCCCAATGGTGTGCAATCATATCGGTATACATAAGTCGTGTTTCTTGTGAAAATGCTAAAGGATTTTTACCACTCAGCTTTAACGCAATGGATATATTGAAGACCAACACAATAATGCAAAAAGCCCAAATTATTTGTTTCTTTCTCTTCGTCATAACAAACTTATAAAACTCTCTGGGTTAAAAAATCGCAGTTTAACAAACATAGTATATTTTTCCTACAGTAAAAAAATTAACTGCACCTTAAAAGCCGCAGGCCCTACGCGCCTTGTATCTCGCCAACGAACATAAATGGAGTAATTACATTAAAACGCTCTAATGTAAGATCATTAGCATATTTGCTAATGTATAATAAAAAAGGCATTCTGATTCTATTGTCCTAACCCTATTGAAGGATCAATTTCTATGACAAAACATTTCATCGCAGCAGTTCCAGCGCTTAAAGATAATTATATCTGGTTATTACAGCACCCCTCCCACTCTGAGGTGGTAGCGGTAGATCCCGGGGACGCCGCTCCGGTATTAGCGTATCTTAAGCTTCATCAAAAAACCTTAGCAGCTATACTTATCACACATCATCATGCCGATCATACTCAAGGGGTTGCCGCATTATCTCAACAATACTCTGTGCCGGTTTATGGTGCTCATAATAGTCAACATACTGGTATCACGCATCGCTTACAGGATCAAGAAGAAGTTATCATTCCAGAATTAGCATTATCTTTAAAAACTCTCGCCATACCAGGGCATACTCTGGATCATATGGCCTATTACAACAATGCTATGGTCTTCACCGGTGATACATTATTTTCTGCCGGTTGCGGACGTTTGTTTGAAGGTACTGCGCAACAAATGTGGGAATCATTACAACGCCTACAACAATTACCAGATGACACCGCGGTTTATTGTGGTCATGAATATACGCTCAGCAACCTTGCCTTTGCACAAACCGTCGAACCAAAAAATCAAGCGGTCAAACAACACATCGAACACGTTCAAAAAATCCGTGCACTAAACCAACCGAGCATTCCATCCACAATGGGTTTAGAAAAACAAATCAACCCTTTTCTACGAACTTCTAAACCTGACGTCATGGCTGCCGTTGAAAAACACGTTGGCCAAACATTAAAATCTCCAGTAGATGTATTTGCACATCTTCGTCAATGGAAAAATAATTTTTAAAGTTTTCTTCGTCGAGAGCCCAAGGCAGGCGATGTCAGGCACACGAGAATGCTTCTACGCTAGTTCTTTTTTTATTTATTAAGAACCAGATACGTCAATTTTCCAAATCAATGTGCCAGACACCACCGTTGAGATCCATTGTTTTAACGGTTTTACTAAAATTTATTAAGCCTATTAACCTAAACTATAAGTTAACGTAGCGTAAGGGCCTTGGTAGGCAAAATCATTAGTGTCAATCGAAGTAATTCTTGGTGTGTGAACTGCCGTTCCTAGGGAATCAGACGCATTCGTGTCACCTCGGATCAGATCAATACCATTGAAATATTCCGCAGCTTCATAACCGACTTCAAGTGTAAGACTTGATTGGTTCGCAAAGACATATTCATAATCAGCACCTAAACGAGCTGTCAATGTCGGTACGATTCGATTCCGATCCGGTGATTTGTAATAGAGGTTAGTACCACTTAAAAAAATGAAAGATTTACTTTCCACATTACCATCTAACAAAGCACCATCTACATGACCTACAATATTAAAACCGCTGTGCCATAAAGCGAAATTACCATCTAAGCCGAAAGTCGGACCAACACCGTTAAATTTACTATCCACATAACCCGGCACAGCAAAGGGAAAGTCATGAGTTAATTCAGCAAAGCGTAAACCAAAAGTTGGTTTTAAAGAAAAATTGCCGATCACATCATTCATTTGATGGCCGAGAAAAAGATCGTATTGATTTAATTTATATTTCAAATGAGAATTCGCCACATAATTGATGCTGCTGGGATCAACAAGCGTAATATCTGGGAAAAATATACTTCCCAGAGAATAAACTCCTTCTGTGCCTTTCAAAAAATGCTTACTATTGCGCAGTTGGAAATAACTAAATTCAAGGCTATTCGAGGAGTTAGGAAAATTGTATCCCACATCAAACCCTACTTCCCATTGCTGTGAAGATTTAATCGGCTTATTAAGCGATGTAATGGTATCCACTGATGCATATTGCCAGCTATTATTAGCATCACCAAGACCCGTTTCACTCGGCTTGGCATACATCCCTGTTACTCCCACAAAAAAGCCACCGTTGTCCGCCGGCGCAACCACATCGACAGGTAACTGCGTAGGAGCTCCCGCTAAAATGCTGGCTGAAGCAACTAATCCCAAACCCATAACCCACAATTTTTTGATTTTCATACTTGATTATCCTTATCCTAAAAAATAATTTGAAATGATGCTTCAGAACGCCTTCCTGACTCGCGGCAACTTTAGTTGCTAACATTAGTTCTTGAAAACAATCCGAGCTTTATGCCGCCACTCATTCTACTGATTTATTGCAATAGATCAACGAGTTCAACTCGATAAATAAACTAAATACGGTAAAAGCAGACAACACGCATCGCGAGACTAAAGATCCTTGGACTCATCACACTCAACATTGCTTTAAAGATCTCCGCTTATTGCTTGATTTACTATACTTTAAATAGTACTATCGCGGTCCTAATTGAACACAGCTAGAAAACTAGCAGGAGGCCGACATGTTGAGAATCAGTCGCATTACCGATTATGCTACGGTGGTGATGGCCTATCTTGCGCAACAGCCGAATGCGATTCAAAATGCAAAAGACATCACCGCACACACTCACATTGCACTGCCAACCGTTTGCAAAATTCTCAAATTACTTGCGAAATCCAATTTACTTATTTCTCATCGCGGTGCAAATGGTGGCTACAGTCTCGCACGCTCACCCACCGACATTTCTATCACACAAATTATCGAAGCTATTGAGGGCGACATGGGATTAACTACGTGCTCCCACGTCGATGGTCAATGCAATATCGAATCTAACTGCGCGATTCGAGGAAATTGGCGCAACATCAGCGAGCTCGTCCTACGCATGTTACAACAAGTGAGTTTATCAGAAATGATCAAACCCTCGACGGAACAAACCATTTCTCTTGAAGCCTTTAAGCAACAATTAGCGCGACCCAGTGCCAGTCGCCGAGTAACACCAGGATAAATACGGCCATGACCAAAGAAAATGACGCTTTAAATACATTATTGCAAAAAGATTACGAACACGGTTTCGTCACCAGCATCGAAAGCGATACTTTCCCTTGCGGTTTAAATGAGAATGTCATATGTGAAATATCTAAACGCAAAAACGAACCTGAATTTATGTTAGAGTGGCGTTTAAAAGCCTATCATCATTGGTTAACATTAACAGAGCCACATTGGGCCACCGTTCATCACCCAGCGATTGATTACCAAGCGATTAGTTATTATTCCGCACCTAAAAAGAAAGGCACTGGCCCAACCAGTTTAGATGAAGTGGATCCAGAATTATTACGCACCTATGAAAAATTAGGTATCTCTTTAAAAGAACAAGAACGATTATCGGGCGTTGCCGTAGATGCTGTCTTCGATAGCGTTTCCGTCGCCACAACATTCAAAGGCAAATTAAAAGAAATGGGCATTGTCTTTTGCTCCTTTTCCGATGCCTTACAAGAATATCCAGAGCTGATTAAACAATACCTCGGCACTGTCGTTCCTTACACTGATAACTTCTTTGCTGCACTCAATGCCGCAGTATTTAGCGATGGATCTTTTTGTTATATCCCCGCTGGTGTGCGTTGCCCGATGGAACTTTCTACTTACTTCCGAATCAACGCCGTTGCTACTGGACAATTCGAACGAACACTGATTGTGGCCGAAGCTGGCAGTTATGTCAGTTATCTCGAAGGCTGCACCGCACCCATGCGCGATGAAAATCAATTACACGCAGCGGTGGTAGAGCTCATCGCAATGGACAATGCACAAATAAAATATTCCACCGTACAAAATTGGTATCCCGGTGATAAAGACGGTAAAGGTGGTATTTACAATTTCGTTACCAAGCGCGGTCATTGTCGCGGTCATCACAGCAAAATTTCTTGGACACAAGTAGAAACCGGCTCCGCTATTACCTGGAAATATCCAAGTGTGATTTTAGAAGGTGATGATTCCGTCGGAGAATTTTACTCTGTGGCATTAACCAATCATTATCAACAAGCCGACACCGGCACCAAAATGATTCATCTCGGTAAAAATACAAAAAGCACCATCGTGGCGAAAGGCATTGCCGCAGGATTTGCACAGAATGCTTATCGCGGTTTGGTGAAAGTAGCAAAGCAAGCTGAGAATGCACGCAACTACACGCAGTGTGATTCCTTGCTGATGGGCGATCGCTGTGGTGCACACACCTTCCCTTACATTGAAGTAAAAAATCCCACCGCACAGGTAGAGCATGAAGCGACGACTTCCAAAATTAGCGAAGACCAATTGTTTTATTTACAACAACGTGGTCTTGCCATGGATGATGCGATTTCCATGGTGGTCAATGGCTTTTGTAAGGAAGTGATGAAACAACTCCCCATGGAGTTTGCCGTAGAGGCACAGAAATTATTAGGTATTAGTTTAGAAGGCAGTATTGGATAAAGAGGATTGCACATGTTATTAACGATTGAAAATTTACATGCAAGTGTGGCTGGCAAGCCTATTTTAAATGGCATTGACTTACAGGTTAATCTTGGCGAAGTTCATGCCATCATGGGCCCGAATGGCTCTGGCAAAAGCACACTCTCAAATATACTCACCGGCCGCAGTGGTTATGAAGTAACGGCCGGTAGCATCCGCTATGAAGGAAAAGATTTATTAGAATTAGCCACAGAAGAACGCGCTCATCAAGGCATTTTCTTAGCCTTTCAATACCCCATTGAAATTCCCGGAGTCAATAATATTTATTTATTGAAAGCTGCTTATAACGCAAAACGCAAAGCACAAGGCTTGAGTGAAGTCGATGCTTATGAATTTTTAAACTTAGTGAAAGCCAATATCAAACGATTAGACATGGATGAAAAGTTTTTATATCGCGACGTCAATGCCGGATTCTCTGGCGGCGAGAAAAAGCGTAATGAAATATTACAAATGCTTGTCTTAGAACCTACCCTTGCTATTTTAGATGAAACAGATTCTGGGTTAGACATCGATGCACTCAAAGTCGTAGCAGAAGGCGTCAGTCATTTACGCAGTGAAAATCGTGCCTTTGTTTTAATTACTCACTATCAACGTTTACTCGATTATATTCAACCTGATTTTGTCCATGTGTTGGCAAACGGCAAAATTATTAAATCTGGCGATCGGTCTTTAGCGAAAGAGTTAGAAAAAACCGGTTATGGTTGGATTTCACAAGTGGACACACAATCATGATGCTTGAGTTAAATCACTTACATTATCAACAACAATTTGCGAAAGCAAAAAATGTTCCGCGCGTCTCTGCTTGGGCTCGCAATGCGCAAGCGGAAGCCTTCGATCGACTGTTGACAAAAGGCCTGCCCAGCCAACGAGTGGAAGATTGGAAATATACTGATCTTACTTTGTTAGCGGGAAAAACGTGGTTGTTAAGTGAAGCAGCGACAGAGTTTAATACTGAACTTTCATTACCTGCGCACCAAAAAAACTTAGTGTTTGTTGATGGTTATTTTTGCGAACATTTATCCTCTCTAAAATCCAGTCACGATCTAGAGATAACTTCTTTACAACAAAGCCCTCATGTCATGCATGAAATATCTGAAGATATAATTGACGATCTCAACCAAGCCTTTATGACCGATGGTTTATTAATAAAAATAAATTCCCTCATAGAAGAACCCATTCATCTTTATCATTTCAATCAGTCTGCCAATGTAATGAATCATGTACGGCATTGGATCATCGCAGAGCCTAGCAGTCAAGCAACATTAATAGAACACCACGTCGGCGCCGCTGATATTGAGTACTTTACAACCGCCGTGACGCATCTGCATTGCAAAGAAAATTCAAACATCACGCATTATAAATTACAACAAGAAAGTCCAAAGGCCTATCACCTATCGCAAGTCATTAGCTCATTAGAAGCTAATAGTACCTTGCAACAATTTAAGTTCGATAGTGGTAGTCGTTTAGCTCGCACCAATAATACTGCACGCTTGCTAGCACCGGGCGCCCATTGCCAATTAGCGGGGCTTTACATCACCAAGCAACAGCAACACGTCGATAATCATACATTGATTCATCACTTAGCACCGCACACCACCAGCAATGAGTTTTACGAAGGTATTTTAACGGACCGCTCTCGTGCTGTGTTTAATGGTCGTGTAATCGTACAGCAAGATGCACAAAAAATTAGCGCCGAACAAACCAATAAAAATTTGCTCCTATCCAAACATGCAGAAATTGACACAAAACCACAATTAGAAATTTACGCCGATGATGTCAAATGTAGTCACGGCGCCACCGTGGGTCAATTAGATGAAGAAGCTTTATTTTATTTACAATCTCGTGGCATTGGTGAGGAACAAGCAAAACAAGCTTTAATTTTTGGTTTTGCGAAAGCTGTGCTCAGCACTATCACTCATCAAGACACGCGCCTGATGTTAGAAAAATTAACCTTACCTGAGCTCAATCAAAGTTCTTATTTGGAGGATTTACTATGATGGTTTCTGATGTAGAGGCTACAACCACCGCTCCTGCACTTGATATTGATGCGCTACGCCGGGATTTTCCCATTTTACAGCGACGCATTCATGGCAAGCCTTTAGTTTATTTTGATAATGCTGCTACCAGTCAAAAACCACAGGTTGTGATCGATTGCTTAGATAATTATTACAAACACTATAATTCCAACATTCATCGTGGCGTTCACACCCTCAGTCAAGAAGCAACCGCCGCCTATGAAGGTGCACGACATAAAATACAACATTTTTTAAATGCCAAATCACCAAAAGAAATTGTTTTTGTGCGTGGCACCACTGAGGCGATTAATTTAGTTGCCAACAGTTATGGCCGCACTAACATCGGCCAAGATGATGAAATCATTCTGTCAGAAATGGAGCATCATGCTAACATTGTGCCGTGGCAATTGCTCTGCGAGCAAACCGGCGCAAAATTAAAAATTATTCCCATTAATGACCAAGGGGAATTATTATTAGACAAATATGCTGAACTCTTCACCCCCAAAACAAAATTAGTCGCGATTGTGCATGTCTCTAATGCCCTTGGCACAATCAACCCCATTCAATCCATGGTTAAGATCGCTCATCAACATGGTGTACCTGTGTTAGTAGATGGTGCTCAAGCAACACCTCATATGAAAGTCGATGTGCAAGCACTAGATTGTGATTTTTACACGCTATCCAGTCATAAAATGTATGGGCCAACGGGTGTGGGCGCACTCTATGTTCGCCAATCTATTTTGGAAGATATGCCTCCTTACCAAGGCGGTGGTGAAATGATTCAATGGGTCACCTTTGAAAAAACTACTTTCAATGAAATTCCTTTTCGTTTTGAAGCTGGCACCATGCCTATCGCCGATGCGATTGCTTTCGGTACCGCCATTGATTATCTGCAATCTATTGGTTTAGATCGCATTTCACAACGAGAACAAGCATTGCTGCATTACGCTGAGCAACAAGCGGCAGATTTTCCTGGATTACGCATCATTGGCACAGCGCAACACAAAGCAAGCATTTTATCTTTCTTATTAGACTCGATTCATGCCCATGATGTTGGTACTATTCTCGATAATGAAGGCATTGCGATTCGCACCGGCCATCATTGCGCAATGCCAGTGATGCAACATTTCCATGTGCCAGCAACGGCTCGCGCGTCATTTAGTTTTTATAATACCTTTGCGGAAATTGATCAGCTTTTCGAAGCATTACATAAAGTCAGGGAGGTCTTTGCACGATGAGCGATTTAAGAGAGCTTTATCAAGAGGTAATCATCGATCATAATCGTCATCCACGAAATTTTTATAAAATGGAGGATGCGACGCAACAGATTGATGGCATCAATCCGCTGTGCGGCGATAAGATCACCATTTATCTCAAGGTAGTGGATAACGTCATACAAGAAGCGAGTTTTCAAGGCACCGGCTGCGCCATTTCCATTGCCTCGGCTTCTTTAATGACCGATAGTCTGCCAGGAAAAACCATTCAATTTGTAGAAGCTATTTTTAAAAAATTTCATGACTTCATTACCGCGACCGACAAGCCCACAAATACGGAAGAGTTGGGCAAACTCAATGTCCTCGGCGGTGTACGCGACTATCCTGCTCGCATTAAATGTGCAACCCTTGCGTGGCATGCCTTGCATGCTGCTTTAAATGAGTCGTCTGAACCGGTTTCGACGGAGGATAAATCTTTATGAGCGATCAACCTATTCTTGATAAAGACACTTTAAAAGAAGCGATCATTGCGCAGCTCAAAGATATTTATGATCCAGAAATCCCCGTCAATATTTATGACTTGGGTTTAATTTATGATGTCTTTATTGAAGATAATTTTGAAGTCGTGATACAAATGACATTAACCGCACCGGGCTGCCCTGTCGCACAAACCTTTCCCTTAATGGTCGCCGATAAAGTGCGTGAAGTAGAAGGTGTCGTGGATGCGCAAGTGCAAATGGTTTGGGAACCCGCCTGGTCCACGGAAAGAATGAGTGAAGCTGCTAAATTACAATTAGGCATTTTCGAATAGGAGATCATGATGTCTGACTGGGAACGACTTGCAACCTGTGCTGAGATAGCACCAAGTTCATGGAAAGTATGTTGGTTAAACGAACAACGTGTTTTAGTCATCAACTTGGAAGGTTTTTTCTACGTGATTGAAGATGTCTGCAGTCACGATGGAGCCAGCCTTGATGAGGGGTGTCTTGATGGTGATGAAATCGTTTGCCCACGTCATGGCGCTCGCTTTTGTGCTCGCACCGGAGAGGTTCTATGCCCTCCTGCCTATGAGGATATTCATTCATTTCCAACAAAAATCGAAGAAAGCATTATCTATGCTCGCGATGATCGTTGGGATTAGATACAACAAGGAGCGTGCCCGTAACACCCCTTCCATTTACATGGAAGACTCTCACAGACACGCTCCCCATCATGAGTAAAATGCTAAGAATTTCAACTCATGTTAGTAGCGTGAATAGCCACCGACTCCGATAAGTTCGCCACCCACATTAATGTAGCAAAGCCCACCAGGACTATAAGTACCTTGATACATATAGCCACGGAAGTATGCTCGGCAACTGTAGACACCACCACCACCGTAGTAGTAGCGATTCTGTGACGAAATAGCTGCTGCTGTCAGTGCTGTTGCTGCTACTGCTGGAACTACCCAGCCGGCATTGTTCCAACCGCCGCCCCAGCCCCAGCCACCGCCGCGCCAACCGCCGCCGCGCCAACCTCCG
>JAGVJK010000013.1 GCA_020051155.1 Gammaproteobacteria bacterium | reverse complement strand
GATAGACAGAACCACTAAAAAATACTCTATTCCTAGATTAGACCTGTTAGTCCTAGCTGCTCATAAATAAGGATTTTCCCGGGGTTATTGAGAAGTTACCATAATATTATGTTAAAGAAGAGAAAGAGCTGTATCTAAAATATGTTGCGTGAAGTTAGAACGTAAATAAAAACCACGCGGTAACGTCATGATACTGTATCCCTCTGGCCCTACCGCTCGCGTCAAAGCCTTGGCGTTAGCAGCTTTGGGACGAATTTGCATAACTTGGCCGATTTTAGCCGTGATTTTTTCAATTTCCCCCATAGCCACCATATCCATCAGCTCTTGCCAATCTTTACGTATGATTAAGGCTTCTTGCATCGAGGGTTGCCATAAAACGGCATCACCGATGATTCGCTCAGTAATAGCAAGGTCTTTTTCTGTAATAATGGGTATCCATAAGACTTTCTTCAGCTTTCCCCATAATTCCGAACCTTCAAAAGTCAGATCCGTCAAAGAATGCAAAGGTACCTTACTTATATAGGTAGATTCTAATACATGACCATCCATATTCACCGGAATAGTCTTTAACTCCACACCCAACTCTTGAAAATCTGGCTGCGCTAAAGAGCCCGCCGTTGCGCCTAAAACCAACTCCAATAACTGCCCTGCCGCCCCTTTTCCGTGTAAAGATTCTGTTGGTAAGCTTATCTTCAGTTCATTAGCAAGCGCGCCCAGAGAATATCCCCGCAGCTGCTGTGCTCTCAACATTAAAAGTTCAATCGACAATGGTCTTTCAGTGAGCATCTTTCTCCCTCAAGTTCAAAAAGAAAAAGATTATATTATACAACGAGTTATAGATCAAGACTTTCTGGTCTGAGTAAATTTCAGGCATATTTGCTCTAGATTGTCTATAGTAGTTGTATCTGAGCAATTATGAAGCAATAAAGATATAGAGAGGATTGGCCAACAGTTAAAATGTTTGCCAGATGGAACTTGCAGGGTTTCTGCCTCCTCGACCCCCTCATGGGGGCTTTTTTTTCCTCCGGGGTGTGAAAGCCCTGGAGGGCATTTTTTATGCAATATCAGCAATCACCGCATTGAGCAACTCAAAGGGACGAGGATGCTGACGAATATCAACACTCAACAATCGACGCCACTCCCGCGCCTGACTAATCCCATGAAACAATCCCAACACATGCCGCACCATATGCATAATAGGCACACCCATAGCAACTTGCTCTTGAAGGTAAGGCATATACTCTTGCAAAATAGCTCTGCGAGTTTTCGGAGGTTCTACTTCATCAAAAAAAAGCTGATCCATCGCCGCAAATAAATAAGGATTATAATAAGCCTCACGCCCAATCATCACACCATCGGTGTAACGCAAATGCTCTTGAATGTCGGCGATTGTTTTAATACCACCATTAATACTAATTTTTAATTCAGGAAACTCCTGTTTCACCTGATACACTCTTTCATAATTCAACGGAGGAACTTCTCGATTCTGCTTCGGGCTCAATCCTTTCAACCAAGCCTTACGAGCATGAATAATAAAATGCTCGCAACCCGCATCCGCCACTCGCTTAACAAATTCTTGCAAATCTGCATACTGATCTTGCTCATCAATCCCAATCCGACATTTCACCGTAACAGGAATCTTCACCACCGCCCGCATCGCCGCCACACACTCAGCAACCAACTCCGGCTCCGCCATCAAGCAAGCCCCAAAGCGCCCTGACTGCACCCGATCACTAGGACAACCCACATTCAAATTAATTTCATCATACCCCGCAGCTTCCCCCAATTGTGCCGCAATCTGCAAATCCTTCGGCGTAGATCCCCCCAATTGCAAAACCACCGGATGCTCCATCGAATGATACTGAAGAAACCGCGCCGGCTCGTTATAAATCAACGCCCCAGTAGTCACCATCTCCGTATACAAAGAAGTCTTCTTCGTCATTAATCGCATAAAATACCGATAATGACGATCCGTCCAATCCATCATCGGCGCAATAGACACTAAAGGAACCCGCATAACCCACAACACACCACAAATTAAATTGGCCCCATTATACCCACCTGCTCAAAAATTTCCACTTCCGCCGAGTGCAAATATCACCACCCAGCATTATCCCCTGAGATTGGTGCGCCCTAACTCAAATAATATTCGCAGGGGATAAAAATGCGAAAAGCCCTCTTAAACTAGTCAATGTAGTTTCAAACACATTACCACCTCCACACAAGCGGTGACCCATATCTAGAAAGTTCCGAGCGCATGTAAAAATAGGTTCCCCCCTACATGTATAGACTGCAGAGCCAAAAATACCCCTCCAAAACCCAAACAAATAATTTTTTTTCAAAAACTTCAGAGGAGCCTTTCAGCTTATTTTGCTCAACGATACTTTATTCAAACCTTGAGCAGCAGGGAGGCTGCGAAGAGCCTACACGGACGTACTCGCGGCGTGTTTGAATAAAGTGTCCTTGAGCAAAATAAGCGACACGCTCGATCTATTAAACTATTAAAGATAAAAAAAAATTAAGAATAATGCTGAAACAACACCCGATCTTCTTTCGTCAACCGCTGCGCCGCCGTCTCCCTCTGAATCATCCGCAACATAGAAAGCGCAATCCCCATCCGAACTTTATAATGCAGATCCCCTTTACTAGTTAAAACCGACACCGCCATATTCCGACTAGGCACCCAAATATAAAGCCCCGAATACCCCGTAGTCGTCCCAGTGTGATACCAAATATCCCCAAACCCAACTTCATAACGTTTCTTAATCCCTAACCCATACCCTTGCTCATTAGAATCCCAAGCCATAGGCTGCCCGGTTCGCGCAGAAACCAAGGTTTCTAACTCTCTCATCTCCCGCGGTGACAACACCTTGCCGCTAAATAGCAACCGCGCCCAATAAGCTAAATCTTCACTATTAGAAACCAAAGCCCCCGCAGCCCCCGCCCATGACATATTAATATCCGTCTTATCACTCATTTCATAATAACCATGCACCAAATGTTGTTTAATCCAACTCGGATAATGATTATTAATGTAATAAATATGATTCATATGGTAAGGCGTAAAAATATATTTTTGTAAATTTTCCGCAACAGGTCTCTGCGTAACAGCGTGAATAATCATGCCTAACAAAACATAATTTGTATTAGAATAACGCCAGCTCGTTCCCGGTTTAAAAGACAACGGACGATTATAAGCATAGTTAACAATTTCCTGCGGCTCCCAATGAGTGTCATTGTGATCATCATGATAAATATGATCAAAGCTGCCCAGGCTTGTATAATTAAAAATGCCACTGGTATGATTTAGTAATTCTCTAACGGTAATATGACTCCATTTAGGATACTGTGGTAAATAAGTCGTTAGCGGTTTATCCAAAGAGATCTTATGCTCTGCCACTAATTTCAACACCATCACCGCAGTAAAAGACTTCGTAATACTACCCACTTGAAATAAACTATTTTCATCTAACGCTTTCGAACTTTTCAATTGCGTAGCACCGGCATGCAAATTAAGAACATAATAATTAGGAAAACTAATACTAACTGCCAGAGCTGACAAACGATTAGCGCGTTGCTGACGTAACACTTCTTGATTTAATTTATTAATAAGAGACGTCGTGTCCGCCATTGCAGGAACAGCAAAGAATAATAGTAAGCACCAGCATCGCTTAATCCATTTCATCACTGTCTTCATGTCTCCCTACTTTTTTTAGAATATCTTTGCAATAATCTCGCCAAAATGTGAAGAGGTTATTGCTTAATAGATTTGCTTAAGCGCATGGTTCATCATATTAAAAGTATGATATTGAATCAAGAAGCAAAGCACTTACAATGCTTTAATTTTTTAAATTTAACTTATTAAATCAGTCAGTTACCTTCAAGATTGTCGGCAAGTAGTAACTCAAAAGCGTCATAATTAAAATACCCGCGGATACGATAATCAGCGGTAATGCTGATCCTGTGTTAAAACTGCTCATCACACCACTTGCAATCCCCGCCGATAACATTTGGAACCCACTAAAGATCGCACTCGCAATCCCCGTATCAATTCCCGGTGCTGCCAAAGCATCTGCCATAGCATTAGGAAAAATAATTCCGGTCCCCACCAGCATAATAAAAATCGGCCCTAACAATCGAAATAACGTTGGTCCATAACCCGCGGTATAAAAAAAAGTACCGACAAATAACCCAGTAAATAAACACAAAAAGCCTAATCGGTATAATTGCTCAACCCGCATAAATCGAATCAATATACTGCTGATAACTGAGCCACCAATGCAGAAAAAAATCCCAATAATAAGAACCACGGAAAGCGCAAAAGGACTTAGCTTGAGTAAATGCACCAGTAAAAATGGTAAAGAAACATACATGACTGCCACAATAGAAAAAATGATCCCACCCGACAAACTATATCGAGTAAATTCTACTTGTCTTAAGGCTTGCCAAAAGGATCGCATGACACGCAGAGGTTGAATTCGGCCAGAGGGATGTTGATTGGTTTCTGGTAGAGTGACAAAGGTAAAAATAAGTGACATCAAACAAATAAAAAATAAAAACTCAAAGGTAGTCACCCACGAATAATATCGCTCGAAGAAAGCGCCGCACAAAGGCGAGATAATCGGCACCAATACCACAATAATGGACAATAAATTAGAAATTTTACGTAGAGCTTCACCGCGATAAACATCACATAACACACTACGCCCAACCACCATACCACTACCAATACCCAGACCTTGAATAAATCGTCCCACCAATAATGTCTTACTGGATGGCTCAAGGATGATGAGTAGTGTTCCTATTAAATAAATCCAAAGACCGGCAAGAATCACACGTCGACGCCCGTAACTATCGGACAAAGGACCATACACAAATTGTGATGCACCAAAGGCCAAATAATAAATCGATAAACTAAATTGAATATCCGAGGTCGTCGTATGTAACAAATGCTCCATGCTCGGCATAGACGGCGTATAAATGTTAGCGGAAAATTGGCTTACCGCTAACAGCACTATAACAATAATAGCAATCATCCAAGAACCTTCTCGAGTTTATTCACTTTGATCAAAAACGGAATCAACATGCCTACCAATAAAAAAATTGGTACGCCTAACAAGGGCACCAGCAATGTCATTTTTGTTAAGGAAAGCATGCGCACGGGATCGTGTACTAATTGATTCACAAAAAAACTAATCATTATTTGCAACACCGTGCCCACCGCGATATTCAAGGTACTAACTGTACCTGACGTTAACCCCGTTAATTCTGGAGCAACACCCTTGGCAACAACCGCAAAGGCAACATAATTTGCACTACAGAAAATTCCCAAGGCCAACATGCCAAGAATTAATAAAGAAATACTATATAATCCCGGTTCAATAATCAGTGACATGCTACAAAAAGCGCCCAAGGCACCACTCAGCATCAAACTACGATAGCTGAGTCGATCACACAGCCACCCCACTAACACACTACCAACAATTTGTCCGACCCAAACAAAGGACACCATGCGTGCTGCCTCGGTGGCAGTCATATGGTATGCCTTCATCAAATAAGGCACTCCCCACATCGCCGCAAACGCAACAGTTGGCGCATTCACCAAGCCTGCATATAAACCTAACAAACCAATGAAGGAAAAATCTAACTGCTTGAGCAAACGTCGCAAAGGCGGTTTTACCTGGGAAACCGAAGGAGCATGTTTCGGGTAAAATGTCCAAAAGCAAAAAGCAAACCCTACGCCGATGCAACTTAACACCATCGCATGTTCACGCCATCCCACGGTTTGTAATGTTTGTGGTAAAAGATTTTGACTAATGGTGGCACCAATAACGCCCGCCGTAGCAATTAACCCTACCGGTAAACCACGCAACCGTTCTGGAAAAAAATTTGATACTATTTTCAATGCTCCGACTAAGGAAAAAGAAGCACCAAGTCCCATTAAAAGCCGACTAAACTCTGCAAGCACTAAGTTTGTGCTCATAGCAAAACAAAGGTTTCCTATTGCTAGCACCATAGCGGCACAGGTCATCACCCAACGTTCACCAAAGCGATCCATCAGTAAACCTGCGGGAATTTGCATCAAGATAAAGGTATAAAAATAAATGGCCGTGAGTTGTCCCGCTTGTGCGGGATTCATATGAAACTCATTGGTCAAATAAGAAACAAGAACGCTCGGCGAAACGCGAATAAAAAATTCGTAGAAAAAATAAGCGCTGGCTAATAGCCAAAGAAACCACGCCCTTTTTATCGAATTCCCTTTATTCAATCTCTGCACTCTTTAAAATTATAGTAATGATTAATATACCCATTCCACTTAAAGATGCGAACGCATCTTTAAGTGCTCCACCAGGATGGGGAGTTAAGCGATATAGGCGTTATTCTATAACATCCGACAATGGCAATTCCATAGAGCCAGAATGAAAAGTCTCATGAGAAGCTTCTAAATGCTCTAAATAATGAATAGGTCCTCCCAAAAATGGCGCAAACCCTGTACCAAAAATGACCCCCGCATCGACTAAGTCTTTATCTTCTACAATCTTTTCGCGTAAACAGGCCATCGCTTCATTGACCAAGCGCATGATTAATCTTGAGGCTAAATCTCGCGAAGGATAATAATTTTTGGGAAGTGCTGGCTTTTGTGCACACCCATTTTTGTAAGAATAGAATCCTTTTCCCGTTTTTTTCCCTAAGTGTTTTACATCCACCATGTTTTGCAATTCCGCGAGTAATTCTATGGAGTTACCCCGTGTTAAATGTTTCGCAGCCGCAAGAACAATATCAATACCAATAATATCCATTAACTCAATGGGGCCAAGGGGCATTCCAAACTTAATGGCCGCTTGATCAATGGCTGCTAAAGGCACGCCCTCTTTCGCTAAGGATCCCGCCTCCAGTAAATAAGCCGACAACACACGATTTACTAAAAATCCGGGAGAGCTTTTTACTGGTAACGGTAATTTCCCCAACTGATGGACAAAGGCGATCCCTTGTTGAGCAATCTCTGCTGGCGTCCTCTCTGTATGTACAACTTCCACCAGGGGCAATTGTGCGACAGGATTAAAAAAATGGATCCCAATTAAACGATCGGGTTGTTGCATCTTTTGACTGATTTGCTCTAACAATAAACTTGATGTGTTCGTTGCTAGAATCGCTGAAGGTTTTGCTTGTTCTTCTAAGGCTACAAATAAAGATTGCTTTGCGGACAAATCTTCAAAAATAGCTTCAATTAATACATCCGCTAGGGGAATACCTTCGCCATTCGGATCAGGGCGCAACCGATCCATCGCATTACGAATGGCTAAGGGATCTTTTAACTTCTTGCTAAACAAGTCATAAGCTCGCTTCATTACCGGTGCAATTTGCTGAATCGAACGATCTTGCAATGTGACATGGAACCCTTTTAAGGCACACCAAATAGCAATGTCACCACCCATGATCCCAGCACCAACAACATGAACACGCTTGCCAAGAAAATGCTGTTTACCACTCAGTTTTTTTAATCGCTCTTGCAATTTATAAACTCTAACGAGATTCTTGGCAGTTTCTGTTCCCCATAATTTGCCAATGGAATGGGCTTCCGCTACAAACGCTTTTTCTTCCTTCGCACCATGCTCTAGCCAAGCTTCGACCATGGCATAGGGCGCTGGATATTGTTCTGAATCCACTTTCGTTTTTAATTTTTTACGAAGAATCCCTCCAACTAAGGGGCGTAAAAAAACACTCGCTAAACATTGTTGCCAATAGGCTGGTTTTTTGAGTGCGGGTTTGTTTTTTATAAAATAATGAACAGCGTTATTTAATTGTCGCTCTGGCACAGCAGCATCCACCAGACCCAGTTTTTTCGCAGTTTTTGCGCTTACCGAGCGCCCTGTCAACATCAAATCCATCGCTGCTGTAACACCGATTAAACGAGGCAATCTCACGGTGCCTCCCCAACCGGGATGAATGCCCAGCATCACCTCAGGCAAACCCAAACGAGTATTCTCTTCATCTGCTGCAATACGATAATCACAGGCTAAGGCTAACTCTAACCCGCCTCCCAAACAAAACCCATGAATCAAGGCGATGGTTGGCATTGGTTGGTTCGCTAATTTGTCTAACAATTTTTGCGCGACGCGTGCTAAGTCCACCGCTTGATTAGAATCCTTTACCCGTGAAAATTCTTGAATATCCATTCCTGCAATAAAACCATTTTTTTTCGCAGAATGAATCACCATACCCGTTAAAGACGCCCCAGATAATCCATCTAATATTTCATTAAGCTCTTCCATCACAACATGATTAAGGGAATTGGTTTGGCTATCTGCGCGATCCAAGGTTAGCCAAAGAATCCCTTGCGCATCGTGACGTAAATGCCAATGTTTATAAGAGGGAAGCTGTGTCATAAACTAAATTCCTTGTATGATAAAAATAACGGTTATTTGACATTTTCTACAAGAATAGCGCCGCCTTGTCCACCACCAATACAAAGACTTGCCACGCCACGCTTCGCATTTTCTCGACGCAACACGTGTAGCAAGTGCAAGACAACGCGAGCGCCACTCGCGCCAACCGGATGCCCCAAAGCAATCGCGCCACCATCTACATTTAAATGATTACTGTTGATAGCACCAAAGGCCGAAGATGCATGCAACTCATCTTTACAATAAACTTCATCGTTAAACGCTGACAAACACGCTAACACTTGTGCCGAAAAGGCTTCATTGATTTCCCAATAATCAATATCTTCGCAACGCAAATGGTGACGATGCAATAAAGGAATCGTTGCATGTACGGGGCCTAATCCCATGTTTCTTGGATCCAATCCTGCCCATTGCACATCCACCAAGCGTCCGAGAACTGGCAATTGTAATTCTTTCACCGCATCGGCACTGGCTAACAATAACATCGCAGCACCATCCGTAATTTGACTGCTATTGCCAGCAGTGACATGACCGTAGATTTTATCAAAAAAAGGTTTGAGGGTGGCTAACTTTTCAATGTTCGCATCCGCACGCACACCTTCATCGACGTGATAAGCTCGCCCTGCATGATCCACCAATGGCACTATTTCTTGCTGGTAAAGACCTTGCTCCATCGCCTGAGTTGCACGATGATGACTATTCACCGCAAAGGTATCCATTTCTAATCGATTCACTGCAAAACGATACGCAAGATTTTCTGCCGTTTGTCCCATACTCCAACCGATCATCGGATCGTTGAGGCCGCGTAAAATTGAAATGATGGGTTTTAAAAATGAAGGTCGCACCGCCGATAACAAACGCGCACGTTGTATCAACGTCTTAGCGCTCATCCAAGCACCTAGCCAAGTGGTAAACGCTGAATTAAAAATTAATGGCGCGTGACTCATCGCTTCCGTGCCGCCAGCTAAGGTCAAATAAGAACGTCCCTCTTGAATATCCCGCATACCACTATGCAATGCTTGTAGCCCCGAGGCACAATTACGTTGCACCGTATAGGCTGGCGTTTGCTGAGAACATCCCAATCTTAAGGCAATTAAACGAGCGATATTAGTTTCATCGGGATGAGACATCACTGAACCAATAACAACGTTATCAATTTGTTCAGCCGACAAACCCACGCGATCTAAAAGAGATTGACCTGCTCTCGTTGCTAAATCAGAGGCAGAAAAAGGGCCCGGTTTATTCTTTGCTTTTAAAAAGGGAGTGCGGGCCCCATCAACAACGTAAACTAACTCATTGCTTGTACTTGTTCGATACATTCAATACGCTTCCCTGCTAACTCTTCATTGGTAAAATCATCCACAGCAATCGCTTTCGCAATAGCTACGTCTGCCGCTTTTAAGAGCCCAATCTCGAGCTCTGTTAATAACTCTTGCTTAGCTGCAAACATTAATTGCTGTTGCAAGGAATCCTTCGCGGAAATCTTGCCTGCTTTAATGGCTTTTTGTAGTTTTTTCTCTGCATCTGCTGCAGCTAACACAGCATTAAATGCATGCTCAATACATCCCGTAGGATCTGCTAGACCTTCACCAATAAAAATGCCTTTGGTGAAATTGCTACGAAACGCACTGTTCGTCGTCATTGGTTCAACCAACGCATGGGACAATTTGTCTTTTGGCGCGAAGCGATAGCTAGCACCCCAAGGGAAAATAATTGCACGTAAGGTTCGCGCAATCCATGCAACTGGGAAATTACTGGTGAACTCATCAAAGGCTTCTTGAATTTTGTGTAAGCAATATTGCATAGCCCACTCTGCAGAATTTACATCATGGACGGTATCACCTTGTTCTCGACAAAAACGCATCACTGCAGAACCCATATAAAGGTAACTTAACACATCGCCGAGACGAGCAGACAATCGCTCGCGTCGTTTCAAGTCACCGCCTAACACCAACAATGCCACATCGGAAGTGAAGGCTAATGCGGCACTCATTCGAGTTAGCTGTTTACAGTAAGGTGCTAAGCGCCCCGCTTGAGGAACACTGATGAAATGACCACCGGTTAAACCAAACCAACAGGTTCGTGCAAAGTTGCTAATAGCAAATCCAATATGAGAACAGAGTAATCGATCAAAATTAGCAACCGCATTGCTCTGATCCGCTTGATAAACCACTTTAATTTCTTCTTCAATGAAGGGGTGACAACGCATGACGCCCTGTCCGAAGACAATTAAGTTTCGAGTTAAAATATTTGCGCCTTCTACTGTGATACTCACGGGAATACCTTGATGAGCGAACGCTAAGTAATTGCTAGGACCATATTGCACTGCACGACCACCATGAACGTCCATTGCATCATCGATAATTTTCCGTGCTAACTCCGTTGTGTGATATTTGGTGAGTGCCGAGGCAATCGCAGGTTTCACACCTAAATCCACTGCCGAAGCTGTCATTGAGCGTGTCGCTTCGACCAAATAAGATTTACCTGCGATGTTTGCTAAGGCTTCTTCGACTCCTTCAAACTCCGCAATGGGTAATTTAAATTGTTTGCGAATTCGCGCATAAGCACCGGTCATCGCATAGCATAATCGAGCCGCAGCACTACTGAGGGCAGGTAAAGAAATAGAACGACCAATAGACAAAGAGGCCATCAACATTTGCCAACCACGACCCACATTTTCTTCACCACCAATAATAAAATCCATCGGAATAAAAACATCTTTACCACGTGTAGGACCATTCATAAAGGCTAACCCTGCAGGGAAATGGCGTAAACCAATTTCAACGCCGGGATGTGTCGCTGGAATTAAGCATAAGGTAATCCCCAAATCCAACTTATCACCTAACAATTTTTCTGGATCATACAACTTGAAGGCTAACCCTAACACCGTCGCAATAGGTGCTAACGTAATGTAGCGTTTATCCCAACTCAGTCGAATGCCTAAGGTTTCTTTGCCTTCGTACAGCCCTTTACAGACCACACCTTTATCAGGAATTGCACCTGCATCACTACCCGCTGTTGGTGCGGTTAAACCAAAACAAGGAATATCTTCACCCGAAGCTAAGCGTGGCAAATAATATTCTTTTTGTTTTTCTGTACCGTAATGATAAACCAACTCTGCGGGGCCTAAGGAGTTTGGCACCATCACACTCACTGCCGCACTTAAACTGCGTGAAGAAATTTTCGCAACAATTGACGAGTGAGCAAAGGCTGAAAAAGCTCGACCCCCATATTTTTTATCAATCGACAAACCAAAGAAACCTTCTTGACGCATATACGTCCACACGCTTGCTGGTATTTCACGTTCTTGTTCAATTTGCCAAGAATCTAACATGGCACATAACGTGTTAACTGGGCCATCCATGAAGGCTTGTTCTTCTTTGCTTAACTCCGGTTTGCTAAATTTTGCAAATTTATTCCAATCAGGATTTCCTTGGAATAAATCGCGCTCCCACCATACATCACCGGCATCTAACGCTTCTTGTTCCGTGCGGCTAATAGGCGGTAGTAATCGTTTAAAATAATCAAACATTTTTTGACTAAACATACGCGTTCTCAAATCCGTCATATTAAATAAGGCGGCACAACCCAAGTAAATAATCCAAGCGGGAAGAAGAATGAGCCATGATACGTCGCTCCATCCAGAAAAAGCAATGAGCACCAACCCCATAGCCGTCGTCCACACCAAGGGTTTGACACGATAAAATGCCAACGCACCGACACAACCCAGTAATACAATAAACTCTATTAAACCCAACATATACTTACCTTTTTAAAAGAGGATGAATCCTACGTAATGTACCCATACAACCCGCCCTTCCGAGCAAAACTCAATCTATCTATCTCATATACATAGTATATACCCATCTGTATATCATTTTTTAGATGCTACATTTTTCCAATTTCAGGAAACGCTAATACTCACGTTTTCGTTTCGTATGATGCCGCATCGTTTGTTTTTTCGAAGAAAAAGTAAACCAATCTTCCTCGGTAATTGGATGAAAATAATCTGCATCTTCTTTCAAAAGATGAGAAGTAGTTTTCTCAATTGCAGCGATTTCAACTCGCACACCTTCTGTTTTTAAGTGGCGGACTAATTCGATGTAATCAGAATCCCCCGACATAATAATGATGGTATCGACTTTGCTCGCCAATTGCATGGCTTTAATTGACAAAGGAATATCAGCACTTT
>JAGVJK010000037.1 GCA_020051155.1 Gammaproteobacteria bacterium | reverse complement strand
AGCGAAGTCGAAGGATCTCCATCTTACGGAGAAAGATCTTTCCAAACAACGGAGCAAAAGATCTTGCAAGCGTTAGCGCTTTGCTCTTCGTAAGATGGAGAGCCTTCGACTTCGCTCAGGATGACAAGAGGGGCTCCGGGATGACAAGAGGGGCTCAAGATGACAAGAGGGAGCTCAGGATGACAAAAAAGGAAGTTCATGATTTCTCTCAATGAACCCTGTATAGTAAGAGCCATGTAAATTTTTCTTACTCCGGAAAAAAATGGCAAAAGCAAAAATTCTTTATGGCTGCACGGAGTGCGGCATGCAACACTCAAAATGGAATGGTCAATGTTCTGCATGTGGCACGTGGAATAGTTTATTAGAAGAGATCAGTACCAGCACTAAAACTAAAAATCTTTTTACCGGTTATGCCGGAGCACCAGATCAACAAAGTCAAATTACTTTATTAAGCGATGTTGGTGTCGCTCATGATATTCGTTCAACCACGGGACTATTAGAATTAGATCGCGTCTTAGGCGGCGGTTTAGTGCAAGGTGCAGTAGTGTTGATCGGTGGTGATCCTGGTATCGGCAAATCAACATTATTATTACAAGCGTTATGCTTAATGTCACAACAGCAAAAATCCTTATATGTCACCGGTGAAGAATCTTTACAGCAAGTCGCCATGCGTGCTGGTCGGTTAGGATTACCTAACCAAGAATTATTGTTGTTACCAGAAACACAAGTGGAACGAATGCTATTACACGCAGAGCGCGAAAAACCGCAAGTGATGGTGATTGATTCCATTCAAACAATTTACACCGAATTATTGGCATCAGCTCCCGGCAGCGTCGGTCAAGTGCGCGAAAGCGCGGCACAGTTAGTACGTTTTGCAAAACAAACCGGCACCTCTTTATTTATTGTGGGACACGTAACAAAAGACGGCACGCTCGCTGGCCCGCGCGTCTTAGAACATATGGTGGATACTGTTCTTTATTTCGAAGGAGAAAAAGATAATCGTTATCGCGTTGTGCGTGCGATTAAAAATCGATTTGGTGCAGTCAATGAATTAGGTATTTTCGCTATGACGGATAAAGGATTAAAAACCGTTTCTAATCCTTCAGCCATTTTTTTATCACGCAACCCAAAGCCCGTGTCTGGTAGTTGTGTTTTGGTGAGTTGGGAAGGTAGCCGTCCTTTATTAGTGGAAGTGCAAGCTTTAGTAGATGATAGTTATATGGCAAATCCACGACGTGTGACAGTGGGATTAGATCATCAACGTCTGTCAATGTTGCTCGCGGTATTACATCGACACGGAGATGTCGCCACACACAATCAAGACGTATTTGTTAATGTCGTCGGCGGTGTGAAGGTGACAGAAACAGCCGCGGATTTAGCGATTTTACTCGCGATGTTTTCCAGCCTTCGCAATAAACCTTTGGAACAACAGTTAGTAGTTTTTGGCGAAGTAGGTTTAGCTGGCGAAGTGCGCCCCGTACAAAGCGGTCATGATCGCTTACATGAAGCAGCAAAACATGGCTTTACCAAAGCCATTGTGCCGCAAGGTAATGCACCGAAGAAGCCTATTGCCGGTATGGAAATCATTGCAGTCGAACATATTCAACAAGCATTGCAACAGCTTTAATTGGTTATTAAAATCACCTTTTGGAGATGCTTATCCTTCCCCGAAGCAGCTAGGGGCGTTCGAGACAACTCTCTCAACTACCTAAACTCGGAGACTCCCATAATAAAGGAAAAGGCCTTTTCCTTTATTAACCGCCTTGCTTAATAAAAATATTTTAGCTAGTATTTCCACTAATAAACAAAAACGCATTTTCCTTTATTAAGGATGTTGGTATGGCAGCTTATCCAGAACGAGTCGGTGAACATATTAAGTGCTCTGCAGCGGAGGAGGCCTATTATTCTTATGTACCAAAAGCCTTGCCACCAATTCCCGCCATCGAAATGGATAAAATCTTTCCTTTGTTAGATAAAGCGAATGTCGCGCTGGGGCGGTTAGATGGTTTGAGCATTATTCTGCCAGACCCTTCACTTTTTCTTTATATGTATATCCGAAAAGAAGCGGTCCTCTCTTCACAAATTGAAGGCACACAGTCCTCATTATCTGAGCTTTTAATGTATGAAAATCATGAGATTTCAGGTGTTCCTACCCATGATGATGTTGTAGAAGTTTCAAATTATGTCGCCGCAATGGAGCATGGTTTAAAACGTATACAAAGTGGTTTTCCGCTTTCGCTGCGCTTAATCCGTGAAATGCACGAAGTGTTATTAAATAAGGGCCGCGGCAGTTCAAAGCAACCAGGGGAGTTTCGTCGCTCTCAAAATTGGATTGGTGGCACACGCCCTGGTAATGCAAGGTTTGTTCCCCCACCGCCAGAAAAAGTCATGGATTTATTAGGCGGATTGGAAACATTTTTATATAACGAAACACTTCCCACCTTGGTCAAGGCGGCTCTCGCACACCATCAATTTGAAACGATCCATCCTTTCTTGGATGGTAATGGACGTTTGGGACGTCTGTTGATTACCTTTATCCTATGCGTAGAAGGAATCATGAGCGAGCCAATGCTCTACCTTAGTTTATATTTTAAGAAACATCGACAGTCTTATTATGATCATCTTCAGTTAGTTCGAGATACGGGAGATTGGGAGGAGTGGATTCAATTTTTTTTGAAGGGTGTGATTGAAACAGCAAATCAAGCGATTACAACAGCACAAGACATATTAAAACTTTTCACGGAAGATAGAGAAAAAATAGAGGCCACTGGAAAACCTTCAGCTTCTTCATTAATAGTGCATCATTATTTACAGAGATACCCAATTACTGATGCCAGAAAAATAGTTGAAAGTTGTCAAGTTTCTTTACCAACAGCTAATAAATCATTACAGCATTTAGCGAACCTTGGCATTGTTAAAGAAATAACGGGCAAAGCGCGTAACAAAATTTATATTTATCAAAAATACTTGGATATTTTAAATGAAGGTGCGAGCTCATTTTAAGAACTTACTTTGGGTTGCAAGAACAAAGTAGTTATTAGAAAAGTAAAAGGGATAAAAAAGTTATTTTATAGGCGATCCGAATGAAACAAAACCATTCTTGTTGTAAGCATACGACATCTTCTGAGCAATCAAAGAATCATGCTAACCGTCATCATCAAAATGCATTACCAACAGGACAAGAACAGATTTACACCTGCCCCATGCATTTAGAAATTCGTCAAGCTAAGCCGGGCAGTTGTCCGATTTGTGGAATGGCGTTGGAGCCAGTGACCGTTGCAGCGATAGATGCACCTAATGCAGAGTATCTCGATATGCAGCGTCGATTTTGGATTTCTTTAGTATTGACGTTGCCAGTTTTTATTTTTGCCATGGGTGAACATGGGTTTTCACATTTAATTTCGCTTCGTGTGTCTATGTGGTTGCAAATGATATTAGCAACGCCAGTGATTCTGTGGGGCGGTTGGCCGTTTTTTCAGCGCGGTGTTCGCTCAGTCAATACCGGCCATCTGAATATGTTTACCTTGATCAGTCTCGGCATTGGTGTTGCTTGGCTTTACAGTTTGATCGCGACATTATTTCCAAATATCTTTCCCTCAGCATTTCGCAATGCTCAAGGTGTCGTTGCTACTTATTTTGAAGCGGCTGCAGTGATTACTACGTTAGTCTTATTAGGACAAATGCTGGAATTAAAAGCGCGAGAAAAAACCGGTAGTGCAATTCGCGCATTGCTTAAGCTGACACCGGAATATGCGCATCGAGTGTTAGAAAATGGCAGTGATGAAGAAGTTTCACTGGATAAAATTCATCAGGGAGATTTGTTACGCGTGCGTCCTGGCGAAAAAATTCCCGTAGATGGTGAAGTGCTAGAAGGTCATAGCAACGTCGATGAATCGATGGTGACAGGTGAGCCTATGCCGGTGAGTAAAAAAGTCGGTGCAAAGGTCATTGGCGCAACACTCAATCAAACCGGCAGTTTTGTAATGAAAGCGCAACACGTGGGCAGTGACACTATGTTAGCGCGTATTGTGCAAATGGTCAGTGATGCGCAGCGTAGTCGCGCGCCGATCCAACGATTAGCCGATACAGTATCTGCATGGTTTGTACCTATTGTGATTTTAGTCGCAATCGTCGCGTTTATTGTATGGATGATGTATGGTCCGCAACCTGCATTTAGTTACGCGCTGATTGCAGCAGTGTCTGTGCTCATTATTGCGTGCCCCTGCGCATTGGGACTCGCCACTCCCATGTCGATTATGGTGGGCGTGGGACAAGGTGCCAAGCATGGTGTTCTGATTAAAAATGCAGAAGCGTTAGAGTTAATGGAAAAAGTCGATACCTTGTTAGTCGACAAAACAGGAACACTTACTGAAGGTCGGCCTCAACTCACACGTATCGTGACAACCAATGACTTTAATGAAGCAGAGGTATTATCGTTAGCTGCAACACTGGAACACCACAGTGAACATCCCTTAGGAAATGCCATTGTGAAAGCAGCAAAAGAAAAAGAGATGACACAAGCGGATGTTTTAAATTTCGATGCACTCACCGGGAAAGGTGTCATTGGCACCATCGCCGATCGGCAAATCGCCATTGGCAACGCGCAATTGATGCGAGAGTTAGGTGCTGAAAATGATGCCTTGCTCACACAAGCCGATGCTTTACGCGCTGAAGGTGCAACAGTTATTTTCATGGCGGTGGCAGGGCAAGCCGCGGCGATATTAGTGATAGAAGATCCGATTAAAGCCAATACGCCCGATGCGATTCGTCAGTTACAAAAGGATGGCATCGATGTGGTGATGCTTACTGGCGATAGTCAAAAAACCGCAGAGGCTATCGCTGCAAAATTGGGAATAAAACAAGTCATAGCGGAAGTCATGCCAGAGGATAAAGGCCGGATGGTGAGTGAGCTACAAAGCAAGGGTCGATTTGTGGCAATGGCAGGAGATGGCATCAATGACGCTCCCGCCTTGGCGAAAGCTAACATCGGTATTGCCATGGGAACCGGTACTGATGTCGCGATTGAAAGCGCCGGCATTACTTTATTACGCGGTGATTTAAGTGGCATTGTAAGGGCGCGCCATTTATCAAAAGCCACCATGCGAAATATCCGACAAAACTTATTTTTTGCCTTTGTTTATAATGCGTTAGGTGTTCCAGTGGCCGCTGGAGTGTTATATCCATTAACGGGGTTATTGTTAAATCCAATAATCGCGGCTGCGGCGATGTCTTTAAGTTCAGTGTCGGTGATTATGAATGCGCTGCGGCTGCGTTGGCGGAATTGATAGTAAAAAACAAATAAAATAGACACGTTATTACTTTTTTTGCCATACTCCATGCAGTTAATTTGCTACGAGAGGGAATATGGCTATCACAACGGTTACCAGTAGAGAGTTTAATCAAAATATCCGTAGATTAGAGCAAGCTTCATTAAATGGTCCAGTATTTATTACTGAAAAAGGTCAGCCAGCATATGTATTGTTAGCTATACAGGATTATGAAAAGCTGACAAAAGCCAAAGAAAGTATTGTTGGATTGTTGACGATGCCAGATACGGCTGATAGTGATTTTGAACCCGTGAAATTAAATAAAGACCTTTATCACCCCGAAGGTTTTAATTAAGGTGTTTGTTTGATGCTACAGGGGTGGAATTGTTAAATTCTTGAGAGCCGTGCATCTGAGCAATCAAAGTGGGTGGTTCGCTTGTTTTACTTGTGTTTTTAAAATACAATGCTTTCTTGCAATAAATAAAGGCCTTGATAGAGATTTGAGGTTAACTTAAGGGGTATTAATATGTCATTTGACAGAGAAGAACATCTTGATCCAGCTTGTCCATGGGAGACTGCAGGGGATGAAGGGAGCATTTTCCCTATAGCATCACCAAAAGCAGATTCAGAAAAGAAAGTATCGGAAGTTGCATCAGAAGATATATCTTCTGTGGATCTTGAAGAGAAAAATGCTAAAGATCATGAGCTTACGCAAAGGGATCAGCGTGCTCGACAGGTTCAAACAGGCTCACCAGTTCCTGGTGTACAGTTTAAACTTGGAGGACGGCAAGCGCCCCTTCGTGCTGTTCGAGATGATGGAGCTCGTTGTGGAATTAGTGGCTTGCCTCGGTGCTCAATGCAATAAAACTTAAGACGGAATTTTGTTGTTAAAAGAGCATTGTCTGTGAATCGACAATGCTCTTGCTTGTGATCTAAATAATACATATGAGGTAATGACTCGTGTCTGCTGAAAGTGAAAAAGAGTTTTTAAGTTCCTATGTAGTACAAGATGACGCAACGGCGATTGATAAAGCGGTATCTGCTGGTATGGGTTCTACGTCAGTGACTAACGCATCAAGCGTCTCTGAAGCTTCAGAAAAGCCGGATAGATTTTTTGAGAAATTAGCAACATATTCTATAGAATCACAAGCGACTATTTTGCAACAGACATTAAGCAAAGAGGAAATCATTACGTTATGTAAGGAAGAGCCTGTTTCGTCACAAATGAATTCTGATATCAAGAAATTAACACCATTTTTTAAATTTCTAAAGACCATACCACAACAGGACGCAGAAGAGTTATTACAAAAATATGGTGAATGGATTAATGTTACTAGTTTCGATGCACTCCTAGAGAAGCTTGCAAAGTGGGATAAGAGAAGGCCGGCGTATATTTGGGCATTAGGATTTGCTCAGATTTATCGAATGTTAAATGAGCATCCTGCTCCAAAGAAGTTTGCTGACTATTTCCCCCCTGACTATGCAGAGGCTTTTGTTAGAGAGCAGCCGGTCGCGCATTTGAGAAATATTATAGTTAATAATTTGTGGTCTTTGATCTTTGATTTAATTATAGAGGAAGTGCCGGATAAAATTTCGCCGATTATTAATCCATGGTTCAGTGAGGTGCTAGAAAAACTTGCAGAAGCACTCGCTAGTGAGGGAGACTTTCCCTCGGATGAAAAGCTTTATAAAGAGCTGAAGCTTTTGCTAGTGCACGCTCCAATATACCTCTCAAGTTTCCTTCTTGCTTATGAAAATGCTTGGGCTAAGCGAATGCAAGGCGCGCTTCCGAAACAATTTATTCCATTTTTAGTTAAGTTACGTGAGGACTATCGCAAGGCTGGCTACATCGTAGGACTGAAGAGTTTTATTCAGCGAAACTGGGAGTCTTTGCCAGCGTCAGAGGGTGTGATGATGTATCGACAATTAGGGTATATTATAGAACCGCAATCTGTATTAATAGACAGGCAAAAAGGATTAAAGGGTGCTGGGGTAGTAAAAGAGCAAGACTCCTTAGCAACCGTGTTAACAAAGGTCTTAAATCAGTACTTAGAAGACGAAAAGAAATTTTTTTCTTTTTTTCAGCATTCTGCGCTTGGTACCAACACGGTAAAAGAAATATTGGCATTTGTTGGAAGTCACCCTGCTTTAAACGCTTACGCTTATCTAGCAATGATTACATTTTACAAGCTTGAGGTGGCGAAGATTGAGATGGTGAAGGTTGACATGACGAAGAGTGATAGCGCTGTACTCAATCTATTAACATCATTAGAGTGCTGCATGATAGAAGCGATTCGCTCACGGACGCTGTGCCTATCACTACAGCAGCAAGCTATACCTTTCTCTTCATCAAGTTCTGATGTTGGTGTTAGCCAGAATGGTGGTAGTGAGCCAGCAAACTCCGCTGAGAGTACTGCGGTTCACTCTGCAACTGAAAGACAACCTGAAGCGGGAAGCACATCACGCAGTTTCGCATCAGCACCCTTAAGAAGAACCTCAAAACCATCCATATTCAGCCCCGCTTGGTGGTCTTCTTTTTCTCCGGTATGTTGGCCAAAACCAGATGAGCCAGAGCCACGTAGCGTTAGTCGATCAACAGCTCCACCTTCTCGACCTAAGTAATGAATTTTCCAATATCGTAATAAGTAATAAGAAATATGAGGTAATGACAAGTGTCTGCGGAAGGAATAATACAAGAAGTCTCTAGTCCTGATTTAGATGAAGCTGCAAGCTTTCCCGAACTTATGGTAGACGATAAACAATTAGTTTATGAGCTATCATCCACATTGAATAGCGAGCCGTCATTGCCAGCACCAAATGAGCATGATGTTGATAGTCTTACCCCAGGAAGCTCAGAGTCAGTAGAGCTCCGTGTTTATAAGTATCGGGGTGAGCCACTTAATAAACTTTTACCATTTTTCCATGAGTTAAATAGAAAGCCTATATACGAACAAGCGGCTATCTTGGTTGAAGAGTTAAGTAAAGAACAAATTATCGCATTGTTTCAAGAAGAGCCATTCACGCGACGTGTAGTTTCTTCTCCTGGAGGAAGAAAGAATACTGAGACATTATGGAGTCCATTTTTTTATTTACTCACGCAGTTGCCTTTGAAGGATATACAAAGTTTGTTAATAGAATATGGCCCAAGCATTAAAGCGCATAATTTTAGCACTTTCTTAGATGGTGCTAAAAGATCCAAACTGATAGACACTGCAAAGGTCGATGCTTTTTTCTACGGATTAGGATATGCCCAGTTTTATAGAATGATAACAGACTCAAATTCACCTTTTACAGCGAACTTAATTAGCTTGCTCTTAGGTAGCCCGTTTGTTGTGGACTTTGTTATACATCAACCGTTAGAAAATTTAGAATCAATAATGCAAAAGAATATTTGGCAGTTGGTACCAGCGTTGACTCATCCTCCCAGAGATGACAAAGTGCGGAGATGGGCTCCAATTATCAATCCGTGGTTCAGTGACTGCATAGATAAAATGGCTGAGTTGCATGCTCATCAAAGTTTTTTTCAAAGTCCACGAGGGCGTTCTGCCTTGGTTGAATCTTGGAGGAAGAGTGCACCAACCTATCTTGTAGGGTTTATGCTAGCGTATGGTAATGTTTTGCAAAAGCGTGGCGATGCAGAGGGAGCAGTACAATTCATTTCTCTTTTGCGGGAGTTACACCAATGCTTCTCTACGGCTACCTCTAGGCAGGTGCAGTTTCTTGTGCCGTCTGAAGAGCCAAGTTCATCTCTCGATGCGCCACGAACTTATATTTCAAAGCCCTATTTTTCAGTGAACCAAGCGATCCTTTCGCAATTGACATTCATTCTAAATCCAACAGATCTCAAGGTTGATGACTCGACTTCACATGAAGGGATGTCACTTTCAGTGAGAGAGATATTAGAAGAAACAATAAAGGGATTTTTAACAGAGAATAATCCGTTGTATATCGGCCCTTCTGTCGCAGATATACAGATAGGAATAGAAATGCGGGATTTTATAGAGCAGTGTAAAACACTAAATGCTTTTGCATGCTTAGCCATGATTACTTATTATCAATCTCGGCTGGAAACATCTCAGCAGAAATTATTCGATCAATTAGCCTCCTTAGGACACTCTGTTATAAGAAATATTTTTCCCCTAGAACGAATACCAGGAATGCAACAGCAGGTGGCCACATTGCCCCAAGGCGCGCGATTGGCAATGGCCCACTTATGCGGCGGTGTGGATGATGGACGATCCCGTCGAAGACTTGCTGCACCTATTCCTTTATCTTCGAGCGATCAAACGACAGAGACGACTCCCGTACCTCCATCGCCGCAAAGTCCTTCAACATCACGAAACAAATATTCTTTTAATTTTTTATCAAGATGCTATCTACAACCTGAAGATGCTCCAGTAACAACTACTTCCACCTCTGCACCCACTCCAAGTGGTAAAAGATAGTACTATGAGCCGATTAAATCACGTAATCGGCTCAAAAACGGCTTGATCATGAGCCGATTACGGTTTGTAACTGGCTCATGAGCGGAGCAGTTTCCCCATAAATTTTACACGTTCACCCCTTCATTTTCCCTTAACCCCGCGCCCGCTGTGTAGGGCCTATAATTTAGACAGAATAGTATGAGGGTAAAATCATGAAAAAAGCATTAAGTGTTATTACGGTTGGATTGTGTGCGGGACTGTTAGGGACAACAGTCTTAGCAGCTGCCAATTCTGCGGATCTGGCAGCACAATTAGCCGCTCCTAACAGTGCTCCAGCGACACTGGATCACCGCACGATGCTTGCTGGCCACCACTGGCATGGTGGCGGAGGCTGGCATGGCGGAGGTTGGCGCGGCGGCGGTTGGCGCGGCGGTGGCT
>JAGVJK010000022.1 GCA_020051155.1 Gammaproteobacteria bacterium | reverse complement strand
GTTTCAACCCGATAGATCACATCAATGGCTTTATTGGCAGGAACACCATCTTCAACTAAAGTGGCTAAATCCTCGAGAAA
Source organism: Gammaproteobacteria bacterium (assembly GCA_020051155.1). GTDB lineage: Bacteria > Pseudomonadota > Gammaproteobacteria > UBA1113 > UBA1113 > JAGVJK01. Next base: position 57,291 of record JAGVJK010000022.1, on the reverse strand, counting down.
GGCTTGTTGAGCTGCTCCAGAAAATTGCAAACGCTCCCACAGGAGGATAACATCCTGAAAATAACCGGCATGACGCTTTGCTGTTGTACCGCCAATGGTCATTAAAGCTTCCTTCCTTATAAACAATATCCCTTCAGCGTAGAAAACTACCACTCTTTCAATAAACTATAACAGAAGATTAAAATTTTGTAACTGCGAAGCACACACCGCTTGCTGCGGTTTACTTAATTAAGGCGTTCCCTTCTTAGCAGCTTCTTTTTCCATTTCTTCACGAATGCGGTAATAATCAAATCCTGTCTCGCCGGCATAGGGGCTGATTTCACCAATGATCGTTTCACCATCAAAGGGATCGACTAAGCCTTCGCAAATCACTTCCAACGTGCGATCTTGATAAGATTTCCAACCTTGGCCTCGCAAATATTTTTCCCAACCCAATGTATCCATGGTTTTAATAAATTCGCGACCTTTTTCATCCACCCAAATCACTTCGGCCACCACCATTCGTCCATTAACACCCATGCCATGACATTGTTTACAACCTTTCCGTGCGCGCAATTGCGGAAACGCTTCTTTAAATACTAAGCGCCAACGTTCCAGGTCGCCTTGGTGTTGCGGTGCTTCTGTCACGGGAACACAACAATGGGGACATAACTTCACAACGAGTCGTTGAAAAATCAGCGCGACTAACACATTCGAATCACTCAACAAGGTTGGCGATAATCCCATATCCACCAAACGTGTGATAATACCGGGTGCTGAGTTTGTATGTACGGTAGAAAACACTAAATGTCCCGTAATAGCCGCACGCAACATCACATTAGCTGTGTCTTCATCTCGCATCTCACCTAATACAATGTAGTCAGGATCCATACGCAAGGCAGAGCGACCAAAATGAGCGAAGCTACGATCATCTTTATCACTATTCACTGGCACTTGTGTCACTGTTGGGACTACTTTTTCTACGGGATCTTCAATGGTATAAACTTTTCGTGTGTTTTTTACCATTTGCATACAACTGGCTAAGGTTGTGGTTTTCCCAGATCCGGTGGGACCTGATAATAACACCGCACCGTGAGGCATCTGAACTGCACGTCGAATAATATATACTTGTTCTGGTGTGTAACCCAGCTCGTTCAACGTCACTTGGCGCGCATTATCTCCCACCCCCAAAATCCGCATCACCACATCAAAGCCACCATGAGCTGGTAAACTGGCTAAACGTAGACGAATATCTTGACCATAGACAGACAATGGCATAGAAGCATCTTGAGGAATTAATGGATTGAAATGAGCGGTGGCATGATCAGTTTCCTTATTAAATGCAACCGATGCCAATTCTCGACCTAACCGCGGAAACCACTCTGCATGTAAATAAAGTTCGCCAAATTTTCGGAAACGAATGCGAGCAACATCAGAACGTACTTCAATATGAATGTCGGAAACATCTGCGTCTACCGCTTCTTGCACTAAAATTCGTAATCGCTGTTGTTGTGAAGAAATTTCATCTTCTTCCACGACAACTTGTTTTTCTTGCTCATCTTCCTCAGCCACATTGGCTAATAGTAAGGTAATTAATTGCTCCGTTGCCACCATCACTTTGCCCGACTTATAGCCTTTATTCATCAGCAACGCTCGACAATTTTGTACATCTCGTGACGATGTATCACTTGTCAGAATTAATCCACTTTGTAAGGCAACAATATTACCGCGCTGACGACACCACCCCACGAGCTCCACAATAGGGCGATCCTTTGGATCTAAATCCGCTTGGCTTGCTAGAATTTTTACACGGGCCGAACCCTGCGCATCATTGGGACCATCATCCACCATAACCGACATCTCTCTAACCTGTTGATTTTATTATTATTACATTATAATTGTCTTATGAACTCTCGTTATAACTATAGCACTGTTCTCGCACTAGCCTTTTGCTTGCAAGATGAATACAATAGCCCCACTCAAGGATAGCAAAGGATAGTACCCCCCGGTCATGAGAAAACAACCTTTACGACTACAAATTATTCTATTAGCACTCGTACCAGCAACTCTAATTTCCATCATCATTGCGGTTTACTTTAGTAGCTTACGCACTCAAGAGTTGGGGCAAGAATTACAAAACCGCGGCACATCGCTTATTCGACAAATCATTCCGGCGAGTAAATACGGTTTATACTCTAAAAATCGACATATTTTACAGGGCCTAAGTAATGCAATCATTGAAAACCCTGATGTTAAATCTGTTACCATTTATGATCAAAAAGGTATGGTACAAGCTTACTCTGGTTCTGAGACTGCAAGTCCAAAGCTGTTAGAGTTGCCCACCAAAAACCATACTATTCGCATTACCTCTGAAAAAAGCATGTTACATTTTACGGCTCCCATTAGCATTCAAGAAATGAATATTGAAGATGGGTTATTGTTTCCAGAACATCGAGGACAAAAATTAAATCCTGATGATATATTGGGGTGGATTTCCATCGATTTGGCTCGTACCGATACATTGATCCAGCAATACCAAAGTGTGGCTATCAGTGCATTCATTGTCTTGATGGGGCTGATTATTACGTTGATTGTAGTCCTGCATTTGGATCGCACTATCTTAAATCCTTTAACCACCATCGTCCGCGGCGCCACTAAGCTCGCCCACGGTCAACAGGTTCCGATTCAAATAGAAACACAGAATACAGAATTGTTAGCTTTAGCTAATTCACTCAATACTCTGTCTACGAATTTACATGCATTGCAAGCAGATTTACAACAAAGTGTCACTGAGGCTACCGGTGATTTGACACAAACCTTAGAACAATTAGAAGAACAAAATGTTCAATTAGACATGGCACGTAAAGAAGCTTTGGAAGCCAATCGGTTGAAATCTGAATTTATTGCTAATATGTCTCATGAAATCCGCGCCCCCATGAATGGCATCATTGGTTTTAATAATTTGCTACTAGAAACTGAGTTAAAGCCGCATCAACGAGATTATTTAAATACTGTTAAAAAATCTGCAGATAATTTATTAGCGGTAATCAATGACATTTTGGATTTTTCAAAAATCGAAGCAGGCCGCTTGGAGTTAGATTATATCCCCCTGGACATTCGTGACTGCTTAGAAGAAGCGCTCATGATTTTAACGCCCGCTGCACACAATAAACAAATCGAGTTAATTCCCATCATTCATCATGATGTACCAATGAAGCTTGTCGGTGACCCCTTACGCTTAAAACAAATTATTATCAATCTCGTCAGCAATGCAATTAAATTTACCGAGCACGGTTATGTCAATATTCGCGTAACGGCAAAATCCGTATCATCTTCGCGTTCGAAAGTCTTTGTGCAAGTAACCGATACCGGTATTGGTATTCGTCCTGAAGACAAAAAACGTTTGTTCCAAGCGTTTCATCAAATTAATAACAAGACGCAAAAGAAATATTTAGGTACCGGTCTGGGCTTAGTGATTAGCAAAAAACTCACACAATTGATGGGTGGTGATATCGGCGTTGAGAGCAACCCAGGACAAGGCTCCACGTTTTGGTTTGACTTTGAAAGTGATTTGATTTCTTCGGGCGGCGCTCACTTCGCTTATAAACGTTTTTCTAACATTAATGCCTTGCTGTATGAACCTAATCCGCTGACTCGAGAATCCTTCCACGAAATGTTCATGCTATGGAATTTAGGCCTCACCATTGTGGAAGACCCACAACAATTATTAACGCTATTGAAAAACAGTTCGCCGGGACAATACCATTTACTCTTACTTAGTATTGATAATCCAGCACATGTAGCACCTTTCATACAAGACTTACTCACACCCAGTAGTCAAGCTTACCGCGGCCCCATTATGGTGATGCCGAACTTTGTCGATCAATCTGTTTTTAATCAATTGATTGCCAAAGGCGCTAGCGGTTACATTACGAAACCTATTGGACAAAAGAAATTTTATCATGAAATTTCTGCTTTATTATTCCATGAGCAACACACTGCTTCCATTAAATTAGAGCCTATCTTTAAACAACAAAAAAGCATTTTGGTCATCGATGATGATGTCTCTAGCCAAAAATTATTAAGTCGTACTTTGCGCAATATGAACTATAAAGTACAAACTACGAAAGACGGTAGTCGCGGCGTAAAATTGGCGGAACGCGTACCTTACGATTTAATTTTAGTGGATATGAACATGCCGGGAATCAATGGTATCGAAACGGCGCGAAAAATTCGTGAGCAAATCAATTTGAATCAATCCACACCGATTATCATCATGAGCGCTGATGACTTATCTGAGTATCGCTCTGAAATTGATGCTGCAGGCATCAATGATAAAGTCATGAAACCCTTAACCATGAATAAATTGCACGCGTTGCTTGATCAATGGATTGAGGTTACTAAAGCTTCCACAGAAACATCCAATCCTTCACCCATTGATTGGGCACTCTGTATTCGCTTGGCTAATGGTCGTGAAGACTTGGCGAAAGAATTGTTGGATATGTTACTGGAGCAATTACCAGAGGATTTTGCAGAAATCAGTGAATTGTATGAGCAACAAAATTTCCTCGAATTAAAAGCACGCCTACATCGTCTGCGGGGTGCATTGTGTTATTCCGGTGTTCCCATCTTGCAGCAGGCTACCATCGATTTGGAGCAAGCTTTAAAAAATCACGATGCAGCGGCGATTCTGGCTTTGTACCGTCAATTCTCATCGGAAGTTATGCGGATTCTGGCGGTGCGGCAGGAGCAGTTGATAGAGGAGTAGATGGAGTTTTATGCTTGTAAAGATCGAGCATGCCGCCCATTCTGCGCCACGAGATCATTGATGGAGTAAAAATCCCTTCTGCTTTGGCTAACATCTTATATGATATATACTTACTTTCATGCGATTAGTCATTAGGATGTGAGACGATGCGGAAGGAATCATTGCCAAGGAACCAAGGTTTCAGTTTGATCGAAATGATGTTTGTGATTGTGATCATTGCCATCATTACCGTCACCACGGTCAACATCATGCGTTCGAGACTCAGCAGCGCTTTAGTGCGCAAAGCTGCTTCGCAAATGGAACTGATTTTACAGGCCGAATCCGCTTATTATTCTGATCATCAAAATACCGTACCCACACAATTCTCCGACTTGCAAGCCTACTTAACCCTGGCGAGCAACACGAATCCTTGGGGAGCGGCTTATACATTAACGCCTCCCGCCAACACACCGGCCAATACACTGACCGTTACCACCACCGTGCCCAATGCAAATGTTGCTTTACAATTAGTAGGATTACTACCCAATGCCAGTTGCGCGGGAACGCCACCGAATTGTAATGTGGCATCGCCGCAAGTCACTGCCTCTATTCCCTTAAGCCAAACCAATAAGTTCCTATTTAATAGCTCTTATCGCGCTATTTTTTGGCCCACCTCTGGCGGAAGTTCCAGAGTCAATTATGTTTTTCCAGCAAATGCATGTCCCACGGGCTATATCCTGTATGTCAATGCTTATCTTGATATCAACCCGAATGCAGAATACCCGCTGTCTTCTGGTCCTGCCTCCAATTCCACGATTTCTGCACCTGGATACAATACCTATTACGTTAGCCCCCTGGTCTACAATCGCCATTCCCTCGGGGACAATGGCAAACTTGAATATCTACCCGTGACTGGCTTCAAAACACAAGGTGGTGGGCCTATTTGTATCTTTGGCAGCGGCCCTGACATGCCCACCTGCGACACCCTTGGTAATACTTTTAATATCGACTTATTTTATACCATTAACAACAGTTTCTTCTCCAATGAGTATCAACAACACAACTCTGAATATGTCTATTTGCCAGGCACAAATGGTAGCAGCGACTCTAAAATGAATATGATTAAACAAGCTGGCTCTACTCCCCATGGTCTTGCGAGCTACGATATTTATCCCCTCGGTGCTCATATTGCCGATGGCGGACAGGATGTGTTAATGGGAACCCTCAATTCCGACTCAAGTGTCTCTTTGACTTACGTGCAATCCACATGCAGTTACAGTGATCCTGCAACCCATAATTGCTCACTAGAAAGTCAAGGTCGGCGCGATCCACAGGCTGGTTTTATCGGCTATCTCACGGTCCAAGAGTGGTGTCAGCTACCTTCCAATGGGAATATTAGCAATTAACAAAATTGACTCATTCGCAAGAAGGCCCTAAACTGCACTTATTTTAACTAGGGCCCTTCCAGAACCATGTCGATACCTCTGATTATCCGTGAGCTTGGCTTGCAACCTTATGAACCTATTTGGCATAAAATGCGCGATTACACCGACCAACGCACGGCTAGCAGCGCCGATGAAATCTGGCTATTAGAGCATCCTCCTGTTTTCACTCAAGGCCAAGCCGGTAAGCCAGAACACCTTTTAAACCCGGGCGATATTCCCGTGGTTCAAGTGGATCGAGGTGGGCAAGTGACTTATCATGGCCCTGGCCAATTGGTCGCTTATCTTTTAATCGATATTGAGCGGCGCAAATGGGCGGTACGCTCCTTTGTTTGTGCCGTAGAGCGTGCACTGATTCAAACCTTGGCCGAACTTGGCATTACCGCGGTTGCTCGCCGAGACGCTCCGGGTGTTTATGTGGATGGCGCTAAAATCGCGTCCTTGGGATTACGCATTCGCCACGGTCGTTCTTACCATGGTTTGGCATTTAATGTAGATATGGATCTCGAACCCTTCAGTCGAATTAACCCCTGTGGCTTTGCCCACATGAAAATGACTCAATTATCTGCACTCAATAGCCTTAAGAACCTAGCTGAAGTCAGTCCTATTCTGGTAAAATACCTCACCAAACAAATCACTGAACATTTTGTGAGCGGGGAGCCCCATGACTAATCCAACCAATACCCCTTCGATCCTTGATCCGACGCAGAAGCAAAAAGGCCAAGACAAAATGGCTCGCATTCCGATTAAGATCGAAGTCACAGCGCAGCCTTTAAAGAAACCTGATTGGATCCGGGTCAAAATTCCTGCTAACAACGCCATTTCACAAATGAAGAAAAAGTTTCGTGAAAATCGTCTATATACCGTTTGCGAAGAAGCATCTTGCCCTAACTTACCAGAATGCTTCAGCCATGGTACCGCTACCTTTATGATCATGGGCGATAAATGCACCCGACGTTGCACCTTTTGCGATGTGGGTCATGGTCGACCTGATCCCTTGGATCCAGAAGAACCCCGCAACTTAGCGCTAACGATTCAAGAAATGCAATTAAAATACGTGGTGATCACTTCCGTCGACCGTGATGATTTACGGGATGGTGGTGCTGGCCATTTTGCCGACTGTATCCGCGAAGTGCGAGCTGCTTGTCCTACCACCAAGATTGAAGTGCTAGTCCCTGATTTTCGAGGACGAATGGAACGAGCTTTAGAAGCCGTTGCCACTCATTTACCCGATGTGTTCAATCACAACACAGAAACCGTGCCACGTCTTTATAAGTCTGTACGTCCTGGCTCCGACTATGCCTGGTCTTTGCGTTTACTCAAGGAATTTAAAGAACGCCATCCTAACATCCCGACCAAATCAGGGCTCATGCTTGGATTAGGTGAAGAAATGGATGAAATCAGACAAGTCCTGCGCGATATGCGCGATCATAACATTGACATGGTCACCTTAGGCCAGTATCTACAACCCAGCCGCTATCATGCCCCAGTTGCTCGTTATGTAACCCCCACAGAATTTAATGAGCTTGGGGAGTTTGCAAAATCCTTAGGATTTAGTAATGTAGCCAGTGGACCCTTGGTACGTTCATCGTATCATGCTGATTTACAAGCCGCTGGAGAGAAGGTGTCTTAGACTTTTATGGATATTATTCATTACTTAAAACCCGTGATTGAATGGTTGCACATTCATCCACATTGGGCGGGATTTGTTACTTTTTTAATTTCTTTAACCGAGTCCTTAGCCATTGCTGGTTATATCATGCCAGGCTCGGTGATGATGACCGCCGTCGGTACGCTGATAGGCGCGAGCATCATTCCCGCTTGGAGTACTGTGTTCTGCGCTATCCTCGGCGCTATTGTGGGAGATGGTTTAAGTTATCGTCTTGGTTATTACTTCAAAGATAATATTCGCGGTATGTGGCTATTTCGTCGCTATCCTCTCTGGCTCAGTAAAAGTGAAACATTTTTTCATAATCACGGCGGCAAAAGTGTGTTTCTCGGTCGCTTTGTAGGTGCCGTGCGGCCAATGGTCCCACTTATTGCGGGTATGATGCGTTTAGAGCCTTGGCGTTTTTATCTCTCTAATGTTTTTTCAGCAATCCTTTGGGCGCCAGCTTATATGGTTCCGGGCATGCTGATTGGCGCTGCTACATTACAGTTGGATCCCAAAACTGCTACAGAATTCGTGCTGTGGATCCTGCTTGCCTTAATCATCATTGGTCTTACTTTTTGGTTGATTAAAATTCTCTTATTCAAACTTATTGACTGGACTCATCACCGCCTTGATCGGTTGTGGAGCTTCTTGTTACAACACGCCTCTTTTCGCCCAATTTGTTTAGCCCTACAGAATCCCTACTATCCTAATAGTCATGGTCAATTAACCCTTGCTTTAGTCTGCATACTCACGCTGGTCATCACAACGCTAGTCAGTATCAATGTTATCGATAATGGTTTTCTAACAACACTCAATGATCCAATTCATAATTTCTTTCGCTCCATTCAAACTCCTCGTGGCTCTAGCATCATGGTGCTGCTCACCTTGATGGGAGATAAATTGATTCTTCTCCCTACCAGTACCGCTATTTTTATTACCTTTGCTCTGCAAAAACAGTGGCGAGCTGCCTTGCATTGGATCGCTGTCATTGTCTTATGTGCTGGCTTTGCGTACATTTTAAAACATTTTAGTGACTACCCACGTCCTCTAGACATTATTAATCCAAATACCAGCAACGGTTTCCCGAGTGGTCACGCTGCGGTGAGTGTCGTATTTTTTGGATTTTTTTCTATTTTGATTGCCCACAATTATGAACGGTGGTTGCGTGGATTACTTTATGGTTTTAGCATTACATTAACTACCGTAGTTGTGCTTTCACGTTTATATTTAGGTGCGCACTGGTTTACAGATATTTTAGGTGGCGTTCTCATCGCGCTTTGTGCTTTATTCCTCGTCACTATTTCTTATCGACGTCAACTTTATCCAACCTTGCGACTTGGTAAAGTTTATGCGATTGGTGCCTTGGTGTATTGTGTGGTTTATGGCATTGTTTGCTACTTGCAGTTTAATACATTAGTGCAAGATTATCGTCCGATTTGGCCGAGCAAACAAATTAAGATCATGCAATGGTGGCAACAGGATAGCAGCGTCCCACCCCTATGGAATAACCGTTTTGGTGTGCCCATTCATTTAATCAATGTGCAATGGGTCGACAACCTACGTAATATTCAAACACAATTGGAACGCAATGATTGGAGTGTTGTGCCAAAACAAACACTCATTAACACCATTGGTCGTTTCTCTAAAGATGACAATGCTAAACATTTACCGTTGATCCCTTCAAGCTATGAAGGACAAACGCCTGTACTTGTTATGGTAAAACCCATCAATGGGAACATCGTGCTCGTATTACGTTTATGGGAAGCACGTATTGATTTTACCGATAACACATTACCCTTATGGATTGGTAACATTAGTTATCAATTATCTCGCAATGCTCATTTTTGGGAAAATCACCGACGTTATCGACAATTACCTCCTGCAATTTTATCCTTGCAGAGTTTAGTGCTCGGTAATCAATGGCGCATTGTGACTTACCCTAGCAACATGAAACCAAAACGCGTTCTTCCCACGGAATGGCAAGCCGGTACCTTGTTGATCCGCGCAGCCGATCGACAATCCATGAGCGAAAGTCACTGGTTACTGCCGATACGAGAGTTTTTATTTTAAGATTATGAGATTATTGGCTAAAAATATTTTCACCTTTTTCTCTCTCTGGGGGAGCTTGCAAAAAGAGTGCCTTCTCCCTTTGAGTGAGAAGGCACTCTTTATGTACTTTTTTTCAATCTGATTTAACTAAAATGGAATCATTTGCCCATCGTAACGATAAAATCCTGGGGCTGGTAATCGCACTTGATCGGCAATCACGTTTCGCATGCCCTGCACACTTTCCTCAGTAGTAATAAGTGCACCTGCACCTCCCATGTCGGTTTTAACCCAACCGGGATGCAATACTAATACTCGAACCCCTTGCGGTGCCAAATCAATCGCCATGGATTGCATTACTGAATTTAAAGCGGCTTTGCTCGCACGATAAGGATAATAGCCACCGGAATCATTACTTGCAATGCTACCCATCGTACTGCTTACTGCCACGATGGTTTTCAAATCACTTTGTAACACGTTGGGTAAAAATACCTCTGACACCTGCAGTGGTGCGATGCTATTGGTTCTAAACACCATCATCATATTTTCAGCGCGCACGGCGCCAAAGGTTTCCTCTCGATCACCTAGAATACCTGCATTATTGATTAAAAGATCAATCGGGACATTGTTCAAGCTAGCTTGTACCGCTCGTAAATGTTGTTCATTCGTTACATCTAATTCTACGATTTGGACACGACCTTTTTCGGCGACGGTTTTTAATTCCTGCGCCAACTGCGGATCGCGGCAAGTGGCAATCACCTCAAAACCTGCTGCTTGGTATTGTTTGACAAACTCCAAACCTATACCACGATTTGCTCCCGTAATTAAGACGGTTGTCATAGTTGACTCCTCATTGACTAAAGATAAAGACTCACAATGATGACGGCTACGATGACATACGCAACAAAGCCAACCACTGCACCGGTTTTAGTAAACACTACTTTGTCTGCATCCTTTGACATAATTATTCTCCTTTGCCCCAAGGGGGTAATAAGGTTTGTGGGATTCCTAAATGATCTAACACTCTTGCCACCATAAAATCAATTAAATCTGCAACCTCTTCCGGTTTTTGATAAAAACCTGGACTCGCCGGCATGATGGTAACGCCCATTTTCGCCAAGCTTAACATATTTTGCAAATGAATCACTGACAATGGCGTTTCGCGATGCACCAAGATGAGTGGTTTTTTTTCTTTGATGGTGACATCCGCTGCGCGTTCTAACAAGTTATCACTTAACCCATGAGCAATCGCCGCTAAAGTACTACTACTGCAAGGACACACCACCATAGCATCACTAATGCCGCTACCACTTGCAATCGGTGCAGTCCATTGTTTTTCACTAAAACAATGTAATTGTGAAGCGGCATACTCATAATTTTTTTTAAAATAATCTTCCGTTATTTCAATGTTTTCTTCTAATTGAAAAACTGCTTTTGCCGCTGGCGACACCACCAAATAAACTTTTTGTTTGGCCTGTAATAAACACTCTAATAAACGTAAGCCATACCGCGCACCCGAGGCGCCACTGATCGCTAAGGTGATGGTTTTTACTGAACTCATGCTGATACCTGCAAAGCGGAAAGCAGCCGTTGATGAATTCCTTCAAAGCCACGATTACTCATTACCACAATATGATCCTTTGGTTTGGCGTGAGCCACAACTTCATCGATGATCGATTGCGTTGCATCGTAAACTTGAATAGTATCCTGCGCCAAGCTTTCGATAGGCCAAGTACAACCTGCGGGTTTCGCAAAGTAACTACAATCCGCTGTTTGTACCGCTGGCACTACCGTGTTTTGATGTTCCCCGGTACGCATACTGTAAGAGGCGAAATCTAAAATCGCAATAATTCGTTCATGGCCGACTTTACGCCGCAATCCCTGTAACGTGGTTTGAATAGCCGTAGGGTGATGAGCAAAATCATCATACACGGTAATATCCCGCACGCAACCTCGCACTTCCAATCGACGTTTAATGCCGGCAAAGGTCGCTAAAGCTTCCACACTCACTGCAGGAGATACACCCACATGAGCCGCTGCAGCAATAGCGGCTAAACCATTATGAACATTGTGTTCGCCCACCAAAGACCATCGTACCTGCCCTACGAATTCATTACGAAAATAAACTTGGAACGCAGAACCATCAGGTGCCACCTCTCGAGCTTGCCAATCTTGATGAATGATTTGCTGTGGCGTCCAAACACCCTTCGCCATCACGCGATCAATTGCAGCATCTTGACCACGAATGATTAAACCATTCTGCGGTACAAGTCGCACGCCATAATGAAATTGTTGTTCGATGGCCGCTAAGTTTGGAAAAATATCGGAGTGATCATATTCCAAATTATTTAAGATCAAGGTTTTTGGATTGTAGTGCATGAATTTGGAACGCTTATCAAAAAACGCACTATCATACTCATCTGCCTCTATCACAAAAAAAGGCGCTTGACCCAAACGCGCGCTGCTGGAAAAGTTATTCGTTACACCACCAATTAAAAATCCTGGTGCTAATTTGGCAAAATCTAAAATCCAAGCAATTAAGCTACTGGTGGTGGTTTTGCCGTGAGTTCCTGCTACCGCTAACACCCAACGATGTTGTAACACATGATCATGCAACCACTGCGGCCCCGAGATATAAGGAAGATTTTCTGATAATACAAACTCCACTGCCGGATGACCGCGCGATAATGCATTACCGATAATCACTTGCTGGGGGCGTGCATTGAAAGACGAAAGCGCATCACCAGGCAAAATTTCAATACCACATTGTTCCAACTGAGTGCTCATGGGTGGATAAACATGTTCATCACTTCCCGTCACTCTAAAACCAGCTTGCTGTGCAATCTGCGCCAACCCTGCCATAAAGGTGCCACAAATACCTAAGATGTGAATATGCTGCATGGACTTAGCCTCCTACTAATAAACGAAACATCACTGCTTTTACAATTTCTAATGCGACGGCAAACATCACGCCCCATAACAATGTCACACTCAGTGCTGAACGAAAAATATGGCCAGCAACGGTAAGTGTCCAAATCACCATGATGAATCCCACTAATTTTGCCATGCCTTGCATCACCGCCACAGATCCCGTAGCAGCAAAGCTCATAGTTAACAATAATAGTGTTGCCGTAATCAGGGATAATAAAATATTGGCCGCAAACAAGGCTGTAAGCGTTTGGGTAACCCGATTTTGCATCCGGCGCCAGCGCAGTACGAGATACACGCTCGCCAAAGGAATACCCATCAAAACAAAGCTTGACCAAAGAGCATTCCCCAAGCCTTGAGAACGCGCGATAAATATCACCAAAAATGCATAATTAATCCCAAGCACCAGTCCAAGCCAGCGATTGGAATAAGGCAGATCTTGCGGCCCTTTCTGCAGCTTGCAAAGTTGCCACAGGGTCCTAATAAACTCTAACATGAATATTGTTCTCTTTATCATTGGATCTCTAACGAGGGTCATCATACCTGGTTGTGATAAAAAGCTCTATAGATGCAGTATTGAGTTCATAAAGTGAGCATGATAGACTGTGTCTATAAAAAACACAGATTACATTAAAATAATATGAGGAGATCTCCTATGGCTGCTGAACTAACTCCTACTCACATCACAAACCATTATTTTCGCCAACTTATAAGTCTCTGTAGAAAGATCGAAGATGTAAGCGGCTATTGGAAACCAGAAAAAATTCAAGATCGCGCTAAAAAAAATTTGTATAAGTTGGAAAATTTTCTTCTTGAAAACGCCCCACAAAAAAGTCTAAGTATGCAGACAAAGATTCATGAAGGGCTTGAGATGAGCTTGGATATTATAGGATATTTATACAAGTGTAGTGGCGATAATGAAGAGTTAATCTATGCCGTCAAAGGCTTGTTAGAGGCTCTAATAAACAGCTGTTTTACACCCGATGAGAGAAAAATCTCTTTTACGTGTGAGCTATTAGCAGCACTTCAAAAATATGCCCACGAGCACACGCCCTTCTTAAAAAAATTCAGTGATAGGCAGCAAGCCATCATTACAACGGCTGTTCGTGACCTATTATCAAAAGAGCTTTCCTCTGAAATGCTAATGGCTGTTTCTCAAAATATCTATCTCGAGCTCGTTGAGGAGACTAAAACGCTCGTCACGCTATCTCGTTCACCGATGCTGATGCGGTACTAAGAACAGCCTATACCACTCGCATATAGACAATCATGCAAGATTTCAGTATATTGGCCAGCATTTAAAACAGGGGATTCCTATGGCCAAAAAAAATATTTTTTATGCGCAATCTGGCGGCGTGACTGCCGTAATTAATGCCAGTGCTTGCGGTGTTATTGAAACCGCTCGCAACCATCGCGCTGACATTGGCAAAGTTTATGTGGGCCGTAATGGCATCCTCGGTGCCCTCCACCAAGAGCTTTATGACACCTCCAAGGAATCCGCTAAAGCTATCGCCGGTCTGCGTTATACTCCGGGCGGCGCTTTTGGCTCTTGCCGTTATAAATTAAAAGGGCTCGAAGAACACCGTGCGCAATACCAACGTCTGATCGATGTTTTTGATGCCTATAATATCGGTTACTTCTTTTATAATGGCGGTGGCGATTCTCAAGATACCACTCATAAAATTTCACAAATGGCCAAACATTTAAACTATCCACTCACTTGCATTGGTATTCCAAAAACCGTCGATAATGACTTGGCCGTCACCGACAATTGCCCCGGCTTTGGCTCCGTTGCCAAATACGTCGCAGTTTCTATTCGAGAAGCGGGATTAGACATTGCCTCCATGGCAGAAACCTCCACCAAAGTTTTTATTATGGAAGTCATGGGACGGCATGCTGGTTGGATTGCCGCAGCTGCTGGATTAGCCAAGGAAGAGGAAGCCGATCCACCTCACATTATTCTATTCCCAGAGGTCCCCTTTGATGAGGCAAGCTTTTTGAAAAAAGTTGCAACCTCCGTCAAAGACTACGGCTATTGCACCATTGTTGTTTCTGAAGGGGTCCGTAACAAAGACGGACAGTTTCTCTCTGAACAAGGATTGCGAGATGCCTTCGGTCATGCTCAATTAGGTGGCGTAGCACCCATGATTGCGCAATTAGTAAAAACAAAATTAGGATATAAATACCATTGGGCTGTTGCGGATTATTTACAACGAGCTGCTCGTCATATCGCATCTAAAGTCGACGTAGAACAATCCTACGCCTTAGGCGAAGCTGCCGTGTTAGCTGCATTAGAAGGTAAAACAGATATTATGCTCACCTTGGATCGCAAGCCTGGCAAACACTATCGCTGGAGCATCGGTGATGTTGCTTTGAAGAAAGTCGCCAACATCGAAAAAACTATGCCCAAGCGTTACATTAGTAAAGATGGTTTTGGTATTACTGCTGCTTGCCGAGACTATCTATCCCCCTTGATTGAAGGCGAAGATTATCCGCCTTACAAAAATGGTTTGCCTGACTATACACGCTTGAAAAAAGTATTAGCTCCTAAAAAATTGGATACAGATTTTGCGTGATCGTACGTGGCAATTACTAGGCCGTGACTTTTTTTTATTTGCTATGGTCGGACTCATCGCAACCATCGTGCAATACGCAACACTCATCTTTTTGGTGAGTAGCACGCATTGCACGCCGACTGCCGCTTCCAGCACTGGTTTTTTATTAGGTGCTCTTGTTAATTATTGGTTAAATCGACGTTACACCTTTCAATCTGATAAAGCACATTATAAAGCAGGCATGCAATTTGCCTTGGTGGCCAGCATTGGATTTTGTTTAAATGGTAGCTTAATGATGCTCGGGACTCATTTCCTCGAGCTCCCCTATCTCTGGGTACAAGTGTTTGCTACACTGCTGGTGTTATTTTGGAATTTTTTCGCGAATCGTTATTGGACTTTTCGCCAAGGATCATAAGGCTCAACAATGAATGTAAAAGAAATACGACGAGAAAATTTACGTCTTTTAGCCCATCAAGTAGGCGGTGTTGCAGAAATCGCACGACGCTTAGAAAAATCCACTAGTCAAATTAGTCACTTAATTGGACCTCATCCCATTAAAAACATTGGCGACCGGATTGCCGCTGACATCGAACGTCGTTTTGAAAAACCCATCGGCTGGATGGATTGTATTCAACGCGGACTCTCTGCTAGTTTAGAAACTGATCGTACTACGGAGTCACTGCCCGCTCTCGTGACGATGGTGCCTTTGTTATCTTGGCAAACCGCGCAAGCTTGGCCCAAAATAGCAGCTCAAGAAAATAACGCGCCTTGCTTGCCGGTGCTAAGCGCCTATGCCAGTGCTCAAGCCTTCGCGCTGTTAATTGAAAATGACGTTATGGAAAGTTCTCAAAGTATCAGTTTTCCGCAGGGATGTTTTATCATCGTCGATCCTTTACGTGAAGTATCCCCGCACCAATATGTGCTGGTCCGCAGTCAACGCCAAGGACAATTATTATTTCGTCAATTAGTATTAGATGGTGGTCGTTCTTATTTGAAGCCTCTCAATCCTCGTTATCCCATCACTGCGTTCCCTAATGATGGCGAGTATTTAGGCGTGGTTACGCAATTGCAAATGGATGTAGGCATGGCTCCCTAAAAGGACCATTACTCATCACTAAAGCTGCTACGTAATTTGAAGGTTACTCGTAAAAAGAATAAGCGGGTATAAAGCCAAAGACCAAATCCAACAATGGCGCTTAATATAAACCCCATCATAATGGCAATGCTAGGTGCTAGGGCGATACCAAACAATAAACCCTTAATCCCTAGAATGACTTGATTATTCCAAAAGAAAATATGGTTGCCGAACATGGCCAACACACCAAGCACTAAGAGAGGAATACCCAAACTGAAAAATAAGCCTAAAAAGAATATTTTAAATAAAGATCCGAAGGTAACACCTTTAGATATAATCGTTTTTTTTGTCATAGCCCCCTCTCCTTTGCACGAAAAATTGGCCTTATACTGGCCATTGTAAACTTAAGTCTATTACATCTCGATGGGATTGCCAGAAAAGGGGGGAGAAAATTCTTATTCAGTCAGTTTGATGGACTTCATCGGCGTAAACTGCGAGAAGAGCGCTGAGGGGCGGAAAGAATAGTTTCCTTTTTAAGATTGTGGCAACACCCCCGCTAGCCCTTTCTCGTGAAAGACGGCACGCTCCAAGCTTAAACCCATTTGCGTAACCGCAACAAAACCACTGTCAAAACCCCCAGCACGCCCAACACCGTGCACATAACCCAAAAGCCATGGACCGCGTTTGAAAAAGGGATTCCCCCGACATTCATACCCAGCAAGCCTGTGACAAAAGTCAGTGGCAAAAATACTGCGGCAAAAGCTGCCAATACCAGCATCTTATTATTAATTTGCTCCGACAATCGGTTAGACAATTCCTCTTGCGCCACCACCGCGCGATCACGAACTAAATCTAAGTCTTCAATATAACGAAGTGTTCGATCAATATTTTCTGTTAAGTGCGTCATTTCATTCACATCAAACCATTTAGCACCATCAATGTGTAAGCGATAAAGCATTTCGCGTTGCGGTGCTAGGTAGCGTCGAATCATAATAGCATCACGTCGCACTTCAGCTAAACTCCAGCGGATTTTATGACCTTCTGCTTCCACCATCTCATCTTCTAAACGATCCATCTCTGCTTCAATATCATTAATAACAACACCAATACGATCAGAGAGACGATTATTAATTTGAATAAAAAAATCTGTAGGGTCCACAGGGCCCATATGAAAATCAATATCATTGCAAATATCATTGACCGATAACACGGGGCGATGGTACGTTGTAATGATGCGTTGATGATTCACCCAAATTCGAAGAGAAACCATTTCCTCAGGATCTTGTCCAGGGTTTTGATTAATACCACGCAAAAAAACCATAATGGAATTGTCTTTGATCACGCAACGCGGGCGCGTTTCTTCGGCCGTCATGGAAAGGCATGTTACTTCATCTAACCCACTTTCTTGAAACAACCATTGCCTTGCATGAGGATTTTTGTAATCTAGGTGGACCCAAAGTGCGCCCTGGGAGGGTTCCCAAGCCGCGATCCCTTCCCATGATGATACTGAACGTCCGCCACCCTTACCATCAAGAATATAAGCTTTTGCTAACCCTTGATGTGGCGCTGCATGCTGAGTCTTTGTCGCACTTTCCTGTGTCATAAACTTGACCATGTTACTGGTTGCAATTTAGAAACTATAGCACAAGTCTTAATTAGTTGATAAGACATACAAACCATGTTTGCCTGTTGATCTTCAGCTGGCAGCCATCTATTCTCAATAAATAGACCTTATATAGGAAACCCATCATGACCGACACCCTATTTTCGCGCTTATGGCAACAATATTATCAAACTAACCCTGGCGTCAAAAAAGTGTATGATTTGTTTCAGCAACGAGAAACTCACGTCACCAACGATCACATCGCCTTGCGGACCTTTGACTTACCTAATATTTCCTTAGACGTTTTAGCAAAACCTTTTTTAGATCGTGGTTATCATGAGGCAGATCACTATGACTTCCCTGTAAAAAAATTATTTGCTAAACATTATGAACATTCGGATAGTACACAACCAAAAATTTTTATTAGCCAATTATTAACGAAAGAATTTAGCCCATTTTTACAAAAAACCGTGAGCACTTTAGCCAAAAATATTCCCGATTTTTTACTCCACGATACCGACAAATTACTCACGTCCGGTGTTTCTTGGGAACCCATTCACCATCAAGTGTATCAAACGTTATTAGCAGAATCGGAATATGCAGCATGGCTCTACGCCTTTGGTTTTCGTGCCAATCATTTCACTGTCAGTGTCAATCATTTAAAAACCTTTCCCTCTTTAATTGAAGTCAATGAATTTTTAAAACAAGCAGGTTTTCGTTTAAATGA
This sequence comes from Gammaproteobacteria bacterium, assembly GCA_020051155.1. Taxonomy (GTDB): domain Bacteria; phylum Pseudomonadota; class Gammaproteobacteria; order UBA1113; family UBA1113; genus JAGVJK01. Next base: position 38,535 of record JAGVJK010000022.1, on the reverse strand, counting down.
TGCCGGTGGTGAAATTAAAGGAACACCACAAGAATTGCTCGAGCAGTCGAGCATCATGGCATTACCTGTGCCCGTACAATTCGCGGAGGGTGTACACAACATTCCCTGTAGTTATTATGAATTTGCTTTGCGTTATCCCATGGAGGATGGTAAGTTATATTCTGGATTTGTGGCCGCCTCTGCGGATAAATTATTTCAAAGCACGGATGCGAAACCTTCCTAAAGCAGGATATTTTTAATGACGGACCATTCTTCGCTCGACCCTTTATATCAAGCGTTTCTCCAACAATTAACTCCGTCGTTTTCTGGTGATATTGTCACTGATCTTGCAGATCGTTTAGCCGCTGCTACCGATAACAGTGTTTACCAAGTCATACCTCAGGCTGTTGTTTATCCACGACATCAGCAAGATGTTGTGCAATTATTATCGCTAGCTCATCAGCCGTCTTTCCAGCACATTACCTTCACCGCTCGTGCGGGTGGCACCGGCACTAATGGCCAATCACTCACAACAGGTATTGTGGTGAATTTTACTAAATACATGAATAAGATTCTCAGTATTAATTTAGAAGAAAAAACCGTAACCGTGGAAGCTGGCGTTGTTCTGGATCAACTCAATGATACCTTAAAACCTCACGGCTATTTTTTCTCGCCACACTTATCGCCGAGCAATCGTGCCACCTTAGGAGGTATGGTCAATACAGATGCCAGTGGCAAAGGCTCATGCCATTATGGTAAAACTAGCCAACACATTGCCGCTTTAACCATCGTATTAAGCGATGGCACACTACATACTTGCCAAGCTTATTCCAAACAACAATGGCAGCAATTCAAAAATCCATTATTAAAACAGATTTATCAAACCATTGCCGATACGGTGGTACATCATCAAGCAGCTATTAAACAACATTATCCACCTTTATTGCGTTATTTGAGTGGTTATGATTGGGTACATGTGTGTGATGCTGAGCAAACCATCGATCTATCCCGCATCATTTCTGGCTCTGAAGGCAGTTTAGCATTGGTCACATCGATCACATTGCGATTAACACCCTTGCCAGCTCATAAAGTACTAGCCGTCGTGATGTATCGTAAATTTGAACAAGCACTGCATTCTGCTCAAGCACTACTCGCCACAAAACCAGATGCTATAGAAACCATTGATCACTCAGTGATGCAAATGGCACAACAGGAAATTGCTCGATTAGGTTTAACGCCTTGCTTTACCACATTAGAAGGCTCTATGGCCGGTGTCATCAATTTAGTGGAATACGTCGGTGATAATTACGCTGATGTTACTGAGCGTCTTTCTTTATTAAAATCGCTAGTTGAAAAAAATCCCTCTGAATTTCAAGGCTTGTGGATTAGTACCACACCAGAAGAAATCTCTCGCCTTTGGCAAATACGTGCTAAAAGTGTAGAGTTAATCAGCCAATTACCCGGTCCACGCAAACCTGTTTCAGGCATTGAAGATACCGTCGTTCCTCCTGAAAAATTAGCACACTACGTTAGAGCTTTACGCAAGCTTTTAGATCAATATCATTTAACCTATTCGATGTATGGCCACATTGACGTAGGTTGCTTGCATGTACGCCCTGCTTTGAATTTGCAATCTGAAACCGATGAACGTCGTTATCATGAGTTATCTGATGCCACTGAAAAATTAGTTCGTCAATTCGGCGGTTTGTTATGGGGAGAGCACGGCAAAGGTTTCCGCAGTCAATATTTGCAAGATGTATTGGGAGATGAATTATATCAAGCATGCCGCCAACTCAAAGCTTGTTTTGATCCTTGTAACCAATTTAATCCTGGAAAATTATTTGTTGCAACAGACAGTGATATTCCCGTAGTGACCATCGAGGGCCCCAAACGCGGACATTATGATAAACAAATTGAAGCTACCTTGCAGCGCGACTATCCAGGCGCAGTATCTTGCAATGGTAACGGACTTTGCTTTCACTATAACCCAAATCATTTGATGTGCCCTTCCTATAAAGTCACGCGCGATCCCTTACACTCACCAAATGGCCGAGCAAATGCCCTGCGAGAATGGATGCGTCTAGAAAGCTTAGAACCCGATAGCCCACCTTCAAAAACAGATTACGCGCATCAAGTATATCGTGCACTACATGGCTGTTTAGGCTGCAATGCTTGCGCCACACAGTGCCCAGTACAAGTAACCATTCCCATCATGAAATCACGATTTTTAAATCACTATTATAAAAAATACAAACGCCCTTTGCGTGATTATGTCATCGGTTACTCAGAACATCTTGCTTGTTGGCAACGTCAATGGCCTTTTATATTTCGTTGTTTAAATCTCGTAAAAAAATGGGGGTTACATTGGTTGGGATTGGATAACTCACCGCCTTTGAGTAACCCTTCTTTAGCTTCTTATTTAGAAAAAACTTCACAGGATTTACCTGTAAACGACGAGGAAAAACCGACGATTGTCTTATTATGTGATCAATTAACTGCATCTTACGATGCTGAAGTCATTGTCAGCTTATCGCAATGTATTCGTGCCTTAGGTTATCCAGTTTTTTTATGGCAAGATATAAAAAGTGGAAAACCACTACAAGTGCTGGGATTTTTAAATGTCTTTAACAAGCTGCGAGAAGCTAACCAACGTATAATGAAAACCTGGCTAGATCAAGGTGCGTGTTTACTCGGTGTAGACCCCAGTATTTTTTCTGTTTACCGAGATCACTATCAGTTTGAAGAAAAAGAAAACTCTATTTTATTAATCCAAGAATGGTTACACTCCCAATTAGATAGCATCCCACGTAGATCCCCAGTAAAAAACCAAGAACCTTATTACTTATTTTCCCATTGCACAGAAACCAGTAGCGTCCCTCATCACCAACAATTGTGGATCGATATCTTTGAACACTTAGGACTTTCCTTAATTCCCCTCACCTTAGGTTGTTGCGGAATGGCAGGCAGCTACGGTTATGAAAAAGAACACCACGCTAATTCCACAGAGCTCTTCCAAATGAGCTGGGAAAAAATAATTCGAGACAACGCCTTAAAACCAGAACAACTATTAGTAACCGGCATTTCCTGCCGCCAACAAATCTACCGTTGTTTATCCATACAACCTCGACATCCCGCTCAAGTTTTGGCGGAGTTTTTTTAAGATAAAATCATTGAGCGTGCCGTCCATTCTGCGCTACGAGGCTTGATTCAAACACGCCGTGAATACGTCCGTGTAGGCTCTTCGCAGCATCCATGCTGCTCACGGTTTGAATCAAGCCTCGTAGCGCAGAATGAACTTCAGAGTTCATTTCTTTTTACTCTTACTAAAAAGCTGTACTTTTTTTGTCTAATCAGATATGATGGCGAAGCCTTTAATTCATGGCATTTTAAGTTACTAAAAACAGATATTTAAAAACGTTTAAACTCCAATAAATAATGAGGTCACGCAATGATTGATAGGTTAGAAGGACTGCATCAAGTCGGTAACGAAGAGCGTCCTTATACTTCTATTTTTAACAAAATTATTCGAAGTTCTTCCTTAACGTTTCTTTTGGCGATCATAATTAGCTATATTAATCGCTATGAATTTGATCTTGTATTGAAAAATGGGCATGCTGTTATTAATGAGTTAAGCCCGTTAGTCAGTAATGGAGCGTGTCTTGAGTCGGAAGCTCTTGGTAATCTTTCTTACGATACCAATGAACATTTTTGGCTTTTTATCTTAGGCTTTTCTAGTATTGGTATCGGCATCTTAGAGTCTGTTATTTCTTTTGTTGAGTTTAAGTGGCCCTCTACTCGTACTCTATCTCTTTTGTTACAAGAAAATCGTCCCTTCTTCGGCATGGAACCTGTTCCTTACAAAGAACCTGAAAGCGCGATAGGACAAAAATTATTTTTTCAAATGCTTTTTCGCACGCTCACACCTTCCATCAATTTTGTGCTGCAAGGAGTGCTTATGCGGGAAATAGTACTTTTAAAGAATGAAGAAAGTCTCGCTATTAGTGAATTACAACGAGCCTCTTGTATTCAAACATCTTTTGCTGAGGATATCATTCAGCAACTGCATGATACTCTCGATGCTGAATCTTCTTTTTTTATTTGGACACATTGCATTATTCATGCCCTACTGCTGATCATTTCCTTAATAGAAACATCGAAAGAATTTGTCTCTACTCACATAAGACGAATGACGCCACAAGCGTTATCATTTACTTTTTTTGATAGTTTTGCTGAAGCCGAATGGGAAATGAATTTACCTGTACCAAGACATCATTAGTTGTTGCTAAAGCGCACCATAACAAGCTTTTACTTCTGCAACAAGTTCCTGAGCAAAGGCTGTAACTTCGGTTTCATCTTCCCCCTCCACCATCACTCGGATTAAAGGTTCTGTGCCTGAGGTGCGAAGCAAAACACGTCCGCGATCTTTTAAGGAAGCTTCGATGCGTTGTACAGCCGCTAATAATTGAGGATGATCCAACGCAGCAGGACGTTCCGAAACAACAACATTCAATAACACTTGAGGAAACTTTTTTAATCCGCGTAATGAACTGGTTAAAGATTTTTTATGGCGGGCTAAACAAGCCAACACTTGTAGTGCAGAGACAATACCGTCGCCAGTGGTACCCACGTGTAAATCAATAATGTGTCCGGAGTTTTCACCGCCTAACCACCAACCGCGTTGTTGCATAGCTTCTAAGACGTAACGATCACCTACTTTTGCGCGATAAAAATCAAATCCTAATTCGCGCAAGGCGCACTCTAATCCAAAGTTAGTCATGAGTGTACCGACGATACCAGACTCTGCCGAACGATCTTGAGCGAGAATATATAGCAAGTCATCACCATCTAAAATACGGCCGCTCTCATCCACCATCAGTACGCGATCGCCATCGCCGTCAAAGGCAATCCCTAAGTCAGCGCCTTCCGCAACCACCATTTTTTGCAATAGCTGTGGTGAGGTTGAACCCACGTGATCATTGATATTAACGCCATTGGGTTCATAACCAATCACGGTGAGCTTTGCTCCCAATTGTTCAAAAATTAAAGGTGCGACATGGTAGGTTGCGCCATGTGCACAATCCAACACAATGTGTAAGTCTTGTAAGTTATACTGAGTGGGAAATAACGAACATGCATAATCGACATACTGCGTTGCGGCTGTTTTTAAACGTTTTACTTTTCCAAAATGTTTGGCAGCGACGCATTGCAAAGGCTTTGTTATGGTTTGTTCGATGGCTTGCTCTACTGAGTCCGGCAATTTAAAACCGGTACCATCGAATAATTTCACACCGTTATCTTCGTAAGGATTATGGGAAGCGCTGATCATGATGCCCAATGTCACTTCAGGCAATTGCCGGCATAGATAGGCGATTGCGGGCGTTGGTAAAGGGCCTGTGGTTAATACAGAGCATCCTGCAGAAGTAAGTCCGGCAATCAATGCGGCTTCGATCATGTATCCAGATAATCGAGTATCTTTGCCAATTAGCACCGTGCCCTGTTGCGCATGTTGGCCAATGGCCCAACCGAGTTGCACTAAAAAATCTGGCGTCATGGGAAGCTCACCCACACGTCCGCGAACACCATCGGTTCCGAAATATTGACGGGGCATCTTAGGCACCCTCCCTTCGTGAGGAATTAAACTAAATCACCTGCACCGTCATTTCTTGTTTCCGGCGCAGCTGGCGTATCATCCACGATCACATGGGTACCGCTACGTGGTTGATCTTCATTCCAACCCGCAGGAGGCGTCGGTTCTTTGCCTGCCATGATTTGTTTAATTTGTTTTTCATCAATGGTTTCGTACTTCATCAACGCGCTAGCCATGAGATGTAAAATTTCCAAATGACTTTCCAACAGTGCTTTAGCTCGTTGATAATTACGATCAAGAAGCTGTCTAATTTCTTCGTCAATGGCAGCAGCGGTACCTTCAGAAATTTCTTTACGCTTACTCATGCTGCGTCCAAGAAATACTTCGCCCTCTTCTTCGCCATACACAATAGGACCAAGCTTGTCAGAGAGTCCCCACTGAGTCACCATGTTACGTGCAATTTCTGTAGCACGCTGAATATCATTGGACGCTCCAGTCGTTACACCTTCTTTACCAAAAATCATTTCTTCTGCAATACGACCGCCATACATACTACTTAACTGACTTTCTAAACGACGTCTAGAATGACTATAACGATCTTGATCCGGTAAGAACATCGTGACACCGAGCGCACGACCTCGAGGAATAATAGTAACCTTATAAACGGGATCATGTTCTGGCACTAACAATCCAACAATGGCATGGCCTGCTTCATGATACGCCGTGAGTTTTTTCTCTTCTACGGTCATTACCATGGAGTAGCGCTCAGCACCCATCATGATTTTATCTTTTGCACGATCTAATTCCTGCATTTCCACCCAACGTTTATTAGCGCGCGCAGCAAACAAGGCAGCTTCATTCACTAAATTTGCTAAATCAGCACCAGAAAACCCAGGCGTGCCGCGTGCAATAACCTCTGGCTTCACATCATCTGCCACTGGCACTTTACGCAAATGCACTTTGAGAATTTGTTCACGGCCACGAATGTCCGGTAAAGGCACCACCACTTGACGATCGAAACGACCTGGACGCAGCAATGCAGGATCCAACACGTCAGGACGGTTAGTGGCAGCGATGACAATAATGCCTTCGTTGCCTTCAAAGCCATCCATTTCTACTAATAATTGATTTAAAGTTTGTTCACGCTCATCATGACCGCCACCTAAGCCAGCACCACGATGTCGGCCCACTGCATCAATTTCATCGATGAAGATGATGCAAGGTGCGCTTTTCTTCGCTTGTTCAAACATATCACGCACCCGTGATGCGCCCACGCCTACAAACATTTCCACAAAATCGGAACCTGAAATAGTAAAGAACGGCACTTTTGCTTCACCCGCCACTGCGCGTGCTAGCAAAGTTTTACCGGTACCCGGTGAGCCCATCAACAACACACCGCGGGGAATACGACCGCCTAACCGTTGAAATTTGCCTGGATCTCTTAAAAAATCCACCAGCTCTTTCACTTCCTCTTTCGCTTCATCAGCACCTGCCACATCGGCAAAGGTGACTTTCACTTGATCTTCACCTAATAATCGAGCACGGGAGCGACCAAAGGACATGGCGCCACGACCGCCACCGCCGCCGCCTTGCATTTGTCGCAAAAAGAAAATCCATACTGCAATAAATAACAGCATAGGGAACCAGCTGATGAAAATTCGTGCTAATAAGCCGCTTTGCTCCGGTGGTTTACCTTCTACTTTGACATTGTTCTTCATCAAATCAGACAAAATGTAAGGATCTTCAAGCGGGATGTAGGTACTAAATGCTTTGTTATTTTGCGTCATACCGCTGATACTTTTATTCTCAATGGTGACGTTAGAAATAGAACCCTGGCTGACTTGTTTAACAAACTCGGAGTACGCCATATGCGTAGGCTCTGGACGATGGGGTCCAAAGTTGCTAAAAACAGATACTAGGATGACTACAATAATTAACCACAGAAATAGGTTTTTAATCATGTCGTTCAATGTTGGAACCTCGTGTGTTCGGCACTACAATCCGCTGATTATAATGTAAAATCTTACTCAGTTCGACCTTTTCAGGCCGAACCTTCTCATTTGAAGCCTTTTCCAATCAAAAATAGTTCATTGGAACGAGCTCTAGAGGCTTCTGGCTTACGTGTATACACTTGTGTGAACAAAGTTCTTGCGTGTTTTATATACTCGTCAAAGCCCTCTCCTTGAAACAGTTTTGCAACAAACGTACCACGTTTTTTTAAAACTTGTTGTGCAAAATCCAGCGCTAACTCTGCCAAATACATGGCTCGTGGAATATCGACGGAGCGCATGCCGCTCATATTTGGGGCCATATCAGAAAGCACCACGTCCACCTTATCGCCTTCCAGATAGGCTAACAAACCTTGGTAAACCTGCTCTTCTGAAAAATCGCCCTCAATAATGTGGACACCGGGAATGGGGTCCATCGGTAAAATATCCAAGGCAACCACTCGTCCCTTGGGTCCCACCATCTTAACGGCAACCTCTGACCAGCCACCTGGCGCAGCACCTAAATCCACCACGGTCATCCCGGGTTTAATGATTTGATCTTTCTCTTGAATTCCCAATAACTTAAACACCGCGCGGGAACGATAACCTTGCTCCTGGGCTTTTTTCACGAAGGGGTCTGAGAAATGTTCTTGCAACCAACGGTTGCTACTCTTTGATCTCTTGCTCATAATTGCGTACTATTGCTCGCACTGTATACATACTGATTTTAACCATGGGACACACTATGCCATTAACGACCCAACAAAAACAAGCATTTAAAGCACAGGCTCACCGCTTACGGCCAGTGGTCATCCTCGGTAGTAAGGGCTTAACCCATGCAGTGTTGGCTGAAATTGACCGTGCGTTGATTGATCATGAGTTGATTAAAATTAAACTTGCGGGCGGCGATCGAGAACAACGACAAGCTGACATTGACCAGATTTGTGAGACCTTAGGGGCTGAGAAAGTGCAAACTATTGGTGCCATTGGTGTGCTTTATCGGGCGAATCCTATTGAAGAGTAATAGAGCCAGTCCTCTTGTGTCTTAAAGATTTGATGTTATAATGACCACTCATTGAGTTTTATTAGTACACTATGCTATTGAGATAAGAGCTTTTGACGGATCGTGAAGCCACAGATCCCCGGAGGTTTTTTAATGTCCAGCACGTCTTCTGCGCCATCTACTTCCGATCCCGGTGAAACAGTCGATGGGAAATGCCGAAGGACCGCCTTGGGCATTCAAGCCCTAGAACTTTCCCGGTTTATAGATGCTGAGTGCGATAGGGCATTGACTAACTTGCAATGCAATCTGGATAGCAACACGCTTGCACAAGCATTTAAACAGGTCGAAAACATAACTCTACCGGCTATCAGCCAACTATTTGAAACTAGCATTCCTCAATTAATATCAGAGAACTATCCAGGAATAAGCGGCTCTCTTAAATTATTGAGTGATTGTTTCAATTTATGTAAACAAAAAACAGAGACTTTTTTAGATAATCTTCTTTCTAAGAGTGCAAATGATAAAACTCTTGAGATTTCACAGCTAAGAAACAAATTAGTAGACTATAGAAAAAAACTAGAGGGTTATCTCACTCTCTTTGTGCACTGCTGTCACGCGGAAGAGTTTCGACAACATAATTTTCAACTCATGAAAGCACTAGAAACATTATACACTTCATGCCACAATGGCGAGCATGTGCATCATTCGGTTTATCCACCCTCAGCTTATGTTGATTATCTTGAAAAACTTATGAGACCTCCAGCAATCGTCACTCAAAATTTAATCAAGACTCTTTCAACACTGGCTATTACAGATTCCCAAAAATACTTACCAACGATGCATGAGCAAGAAAAAATATTTAATACTCTCTTTAAAATTACACTCCCTCAAATTATGACCCATTGGAAACCTGGCGATACAAGCCGCCACGCACTACCCACTCTCTATCAAGATATCCTCAAGTTATTCTTTAAACATGAGGATGAGTTAAAGAAATTTTTATTAACTCCTGTAGTTTTCATTCTGATATATCCTGAAAAAAAATTAGAAGACCAATTAATCAATGTCACAGAGTTACTCAATGATAACAGAAAGTTATTAAAAGATGCTTTTAGACAAGCAGCCAAATCGGCAACTTCATCCCCTCTTAAAAAAGCCATTATAAACGCTGCAAATAAACTAACCCCGTTGCCATTAAAACCAACGAATATATCGAAAAAAGTTGTTAAAAACCCTTTGGAAGTTAAATCCGCTGAAGTAACCACGTCAGCATCATCTAGCAATAATGTTGAAGCGCTGCCATCAGTGAATGAAACGGAAGTTTCTTTAGTTGCTTCCTCTAACACAGAACCTACTTTTCATCCATCTCGGTTAGAACTCTTGAGAGATCACGCTGTGAGATTGAAGGAAAATCTAGCAAAAACATGCGAAGAAAGTATTGCTATCTTTAAAAATAATCCCTGCGAAACCACTCAAGCGCTAATGAGGCAGCATATCCAAGATGTTTCGTTACCTTTAATCAACACAACGATGGAAAAAGAGATCCCTTCCCTCATTTCCCAGTATTATCCTGCCGTGCCTTGTTCCAGTGAGATATTAGAAGGTTGTTTCAATGCCTGTAAAGATGTAATAAGAACTTTCTTTGATGGTTACATCGCTGCATCTCAACATGGTCTAGCTGAAAATCCAACTCTGCAAAAAAACTTAGAAGAAAAAAGAGATTCAACTCTTGAAGCATACTTCAAATTATTTCAAGAACGCTGTCAAACTGCTGAAAATCATTTCCACACGCAACTCGAACTTGATTCTTGCAATAATCCAACCACAGAAACTGCACAAGCATTCACCTCTTCAGAGAGTTCAGTCACTAGCGCTATAACTCCACCGACGCACACTAGCAATGCTCTAACACGGCCTTCTATAGAGTCTCGCATTATTGAAGCGAGGAAATGTGACATGATCTCTGAGAGCGAATTGCAAAATATGAAAGTTCGAATGATTGAACAGATTAAAAAGCTCGCTCAACAAATAAAAACATCAAACACTTCCGAAACCATTGAGCCATTATTAGCAACTCTCACAACACTATTGAAAGATGATTTAACGTCTTTAATAGCTTTGTATTGGTGTAAAAGTCCAAGCAAACAGAAAACCACGGCTCATGAGTGTTTAAAAGAATGTCTGCGTTATTATACTCAAGTATATTCTGTCATACAAAAATATTTACCGGATGCACCGTCACCTCAAGCCTTAGAAAAACATTGCTTGAGAATGTATGAGGAAGCATGGCTAGTAAAGCAATTTGAATATGCAAACTTCGGTAGCCTTGTCGCGCTGGAGAAATTATCTCTCGCTGTTAGCAGCTTTAATGGAAAAGAGTCTGAATTGTTAGCCCCTCGAACTCCCAATGAATACACAGCCATGCTTAAAGAAACGCTGCAATTGATTAAAACACGTATTCAGCAATTATCACAAGAAGGAATGCTATCCGATCATCAAGCAATCATTGTTTCTCTGTTAGACCAATTACCTATTGCTTTGTGTGAAATTATTGAAAAGTGGTCTACGGAAAACATCAATATTCCTGCTAGTGTCGGTTGGGTATTAGGAAAATCAACGCTTCCCATCGAAGTAAAACCTGCGAGGCATTTAACTTTGCATAAAGTTGTATGGGATGCCTTTTGTGAGGTAGAGAGTTTTTACCGCGATTTATCCATGGATCCTCATATGCAATGTCTGCAAGGTACGGAAAGTTCCATAGCACCGCAAATTTATTGGGAACAGCGTGCAAAAAAAATGGCATTGACCTTAGAAGCAACTTATAGAAAACAAGCAAAACTACTACAAACGGTGAAAAAAAGTCGAACGACTGTTTATTGTGAAACCTTAGCAAAAGAAATGACTCAGCTCGCTGATAAATTCAATACCAAGAAGAACACATCACTTCGCCCTCTTAAACCAACATCTAGCAGTCAAGAAAGTAATAAATCCACTCCTAAAAAGAAACAATCGACCAAAGGAAAAAGAAAAAAAATCACTCCGCTTGCCAAAGCTGTTAATGTTCCTAAAGCAATACCTGCTGCCATGGAACGCGATGTACCTGCCATCGCAACGATTATAAAATTTGTTGAAGAAAGCAATCTTTTCGTTGAACCCATCATCACGTTATTGGCTGAAGATGCCATCACGGAAATCCATAAAGGGATAGCACCGCCGACACTCCCTCTTGTAGAGCCTTGTTCGTTAATAACGGCTGATGGAATACATCCGAGAATTCTCGATCTTCTACGCTATCTTGATAATGCTTACATCGTAGGTGGTTTTCCTCGATCTTTATTTTTGAAAACACTGGCTACAACAAGTAGCGAAGCATCCGAAATAGCCACCTTACAAGATATTGATTTTGTTACCACAGCCTCTCACGAGCATATTATGAATCTCCCGAAGATATTCCCAGAAATTAGCGTCGTTAAAGATCGAAATGAGGTGAAGCAAGGTTTATACAAATTGACCTTCGCCACCAAAGAAATCAATATTTCCATTGATATTATGCAGATGCCCACTTTGATACTCGCCGAAAATGCACACTTAAGAGATTTTACTGTGAATGCGCTTTATATCAGTATTGGTCAACGTGGACAGCTTTTTTTGCATTATCCTTTAAACCACAGTTTAGATGATTTAAGACAGCGCACGGTACGACCCATTAATGATTTATCCGACATTGAACAAGATCCTAAACGAATTTTGCGTGCATTACGCTTAGTGACACAACATCATTTTGTGCTGGAAGATTCTTTACATTGTTATATCAAAGAACAAGGCGCAGCTCTCTTACAAAAAGCATTGCAAGAGCAACGCTTACCGATCATGGATGCGATATGGAAAGGTTTCCAACAGGGAGACGCCCTTCGCTTTTATCAAATCTTATGTGAGTATCATCTTTTCGCTGTATTATTTCCCGAAGCTTACCACCTGCTAGAGATTGAAAAAAATGAAAGTTTTATAGAAAAATTAAACACTGATTTAAACTATCTTAGTCGGCAATCCTATGAGTTAAAAAAGAGAGAATGGCTATTCTGCGATGTATTGCGATTACCATCTACATCCCCTCCGCGAAAACTTCAATCTCCACCCAGCACATCGATGGATCCTACTGCCAAGTCATTTCTCGTACCACCTCCAGTGCCACCCATTCAACCGATACCCGGTTTTGATCAACATTTTCCACAGCCATATTTCCCACCGCGGTACTTCCACTTTTTCTCACCACTAGAATCTAGCTATCAAGAGCCATACTCTAGGCAATTTTTAGATTATGATACAGTCCATACACAGCGAAGCTCAACACAATCACACCACCGAGGAAATTCAAGACGCGCATCACGCGGTGGCTTATTTTATGGCGGGTCACATGCAAAACCCCATTCAAGCCAAAGGTCCAACTCAAGGTACCCAGCAAGACACCCACACCAGCAAGAATCATCCCCGTCTTCCCATGCTGCGCCAAAGCCGGCAACTGCACCCCCACCGACGCCCAGAACAAAATAGTAATAGGATTTAACAACGTTAACAAATAACCTTCTGCTAAATTGTGTAATGCAGATTTATCACCTTTGCGATGAATGGGCGTTGCCATCACCATAGTTAGCGCTTTAAAACCAAACCACGCTAAAATTAATGAACCGGCAATACCGATCGCTTTCAACAGTAATGGTTGATTTAATAAACCTAATAAGCCGCCAGCTAACAATACAAGATATGTAATATCAGCAAGGCAAGCGCCGCTACCGAAAGCGATACCATAGGGTGTGCCGTAGGTTAAATTGCGTCGCATAATTTCAAGATTAATGGGACCTATAGGAATGGCTGCGCCCCATCCTAATAACACACCTAAAAAAATAATTCCTATCATGACACTAATACTCCGCATGCTTCGGTGTGCGTGGGAAAGGAATCACCTCGCGAATATTCGCCGCACCCGATAAATAATTAATAAGTCGTTCGAATCCTAAACCAAAACCACCATGGGGCACGGAGCCATAACGACGTAAATCACGATACCAACCATAATGCGCGGGATCTAAACCGCTATCTCGCATCCGTTGATCTAACTGTTGTAACCGCTCTTCCCGCTGGCTGCCGCCAATGATTTCACCGACACCTGGAACTAACACGTCCATAGCGGCTACCGTTTGGTTATCTTCATTCATACGCATGTAAAACGCTTTAATTCGTGCTGGATAATCCGTAATAATCACTGGGCGTTTTAATAATTGCTCTGTTAAATAACGTTCATGTTCAGTTTGCAAATCCATACCCCATTCAACGGGATATTCAAAGGTTTGTTTGCAAGCTTGTAATTGTTTCACTGCCTCTGTGTACGTCATCATTTCAAAGGATGAATTAAGAATATGTTCTAAACGAGAAATACAGGTTTTATCGACCCATTCAGCAAAGAATGCCATGTCATCACTGCGTCGCGCTAAAATGTCAGCGAAAACATATTTCAATAAAGATTCTGCAAGTTTCGCCACATCCATTAAATCAGCAAAGGCCATTTCCGGCTCGATCATCCAAAACTCTGCGAGGTGGCGAGCTGTGTTAGAATTTTCTGCGCGGAAGGTGGGGCCGAAGGTGTAAATTTTTGATAAGGCGGAGCAGTAAGCTTCACCGTTAAGTTGTCCTGAAACAGTGAGAAAGGTTTCTTTGCCAAAAAAATCTTTGGAGAAATCAATGTTACCTTGGTGATCTTTGGGAAGGTTCATTAAATCTAAGGTGCTAACACGAAACATTTCGCCAGCACCTTCGCAATCATTTGACGTGATGATGGGTGTGCTCACCCAGAGAAATCCTTGTTCGTCGAAAAAACGATGGATTGCTTGCGCTGCGGCATGACGCACGCGGGCAATGGCACCGATAATATTGGTGCGTGGGCGTAAGTGAGCATACTCACGTAAATACTCCATGGAGTGACGTTTGGGTGCCATGGGATAAGTTTCTGGATCTTCCACCCAACCAATCACTTTCACGTCTGTCACTTGCACTTCGTAAGATTGTCCTTGCCCGGTTGAGGCAACTAATGTACCTGTCATTTCTACAGAGCAGCCACTGGTTAATTGTAAAATTTGCGTGTCATAATTTGTGAGGGTATTAGGCACAACACCTTGCAGCGCTGCAAAGCAAGAACCATCGTAGACCGTTAAAAAGGAAATCCCAGCTTTCGAATCACGGCGAGTACGCACCCAACCACGAACGGTTATCTGCTCACCCACAGACGCTTTACCTTTTAAAACGTTATCCACTGTATAATATGCCATCATCATGCCCCTTTGTTGAAATAAAGCATTGTATGAATTTTTGCCGTAAGTCTCAACTAGCAATTCCACCGATGTCATCCTGAGCAAAGCGAAGGATCTCCATCTTACGAAGAACAAAGCGCTAACCTTTGTAAGATCTTTTGCTTGGCCGTTTGGAGAGATCGTTCTTTGTAAGTTGGAGATCCTTCGCTTTGCTCAGGATGACATCGATGGGGGTTTCTTTATATTAATGATATACTTTACGAAGTCCGACAAAAAAAGGAGCAAGGAAGCATGGGACGTTTAATTATTTTTGGATTTGTATTACTCAGTGTTTTTCTCGCCATTGTGATGATCATTTGGCTACCACTCACCTTCCTCACCTTGGTGTGCCTAGCCATTATTATTATCGGCTCCTATGATGTGCTACAACGAAAACATACTATCTTGCGTAATTTTCCCATTTTTGGACACTTACGCTTTATTTTTGAATCTATTCGTCCAGAGATTCAACAATATTTTATTAGCAGCGATCAAAGTGAACATCCCTTTAGTCGAGAAATACGTTCTATTGTTTATCAACGAGCAAAAAAAGTTTTAGATACGGTTCCCTTCGGTACCAAACATAATTTAGGTGAACCCGGCTATGAATCTATTCGCCACTCCTTAGCGCCCACCCATCTCAAAGAGGAAGAAGAGGGTCGTGTGTGGATTGGCGGTCCTGATTGCAAACAACCGTATCATGCCTCTCGCTTAAATATTTCCGCCATGAGTTTTGGCGCACTCAGTAAAAATGCCGTGCTTGCTTTAAACAAAGGCGCTAAATTAGGAAACTTCGCTCATAACACTGGAGAAGGTGGCTTGAGTGACTATCATCTTGCGGGCGGCGGTGATTTAATTTGGCAATTAGGGACTGCCAATTTCGGCGCACGCACCTTAGATGGTCAGTTTTCTCCGGAAGAATTTCGCAAAAAAGCTTGCTTACCGCAAGTGAAAATGATCGAGATTAAATTATCGCAGGGCGCAAAACCTTCCCATGGTGGGATTTTGCCTGCCATCAAAGTCACGCCAGAAATTGCTGCTATGCGTGGTGTGCATGTCGGCGTAGATTGTATTTCGCCTCCCACTAATCCTGAGTTTTCCACCCCCATTGGTTTATTAGAATACGTAGCAAAATTGCGTGAATTATCCGGTGGCAAACCCGTAGGCTTCAAACTCTGTATCGGTTTTCATCGTGATTTTCTCGCTATTTGCAAAGCCATGTTGGAAACCAATATTCTGCCTGATTTTATTAGTGTCGATGGCGCTGAAGGTGGAACCGGTGCTGCACCCTTAGAATTTTCTGATTACATGGGTGAAATGTTAGAAGACGGTTTAGTGTTTGTTCGCAATGCGCTGGTGGGGTGTAATTTACGAGATAACATTCGCATCATTGCTAGTGGCAAAGTCGCCACTGGCTTCGATATTCTTCATAAATTAGCGCTCGGCGCTGATCTTTGTAATTCAGCTCGAGCTATGATGTTTGCTTTAGGTTGCATTCAATCCTTGCAATGCAATCGTAATACCTGTCCAACAGGCGTTACGACTCAAAATCCACGTCTCATGCATGGTTTAGTCGTCGAAGACAAATATGTTCGCGTTGCTAACTATCACCAAGCAACCATCGATAGTATGTTAGAAATGGCGGGAGCTATGGGATTAAAACATTTAAGTAATATCACACCTAGTTACATCTACAAGCGAACAAGTTTAGATAAGACATTACCTTATTCTGTCGTTCACCACTTTCTCTCGCCTGGTGATATCTTGCGTGGCAATATGCCGGAAGCACTGAACTCGTATTGGGGATTAGCAAGAGCGGATCGTTTCTAAGAAAAATTACCTGGAGATGCAGTAAGTTGCATCTCCAAGTAAGTAGGGATATCGACTTATCGTTTGCGAGGGCGCAGTACTCTGCTAACCACTGGCGCGTCGTCGGTAACGAATGGTGTATCGTTATTAAAAGACGGTGCATCGTCAGTTACAGTCGATACATCGGCAGCAGCCAGTAATGCAGCATTGGAGCGACGTTTTGCATACAGCGGAGCGCTCCATGTAGGCTCAGAACTCTTTGGCGTTTCGAATGCTAATAGATCCTTTAAAGAGCCACGTACTGGAGTCGCTGAAGTTGCAAAAAAAGCGTATATGTTTTCATTGCCCGTGAACTGTTTTTCTCTTGCCATATTTTATCTCTCCACTTATTGCCCATTGGTTGGGTCATAACCATCATTTACTTACAAATAAATTCTTTCAAAAAATCTCTGCCTTTTAATCTAACTGCGAGAGCGATGAGCCTTTAACGGAGAAGGTATTGCACTATCATCTTCTAATTTACCCGCCGCAAGAGGCTGTGGCCAAAAAGGGACCTGTCGCACCACTGACACTGGGCGAGGAGGTCTACTTTTGCTAACTGCATGAGGTGCTGGATATCGAAAAAACACATCTGGTGGAAGATTTGGGTTTTCTTTGTTGAGCAAAGGCATTGGTAGCTTTGTCTCAGGATGGATAGGAGCGTCCTTGGGAACCTTAGAGCCAACATTTTCGCGTGCCATATAAAATCTCTCCGCTAAGTTAATCATTGGTTGAAATAACACCAATAATTTTTCTAATTATAATCCTTACACAAAGAGCCAATGAAGAGAGCATCTTACACAGAACCTTTCGATTGCATAAAATACAAACAGAAAAATTCGTGATGAGTGTTGGTGAGAAAAAATCAATGACAGAAACAGAGTCCGTAGGCGTGCAAACAAAATCAACAGGCGTGATCTCGCATGAGCTGTGGAAAATTTAGTTCAACTCTCTTATTTCTGTAATTTGATCCATCTCATCGTAATGCTCGCCCTCCATGACTTTTGCTCTACAATGCCATGTAATTCGTTAAAGCATTTACATGACACGGTAGAGTATATCAGCGATTATTCGTAATGCAATTAAAAAACAGTAATTTTTTTATGTTTTTCAACTTATTGATATAACTGAAGTTTTTTGTAAACTACTGCTTAAACATATCTCACATCGCTAATTTCATAGGTCACCATACCACCGGGTGTTTTGACATCAACTTCATCACCACACTCTTTGCCGATGAGGGCTCGAGCGATGGGAGAGCTGATAGAGATTTTTCCTAATTTGATATCGGCTTCTTCTTCACCGACGATTTGATAGCAGACATTAGCATCTGTTTCCACATCCACTAAGGTCACTGTTGAACCAAAAATAACTTTACCCTCATTGGGTAAATGACTGATATCGATAATCTGCAGATGAGATATTTTTGATTCTAATTCTTGAATACGGCCCTCCAAGAAACTTTGCTTTTCCTTGGCAGCATGATACTCCGCATTTTCTTTTAAATCGCCATGAGCTCGTGCTTCTGCAATGGCGGCAATGATTGCCGGACGCTCCACACGTTTTAATCGTTCTAACTCTGCTTTTAATGCTTCCGCGCCACTGGCGGTCATTGGGACTCTGATTGACATCATTACATCCTTTAGTTTAAGTGTTCATTCAAATTTTGATGCAACTCTTGTAACCGAGTCACCGCTTGCGATTGGCCACTTTGCATTGCTTGCAAAATAACACTAGCACCTGTCATGGTGGTACTGTAACTAATCCCTTTTTGTAATGCGTTACGACGAATTGCATAGGAATCGGTAACCGATGGTTTGCTGTTGGTCGTATTGACAATGAATCCGACATCGTTATTTTTAATGCGATCCACAATATGCGGACGTCCTTCTTTTACTTTATTGATTCGTTCAACGGCAATCCCCGCTCCTTGTAAATAAGCCGCAGTGCCGCCCGTCGCAATCACATTAAAACCTAAGGTACATAATTGTTTTGCGACTTTTACTGCCTCTGGTTTATCGGCATCGCGAACGCTGACAAAAGCAGCACCGACTCGCGGTTCCGGAACATTCGCCGCCCATTGCGCTTTTGCATAAGCTTCCGCAAAAGTGTCACCAATCCCCATCACTTCACCGGTTGATTTCATTTCAGGGCCAAGAATGGGATCAACACCTGGAAATTTTGCAAAGGGAAATACTGGTAACTTCACTGAGTAAAAGTTAGGAATAATTTCTTTGGTGAAACCTTGCTCTACGAGGGATTTACCCAACATGCAATAAACTGCCACTTTTGCGATAGGAACACCGATAGCCTTTGAAACAAAGGGTACAGTACGAGAAGCCCGAGGATTCACTTCTAATACAAAAATTTCATCACCTTGAATGGCGAATTGAGCATTGATCAAACCGACCACGCCCAACTCTAACGCCATACTCGTCATTTGTTCACGCAATTGTTGTTGTAAACTTTCAGATAAATCATAAGGCGGTAAAGAACAAGAAGAATCGCCAGAGTGCACACCCGCTTGCTCAATATGCTGTAAAATCCCGCAAATAAACACATTTTTGCCATCACACACTGCATCAATATCAATTTCCATTGCATCGGAAACAAAGTGATCTAACAGGACTGGTGAACGATCGGAAAGTTGCACTGCGTGGTGTAAATAATGAGAAAGTTCTTCTTGATTGTAAACCACCTCCATTGCGCGGCCGCCCAATACATAGGATGGACGTACCACCAAGGGGTAACCAATCATCTCTGCTTGTTCTAAACCACTGGCAATATCGCGGACCGTTGCATTAGCTGGTTGCCTTAAACCGAGGGTTTGGATCAATTGTTGGAAGCGTTCGCGATCTTCCGCTTCATCGATAGCATCAGGCGAGGTTCCTAAGATAGGTACGCCAGCTGTTTGCAAATCTGCAGCGAGTTTTAACGGTGTTTGACCGCCGTATTGCACAATCACACCTTTGGGTTTTTCAATATCTACAATGGCCAACACATCTTCTAGAGTCAGTGGCTCAAAGTACAAGCGATCAGAAATATCATAATCCGTGGAAACAGTTTCAGGATTGCAATTCACCATCACTGCTTCATAACCTGCTTCACGCACTGCCATTGCTGCATGAACGCAACAATAATCAAACTCAATGCCTTGGCCAATACGATTAGGACCGCCACCTAAGATGATGATTTTTTCTCGCTCCGATGGCATCGCTTCACAGTGAGTTTCATAGGTGGAATACAAGTACGCGGTAGCTGCTGGAAACTCGCCAGCACAACTATCAACTCGTTTGTACACCGGTTTAATTTTATGTTGGTAACGTTGGTGCCGCACTTTTTCTTCTGTGGTATCCAACAACATCGCTAAACGTGCGTCTGAAAAACCTTGGCGTTTTAATTGGTATAATTCATCGCGAGTTAATGATTGCAACGTTCGCCCTACCAGGGATTGCTCTACTTCAATTAAATGAGCCATCTGCTGTAAAAACCAAGGATCAATCTTTGTTAATTGCTGCACTTCCTCTAGATCAAATCCATAACGCAAAGCATCAGCGATATAAAAAATTCGATGAGGGCCTGGTGATAATAATTCGCTGCGAAGTTTGAATTTCGCTTCTTCATCTTCCAGGTTAATAATCGGATCGAGTCCATGCACACCGGTTTCTAAACTACGCAAAGCTTTTTGCAAGCTTTCTTGGAAGGTACGGCCCATGGCCATCACTTCGCCTACGGATTTCATTTGTGTTGTTAAACGTGGCTCTGCTTGCGGAAATTTTTCAAAATTAAAGCGTGGAATTTTTGTCACGACATAATCAATGGTGGGCTCGAAGGAAGCGGGAATCACACCACCGGTTATTTCGTTATTCAATTCATCGAGAGTATAACCAACCGCTAACTTAGCAGCGATCCGTGCAATGGGAAAACCTGTTGCCTTTGACGCTAAGGCAGAGGAACGCGACACACGCGGATTCATTTCAATCACAATCATGCGACCATCGGCAGGATTAATGGCGAATTGGACATTAGAACCACCGGTTTCTACGCCAATTTCCCGCAGAATTCGAATCGATGCATCACGCAATAATTGGTATTCTTTATCCGTCAAAGTTTGTGCGGGTGCAACGGTGATAGAGTCTCCAGTGTGTACGCCCATGGGGTCAAAGTTTTCAATGGAGCAAACGATGATGCAATTATCTTTTGTATCACGCACCACTTCCATTTCGAATTCTTTCCAACCTAAGACCGATTCTTCAATCAATAATTCATGAGTGGGAGATAATTCGAAACCGCGTTCGCAAATTTCTACAAATTCTTCGCTATTGTAAGCGATGCCCCCGCCGCTACCACCTAAGGTAAAGGATGGGCGAATGATGGTGGGATAACCTAATTGAGATTGTACTTGCAGTGCTTCTTCCATGCTGTGAGCCACTGCGGAATGAGGAACATTCAAACCCATTTTTAACATGGTTTGTCGAAACCGCTCACGGTCTTCTGCTTTATCGATAGCTTCACGGTTAGCGCCGATCATCTCTACGCCGAATTTTTCCAAGATACCGTGCTTCGCCAGATCTAAGGCGCAATTTAAGGCAGTTTGGCCGCCCATGGTGGGCAACACCGCATCAGGTCGTTCTTTTTCAATAATGTTAGCGACAACTTGCCATTGAATCGGCTCAATATAAGTAGCATCGGCCATACCGGGATCCGTCATGATGGTCGCCGGGTTAGAATTCACTAAAATGATGCGATAGCCTTCTTCTCGCAGCGCTTTACAGGCTTGCACACCTGAGTAATCAAATTCACACGCTTGACCGATCACAATAGGACCTGCGCCAAGAATCAAGATGGACTGAATGTCTGTACGTCGTGGCATATGTGTTACCTTTCTTTTATTACGCTTGGTGCAGCATGGATGCAGGCTGCTTCTCAGACTGGGGCACTCGGTGTTGCATCATCTGTATAAAATTATCAAAAATATCCGCAATATCGTGAGGTCCTGGACTTGCTTCCGGATGTCCTTGAAAACCATAGGCCGGTTTAGTTTGATGTTTGATGCCTTGAATGCTGCCATCGAATAATGAGCGATGGGTGATCATCAAACTTGAGGGTAACCCTGCCTCTCGCACAGCAAAGCCGTGGTTTTGGCTGGTAATCATCACACGAGATGTTACGAGATCTTGCACGGGATGATTCGCACCGTGGTGACCAAATTTCATTTTTTCTGTTTGTGCCTCACAAGCTAACGCTAATAACTGATGCCCTAAGCAAATTCCAAAAAGAGGAATATCTTTTTGCAATAGTTCTTTAATGGCTGCAATGGCGTAGGTACATGCTGCGGGATCACCAGGGCCATTTGATAATAAGATGCCGTCGGGCTGATAGGCGAGACACTCTTCTACAGAGGCTTTTGCTGGAATCACCGTCACCCGGCAACCGCGGTCAACTAACATTCTTAAAATGTTGTGCTTTACACCGTAGTCATACACTACCACATGATACAGTGGTGCCGGCGTTGTCGTTGTATTGGGCGTTAATTGCCAAGAACCTTTATGCCATTGATAAGGTTTGTTGGTAGTCACATCCTTTGCCAAATCTACTTGTTCTAATCCGGCGAAAGTTCTGGCTTGCTCAAGGGCAGCCTGCTCGTTAATCTCGCCACTTTGGATGCAAGCGTTTTGTGCGCCTTTGTCTCGCAGGTAATGAGTTAGCGCACGTGTATCAATGTCGGCAATACCGACTATGTTCGCGTTAATTAAATAATCGTTGAGAGTCTCTTGTTGGCGCCAATTGCTCGCTATCATAGAAAGATCGCGAATAATTAAGCCGGCAGCCCAAGGTTTGGCTGCTTCATCATCCTCTGAGGTAGTACCCACATTGCCTATGTGGGGATAGGTTAAAGTAACAATTTGAGAAGCATAAGATGGGTCGGAAAGGATTTCCTGATAGCCGGTCATCGCCGTATTAAAAACTACCTCTCCCACCGTGGAACCTTTGGCTCCGATGGCTGTTCCACGAAACACAGTACCATCAGCAAAGACAAGAATCGCTGGTTGGCTCACAGCTTAACTCCAAACTGAGGATTTTCCATAATCCGGGCAAATTTCGGCGATTCTACATGCTAATGAGCTTTCTGTCTATAAGAATGTTTCTCAATGCTTATGTTTTAACTCATCAAAAAACTGTTTGACGCGATCAAACCAGGAGTGTTCTCTTGGGCTGTGGTTGCGGTTGTCACTCATGAGAGATTCATGCAACTTCTGCACAAGTTCTTTTTGCTCAGGGCCTAAATTCACTGGGGTTTCCACCAGGACTCGGCAGAGCAAATCACCTACTAAGCTGCTACGAATTGGCTTAACGCCTTTACCACGTATTTTGAATACTTTACCAGATTGTGTTTCTGCTGGAATTTTTAACATGACTTTGCCGGTCAATGTTGGCACTTCAATTTCTCCACCGAGAATGGCTGTGGAAAAATTGATGGGCATTTCACAATGCAAGTCACCGCCATGACGAGAAAAAATTGGATGTTCTTTGATGTGAATATGCACGTACAAATCGCCGGAGCGTGCGCCTTTGGAGCCCGCTTCGCCCTCACCTTCTAAGCGAATTTTATCGCCATTATCAACACCTGCTGGCACATTCACTGATAAGGTTTTTTGCTGTTGTACACGACCTTGACCATGACAGCTAGCACAAGGATCTTTAATCACTTGCCCCGAGCCCTGACAGCTAGGACAAGTTTGCTGAACTGTGAAGAATCCTTGCTGCATTCTAATTTGGCCTAAACCATTACAGTCTTGGCAACCCGTAGGTTTACTGCCTTTCGCAGCACCCGAACCTTTACATTCACCACAGGAAACATAGGTGGGAACTGAGATACGCACAGTGGTACCCAATGCCGCATCTTCTAAACTGATTTTTAAATTATAACGAAGGTCAGCACCATGATAGGAGCGAGAGCCGCCACGGCTTGCGCCACCTCCAAAAATATCGCCGAAGATATCGCCAAAGGGATCGGAAAAACCGCCGAATCCAGGGCCGCCACGACCACCACCCATGGAAGGATCAACCCCCGCATGACCAAATTGATCATAGGACGCACGTTTTTGCGCATCGGATAAAACTTCGTAAGCTTCATTAACTTCTTTAAATTTTTCAGCAGCGTTTTTATCTTCTTGATTGCGATCAGGATGATGTTTCATTGCTAGACGCCGATAAGCTTTTTTTAACTCTGCTTCGCTTGCGTTACGCTCAACGCCTAACACTTGGTAATAATCTCGTTTTGTTGCCATGGTGATCCCGTGAAAAGAAAACGCCCCTTAACCATTAAGGGGCGCCTCATTGTACAGCTTATTTCTTGTCGTCATCAACTTCTTTGAATTCAGCGTCGATAACTTCGCCATCATCATTCTCGGAAGAACCAGACTCCGGTTGAGCTGCTTGTTCTTGTCCCGCATCGGCTTGCTCTGAGTACAGGCGTTGGGCCATCTGCGCACTCGCTTCTGACAGTGCAGTGGTTTTTGCTTCGATCTCTGCTTTATCATCCGTTACCATCACTTCTTCTAAGTCACGGATCGCCGCTTCGATTTTTTCTTTTTCCTCTGGAGATACTTTATCTGCAGATTCTGTCAGAGCTTTCTTAGTGGAATGCAATAAGCTATCCGCCTGGTTACGAGCGCCAACTAATTCATGGAATTTTTTATCTTCCTCTGCGTGCATCTCAGCATCTTTCACCATTTTATTCACTTCTTCTTCCGATAAACCGCTAGAAGCGCGAATTACAATGGATTGCTCTTTACCCGTTGCTTTATCCTTGGCATGTACATGCAAAATACCATTGGCATCGATGTCAAAGGTCACTTCAATTTGTGGCATCCCACGAGGTGATGGAGGAATCCCTACTAAATCAAAACGTCCTAGAGATTTATTCGCACTAGCTTGCTCGCGCTCACCTTGCAACACATGGACGGTTACCGCATTTTGATTATCATCCGCGGTGGAGAAAGTTTGACTTTTCTTAGTAGGAATTGTCGAATTCTTTTCGATGATTTTAGTCATCACGCCACCCAAGGTTTCAATCCCTAAGGACAACGGCGTTACGTCTAATAATAAAACGTCTTTTACTTCACCGGATAATACTGCGCCTTGAATCGCAGCACCAATTGCTACAGCTTCATCAGGGTTTACGTCTTTACGTGCTTCTTTACCAAAAAACTCTTTTACAGTTTCTTGAACTTTAGGCATCCGGGTTTGGCCGCCCACTAAAATCACGTCGGTGATATCAGAAGCTTGCAAGCCCGCATCTTTTAATGCCATTTTGCAAGGCTCTACGGTGCGTTTAATTAAATCTTCTACGAGAGATTCTAATTTCGCACGAGTCACTTTGATGTTTAAGTGTTTTGGACCACTAGCATCAGCGGTGATATAAGGCAAATTCACATCGGTTTGTTGTGTAGAGGATAATTCAATCTTTGCTTTTTCTGCTGCTTCTTTTAAGCGTTGCAAGGCTAACAAGTCTTTATGTAAATCAATGCCCGTATCTTTTTTGAATTCTGCCGCTAAATAATCAATGAGTTTTTCATCGAAATCTGCACCACCGAGGAAGGTATCACCGTTAGTAGCTAATACTTCAAATTGATGCTCGCCATCAACTTCGGCAATTTCAATGATAGAAATATCAAAGGTACCACCCCCTAAGTCATAAACAGCAATGACAGAATCACCACGCTTTTTATCCATACCATAAGCTAAAGCAGCAGCGGTAGGCTCGTTGATAATTCGTTTTACTTCAAGACCTGCGATACGACCTGCATCTTTGGTTGCTTGACGTTGTGAGTCATTGAAATAAGCAGGAACGGTGATTACCGCTTCGGTGACGGGTTCACCTAAATAATCTTCTGCGGTTTTTTTCATTTTTGCTAAGACTTGTGCGGATACTTGTGGGGGCGCCATTTTTTCACCGTCCACTTCAATCCAGGCATCATCGCTGTTGTCAGCTTTAATAATGCTGTAAGGAACTTTTTTCTTCGCTTCTTGCACTTCTTTATCTTCATAGCGTCGACCAATCATTCGTTTTGCTTGGTAAACGGTATTTCTTGGATTGGTGATGGATTGACGTTCTGCCGCAGCACCTACGACGATTGGATTTTCACTATCCTTTGCATACGCCACCACGGAAGGCGTTGTGTTGCGACCTTCACTGTTAGCCAACACTTTTGCTACGCCACCTTCCATCACTGCTACGCATGAGTTGGTAGTCCCTAAGTCAATTCCAATTACTTTACCTGCCATTCTAGTTTCTCCAGTTTATTTACAATAGTCCGCCATGTAGGGAAGGTTTTGCTAATTTCAAGACCTTCGCCTCTTATCTTAAAAATTACTTCGCCACAATCACGCGTGCTGGTCGAATCACTCGACCATGCAAGGTGTACCCTTTTTGAATCACTGTGATCACTTGACCTGATTTAACTCCCGCAACTTCCTGCATGGTTAATGCTTCGTGCAAGTGAGGATCATAGGTTTCGTTGAGAGGATTAACAGAGGTCACACCAAATCTGTTTAACACGTTGTCCAACATCTTTAACGTGAGTTCCATACCTTCTCTCATGCCTTTCACCGCATCGGTTAAGTCTTGATGAGATTGCTGCAAGCCTTGCTCTAAGCTATCCATCACCGGTAAGAGGTCTGTTAAAATTTTCTCTGCAGCAAATTTATGGGTTTCTGCAATCCGTTTTTCCACGCGATTTTGGAAGTTTTTAAATTCCGCTTCGCTGCGAATGAATTGGTCCCAGTGTTGCTCTGATTTAGCTTTTGCCTCTTTGTACAGCATTAGTAGCTCTTCGTAAGAATACTCAGCGACCTCTGGGGCTGCTTCTTCTTGCAGCTCAGTGGGCGCTTGCTCTTTCTCTCGCTCTTCACGAGGGACAACTTTTTCCCATTTATTCTGCGGTTGGTCGCCGCGATCGTCTGATTGTGACACTCTATTCTCCTCGTTTTTTAACATTCGCCGCAGTTGGGGACAGGATTCTTATTTTTCAAGAAAATGTCTCAAATTATTATTTTTCCTCTAAAGCGGCACTTAATAGCTTCGCTGTGACATCCACTAAGGGAATCACCTTTTCATAATTCATGCGTGTCGGGCCAATGACCCCCAAAACCCCCACAACCCGGCCATTGGCGCGGTAAGGAGAGGCTATAACACTAAAATCACCAAAGGCGTCAAAGCCGGATTCTTCGCCAATAAATATTTGTAAGCCTGGCGCGTGCAAGCACTGTTCCAGGAGGTGCAACATGTCTCGTTTTTTAGCAAAAGCATCTAATAAGGCTCGAACTTGGTCCACTGAATGCAGGTCACTTTGCGCAATTAAATTACGCTCACCAGCCATGACCAGCTCATCTTCTTCTGCTTCTGGGACATCTTCCAGCGCTTGGCGGGAAATTGTGAGTACGATTTGCAGATATTCATCCAGGTTTGTCTTGTCCTTGACCATATCATCCAGTAATTCTTTTTGAATCTCTGCCAGCTCTTTGCCTGCAAAATGGGCATTTAAAAACTGTGTGGCCACCTGCAATTCGCTATCGGTATATTGTTTTTCGGTATGAATAATACGGTTTTGTACTTCTTTATCATTCAGCACCAAAATCACCAACACGCGTCGCTCGCTGAGAGGCAAAAACTCAATTTGTCGCAAAGTTAAACGTTGAGCCCTAGGCACCGTCACCATGCCTGCCAAGCTGGTCAAGCCTGACAATAGGGTCGAGGTTTGTTTCACCAAATGTTGCGTCGAGTCACTGGGCCGTAATTGCTGCTTTAATTGTCCAAAATGGTCGGCACTTAATTCCTGTGTTGTTAATAAACTATCGACAAATAGACGATAGGCTAATACCGTGGGGACCCGCCCTGCGGAGGTGTGAGGCTGCAATAAATAGCCAGCTGCTTCTAATTCAGCCATAATGTTCCGAATTGAAGCACTGCTTAATCCTGTTGGAGAAAAAGCAGCCAATGTTTTCGAGGCGATGGGTTCACCATGGTTGATGTAATGCTCAACGATTGAAGCTAAAATCGCCTGCGCTCGTTTGTCGATATGCTTATCCATCAAGAAAAAGCCTATAGTTTCAAATAATCGTGGGATTCTAGCACTCTCGAGTGAAGATTGCTAATTATGGCGATGTCTCTAATATCCATGCTAAGATTGCTGCATAATTATTTTTATCTGGAGTATGCCCTTTCATGATGGCTTCAGCATTTAAAACCATTGGTCTGGTGGGTCGTTATCGTGATCAAGGCACCGAGATCATCGCCTCTTTAAAAGTTCTGCTTAGTTATTTGGAAAAACATCAATACAAAATTATCTTTGATGAAGAAACCACTAGAGAATTGCGTGATCACAGTCATGCTCACTTTCCATTGCAAGAGTTAGGCGCGCACTGTGATTTAATCATTGTGGTGGGTGGTGATGGTAGTTTATTAAATGCTGCCCGCTACGCCGCGCCCCATGGCACACCTGTGTTAGGCATTAACCGTGGCCGCCTCGGCTTTTTAACGGATATTCATCCTGACAATATTGAAAAAGAAGTCACACAAGTATTGGAAGGACATTACATCGAGGAGGCGCGATTTTTATTACAATCCAGCGTGAATATCGATGGACAACTTCAGGTGTTAGATACGTCACTCAATGACGTAGTACTGTCTCCTGGCAGCAATCCACATATGATTGAGTTTGACATTAATATCGATCATCAATTTGTTTGTAAACAACGGGCTGATGGGTTGATCATTGCGACGCCCACCGGTTCAACGGCTTATGCCTTGTCGGGTGGTGGCCCTATTTTACATCCGCAGTTAGATGCGATTGCGTTGGTGCCGATGTTTCCTCATACGTTATCCAGTCGACCTATTGTGGTCGCAGGCAATAGCCACATTGAAATTCTCATTACTTCGAATAATGAGTATGCGCCTAAGTTAAGTTGTGATGGACATGCCCATGTCAGCATTCCACCGAAAGGCAAAATCATTATTCAAAAATATCCGCATCCCTTGCGTTTAATTCATCCCAAACATTATCATTATTTTGAAACCTTGCGCACCAAATTAGGGTGGGAGAAGCATCATTAATGTTACAACATATCAACATCAAAAACTTTGCCATTATCGATAACCTTGAACTCGAATTAAAACACGGCATGACTGTCATTACTGGCGAAACGGGGGCGGGAAAATCCATTGTGATTGATGCGCTGGATATTGCTTTGGGCGATCGTGCTGATAGTAAAATGATCCGCCATGGTTGTGATAAGTGCGAAATTAATTTAAGTTTTGATGTCACGCATATTGGGCAAGCTCGTCAATGGCTGGTGCAGCAAGAGTTATCCGTCTCGGAACACGAATGCTTGATTCGTCGGGTGATTTCTAAGGAAGGTCGCTCTCGTAATTATATCAATGGTACAACGGTGACGGTGCAGCAATTAAAAGAGCTCGGTGAATTGTTGGTGCATGTTCATGGCCAACACCAACATCATGCTTTATTAAAACGTGATCAGCAGCGTTTATTGCTCGACTATTATTTGAAAAATCCGGCGTTGCTGTCACAAGTATCGGAGCTTTATCAGCAATGGAAAAACTTGCAATTAGAAATCGCTGAACTGGAGCAACAAACCGGTACTGAGGATGCTAAAGTTACTTTACTGCAATATCAAATTGAAGAACTTCATCAATTACAATTGACGGCGCAAGATGTAGAAGCACTGCATGCAGAACACACGCAATTAGCCAATGCTGAAAATATTTTGCAAACCTGTCAACGTACGTTGACTGCCTTAACTGAAAATCCAGAAGGTTCTATTTTGCAAGGTTTGCATCATGTGTTGGCGGAATTAACCACTTTAAATTTAGAAAAGATCACACCGATTCAACAATTACTGACACATGCACTGATTGAAGCAGAGGAAGCGGCGACGGAGTTAAAGCATCTTTATCAAACTATTGAAATCAACGATGAGCGATTACATTGGGTAGAAAATCGTTTAAGCCAAATTTATGAATTAGCTCGCAAGCATAAAGTCAAACCAGAGGCTTTATATGCGCATCAACAGCTACTCAGCCAACAGTTAGATGATTTAGTCAATGCGGATGAGCGCTTACAACAAGCACGTCAACAGCAAGAAAAAATCTTTAATGATTATCAAGCAGCCGCGCAACAATTATCGCAGCAACGTCGCCATGCAGCGACTCAGTTAGGTAAGCTTATTAGCAAAAATTTACCGGCTCTTGGCATGCCGGGTGGGGTTATTGAAATCGCTATGACGAAGCTTACAGCGCCTACAGCCTCAGGGCTCGATCACATTGATTTCACCGTCAGCACCAATCCAGGACAACCTTTACAATCTCTTAGTAAAGTAGCATCTGGTGGTGAATTGTCACGGATCAGTTTGGCCATTCAAGTCATTACTGCACAATCGCAAACTACACCTAGTTTGGTATTTGATGAAGTGGACGTTGGGATTGGCGGCGGCACCGCAGAGATTGTCGGTCAATTGCTACGTGACCTTGGGAATAACGCGCAAGTATTATGTATTACACATTTGCCACAGGTAGCTGCTCAAGGACATCATCATTTACAAATTCATAAAACGCCTTCGAGCGAAGGCACCATCAGCACGTTAACCTGGCTGCAAAAGGATGAACGAGTACAAGAGTTAGCACGCATGTTAGGCGGAATCAAAATCACCCAGCAAACCTTAGCTCATGCTCAGGAAATGCTGGATGCTACGCTGTTGGCTTCTTAGTGATTTGTCACTCTATACCGCTCGCTGGCGAGATGTGAGCTTTATTTGGACACAAATAACACAAATTGATTGTTTTATTTCCACCTTTGTGCGATACTGCCAACGTTTTATATAAAAATCTTGAAAAAAATACTTAATTTTTTGCTAAGTCTATTGAAAGCAGTTGCATTATACTCGGAGGATTCCCCCAATGAAATTTAAAAAATCTGTCATTTTAAGCGTTGCGTTGCTAGCTTTGAGTTCGTCTTTAAATGCTTTTGCAGACGGCCTTGTGAGCATCACCTTTGTTAATCATATCACTGGAGAAAGTGCCGATTTAGCCGTTAGTAAAGTTGGTGGATCTTCAGGTTCAACTACTGTAAAAGATCCCTCAAGTTTAATATCTCCTGGCGGTTCTGATCAGTTAATTTTAAAGAAAACCAGCAATGATTTTTATGGCGCTGAATCCATTAATTTGTTGGCAGACGATTTTAGAGCATTTACTTCATCCGTTCCCATCGGAGTGCAGTGGAGTCCTGTAACAGGTGGATACCAGTTCAAAGGTTTTGAAAACGCCTCTAGCTCCCCCTCACATACAGCTTCATGGTCCACCGAATGCGTTCCAGCTTTTTGGGATGGAAAAGGCGATATTAGCGTCACTTGCACCACGACTGGCACTCTTTCTAAAAAGTAAAACAATTTAGAGCTGACCTCATAACTTTTTGCTATTAATTTAAATAAAAAAAGCCCAGATTTCTGGGCTTTTTTTATTATTGCATCAGGCACCACTTAGTAGGTAAAGAAAATTTTTCTCTATCTTCATCACTGAGAGGATACTCTTTTGAACTATCCAATATTCTTTTAAGAGTTGTTTCAAAGTTTGAAAAGTCCTCTACAAGGTACCGCGAAACTGTACTAAACCATGAAGGAAGTCCTTTATTTTTCAATAAAGCCATGTACACCAAGACTTTTAAGGTTGGTATTGATACGATAGACTCAGATGATGGAGTCTCTATCATCCCACATGCTGTCATAAAGCGGATTCGATTAATATAATGTTCCAAAGGATTTGATTGAGCGAAAAATCTTATATTAGGAGAAGGTAAACTCGCTCCTTCGAGAAGAAGTTGTTGAACCTGGTGTGAATCTCGAGAAAGTACTGCTCTATAAAGAGGAGGGATAGGTGTAGATGGAGAAAGCAGTGGATAGAGAGATTCAAACGTTGAGCAAGTTAATAATTCAACAATCTCTTGATGATTATTGTCCCTAGCAGCATCAAGGGGTGTATGTTCCTTTCCAATGAGTGTATATCTACTTTTATAAACTACCTCTTTGTTCGCGCCGTGAATCAGCAACAACTCAACAATCTTTCGATGACCACGTCGCGCGGCAATATGAAGAGATGTGACTCCATTCTGAAGAGCGACATCTTTGTTCGCACCATGAGTTAGCAACAACCCAACAATCTCCCAATGACCATTTTGCGCGGCGATATAAAGAGACGTAACTCCTTTGTTAGTAGCTGCGTGTATGTTCACACCATGAGTCAGCAATAACTCAACAACCTCTCGATGACCATTTTTTGCTGCAACGACAAGAGATGTGGCTCCGTCGCTAGAAGCTGCCTCTTTGTTCGCACCATGCTTCAGCAACAATTCAACACTGCCTCGATGACCATTTCTTGCAGCAGCAAATAATGATGTAAATCCGGAACTATGAACTACTTCCTTGTTCGCACCATGAGTCAGTAACGACGCAACAATCTCTCCGTAACCCCTATATGCTGCGAGATAAAGAGGCGTGGCTCCGTAGTCATTAACTGCGTCGATGTTTGAGCCAGCGGTAATCAGCAAATCAAGAATATCTTTCATTTCATCCAAACTTAGGGTTGGATGCTTGATGATTTCATGCAGCGGTGCCTCTCCTTCGTGGCGCTCATCAATACTATAGTGCTCCCCTTCTTTCATTACCCCCGCGGGTGTTTGCTGCCAAAAAATTCGTTGCAATAGTCGATACTTTTCAGAAAGTAACGAGAGTACTTTTAATGCTGCTAGAGCCTCTTGTGTAGAGAGGCTTGTTCCGCTGCTTGAGGCAGTGAGATCATGACAAATAGTCCAGGAGTTATCGCGCCAAATAGCAAGATCCCTGATTGGCTTTAGAAGCCCTTCTAAAATTAAAGTGGCACCCTCTGTCAGCAAACCCTCTGGAAGGGTCTCTATCACCGTTTGTGCATCTTGGACCTGAAATACAATATGTCCCACATCCGTGGTTTTCGCCATTTCAAACTTAATGGTGCATCGCCAGTTATTCTCATCTTTTGTTATAGTAGTAGATGGCACTGTTATAGGGCTACTGAAACTAGGTTTTTCATTATCTAACTCTTTTCCTAATAAAAAACTCTCTAAATCATAAATGCTTTCTTCATCGCTACTTTCAAAAGAATCAGCAGCCATAATATTCTTACCTCATATAATATTTATCATTCTGCTATACCGTTCGTACCTCAAGATGCGAACCTAGCAGATAGACCAACTATATTACAATGAAAATATTAAGGCTTTCTTAGAATTGAAACGTTGTACTGTGATTTTTCTGTGGGGAAAAAAACTCTCTCATCTGTCATTCCCGCGCAGGCGGGAACCCATTTTTACATGCGCTTTGAACTTGCTATGAAAATGGGTCCCCGCCTGCGCGGGGACAACGTGTTGAAGCTACATTTGCTAGCATAAAGGGCTTTCCGCGTTTTTATACACTGCAGAGGTGATTTTTTATTTGTTTTGATCTGGAAATTAAATCATGCTTTTTCAAAATGGTGCAAGATACTGGCCCATGCTAGTGATTATTTCGATCAAGGTTTGCTACTTCTTAACACACTGTTGACACAGGCCATAAATAATCAAGCTATGTCCGGTCATAGTAAAGTTAGATGCATCTGCAATCTTATGTTGGCGCTCTTCAATCATCGGATCGACAAACTCCTCGACTAAGCCACAATCCGTACACACCAAATGATCGTGATGTTGCCCCGTGTTTAATTCAAACACTGAATGATCACCTTCAAAGTGATGACGAGTGACTAAATCTGCACTTTCAAATTGTGTGAGAACTCGATAGACCGTGGCTAACCCAATATCCTCGCCCTGCTGTTGTAACGTTTGATAAATTTCCTCTGCACTTAAATGGCGATTACTGGCATGCTCCAATAAGTCTAAAATTTTCACCCGCGGCAAGGTCACCTTTAACCCAGCGTTTCGCAATTCTTGATTACCCAATGCTGATCCCTCCAAATTTTGCCCTATCTTACAGGAATTTTTATGAGAAATCCTACCCTTTTACTCGATGTCAGCGGTAGCATTTTATATCTTCTCGCAAAAGAGCATTGGGAAAGGCGTAGTTTAATGATATGATTCCCTCTGCAATGAAAAGGATTGGATAATAATAATATGCAACTTATCTGCCGCACTATCTTCGTAACGCTGTTTCTGGCAATCGCTGGTTGTTCACTCATTCCGGTCTATTATCCAGACGTGCAGCAAGGCAATATCATCACGCAAAATGATGTTAGACAATTACAGCTTGGCATGACTCCAGCTCAAGTTTTATACATTATGGGCCCACCCATCTTAAAACAAAACTTCATTTTGAATCGCTGGGATTACGTGTACACCATGAAGAAACCGCGTAAACCGATGGTTGAAAGACGATTGGCACTTTATTTTGAAGCGGATCGACTGGTGCGTATCGAGGGAGCAGCTAAGCTAAGAGCTCCTGCGTTGAGCCCAGTGTACCCTGCGCCTAGTATGACACGTACGAAGCCTGAACCTTATTCAACACCAGCAACGACGTATTAAGTTTTTGTCTGTTTTTTTTGCTTGACCCGTAGCAACCGTGCTTGCTTCGGGTCAAGAGTCAATGGTCGATAAATCTCAATGCGATCTCCAGGGTTCACCGGTTCTGCCAAGTCTTTACACTGAGCAAAAATACCAACGGCGCATTGCGTCAAATCAATCTCCGGATAACGCTGCAAAATACCTGAAGCTTCTATTGCCGCGCGAATTGTCATACCCGGCGTCACTGGCACTGACAATAAACATTGTATGGAAGGTGTGACGTACACCACTTCCACCGACTGAGCATTAACCATAGATCGCAACAGCTCGCTCTGAGAATGCCTCGACCAAACTCGTAGCCACTTGAGAAAAAATAGGGCCTAAGGCGAAACTGAATAAACCGCCCGCGACTTCGAATTCCAAATTCAGCACCACATTGCACCCTTCCGGATGCAGCTCAAACAGCCAAAAGCCTTCTAATTGTTTAAAGGGGCCGGAGATCAAACGTACTTCAATCATTTTATCTTTTTGTAACCGATTACAGGTGGTAAAGGATTTTTCTATCCCGCTCCAAGACAAATGCAACGTTGCTCGCACTTCATCTTCTGTTCGTTGCAATACTTCACTGGCAGAACACCAAGGCAGAAATTCCGCATAGTGCTCAATATTATTGACGAGATCATACATTTGCTGGGGGCTATAAGGCACCACCATATCCCTTCGAATCATTGTCATTGTCTTTACCTACTATTCATAAAATGGTTCATGATAACAGCTGTAGGATTCTATCTACAATAAGTTCCTATTTTTACCGTCTTTTCCTCAAGTATTAGTGTTCTATTGTGCGAATTATGGCTATAATGCCGCCATCATGAGTAAAAAATCTAATTCAACCAATAACAATCTGATTGCTGTTAACAAAAAAGCGGCTCACGAATATCTGTTCGAACAAATTTTCGAAGCAGGATTGGTGCTCGAGGGTTGGGAGGTGAAGAGCCTGCGCGCTGGCAAAGGGCAAATCACCGATAGCTATGTCATCATTCGTCACGGCGAAGCATGGCTGCTGGGCGCTCATATTCACCCATTGCTGACGGCTTCGACGCATATTCACCCTGATGCGAATCGCAGCCGCAAATTGTTACTGCACCATGCTGAATTAAGAAAATTAATCGGGCTCACCGAGCGAAAAGGCTATGCTTTAGTAGCGCTGAAACTCTATTGGAAAAACAATCGCGTTAAATTAGAAATGGCTCTCGCTAAGGGTAAAAAGCTCCACGATAAGCGCCAAACTGAAAAAGATCGCGATTGGGAGCGCGATAAAGCTCGGATTATGAAGAAATAACGCATTTTAAAAATTTAGCTATTTATTTATCCCTTAATACTAGTATAATGTTTTTCCTCTATACTATAAGCGTATAGTAAATGTAAACCCGAAATTATGGGGGCGACATTGGCTTCGACGGAAGTTGCGAAGCTTGAGGTGCATGTCGAGGGGGTAGCGAACCTCGTAAATATTAGCTGCAAAATGATAGTTGCAAACGACAACATCTTTGCTAACAGCAGCGACTTCGCAGTTGCTGCTTAATCGTTACTAGTACTAACGATAGCACCATTGCCTGAGTGTTCTTGTGAATTCAAAGCAGTGGTCATACCTCACAAGATCGCTGACGGTTAGCTTACGAATCGTTGGTTAAAACATAGTAAGATCGCAAGCAGCACCCCCTGCCCGTTGGGGAGTTGTGAGTTAAATACAATAACGAGGCTAAACATGTAGTACCAAGAGTAGAGTGCTTACGGACGCGGGTTCGATCCCCGCCGCCTCCACCATAATTTAGATCTAGTGATGTATCTGATTACCTGAGAGCTTTTGAATAGAAAGGGCTTTTTCTATATTTCTCATCCAGCATTGTTCAATAGGGACTAACAACATCTACCAAAAATACAATATATTTTTCTCGATTAGCTAACCTAATTCTATTAAAATTTTATTTTGAAAAAGTCATAACACGATAAGGCGTAAACTTTCAATGGAACTCATCCAACATTATAATCAATCCGTTGATATTACTGACTGGCGCAGACATGAAGAGTTTGCTCAGTATCCCGAGGGGGCCCGGGATAAAACTTTATTATATTGCCCGAATCCAGCTCCATATTCTTTTTTACAAGCTAACCACAGATATCTTTTTAAACGTTCATCTCCTCGTTATCCCGAACAATTTTGGGCAGAAATACTAGCTTATCGGTTGGGAATTAAAATGAATGTTCCTGTGCCTCCTGCGTTTGTCGCTTATGACATCAGAGAAGAACAGTGTGGTGCCTTAATAGAATGGTTCTTATCTCAAATAACCAAAGAAACTTATATAGCTGGTGGTGATATCTGCCAACAACTTATTCCTAATTTTGATCGCAAAAAAGGTACACAACATAATTTTGGAACAATTTCACAAATCTTTAATGGATTAACTACATCTGATACAAACTGGAAAAATTATTGGGCAAAAGTTTTTGTTTTTGATGCGCTAATTGGAAATACTGACCGCCATCAAGATAATTGGGGACTTATTATAACGATTGCTCCCAAAGATAACATGACTCATACAACTCGCATTTCCCCTGCATTCGATAATGGGACCAGTATGGGACATGAGCTTCTTCCATCTAAATTTACGAAATGGAGTAACAAGCGTCTTGAGAAATATATATTGGATGGTAAGCACCACCTAAAGTGGAGCTTAGATGATAAATCGAGTATTGGACATATTGAAATGCTCAAAAGAATTGCTTCATTATTTCCTGAAACTCAAACGATAATGTTGGATTGCCTAAAAATGATCAATGGTGAAACTTTTAGAGAAATTTTAGATGAACTTGTTGCTTTTGATGTCCCGGTCCGATTAACTAAGGAACGAGCGGATTTTATGCTAAAATTGCTGACATTGCGGCATCAAAAACTACTAAATGAATTAGAGAGCTAAAAATGCACTTTATTGAACACATTGTAGAACCAACAAAGCTTCTATTGGCTTGGCAATCGCCCAATGAAAAATACCGCACACGCTACATTGTTGCTGAACTTAATCGCGTTCAAGATGAAATTAGTCTCACATATTTAACTGATACAGAGGATTTTCGTAAAGCGCAAGAGATAGGGTTTGAATCTTATCCTGCGTTTCAAGATACTGGGAAAACCCATCACAATGTACTAGATGCATTTATGCGACGCTTACCACCAAGAACACGAGGTGATTTTTCACAATATCTGGAAGGATTAAGACTAAAGCCGGATGTCATTTTAAGTGATTTTGCACTATTAGGTTATTCGGGTGCAAAATTACCTTCTGATGGGTTTTCAATTATTTACCCTTTTCATGAAGTAAATGAGGCTTGTGAGCTGCTCATAGAGGCGGCTGGATACCGACATATTAAAAAAGATCATCATGTAACAATTTCCATTGGTATACCTGTAGTTTTCTCAAAAGAATTTCATGAAAATATTCAAGAAGAGGCCATACTCATCACGGTTGCAGAGGAACGTCTTGGTTATGTTACCCGCGGTCTGATACCAACATTTACTGACTGGGTAAATGAGGGACGCATTGTTGGTGCTTGGGTTGAAAAAATAAATGGTATGCCCGGCCGGCCTACAGCACATGTCTATGTTAAAGTTTCAGCAAAGAAATGTGTTTGATCTGTTTTTTATTTTAAAAAATCTATAGGTTTTAAAATTGAGAGTATTACCTATACATTTCCACTTTCAGTTAAAAGCATACTCAAATTCAGAACAACATAAAAAAAGAAAATCCCAAGGATAGTTGTTTTAGTGCCCTCGTTTATAAGGGTACCAAAAGCTAATTTGAGAAAGCAAAAACAGCATGTGAAAAATCTGGGCATAAAATTGCGGACCATTTTGCCGATGTCGGAAAAATGGTTTCTCTTGGCTCAGGAAGTCAACGTGAAATAGATGATCTCATGTTGACTCGCTACGCTTGTTATCTTATTGCGCAAAATGGTGACCCTAAAAAGCAAGAAATCGCTTTCGCTCAAACCTACTTTGCAATGCAAACAAGGCGGGCTTTTCGTTCCAATGATTGTCACGCCCCTAATTCAAACAATATCCGACACGGTAAATCATACCGGTTTGTGCGCCGTCGACGCTTTTTTGATATGCTAAGGCAACTTCGGCAGCTGG
>JAGVJK010000024.1 GCA_020051155.1 Gammaproteobacteria bacterium | reverse complement strand
TCACGGATGGCATACGGCAGGAAGGGGGAAAAGGTTCAGTGAATGAGAAGGTTGCCGCCTAATGAAAATTTTCTCGTACACAACAATTGACTATAGCTCCCTTTCTGCCTCGGGCACCGTTAAATCTCGCTCGCCCCGCTCCAGTTGCATATAGGTCGGACGGGACATACCTAATATTTTAGCAAGGTATTCCTGGGTTAAATCATGCTTATCTCGCAGGTGTTTTATGAATTCTGAAATCATTTTTATCGATCCTTTCAAACATCTATTTACTTGAATGTTTGTCTGGAGTATAGGGAATGTAAAAAATATTGTCAAATAAAATGTAGAAATATATTACATCGCACGGAGCGAGAGCGAGATACAGTAATACAATCATTGAGCCCGCGCAGGAAGGCTTCGGCTGAATATTGTTGATGATGGAAGTTATTAAAAAAGGGCGAACAGGATTCGCCCTTGGTCTTTGCTGTTAGGTAGTGGGTGTAAGAGTAGGATACATATTCGGCACCGATGGTTCTGGCTGTTGTGGTAATGACGGTGCAGATGCTTCCGCTGCTACAGGATGAGGAGCTGGAATTGCTCCAAAAGATGAGATGAGCACAGCGGGTGTTGGTGTCGTTGAGCTACTGGGTGCAGAGGGTAAGGAGTTCGAGGGGCCATTAGAAGAAGATGGCTGCATGCCCTCAGGATTGAGAAGCATGAACTCATCAACGAGGTCATCAACCGTGTCAAACGCTAATTGGCCACCGAGGAAATATTTTCCGCATTCTGGACTATCAAAACTATCCACCAAACTTTGGGAAATGGTTGACTTGCCAGCTACATGAAAAATAGTATCTTGCTGTATTAACATGTCATTCAGCTGGCCCTATTGATGCTAGAGGAGCAATCTCTGATTTGCTTGATTCTGCGGCCATACTTATTACCTCATAATGTTATTGTTTCTATCGAAATAGTAGGATTACTTTATCGTAAAAAGATTAAGGTTTTATTATTGCGCTGAAAGTAGAAAAAGCGGCTCTTTAAACATTAAACAATGACGTCGATAAGGAGCGTCGCAAATAAACCTCGGGCGTTATTAAATGCCCCGGCATATTTAACTCTTTTGTTGCGATTTCTAAAGCGCGACATTCCCTCTGATAGGTTTCTGCGTCACTAATATCCCAAGCCACTTGAAATAAATGAGAACGACCCTGTTGATCGACTGCAACAAAATCTACTTCAAATCGTTCATCTTGGGTAAGGTAATAAAAGGCATCACAACCTTCACGTCTTAAATCCAAGTAAATTAAATTTTCAAACATACGCCCCAAGTTGTCTGAAAAACTGAGAGTGTAAGCTTTCACTAACCCGGTATCAATGGCGTAATTCTTTTTAGGATTAATTTGCGATTTTCGTAAAGACTCTGAGTAAAGAGGTACTGAAAAGCAAAGATATGCATCTTCTAAGTAACTTACATAATCGTAGAGCGTATCCTTTCCTACTGTATAACCCTGACTTTTTAAATCATTGTACATTTTATTCATGGAACAAGAAGTGCTAGTATCGTGCAATAAACGCTTAATTAAGTATTTAATCAAAACCAGATTGGTGATTTTGTGTCGTTCTACAATGTCTCTTAATGTTACTACATGCACATAATCTTGTAGAGTTTGTTGGCGAATGGAGTCGTTATAATTGCAGACTTCTGGGAACCCACCCTGCATTAAATAGGTGGTTAATTCTTTTTTTAATTTATCTAATTGGCTGCGTCCTACTATAGTTGTAGTTGTTTCTAAATTAAAACTCTTTGCTTGCAAATACTCTTTAAAACTATAAGGCCATACCTGAGTTGCTAAAGAACGCCCTCGAAGTGACGTTGCAATTTCCTTACTTAATAATTTTGCAGAGGAGCCAGTTAAGAAAATTTCAACGGGTTTGCTATCAAAAAAACGACGAATGACTAAGGGCCATTCCTCTACATTTTGGATTTCATCTAAAAAAAAGTAACAGCGTTGCTCATGGTTTTCTGGATACAATGCATAAAAGGATTCTAGTAATTGCGCTAAACTTTTTTGTGTTAGAGGCAATAAACGATCATCTTCAAAATTAATGTATAAAATCCGCGTTAAGGGTATGCCCTCATCAAGCAAAGCTTGTATTTTTTGATATAACAAGTAGGTTTTGCCTACTCGTCGCATGCCAATAGCTACTTTAATCTTGTTATTTACCTCGGGAATTTGAATATCTCGTGGTACCCAACCGGATAATTGCCGTAAATTAGCCTGAAATTCCTGTAATAACTCTGCGAGTAACACCTGCATCACAACACTCTCTTTAAAATAGCTTCCTTTTGGACAAGGATGATTATAGACTATTCTATCCTTTTATGAAAGGATGAAATAATTAGCAATTACCATTTTATTTGGACAGTGGATCTAATTAGGATGTGAGCATGAACAGCATGTTTATTTTTCTAAAAACGCATGACAATAGAAAAAGGGCTTCTAGAATCTTCCAAAAACCCCTGCAATTGCACGAGAGTCTAATCTCAGTTAGACAATAGGTGTAGGATACATATTTGGCACCGATGGTTCTGATGGTTGCGGCAATGGTGGTGCAGATGCTTCCGCTGCTACAGGATGAGGAGCTGGAATTGCTCCAAAATATGAGATGAGCACAGCAGGTGTTGGTGTCGTTGAGCTACTGGGTGCAGAGGGCAAGGAGCTCGAGGGGCCATTAGAGGAGGATGGCTGCATGTTCTCAGGATTGAGAAGCATGAACTCATCAACGAGGTCATCTACCGTGTC
Source organism: Gammaproteobacteria bacterium (assembly GCA_020051155.1). GTDB lineage: Bacteria > Pseudomonadota > Gammaproteobacteria > UBA1113 > UBA1113 > JAGVJK01. The sequence goes on along the minus strand of JAGVJK010000024.1, from coordinate 32,080 downwards.
AAACGCTAATTGGCCACCGAAGAAATATTTTCCGCATTCTGGACTATCAAAACTATCCACCAAACTTTGGGAAATGGTTGGCTTGCCAGCTACATGAAAGACAGTATCTTGTTGTACTAACATGTCATAGTGTGAACCTATAGTTTTAAACTCTCTTACATTGACGGATAAAGGACGATATGGATTAGCATTGATTATCTTAGAGAGTTCGCTAAATGCGGTTATTTTTTTCTGAGTTAGATCGGAGATAGAGCTCCTATTAGCTTTGAGTCGTTTTACCTCTACTTGAATCTTTTCTAAAGCTACAAAATTCTCGTTATGCATGCGATGAAAAATAGCAGGGGAGCCCATTTGCATCGGTGTTTTCCCTTCTTCATTTGCTGTGGTTATCTTCGCGCCATGTAAAAGCAATAGTGTTGCAATTTCAGCGTTATTTTCTTGAATCGCGAAATGCAAAGGTGTATTTCCTTTCTTGTTTTGTTGATTGACTAAGTCACACTCTTTTAGCAGGCGAATACAAGCGTCTAGATGATTATGGGATGCTGCTGTATGCAAGGAAGTGTAACTATTTGTTGTGGATAGTCGTGGATTTGCACCTTGCTCAAGCAACTGATTCATGACAGCAACATGACCGTGTTTCGCAGCAATGTGGAGTGCTGTAACTTTGGCGGATCCTTGTTGCTGATTAATCAGCTGTTTCACGGGTCGCTTTAATAATTCTGTGAGTACATCCACACGATTATATCGTGCTGCCACATGTAGCGCAGTGCGGCCCTTGGCATCGAGAGCGCAAGAATTAGCACCTGCATTGAGTAAGGCAAGGGCTAATTCGGTTTCACCATTCTGAATCATGGTATGCAATGGCGTCTTCGTACTATGTTCAAAGGGTAGGTCAAGATTCTCTTGGTTTTTTAAGCGACTTTCTACTTTTTCAGCTGAATGAAGCAGCAGAAGCATTTTTTGCATAATGGGTAGCTGCCTTATAATAATAATCAGCTGCCATTACCAAACTTCGGCGTACACCCTCTTTCGCACATTCATTAGCTTGCTCAAACAACAAATTTGGATCCGTTGATGTTAAAGGAACAATTTCTAACTTTTTCGACTCTGCAGCCATATTCATTACCTCATAATGTTATTTATTTCTATCGAAATAGTAGGACCATTTTATCGTAAAAAGGTTAAGGTTATATTATTGTGCTGACCGCACCGATGTTAAAAGTCGCATCTTCATTGGCGAGTGATATAGTTTCCTTCTGAATAAGGATGAAATAATTAGCAGTTACCATTTTATTTGGACAGTGGATCTAATTAGGATGTGAGAATGAACAGCATGTTTATTTTTCTAAAAACGCATAAAAATAGAAAAAGGGCTTCTAGAATCTTCCAAAAACCCTTAAATGTCTTTCTTATCGCGAAGATGGCTGGGGAAGCTTTCTCGTCGCAATGTACTTATCCTCTTCGACAAAGCCAGGCCCAACACTTTGGAAGTGAAAGGAGTCTTCAAGATGGATACCGCATTGCCGTGCAGCTTGTTCAAGCCAGCCGAGATCCTTTTGTTCCTGAGCTGAAAGCGGAGTTGTTTCCGTTTTTTTACTAAAGAAAAGTGTTTCTTTTGTTCTTGTTGCATATTTAAAGGAACAGCTTGGGGCCTGGCTAGGCTTAGCTTCAGAGCGATCTCGCATAATATATACTCCTAATGGATTAAATCAATTATTATAAACGAGGTATGATAACATACAGCTTTTTCCAAACAAATAGGCTAAACACACGATTAAATCTAATAAGCCATCAATGAGGTAATGATAATGACTGCTCCTATCGTGAATTATTTTGACGAAATTTATGAAGCTGCGAAATCTAAAAATGAGGTAGCTCTAAAAGAACTTATTGAAGCAGGGGCGTGCATTGACGAAGTTTCTAGTAATTCGCGTCATGGATCAGCGGTGACTCGTTTAGCTTTTGAAAATAATCGAGCAGCAGTCGAACTCTTATTAATTTATGGTGCTTCTATTGATCATGCCGTGATGGGAGCAGCACAAGGTGGTCACATAGCATTTATCAATGATCTTAGGAGTAAGGGCGCTGCAATAAGAATGGCAGCAAGAGGTGCTGCGAAGGGTGTTCAGAGAGAATATCTGCTTGATCTCATAGCGAAGAATAGTAATACGCTAATAGATTTTCTTTCTTTACTAAGCGCTGCTGCTGAATCTAACGATATGAAATTTACTGCAGAGCTCGTAAGAATCGCGCGTAAGCGCGAACTTTCAATGCCACTTAACAAGATAACTGGTAGAGTAGCGTATGGAGCAGCGAAAAGTGGTCACATATGCTTTGCTGAGGATCTCATCCGCATGAACGCCGACATCAATCATGTGGTGAGGGGAGCAGCGCAACATGGTGGAAGCTATTTTGTAATAGCTCTTTTAAGAAGAGGGGCAAGCGTTCATTTTGCTGGAGCAGGGGCAGGGATTGGCGGCCATGTAGACCTCGCTAACTATCTCATAAAATTAGGCGCTACCACGACTAATGTGGGGCGTAGTGCAGCGATGGGTGGCCATGTAAGATTTGTAGAAGATCTTGTAGAAAGAGGCGCAGATATTGATGAGGTGATCAAAGGGGCGACGGCGGGTCGTCATCATGCTCTTGTAAAGAGATTACAAGAGTTAAAAGTATTAAAAGAGCAACACGCTGAGCATACTGTCACTCAAAGTTCAACAGTGACACAACCTGAGGGTCAAGAGACTAGCTTATTAGATATCTACAATAGTCATCAATCTGTAATAACCTCATTACCGAGTTATTCAACCCTATCAAAATCAAGTCTATTCTCGTCACAAAATAATTCTGCAGAGCAGAGTACAATAGCTTTAGGCTTAGCAACGGACGATGATATTAGAGGGATGCTCATAGCAGCTCATTGTCGACAACTTTTAGATACAATTGTGCGAGAAACAACATGGCGTCTTCAAGAGTTAAACTTCTTGCATCAATTTTTAGGGTTCGCTCCTGTTGGTTTTTCTTTACGTCCTCTGCCAAGCGTTGCTCCTTCACAAGTTTCTTTACTTGATTCACCTGCCTTGTCCCCAGCATCTAGTTCATCTAGTGTCCCTAGTGGAGCATCCGCATCGTTTCATCCCGCTTCTGATTCGACAGGACGGGATAATGTTTCATTCACATCGTCGAGTAAACGAGAGAGACAAACAACCAGCAATGATTTAATAGGTGATAATGCAAACGCTAAACGACATAGAAGATAACTTTTGAGATCTTTCTTTTTATAGCAAAGTTTACATAAAGACATTCAAGGCGCATACTACCGGCATTAAAAATCTCGATGAGGCAGCACTGACATGAAGGCTCGAGACAATCAGAAGCAACAGTCAACACGGTTAGAATATGTCGTTGTTGGCGCAGGTCCCGCAGCGATTTGTGCAGTAGCAAAACTGTATGGTGCGGGTGTTTCTGGGGATCAAATTTTATGGATTGATCCACACTTTACAGTTGGAGATTTTGGTACGATCCTCAGTGAAGGCAGCAGTGTGCCTGGCAATACCACGGTGGAAAGTTATCAGCGAGTGAATCGTGCTATTTCTGAGTTAATACCAGCATGTGCTCCCACGGAAGAAGAGTTATCGTCATTCGAAATAACTCATCTCGGCCCAGAGATAACCTGCTCCTTAAAAATAGCCGCAGTGCCTTTACAACATCTCACCACAAAATTACGCAAATTAGTTTCTTCCATATTAGGATCTGTTTTAAACGTGGAGCACACGGATGACGGCCTTACATTACAAATTGCGATAAATCATGGTGCCATAAAAACAGTGCTGGCAAAACGCGTGATTTTAGCAGTGGGGGCCACGCCTAAGAGTTTTTCCTTAGGTGAAAATGTCACACTCATCGATCCTAATACGGCATTTATCGCCTCAAAAGCTAAAGAATATCTACAAACACAGCCCGCCATTAAAACTATCGCAGTGATTGGTTCCTCTCACTCCGCCGCACTTGCTGTCATGCATTTCCTGCAAGCCGGAGTAACCGTCAAACAATTCATGAATAAAGATTATAAATTTGCAACACGTTGTGTAACGCCGGAAGGGCAGCACTATACAATTTTCGATAACACCGGTTTAAAAGGTGAAGTGGCTACTTTCACACGAGAACTTTTACAAGCACGAGCAACGGGAGGCGCGTTAGCAGAAAACTGGCGATGCTACGTGGGGCAAGACTCTCAAGCGTTGTTAGCAAAACACTTATCTGATTGCAGCCATGCAGTCGTCTGCATTGGTTACAGCACGAGACCCTCTCTCACTATTAACGACCAACCCTTATCCGCATTTAACTACGATTATAAAACCAGCCAAATGCAATACCCCGATGGCCACGCCATACCCGGTGTATTTGGCATTGGCGTCGCATTTCCCAAACAAATCCAAGCCATTTCCGGCGAACTTGAATTTGCCGTAGGCGTTGGTAAGTTTTGGACCAGCTTAAGTGAGGATATTTTACACCAATGGCGAGCTTACCCAGCAAAAATCCCGGCATAAAGGTCGCTATTTTGGCCATTTTGAGGTAAAATCCGCACCTTCAACGAATAAATGAGAGGCTTTTGCACAATGTATACCAAAGACATGAAGATTGCTGGCTTTGATCCTGAGTTATGGGACGCCATTTTAGCGGAAGAGCGTCGACAAGAAGATCATATCGAATTAATCGCCTCTGAGAACTATGCGAGCCCTCGCGTATTAGAAGCGCAAGGTTCTGTATTAACAAACAAATATGCCGAAGGTTACCCTCATAAACGTTATTATGGCGGCTGTGAATATGTGGATATCGCAGAAGATTTGGCCATTCAACGGGTAAAACAATTATTCAATGCCGATTACGCCAATGTGCAACCCCACTCAGGGTCGCAAGCTAATGCGGCAGTATTTATGGCACTCTTAGAGCCAGGCGATACCTTTATGGGCATGAGCTTATCTGATGGTGGCCACTTAACTCACGGATCAAAAGTGAATTTTTCTGGACGTCTGTACAACAGTGTTGAATACGGTATTCATCCAGAAACAGGCGAACTGGATTATGATCATATCCAAGCCTTAGCCTATGAACACAAACCAAAAATGATCATCGCGGGTTTTTCGGCCTATTCACGAGTGATGGATTGGCAAAAGTTTCGTGAAATAGCTGACAGCGTCGGTGCCTATCTAATGGTTGACATGGCCCACGTTGCAGGTTTAGTCGCTGCAGGGTTATATCCTTCCCCAGTACAGATTGCTGACGTTACCACTTCCACCACACACAAAACTCTTCGTGGTCCACGGGGCGGTTTGATTCTTGCTAAAGCTAATCCAGAATTAGAAAAGAAATTAAATTCTCGGGTTTTTCCAGGTTCACAAGGTGGCCCTTTGATGCATGTAATTGCAGCAAAAGCAGTAGCGTTTAAAGAAGCCTTAGAACCAGCATTTAATGTTTATCAGAAACAAGTGGTGACCAATGCGAAATTGATGGCGGAAATCATCATGGAGCGCGGTTACAAACTGGTGTGTAATGGCACGGACAATCACTTGATGCTGGTGAACTTAATCGATAAAGAATTAACAGGAAAAGAAGCGGAAGAAGCTTTAGGCCGCGCTAATATTACCGTCAATAAAAACACCGTACCCCGCGAGCCACGCTCGCCGTTTGTCACGAGTGGGTTGCGGGTAGGAACACCGGCGGTTACCACGCGTGGTTTTAAAGAAGCGGAAATTCAACAATTGAGTCATTGGATTTGCGATATTCTCGATGAGCCAACCAATGAATCCGTCATCGCTCGCGTGAAACAGCAAGCCTTGACCTTGTGTGCAGAATTTCCAGTGTATGAAGCCTTTCGATTGAATGGTGCTTAATATTATCCCTAGGAGTGGGAGGAGAACTTATGCGTTGTCCATTTTGCGGTTTTGAAGAAACGAAAGTCACAGATTCTCGGATGCTGGGCGACGGAGAGCAAGTTCGGCGTCGACGAGAATGTCTTGATTGCAAGGAACGCTTTACAACCTTAGAATCGGCACAACTATTGATGCCACGGGTGAAAAAACGAGATGGCCGTAGTAGTCCTTTTGATGAGGCTAAACTACGGGCGGGCATTTTAAAAGCCATCGAAAAACGACCCGTGAGTATTGATCTTGTGGAGCAAGCAATTCGGCAACTTTGTCATAAACTCCGAGCCTGTGGCGAGCGTGAAATAAGCTCGGCGCAATTAGGAGAATGGGTTATGGAACAATTACTCAATTTAGATGAAGTAGCATATGTACGATTTGCCTCTGTTTATCGCAGCTTTGAGGATTTAGATGCCTTTAAGCAAGAAATTCAAAAATTAAAACAGAATTTAACGAAATCAGAGGAACTATGACACTTATTAAACCTAAACATCGCCATCGTGCGCGCCGGTTAGTCTTGCAAGCTTTATATCAATGGCAAGTCTCCGGTAACAGCTTACATGATATTGAAACAACCATCTTGATCGATAATCAAGATAAAGCCTTCGATCGTGAATATGTGCAACAATTTTTGCGAGGTATTCCGCAAGAGTTAGCTGATACAGATAGTTTGTTCCTTGGGTTTTTAGATCGAAAGCTAGAAGAGATTACACCTATTGAATTAGCAATTTTGCGCATGGGTGTTTATGAATTAAAGCACCGTCTCGATGTACCTTACAAAGTCGTACTCAATGAAGCGGTGGAACTGTGTAAATTATTCGGCGCTACGGAAAGTCACAAATATATTAATGGTGTGTTAGACAAAGCTGCGCACCAATTACGGAAAGAGGAATTGTAATTATCATGGCACAGACCCCGGCATCCATTTGGCGTAATCCCATTCACTTTATTGCCTTTGGTTTTGGCGCGGGTGCGTCGCCGTGGGCACCGGGCACCATGGGAACCTTAGTGGGAGTGCTGCTGTATTGGCCCTTAAGTTTTTTGCCCTTATCATTGTATGCTTTGGTGACCTTGGCGTGTTTTATGGTAGGTGTTTGGTTATGTGGCACCACCGAACGTGATTTAGGTGTGCCCGATCATTCTGGTATTGTGTGGGATGAAATCGTCGGTTTTTTTATAACGATGTTTGCTTTGCCTCACACCTGGTTTTGGGTGATTGCAGGTTTTGTTTTGTTTCGAGTATTTGATATTTTAAAGCCACCACCAATTCGTTGGTTAGAAAGGACTTTCCCAGGCGGTTGGGGGGTGATGGTGGACGATGCCTTTGCTGCCATCCTTGCTTGCGTGATTTTACATATCTTTTATGGATTAATTGGCTAAAAGATCGTCAAAAAAGATTGCAATCTGAACAAAATACCGGGTATGATGGCTGCACTTTCATAGATATAGCTAGAGGCAACCACGGCATATGACCGCTCCACAGAATCAGTTTGAGTTACTTACAAAACGGCGATTTCTGCCTTTCTTTATCACGCAATTTTTAGGCGCCTTTAACGATAATATCTTTAAAAATGCCTTGATCATTCTTATCGTGTATCAAGCTGCAAATTGGACCAATGTGAGTTCCATTGTACTCATCAATCTTTGCGCCGGTTTGTTTATTTTGCCTTTCTTTTTATTATCCGCCATGGCAGGGCAGCTAGCGGACAAATATGAAAAGTCCCATCTCATGCGCATCGTTAAATTTATGGAGATTGTCATTATGTTGATGGCCGCCATCGGCTTTTATCGACATGACATCTATTTTTTAATGTTCGTACTCTTGCTCACCGGTATTCAAGCGACATTTTTTGGGCCGGTGAAATATAGTATTTTACCTCAGCATTTGCGTGACACGGAATTGGTGGGGGGAAATGGTTTAATTGAAATGGGTACTTTCGTGGCTATTTTAGTAGGCACGTTATGTGGAGGTGTTTTGATTAGCCACGGTGTTACGGGGGTGATGCTTAGTTTAGTGATGGTGGCTATTTTCGGTTATATTGCTAGCCGCTTTATTCCCTTAGCGCCAGCCAATGACCCGACATTAAAAGTTTCTTGGGAACCTTTTTCACAAACTTGGAAAAATATTCAATTCGCTCGACACAATCGCACAGTCTTTTTATCCATTTTAGGTAATTCTTGGTTTTGGTTTTTTGGTACGGTGGTGTTAACGCAAATACCAGAATACGTCAAAGTGATCTTAGGCGGTAGTGAAACCGTAGTGACGTTGTTATTAACGGCTTTTTCTATGGGCGTTGGTATTGGTTCATTACTTTGTGAGCGTTTGTCCGGACATCGAGTGGAATTAGGTTTAGTGCCTTTTGGCTCTATCGGTATCACGTTATTTGGCATTGATTTGTTTTTTGCTCATCCAGCAATTCATCAAGGTGCTTTGCTGAATGTGACGATGTTTTTACAAACGTGGGCCAATATTCATGTAGTGCTTGATTGCATTTTGTTAGGCGTGTTTAGTGGATTTTACATCGTACCTTTATTTGCATTGATTCAACAGCGTAGCATGCCAGAGCATCGCTCGCGGATCATTGCAGCGAATAATATTATTAACGCGTTGTTTATGGTGGTAGCGTCCATTTACGGGGTGTTTATTTTAAAAATCGGTTTTAGCTTATCGCAATTGTTTTTAATCACGGCCATCTTAAATGCCGTGGTGGCGATTTATATTTACAAATTAGTTCCGGAGTTCTTGATGCGTTTTATTGTTTGGGTGTGCATGAGTTTAGTGTATCGTGCCAGGGCGACTGGTGTGGAACATATTCCAGAGGAAGGCCCAGCAGTGATTGTGTGTAATCATGTCAGCTTTGTGGATGCGTTGATTTTAATGTCAGTGATTCGACGTCCTATTCGTTTTGTGATGCATGAGAGTATCTTCAAAATTCCTCTATTAAGTTTTGTATTTAAAACCAGTGGTGCTATTCCTATTGCCTCAGCGAAGGAAAATTTAGCGTGCCGAGAAGCTGCCTTTGCGAGTATTCAACAAGCACTCGCTGCCGGTGAATTAGTGGGTCTTTTCCCTGAGGGTGGCATTACTCGCGATGGTGATATTCAACCTTTTAAATCAGGCATTGAACGCATCGTGCAAGAAACACCAGTACCCGTTGTGCCAATAGCGTTGGGTGGTTTATGGGGCAGTTTATTTAGCCGAAAACACAAAGGTGTATTGCGCGGATTACCACGTAAATTATGGTCTAAAATCCGTGTGTCAGTGGGAGAGCCAGTGGCTCCACAAGCGGCGACCAAGGACGTTTTATATGAATTGGTGACGACCTTACAAGGTGGTTTACGTTAATGTATCAAATGAAGAGTATGTGAGAATCCTATGGCAGCAGCACAGCGAGAGTTTTGGATTGGTTTAGTGGGGGATAGTCAAGAGCTATTCAAACAGTTGGGTGGTACGATTCAAGATACACGCATCGATGGCGTGACGGAGCAGCGCTTCTTACAAGAAAATGGTTTGACGCTCTGTTTTTATCATTTTGCTGTAAAACCAGAGAAGGAAGCTTCAACATTACTCGCAGCTCATTTAATGAGGCAGAATCTTGTTATTTTCTGTATGGAAAAACCGAGTATTGCCTTAGATGGGGGAAAGTGGGAGCGGCACTCTTACCAATGCTGGTTTAATGTGTTGCTGGAAGATGATTTTGGTGATCAGCTACCCTTGGTTATGCCAGCGGTGGTGCAGGAGGAGTCTGAAACATGTGATATGGATTTGTCACAAATGCGTCTAAATTTTCTTTTACGATGTTCGGAGGGTATCACACCGGCAAATCCCTACAGCTCTCCTAGCAAACCTATTGGAGCTCAGCAGAGTAAGAAAGAAAAAAAGAAGCCAGTGAATAATGTTACACAAAAAAAGTTAGAGAAGCTGAATAGCTGTCTTCAAGAATGTAAAGTGTTCCAGCCGGGACAAAATAAACATTTGTTTTTTACCGTGGGAGAATATGCGACGGCTTTATTTCCAGCTGAAAATTTAATCCCAGAGATCGTTCCGGAAGATTATCCAGCTGCATGTGATGAATTGACACGAGGTAAAAATCCTGAGGATGCGGCATTGGCGTTATTTAACAAATACACTTCGCATTGGGATTGCTTTCTTCAGGGGGATTGGTGGCGCCCACATTGTGATAAAGTAGCACAAGCACTCAAAACTCATGTAAATGCTGTGACACCTGAAAAATACCATGATACTGGCCATACAGATCCATTGGAGCAGCTTATTGTGGTATTAAAAAAAATAAACGAAGAACCAAAGAGTCCTCTATTGGCAACGTATATCCAATATTATGAGGAACAGTTTCTCGTACTCCGTCGCCGTGCGGCAACACCCGCAATGGGAGACCTTTTTAAAAAACAACTCCCAGGCCGTGGAAGAACCCTTAACTTTGACTTTGATGAGTTTCCCAAGAAACGTGCCCCGAGTCCTACAGCCTCGTGCTCCTTCGGCCCCTTTGGCCGTAAAGCCTATTAAGCTTAGGCTGTTTTACATCTTGAAATGGAATAGCTATATTTTAAGAGTGGCTTCTATTTTTAGCGAGTCATTTCTTAATACCGAAAAGTACACTACAATACCGGTCAGAGGGCGTTTTTGCACGGGCATTTCGTAGTTACTAACTTACTTTTCAATCAAGGGAGACGATCAAGATGAGTATACAAATTGGTTTAACACCAGAGCAACGAGGGCAAATTGCTCACGGTTTAGCAAGATTGTTGGCAGATACCTACACGCTATATGTCAAAACCCATAATTTTCACTGGAATGTTACTGGTGCCATGTTTCAAACTTTGCACCAGTTATTTGAAGGACAATACATGGAATTGGCGGAAGCCGTGGATTTAATTGCGGAACGCATTCGTGCCTTAGGCCACTATGCACCAGGCAGTTACACGCAGTTTGCGCAATTAAGTAGCATTCGCGAAGAGACTGGTGTGGTGGATGCAAAGGAAATGATTTCTCAATTGTTAGAAGGGCAAGAAACCATTGTGAGAACAGCGCGTTCGATCGTTCCAACAGTGACAGATGCCCACGACGAACCCACACTTGATTTATTAACCCAACGTATGCAAGCTCACGAAAAAAATGCGTGGATGCTGCGTAGTTTATTGATGGAATAACCAACCCATGATTCATAGCATGACCGCCTTCGCTGCGAAGGAAAATAAGCAACCCTGGGGCGTGATTGCCTGGGAAATTCGTTCCGTTAATCATCGGTATTTAGATGTTTCTTTTCGCTTACCCGAAGCCTTGCGTGATATGGAATTTTCTTTGCGAGATGTTGCTCGTAATATTCTGCATCGCGGTAAAGTAGAATGTACGTTGAAATTGCAAATGGCCGATCAAGAAGCGGCGCAGATTACACTGAATGATACGCTGCTCAATCACTTGATTCGTCGCGCAGAACATGTGGCGTCTAAGTTGGAAGAGCCCGCTGCAATGGACCCCATGAAATTGTTGATGTGGCCTGGCGTTGTGGTACAAGCAGAACAAGATCAAGCGGCAATTAAAGAAACCATGCAAAGCCTTTTTAAAGCAACCTTAGAGAGTTTCGTAGAATGTCGACAACGAGAAGGGCAAGCGCTAAAACAAGCGATCAAAGAGCGATTAACCTCAATGGAAAACCACGTAGATGTCGTAGCGAAAACTGTACCGACGTTACTGGAAGCACAACGACAAAAAATTTCTGACCGGATCCAGGAGTTAACACAAGACGTGGATCAAAGTCGATTGGAGCAAGAACTTGTTTATTTCGCACAAAGAATGGATGTGGCAGAAGAAGTGGATCGCCTACAAACTCATATTAAAGAAATGAGTCGTGTGTTAGAACAGGATGGTGCTGCGGGTCGTCGCTTAGATTTTCTTTTACAAGAAATGAATCGTGAAGCCAATACCATCGGTTCCAAATCGCAGCACACTATTACTTCCCACGCTTGCGTAGAGTTAAAAGTGTTGATTGAGCAAATTCGAGAGCAAGTACAGAATATAGAATGAGGATCAGTGAATGACGGGTCAGTTATGGATTATTGCAGCGCCCTCTGGCGCGGGCAAAACAAGTTTGGTCGATGCGTTGATCGCAACCACCCCAGATCTTTATGTCTCTATTTCTCATACCACACGCGCGCCACGCCCAGCGGAAGAGGAAGGTAAAAACTATTTTTTTGTGCGGCAAGATGTCTTTGAGTCGATGATTCAGCGCCATGCCTTCATCGAGTATGCCAAAGTATTTGATCATTATTACGGTACAGAACAAAGCTGGGTACAAAAACAACTGGCAGAAGGGATGGATGTCATTTTAGAAATCGATTGGCAAGGTGCGCAGCAAATTAAACGATTAATGCCAGATACGAAGAGCATTTTTATCTTGCCACCCTCGCTTGCAACCCTGTCACAACGACTGGAAGGGCGAGGCCAAGACAAGCCCGAGGTCATTTCGCGGCGGTTAAAAGAGGCAACCTTAGAAATGTCCCACTGCGAAGAGTTTGATTATATAGTGATTAATGACCAATTTGAGCAAGCATTGGCCGAATTAAGTGCAATTATTACGGCGCAACGGTTATCAACGTCACGGCAAGTGCAAAAATATGGCACTTTATTGCAAGATCTGAGAGAATAGCCCGCTGCGTTGGGATTCCTAGAGAAAATCCTTTGCAGCGGTTTTTAGCAGACTAGGGGTGAGCTGAATACATTAACGGTATGTTAGGCAGCCCCCTTAAATTTAGAAGAGGAACACAATGGCACGTATTACTGTAGAAGATTGTTTAGAAAATGTTGAAAATCGTTTTGTTTTGGTTTTGGTAGCCTCAAAACGCGCACGACAATTATCTCTGACCACTGCCGATGCAAGGGTTCCAGAGGAAAACGATAAACCAACCGTCGTGGCTTTACGAGAAATTGCTGCTGGCTTTATGCCCGGCGATTCAGCAAACGATGAACCAGAAGAGCTATTGCTCGAAGAAGCTAGCGAGATTAGCGAAATTAGCAAGCTTGGCGAAATTGGAGAGGTTGGCAACGCAACTGACTAAAAATGGGTAGCTATGGATTATTTCGACGAATTACGGAAACAGCTAAAGACTTATTTAGATGATCCTCAAATCGAGCAGATCTATCAAGCCTATTTGTTAGCAAAGCAAGGACACGAAGGTCAAATTCGTCGTACCGGTGATCCTTATATTACCCATCCAGTGGCGGTTGCTTTGATTCTTGCACGGATGCACATGGATGCGCAAAGCATCATGGCAGCTTTGATGCATGATTTGTTAGAAGATACCGCCATTGATAAAGCGACGCTGGCAAGGCAATTCGGCCAGCAAGTGGCAGATCTAGTCGATGGTGTTAGCAAATTAACACAAATAAAATTTGAGACGCAAGCGGAGGCGCAAGCCGAGAACTTCCGCAAAATGGTTTTAGCCATGGCGCAAGACATTCGCGTGATCATCGTCAAATTGGCCGATCGATTACATAACATGCGCACCCTTGATGCCTTACCTCCCAGTAAACGACAACGTATCGCCATCGAAACCTTAGAAATTTACGCGCCCATTGCCAACCGTTTGGGGATGCACTCCTACCGCGTCGATTTAGAAGAATTAGGTTTTGCGGCTCTTTACCCCATGCGGTTTCGCGTGATTAATGATGCGGTACAAAAAGCGCGTGGTAATCGTAAAGAAATTATGAGTGTGATTGAAAAATCCTTGCATGCTTGTCTATCACGCGAAGGGATGCCACCCACTAAACTCTATGGTCGAGAAAAACATTTATATAGCATCTATAAAAAAATGCGGAATAAACGCATTCCCTTTGCGGATATTATGGATGTCTATGCTTTCCGCATTACAGTAGATTGTTTAGATAGTTGTTATCGAGTATTAGGCGCCGTACACAATTCTTATAAACCCGTTCCAGAACGCTTCAAAGATTATATTGCAATTCCTAAAGCCAATGGCTATCAATCGTTACATACTACGTTGTTTGGCCCCTATGGCGTGCCCATTGAAATTCAAATTCGCACAGAAGAAATGCATCGCATGGCGGAAAGTGGTATTGCGGCTCATTGGTTATATAAAGCGGATTCCACCGTCGGTAGTAAAGCACACATCCGCGCACAGCAATGGTTAAAAAACTTATTAGAAATGCAACAGAGTACGGGTAGCTCTTTAGAGTTTATCGAAAATGTTAAAATTGACTTATTCCCTGATGAAGTGTACGTGTTTACCCCCAAGGGAAATATTTTAGAATTACCCCGTGGTGCAACCGCTGTGGATTTTGCTTACGCGATTCATACAGAAATTGGTGATACTTGTGTTGCTGCGAAAATTGATCGACGTTTAGCGCCGCTGAGTACACCGCTCATGAATGGTCAAAATGTTGAGATTGTCACATCACCGAGCGCTCGTCCAAGCCCATCGTGGTTGAATTTTGTTGTTACGGGTAAAGCACGCAGCAAGATCAAACATTATTTTAAAAAGCAGAAGGGTGATGAATCCATTGTCTTAGGCCGTCGTTTATTAGATCGTGCCTTGAGTACTTTAAATTTAAGCTTGGCACAAATTCCAGAGATTGATGTGGCTCGCGTATTAAAAGAATCTAACTACACTAGCTTGAATGAATTATTAGAAGACACGGGCATGGGTAATCAAGTGCCCTTGATTCTCGCGCGCCGTTTAGCATGTGCTGTGAAGGACGAGCAAGAGCAAGAAGAGCAAGAAAAGAAAGATGCAACTGAGCGTTTGTCGCAGACACCATTATTGATTAAAGGCACGGAAGGCATGGTGGTTTCCTTTGCTAAATGCTGTTATCCCTTACCTGGTGATTTAATCGTAGGGATTTTAGATGCGGGACGTGGCATTATCGTGCATCGAGAAAATTGTCGTGACATTGCACATTTACGCAAAACAGAAAAATGTATTTTCTTGAGTTGGGAAAAAAGTATTGCAGGAGATTTCCAAGCGGAAATTCGCACAGAGTTGATGAATCGTAAGGGGACATTAGCTTCTTTGGCAGTTGCCCTTGCAGATATGGATGCCAATATTGAAAATATTACCGTTGCAGATCGAGATGGTCATTACAGCGAAGTGAATTTAATTATCTCCGTTAAGGATCGAGCTCACTTGGCCCGTGTAATGCGACGAGTGCGTTCGATACCAGAGGTTTCTAAAATTATGCGCGCTAGTCGCGCACCGCGCAGTCATGGGACACGATTTTAAATTCAATGAGGTTTTTAAATGAAAAAACACGCTAAGAAAATTATTCAAACGACCCAAGCCCCAGCAGCAATTGGTACATATTCTCAAGCTGTACGCGTAGGCGATACGGTGTATATCTCCGGGCAAATTCCTTTAGTACCAGCCACTATGGAGTTAGTCGCCGGGGATTTTAAAGCGCAAACGTTTCAAATATTTGATAATTTGAAAGCGATTGCGGAAGCAACTGGTGGTAGCTTGACAGATATTGTTAAAATGACGATTTACCTCACAGATATGACTTTGTTCCCGGTGGTGAATGAAATCATGGCGCGCTATTTCAACGAACCGTATCCCGCACGGGCAGTGCTGGGTGTAAAGGAGTTACCACGCGGCGCCATGGTAGAAGCCGAAGCGATCATGGTATTGGAATCGTATTTTCCTTAAAAAATAAGCATCTATGACATTTTATTTCCTGCAGAGAAATTATTATTAAAATTTACAAAATACCTAAGAATTTCTTAAGATTTGAAATGTAGTATGAGCAGGAAGATAAAGTTTTATTTCTTTACTGAGGCAGGTGATCATGGCAATTGAAAAAATGACAGAAGCTGATTTTCATCAGCTACTTAATGATTTTGAGAGTGAGCCAACTAACGAAGCATTGCGTGATCGGTTATATAAAAATGGTTCACAGTGGATTCTCTGGGATGGGCCTCTTGCTGGTCAATGGGCGTTATTTTTTTCTTCCAAAAGATCATCGGTTGGCCGTCGACCCACGCCTCAAGCCTTTGTTGCAACGATTAGAAATAACTTGGATCCAAAGGCGATTGGTCTTGCTCGCGAGAAAATAGAGTCTACTGAGACTGATTCGGATTCAGAGGTGGCTGCGCCTCCTGCTTCACCCAGAACTGCACTGACACCTCATCAGCATGAAACTCTTTTTTTAAATTCCTTCACTACGTCAACATTGCCACCGAAGGTGGTGATCTCCGAAGAAGTTGCTTTATGTAATGATTACATGGAAGGATTACTGGATAATGTGACTATATCGATACTGAGTGAATACCTCACCGATATGATGCGTGATGGAAAAAAAATAGTTGTACCGCGAGGTGAGAACGTTTTTCGATTATTAGATAGTGTAAGAGCCTATGACTCACGCTACAAGGTTCTACGAGATAAGTACTATGCTATGAAGAATATACGAGACCAACTGAGTGATTCAAATAATAATCATGCAGAACCTGGCCCTTCTCTTGTTGCATTGATTAAACAACAGAAAAAAGAAGTCTTTGCCGCGCATAGAACAAGCATCTTTCATAGAGGCGTGGCTGCGCTGCTAACGGCCATCATAGTGCCTTGCTTGCTACTCACCAAGTGGTTTACTGGTTATTGGTTTGGCGATTTATTTACAACCAGAGGTGAACAAACCTGTGATAAGTTGCTCGCTATTCTAGAAAAACCAGCCGCAGCACCTCGCTCTCAAGCAAGGTTATGTATCTAAGGGATAACTTGCAAGTCCGGGTTTCCCCGGGCGTAGCATCTAATAAAAGGATATACCGCCGGCACTGATGCCAAAAGTCGCATGTTCATTGGCGAGCGGTATATAAAACACTTTCGCTATTGTTGATAGTTTGGTATCTTTCATCTTTTATAGTTTGAGATTTAGCCTCAAGAAATATAGGTTTTACTAAGGATAAAAAGCCAATTTGAATTTCAGATGAGGCATGATTCTTTATTATCTCCCCAAAACTTTTAACGGCTAACTTCCAAGGCAAGGTGGCTGAACATGCATGACCAGCGTAACATAGATTTAATCAATGAGCTCTTAACCAATGATGCGGAAAAGCCTTGGCTGGAATTTAAAAAAAACAACTTAGACAAGCACGTTATCGGAAAACTTTGTTCTGCTCTTTCTAATAGTGCTCGATTAGTAGGGCGTGATTTTGGTTATTTAGTATTAGGAGTAGATGACCATCGTCAGATCACTGGCACACAGTTTGATCCAGATACGGAAAAAGTAAATAATCAAGTTTTTCATCTTTGGTTAGCAAATCAATTAATACCTAGTATCGCATTTAACTTTAAAACTATTTATCATCCACAAGGGCGAGTGGTGTTGTTAGAAATTCCCGCTGCAACGGTAGCTCCTGTTACTTTTAACGGTATACCTTATATTCGGCTTGGCAGTGCGACACCAAAGTTAACTGATTATCCAGAATCTTATAAGAAGTTGATTGAATGCCTGCGCCCTTATACTTGGGAGCATGGTATTGCAAAACAGTATGTGAGTGGTGATGAAGTGCTTAATTTGCTAGATTATGCCAGTTATTTCCGCTTGATGCAGCAGCCTTTACCAGATAACCGTTTTGGTATTTTTGAAAAGTTAGAGGCAGATAGACTCATTACACGAGATGTTGGTCAAAAATGGAATATAACAAATTTGGGTGCAATTCTTTTTGCATCAGACTTAGATCAGTTTGGTGTTACACTTGCCCGAAAAGGTGTTCGTCTTATTGTTTATAGCGAGAAAAATAAAGCTTCACATGTGACGCATCGACAGGATAGTCACAAAGGTTATGCTAGTGGTTTTGCAGATCTCATTGACTATATTAATAATATATTACCAAGTAATGAGCATATTGGGGATGTTTTGAGGGAAACACATCCCTTGTTTCCTAAACTTGCTGTTCGGGAGTTGATAGCAAATGCTCTTATCCATCAAGACATGACGGTGACGGGTGCTGGTCCGCAAATTGAATTGTTTAATGATCGGATAGAGATAGTTAATCCAGGTAAACCTCTGGTGAGTGCACAACGGATGATTGATTTACCGCCAAGATCACGCAATGAAGCGCTCGCATCACTAATGCGGCGTATGGGGTTTTGTGAGGAGGGAGGTAGTGGATTAGATAAAGTGATTGCTCAGGCCGAGGTCTTTCAACTTCCGCCACCATTATTTCGTGAGAGCGATAACTCAATGCAGGTTATCCTCTATGGTCCAAGAACATTTGCTTGTATGACCCCTGATGAACGCATTAGGGCTTGCTATCAACATGCGGTTCTAAAATTTTTAAGTGGAGAGCGCATGAAAAATGCAACATTATGTGCACGTTTTGGTATTGAAAAGCATAATGCGGCTCAAGCTACAAAAGTAATTACGCAAGCACAAAATGCGCAATTAATTAAGCCCGCGGATGTTGAGCATCCGCGCTCTGGATATATCCCATTCTGGGCATGAGTTTCTTGATTGAGTTTTGATTGTGATACGAAGGATAAAGAGATTTTTTTAAAAAAATTAAATATATTCAATTAGTTACAGACGTTAGTAAGTTGTAAATTTTCTTGATTGGGTTTTGATTGGCATGAATGGAGGACTGTGTTTTTTCCAAAAGTTGTAAGTGTAGTAAGTCTCCCCCCAAGCAAAAAATAGATGTGGTTACCCTGTTTTGCGTTTTCATTCTTCCAACATTCGTAATAAAACCTTAATCTTTTTGCTTTAAAATGCAGTTTGGTTTTATAGTATGTCCCTTCCTCATTTTTTAAGTTGGTAATAACGGTAGATGCCTCTAAGGTATGGAAGGAACACGTTTTTTTGTTTGAAACATAAGAGAGACCTTATAAACAATGATTAAGACTATAATGCGTTATAACCTCTATCTAAACCTCTTATGTCGTTTCGGGTCCAATTTCCTCGAAGGCTGGCCGTTCTTTGCAATTCTTTTTAGTAAGTCCATGGGGCAATCTGGCGAAACGAAAGATCTCTCAGACTTTGTCATCTTACTTGGGCTGCTGTTTGCATTAACGAGCTCTGGTGGTTCCGGTTTATCTTATTTTAATCTTCATGATGAAACTGAGAAAACAGTGACGGCGGCTTCACTTAAAAACTCTCAGTTTCCGGATGAGGATTCTGTTGATTTAGAAGCTGAGGGCGAAGAAGAGTCAACAAGTTCGCTTGTGCTAAGCAGTAGTTCCTCTTCAATTAACGCAACAGAGAGCACAGCACTACTTTCTAAATCTCCTTCTCTTCAGTCGACTCATGCTTGCCATTCCTCAGGTTCTTGGGGCGTATTGCGAAAGTTGGGCGTTTATAGTGTGCTTGGTGCATCGTTGCTCCAGTTTGTAGAAGACTATGAAGGTTTGCCAACAGATTTGGCAGAAGAGTTTGGTTTATCTAATTTGGGATTTATCTTGTTAATAACCATTTCATCGGGGATTGGTTTGTTTGCAGCATTACCTAAAGTGAAAACACTACTCCATAGTTATATCTCGACGGAAAAGCTCTCGACTGATCCAGCTAAACGAGCCTTCGATGATAAGGTCAATCAGTATCTGTGGAGACCACTGAATTATGTGGAAGCCATTTATGATTTTGCACCTTTTTTCTCTAGTGCCTCCTATGTTATTGGTCGCTTGGTCGATGCACTGACAGACAGAACCCCGATACGAGGTATTTCGGTTCCTGGGTTAATGGTAGGTTCTAGCATTGGTGCCGGTGCAGCTCTTGCAATGGCCTATAGCAACCTAGTGATTAATCAAAATGATCTTTCAGATTCCCAATACGTTAAAACTAGTCAGCGACTAGATATTACGAGACGTTGGTTAGCTTGGATGAATAGCTCAAGTTGGGGAAGATTAAGTTTAGAATTTTTAGAATCGCTGCGCTTTGTATTTGATAGCATCGGGCATACGATGGATTTTTCAGCAGGTTTTGTGGTATTTGGCGATTTAGTGACGGAGTATTATTATGGGACACTTGCCAACGAACCACAATTTTCCATGGTCATGCGAATTCTCCCATTTGTTTTCATTTCTTTTATTGCTAGCTGGTCAGACTCTCGTACATGTTTGAATGCTGTGCAGGTGGAGAGTGAGCGAGAAAATGCTGAGCTTGAGGAAGAAGGTCTTGATGATCTGCAAGAATCAAGCCGTGAAATGGTTAGCTTAGCGACATTTTGTTCTACGTCTACTAATCGTGACATCGACAAAGCACGATCAGTGACAAGCTTTTTTCTGCCAGCTCAGCAACAGTCAGTGCCAGCTTCTTCTAACGATGAGCAGCTAGAAACAGCGATCGATAGCAATGCCTCTTCTAACCATGAAGAGATAACAGCAGGGAAGAATAAAAGATGCGTTATTTGTTAAAAAAATTCTCCGCTGAATTGATTCCAGCAAATTACTTTCACAGTACCCTTTCAATTGCCTTCACTAACCGCGCGGCCTCAGGTTTCGTAAAAGAATAAAAGTACTCAACCAAGTGGCCATCTTTATCAATGAGATATTTATGAAAATTCCATTTAGGGGCAGAGCCAAAACCAAACACTTTTTTCGCCCAACGATAAAAAGGATGCGCCTGCTTACCTGATACTATTTCCTTTGCCGCCATGGGAAAGCTGACGCCATAATTGATTTGGCAAAATTGCGCAATGTCTTCATTAGATCCTGGTTCTTGATTTGAAAAATCATTACTGGGAACGCCAATAATCACCAACCCTCGATCTTTATAGCGTTGATACAATTTTTCTAACCCTGCATATTGTCCGGTAAAACCACAGCGTGAAGCAGTGTTGACGATTAATAAAGGTTTCCCTTTGAAGGCACTAAGATCTAAAGGTTGATTTCCCGTTAAAGCTTTAAAAGAAAAATCATACACGCTGCCAAGTTTTGATGTGGAATTCATTACGTGATCTCCTAAATAGTTCGTCGCAAATCCAACGTACAAGGATAATCTGGATGCAACGCAGTTTCAATGGGAATGATAATACCTTGAGTATGACCTTGAGTAAAAAATCGTTCAGTGCGACGAGTTTCAGCATCTTGTGAATGTTGTGGGGGTGTCTGATATTGTTTACCGCCAGGATGGTTCACCAGATAACGACAACCGCCAATGGAACGCTGAGTTTTTGTATCAACGACATCAAACACTAACTCTTCTACAGGTTTTAAAGTTGGATGCAAACTTAAGGGTAATTGACGCGCTTTAAAACGAATGCCTGCAATGTATTGCGATGGTTTATGGGTTTTTTGTAAAGGTAAGCGATGACCATTACAAGTCAAACTATAACGAGCAGGATCAAAATTGTTAATTTTAATTTGCAAACGATCTGTAGACGCATCCACGGGACGTGAAGTTTGTCCTTCATGAGATTGCTCACCCAAGACATTCCAAGTATCTAAAGCAGACTGTAAGGTTATTTCCATGCCTTCAATATGGATAGAGCCCAACAGCGGAAAGCGCGCAGTAAAAAATGGATAAAACCATTCTTTAGAAAAGGGTAATCCCTGCTCACGAAGATAAGCGATCACTTTCTTAAAGTCTTGTTGCAAATAATAAGGCAACATAAATCGATCGTGTAATTGCGTTCCAAACAAAACAAAATCACCGTCGTAAGGTTTTTGCCAAAAACTAACAAACAAAGCGCGTAATAATAAATGTTGCACGAAGGCGAGTTGCCAATGAGCGGGCATTTCAAAAGCACGAAACTCCACTAACCCTAACCGACCATTAGCATGATCCGGGGAATATAATTTATCAATACAAATTTCTACACGATGGGTATTGCCAGTCATATCGGTTAATAAATTTCGCAGCAATCGATCCACTAACCAATAGTTAGACTCATCAGGTTCTGATGGAATTTGCTTTAATGCAATGGAAAGTTCATAAAGACTTTCATAACGAGCTTCGTCCACTCTAGGTGCTTGGCTCGTGGCACCGACAAATAATCCAGAAAACAAATAAGACAAACTAGGATGATGTTGCCAAAATATAATAAAACTCTTCAACAAATCCGGTCGTTTTAAAAATGGACTGGCTGCCGGGACACTGGCACCTAATACAATATGATTACCACCACCCGTGCTAATCGGGGAGCCATCCATCAAATATTTCAACGTAGTTAAATCAAGTTGCTGTGCTTGTTCATAAATAATATTTAGCGTGCGCGCCAATTGCGTGGTATTGCTGGCTGGCGGCATGTTGACTTCAATGACGCCGGGATCAGGTGTAATGCTAAAGCTAGCAAGCCTAGTATCTTGCGGAGGCGCATAGCCCTCGAGTACCAACGGTATTTGCATAGCAGCGGCTACTTGCTCAATGTGGTGCAGCAACAGTAAAAAGTGTTCAAGATAAGGAACAGGCGGTAAAAATACATAGAGCATCCCTTCCCGTATCGAAACACAAAGTGCGGTTTTCTGCCAAGAATACTCCAACGCTGAATGATAAGGATGACCCGGCTTCACCAATGTGTCGATCTCGGGTAATGGTGGCAGTGATTCAAATAAACTACGTTGCGGCATCGCTTGCTCACAACAGTTCGGGGCAATTAGATTTTTCAAGGGTAGGCGATATCCAAGCGAAGAGGTGCCTGGTAATAATTGTAATTCATCAGAAGGGTATAACCACAAAGGGCTGCTCCAAGTGTCTGCCGATAAATCCCACGTCAGTGGTAATACAAAACCCGCTAACACGGACTGGTCGAATGCGGAATGAATAGAGTCTTCGGGTAGATTTAATTGTTTAACAAGATTTTTTACAAAATGCTCTGCTTGCACAATAGAAAGATTTGCAGTGAGTGCCGCAGATAATAAATCAGGTTGTTGCCACAAAGGTTGCTGATCATGCCGCCACATAATTTGCAACGCCCAGCGTGGATCCGTTTCGCCAGGGTACCATTTTCCTTGCGTCAGCAACACCAAACCTTTAGAGCCAAAAAAAGGTTTTAAACGATGTGCTAGTTGCCAGCTTCGTTCAAATTTTTCTTCTCCCAATGCAGCAGTTTGCCACTGTGGATCAGTCATGTTATGGCGCGAGACGAAAGTCGGTTCACCACCTTGTGTTAGATCCACTTGCAATGACGTTAACGTATGATCGATCTGTTGACCCAATGTTTCGATGCAATGCCATAGCTGTTCTGAATAAGGCTCATCATGATCGATCCCTGAAGGCGCAAGATGCTGTAACGATAATTTGTATTCAACGGTTGTTTCGCAAGACTCTGTAGTGCCTGTAATGGCTGCTGCTTCTTGCGGAGTTGGTGTACAGCATAACGCAATATGCCCTTCAGCAGTTAATAATCCAGAGGTAGGATCAAATCCAATCCAGCCAGCACCTGGAATATAGACTTCTGCCCAGGCATGTAATTCTACGCAATCTTCAGCCACAGAATCTTCATCTGCAGTTTTCAATTGAACTAAATATCCAGAAGCAAAACGTGCTGCCAATCCTAAATGACGCAAAGTTTGAATGAGTAACCATGTGGTGTCGCGGCAAGAACCTTGTTTTAATCCCAAAGTTTCTGCTACAGATTGCACACCAGGCGCCATTCGTTGTACATAATCGATAGCTTTACAGTGAGTTTGATTTACCATGATCAGAAAATCTAACAAAGGTATGTTCTGCTTTTCAAATTGATGTATCCAATTTTGAAAAGATATCGGTTCATCGTCAATGGCTAGATAAGGTTCCAGAGCATTATACAAGGAAGACTCATAGCGAAACGGATAACAAGCAGCATAAGGTTCAATAAAAAAATCGAAGGGATTGACTGGAGATAAATCAACTAATAGCTCTACGCTGACGTTAAGATGGTTCGTCGGTTTTTTAAAAACTAAGCGCGCTATGTGATTATTGAAAGGATCTTGTTGCCAATGAATATAATGTTCCGAAGGTGAAACTTTTAACGAATAGGCTAAACAATGTGCTAAGCAATGCGGCGCCGGTTTTAAACGAATTAAGTGGGGACCCACGGTAACAAATTTATCATAGTGATAAATTGATTGGTGAGTAATTGCAATTCGCACTGACATATTCCGAGTTATCCATCACAGACGGTTCTGCACTACGATAGATTTTAGTCTACACTACGAAGATAATGAAGTAATACCTATGAATTTGGATAAAGGCATGGCAATGACCCGTCAAGGATTTGACATTTCTACGGAGCAACTAGCAGGTATATTTGCTGATTATCAATTGCTTGCTCATACCTATGATGAATTATTTGCAGCTCCTGGCGTTCCCCATGAAGAAATGCGCACACTGATTCAAGCCTTAGATCCCATCAATCCAGAGCAATTCGAATCTTATCAACAAATCGCTGATCATATCTTACGTAAAAATGGTACAACCTTTACTGTGTATACCGAGCAAGGCAACCTCGATAAAATTTTTCCCTTTGATTTAATCCCACGAGTAATTACTGCAACAGAATGGCAAAAAATTGAAAAAGGATTGACGCAACGCGTTACGGCCCTCAATGAATTTTTATCAGATATTTATAATGAGCAACGAATCATTGAACAAGGGATTATTCCTCGTGAGCATGTCTTAGCTTCAACGGGTTATTTAGAGGTACTGCGTCATGTGAATCCTTTAGGAAAAACGCGCATTCATGTAGCAGGTATTGATTTGATCCGTGATGCTAAAGGTCGCTTCATTGTGCTAGAAGATAATGTGCGAGTACCCTCGGGTGTTTCTTATGTCTTAGAAAATCGATTAACTTTGAAGAATACATTGCCACGTATTTTCCAACAAAATCGTATTCGATCCGTGGAAGAGTATCCGACAAAATTTCGAGAAGCATTACGCAGTCTTCATCCACGACAAGATAGTTCCGCTGTTATTTTAACCCCTGGTCCTTATAATTCTGCATACTTTGAACATGGTTTTCTTGCTAGACGAATGGGATGTTATTTAGCGCAAAGCAATGATCTCTGCGTTGAGCAAGACAAAGTATTTATCAAAACCACACGAGGTCTGAAACAAGTTGATATTATTTATAGTCGTGTGAATGATGAGTGGTTAGATCCCACCGTGTTTCGCAAAGATAGCTTATTAGGTGTTGCAGGTCTGGTTCGAGCCTATGCTGCGGGTAATGTCGTATTAGCCAACGCCTTAGGAAATGGTGTTGCAGATGATAAGGCAATTTATCCTTTTGTGCCGGCGATCATTCGTTACTATTTAGGTGAAGAGCCTATTTTAGATCAAGTGGAAACGTATCTTGCTAGCGATCTTAAACAACGAGAATATATTTTAAAAAATTTAGATCAACTGGTGGTGAAAACGGTCGACGGTGCTGGTGGTTATGGCATGTTATTCGGACCACAGGCTAGCGAAAAAGAGCGAGCGGATTTTGCGGATAAAATCAAACAAAATCCACGAACCTATATTGCTCAGCCAGTGGTGGAATTATCAACTTGCCCGACATGGTCTGAGAAAGAAATGAAAGCACGCAGAGTGGATTTAAGACCTTACATTGTCACTGGAAAAGACAGCTGGGTATTACCGGGTGGTTTATCGCGAGTAGCATTGGTGGAAGGATCCTACGTGGTGAATTCAAGCCAAGGTGGTGGTTCAAAAGATACATGGGTGTTGATGAAAGAATGATTGCACATATCGCGGAAGCTTGTTTTTGGTTATTTCGTTATTTAGAGCGAGTTGAAACAACGGCGCGCTTGATTAATAGCAATCAAATTTTTATTTTAGATGGCGAAAATTTTAGTAAGGAACCATGGAAGCCCATCATAAAAATCAATGGTCATGAAAAAATTTATGAAAGTATCAATCAGGGACATCATTACGCCAATGACGCTATGGCATGTCAGTTTTTAACCTGGGAAGAAAAAAATCCAGAATCTATTATCAATGCCTTTAAAAACGCTAGAGAAAATGCCAGAAGTATTCGTGACACGATTAGCAGTGAATTGTGGAATGCGCTCAATGGATTTTGGTTGTGGTTAACTCTGGGTGAAGGGCGAGATCTGTATAATAAAAATAAGCATCTTTTTTATGAAGCTATTACAGAACAAAGCCACATGTTTCGTGGAATTTTTTACTGTTCTATGCGACAAGAAGAAGCCTTTGAGTTTATTCATGTGGGTATGATGTTGGAACGAGCATTACAAACGGCAAGAGTTTTGTTAATAAAAATGGAAGACTCTAAAAAAGGAACCGAGGATTTTCACAGCCGATATTGGCTAGCATTGTTAGAAGTGTTATTTGCCAGGGAAGCTTTCTTAAAGTGCCCGCATTATGGATTGACTCGCGCATCGGTTGCAGAATTTCTTATTTTCGAAAACTCATTTCCTCGAGCTATTTGTTTTTGTCTCAAACAAGCACTGATGAGTTTTAGCCGAATTAGAAATTATGTCAATATTGACCATTATACAAAATCGGAAATTGAGTTGAGTAATTTAGCGGATCATTTAGAGCATTGCTCTAAGTTGGGTTACATTAATTTAGAGCTGAACACTCATCTAAGAGAATTAATCGAAAAAATGGAAAACATCTTTGTGCAAATTCAGGTAGACTTTTTTTACCATCATTTTGATGATTTGTACGCAAGACTTTAAAAGATTAAAAGGACAAATCAATGACACGTATATTAGGTATTTCTTTTGATGGAGTAGCGTCACCATCGATTACCTTAAAACCGGGTTATTTTTGCGTGCAAGAAAAAGCAGTGTCCTATGGCTGGGGTTATGGTTGGTATCAAGAAGGACAAAAAGCAGCAACCATTCTAAAAGATGCAACTGCATCCGATAGCAGCGCGATCAATCAATTACTCACGAATTGGCAGCGATTTCACTCTACGGTATTTATTTGTCACTTGCGCGGTGCCGCTAAAAGTATCACACAACAAAGTACGCAACCCTTTAGTCGAAGCTACGCTGGTCGTGACTGGATTATGTTGCATAATGGTGATATTTCGCATTATAAGGAAGTTTTGAAGTTAGATGAAAACTCAGTGTTTGAACCCTTAGGAAAAACAGATTCAGAGCATATGTTTTGTTGGCTGATGCAGCAAATTTATCTAAGTGGCGCACGTAGGCTGGCTGATATTGATAAAAAGCAATTATTGCATTGGTTAAGCACCATCAATGCTTTGGGCACAGTCAACATCATGTTAAGTGACGGTGACAGCCTATTAGTGTATCAAGATATTAATCACTTCAATAGCCTAAAATGGTGCCGACGTCATCCTCCGTATACTAGTACGGTGTTGGAATCTGACGATGTAAAAGTGGATCTGAGTAACAGCTTCGATCAAGCTAGAACGATGGTGGTATTTGCCACACAAGCGATGACCAATGAAAATTGGATTGAGATGCAGCCAGGTCAAGTGTTGATTGTAAAACGTGGTTGGATTCTTTGGGATAGTGTTAAGAAAAAGATAGAAACACCGCAAGCAATAAATTTGCCAACAAAACTAGTGACTGCGGCAGAGCCTTTTATAATGACTATTTACCATCATACGCGATATCTCTATGAAACGAACGTAGAGCTCAGCAAACATTTATTTTATCTACAACCAGTCGATGATGAAGTTCAGAAATTATTATCTTTCGAGTTAACGATTACACCTGGTTGCGATCAAGTCGTGTTTGATGATGTGTTTAATAATCGTGGCACTTTTGCTGTCATCAACAAACCTTATAAAGAATTATCAGTGATCGCAAAATCTACTGTAAAAGTTAAACCACAAACTATTTATAATGGCCCTCTTGCGACGAATGCTCAAAAATTTCCTGTAGCATGGATGCCATGGCAGCAACAAACATTACTGCCATTTTTACTGCCACCAGAGTTGCCGATTGCTAATTTAGAAGAGTTGTCAGAATATGCAATGACCTTTGTAAAACGAAATGATGGTGATTTTTTAGCAGTATTAAACGATATTAATCATGTTATTCATGAAGATTACACCTATCAATCGCAGTCAACATCTCTGGATACGACACCTTATGAAGTTTATGTAGCACGCAAGGGTGTTTGCCAAGACTTTGCGAATTTATTTATTTGTTTAGCACGCTTATTAAATATTCCTGCACGATATCGCACCGGGTATATTTATACGGGCGCAGAGTATGAAAATAAAATTCAATCAGATGCATCCCATGCTTGGGTTGAA
Source organism: Gammaproteobacteria bacterium (assembly GCA_020051155.1). GTDB lineage: Bacteria > Pseudomonadota > Gammaproteobacteria > UBA1113 > UBA1113 > JAGVJK01. The sequence continues at coordinate 4,011 of JAGVJK010000024.1, read as the reverse complement.
GTGTATATTCCCATGGTAGGGTGGCGAGGCTACGATCCTACCAATGGCATCTTAGCGGGTGTCGATCATATTCGAGTAGCGTCAGGTCGTAATTATCGCGATGTGACTCCAACCTCCGGCACTATTTACGAAGGTGGCAGTGCTAAGGAAACCATGGAGATTGAAGTGCGAGTGACGCGTGAAGAACAAAGCGGTTAGGGCACGGAATGAGATTACAAAGAAGCATGACCATAAATTCGTTGATACTCTTCCCACACAGCCATTAGCTCTTGTAATAACGTATTAGTGACAGCAATCAAGATGGAGTAATTTTGATTAAAATAATCAAGAAAATTACTCTCCGAAATATCATACAACGTTAATCGATGACCGCGGCCCAATTGGCTACCACCGCTGACAGCAAAGGCTAATTGTTCTTCTGTGGAAAAAATTTTATTAGGTTTTCGATTGAGGCAAGGAACTTCACGCCCCCAATAATCAATGCCTTTTAGCGTAGCGTAACTTTCATGTTGTGCAAAATCAGGCGCGTATATTTTTGCTGCTTCAAATAAGCGTTGACCCTCACCGTGATAGGGGTTTTTATACCATTTAGTATAGGTCCAGGTACTGGCCAGGAAATTTTTAGTTTCTTTGATATCGATGAAAATAGGTTGATCACGATTTTTTTCTAAGAGATAAATATAACGTCGTCGGCCGAAACTACCACTAGTATAAAAAATTTTATTGATATGATAAGACGCAATCGTCGTGGATTGTGGATGGTGTAACAGCAAGTCTTTTAATAAAGCACCAGCAAAAGGATCCTGCACGTCTACGGGAAAAGCATTCGTTTGATTCGCCCATTTTTTTTCACTCTTTGCGTAACTCTTCATGCTTTTTTCCCAAGGTTTCAGCACGATGTTTTCTAAGGGAGTGTAGAGTTGATAATGAGCCTCAGGTTGGTTAAAGCCGGCAAGATAACTTTCCTTCAGCGCCTGTGCGATGTCCTTAGAGATATCACAGTAATGGCTATCGGGGTTACGTAAATGAATGGCCATCAGTAAGCAAACGATGTCCCATAAATAAGGGCCACGGTAGGCGCGATCAAAATCAATCATACCAGCGCCGAAGGAGGTTTTTGCGTAATTATCAATATGCGGGCTGCCATGGATGAGAACATTCGGCACCTTCGAATGATTGACTAATTGTGTCAAGCGCTCATGGAGAGGTGATTTACTGCGTCGAAAATAAAAATAAGGCCCTTTTTCTGGGTGTAGCAATAGTTCACGGTGTTTCTCCGCTTCATCCCAAGGTAGATGCCAAAGCAAGACTTTGACAGCATCCTTCAATTGACTAAATTTCTTCCTCATTTGCGCCTGATTATTTTAGAAAGACTAAAGTAAAAGCATAGTTGATTTTTAAGAACTTTTGGTGGATAGCAACAAGCAAATTTTAGGGCAGCCACAAAAATGAATCATTAAAAAACCACATAAAGCGCGCCTTCTCCCCTTGAGGGAGAAGGTGGCCGAAGGCCGGATGAGGGGTATCTAATAGCCCAGTTCAATAACGTATTTTACCTAACTTGGAGTACCCCTCATCCGCCCGTTGGGCGCCTTCTCCCTCAAGGGGAGAAGGCACTCTTTACGATATCTTCGCGAGGAATTCAGCATCTACAACTTTTTGTCTTTTTAATCATCTTGCTTTCATCAAGCGCATTGATTATGCTGACAGCATTAATTCCGCTGGCTGTACTTCTTATGAATAACCCATCTTTGGCAACGATGCCTGTTACTCTGCTCAAGGGCGTCGGGCCCAAGCTGGCTGAGCTATTAGCCAAACGGAATATCTATAGCCTGCAAGACTTATTATTACACCTACCTTTACGTTACCAAGATCGAACACGCATCAGCGTGATCCGAGAGTTACAAGTGGCAGATTATGCCGTGCTAGATGCGCGAGTAACGCATGTTCAAGCCTCACCAGGCGTAAAATCCACATTAACTTGCCAAGTGAGCGACGGTACGGGTCAGCTTTATTTACGTTTTTTTAATAGTACCCCAACACAAAAGCAATCCTTTAATGTGGGACAAATGATTCGTTGTTTCGGTGAAGTGCGATTAGGGCCACGAGGTTTGGAAATTATTCATCCCGAATATCGTTTTGTGAATGAGGCCCAACCGGTGAATGTAGAGGATTGCTTAACACCCATTTATCCCAGCACCGAAGGTTTAACTCAAATTACCTTGCGCCGTATTCTAGATCAAGCACTAATCTTTCTAGAGCGCCATGAATTATGGGATTGTTCAGCGCTATTAGGCGAAACAAATACCCCAAGTTTAAAAGAAGCCATTGCCTATTGTCATAAGCCACCATCAGATACCAATGTCAAACAATTATTAGCGGGCACGCACCCCATGCAGCAACGTTTAATCTTAGAAGAGTTGCTCGCTCACGCTTTAACAATGCAACATTTGAAACGACAAACCAAACAAGATAAAGCTCCCTCTTTAAAAACGCAGGGCACATTGATTCCCGCATTCTTGCAACAATTACCCTTCACCTTAACCGCAGCACAACAACGCGTGTACACAGAGATCTTAAATGATTTGCAAAGCACTGTTGCAATGACGCGCTTAGTGCAAGGCGATGTTGGCTCAGGCAAAACGGTGGTGGCAGCGTTAACGATGTTATTGGCAGTAGAAAATGGTTATCAAGCAGTGCTAATGGCACCAACAGAATTGTTAGCCGATCAACATTACCAATCCTTTAACCACTGGCTCGCTCCCTTAGGGGTGGAAGTTATACGCTTGTGGAGCTCGCAAAAATCAGGACTACGCAAACAACAAGTAGAAGCGATTGCCAATCACCAAGCACAAGTGATCATTGGCACGCACGCGTTAATTCAAGAGTCTGTACAATTTTCAAAAGTGGGCATAGTAGTCATTGATGAGCAACATCGTTTCGGTGTACATCAACGACATGCCTTGCGCTATAAAGGTATGAGCAAAGATATTGCCTCTCACCAATTAATTATGACAGCCACACCCATTCCCCGCAGCTTAGCGATGACCGCTTACGGTGATTTAGACTGTTCCGTGATTGATGAATTACCCCCCGGACGCACACCAGTGACCACTGTTGTTATTGCAAACTCACGACGCGAAGAAGTGATTGATCGAGTCGCCGCAGCGTGCGAACAACAACGACAAGCCTATTGGGTATGTACGTTGATTGATGAATCCGAAGTATTAGAATGCCAAGCAGCCGAAGCCACAGCACAACAATTACGACAAGAATTACCACATCTACAAATTGGTTTAGTGCACGGTCGTTTGCCCACCGCAGAAAAAGAATCGGTCATGGCCGCCTTCAAAGCCGGCACAATCCATTTATTAGTAGCCACCACAGTGATCGAAGTTGGCGTCGATGTCCCTAACGCCAGTTTAATGATCATTGAAAACCCAGAACGTTTAGGCTTAGCACAACTCCATCAATTACGCGGCCGAGTAGGACGCGGCCATCAAGCCAGCCACTGCGTGCTGATGTATCAAACCCCTCTCTCCAGCAACGCCCGCGCACGTTTACAAATCATGCGCGAAAGCACCGATGGTTTCGTCATCGCACAACGCGACTTAGAATTACGCGGTCCCGGTGAATTACTAGGAACCCGCCAAACAGGCCTCTTAGAATTCAAACTAGCAGACATAACCCGCGATCAAGCCCTCTTAGAAAAAGCCACAGCCCTATCAAAACAAATCACAAAACAAGCCCCCAACATAGCAGAAGCCCTAATCGATCGCTGGTTCGGAAAAAAAGCCCTCTATCACGACGTATAACAATATCACGACAGATCTCAACAAACGTATCTAGCAAAAACACAATCCCCACCCAATGAATAAACCCAAAAGAGCGTAGTCTGGTGCGTGACGCTTGATTCAATCGAGTAGGAGGGGTCTCACGACCCCGTCCTCTCACACCACCGTACATGCGATTTCGCATACGGCGGTTCCAAGCTAAGTGTTTAGCAGTGTT
>JAGVJK010000020.1 GCA_020051155.1 Gammaproteobacteria bacterium | reverse complement strand
TACGGCTATTTTAGAAGAAATACGGCCATTTTTGAGAGAATACGGCCATTTTTGAGAGAATACGGCCATTTTTGAGAGAATACGGCCAATTTAGTAGGAATACGGCCATTTTATGGTGAGTTGATTGAAACATCTTTACATAAGGAACGCTTACCATTAAATTACACTTCTCAGCGGGTCTATTTGTTTACTTTATGTGCAACATAAGATACAATGTCACCTGCTAATTTTAATAACCCATTGGAGATTTCAGAAATGAGTAGTGAACAATCATCAATAGAACGAATAGACCCTAGAGAATCGAATGAATCTTTACTGCGTCGTGCTTTAAGTCAAGATCCAGATGCACAGCGTGTGTTACGTGGGCTAGCTAATAGTATGAACGTGTCAATTAGTTTTAACAATCAAGCCGGACAACAACCAAGCCGAAGTATTGTAGCTTCTGCTCCTAGAAATAGAAGCTCTCACTTTTTTTCCTTTGCATCTCCCGCCGACTATTTTCATTCCGGATTTTTGGAAGCGGGATTAGAAGTGGTCTCAAAAATGGATCGTAAGTTTTTCGGAGCAATTCTTCTGCTAGCTTTATCTTTCGCCACCTCGATTGCGCCTGCGATGTTTGCTTATGATGGGGCAACAAAAGCTGGGATGATTTCGCCATTAGCTGAAATATATTTTGTGATGTCTCTGCTAGCAGCGACATTCGTCTCCTATAATGGCCTAACTAACGAACGTGTCGGTCTTGGTCCATTTACTTGTCTGGACGGCGCTCTAACCGCACCATTCCGCGCAACTCGCTAAACGTAATCTTTAAGGGCATATGCCTATGACGCCATTGGCTGAGTAGGCAGCTGCTCTAATTTAATTAGAAAAAATTCTAAAATCGAAATTCAGTATCAGTTTTCAACCCATCAACCAAAACAATACGCGTGTTAAAATCAAAACGATAGGTGATATCAAACAAATAATTTGGATTAGATAACACACTTTGTTTAAAGATGTTAATATTTTTACCGGATGAATCCCGTGCAGATCTCGAGACAATGCCAGGATAACCACCTTTTTTTACGTACTGACCTATTTCATGAGTATAGCGATAGTCATTGCTGACAAGATCGGGATAATCTTTTTCTTTACTAACAACATCAATTAAAAGAGCATCACAAAACACATCATATAATGCTCGCTTACGACAAACCACACCTTCTTCCGCTATGCCGGCAATGGATGTGATGTAGCGGGCAGCATGATAGATGGTTTCATGCAATGTTGTTTCTAATGTCATAGATCCATACCATACAGGATAACGGCCATCAGAAAATCGAGTTTGCATGAAGGGCACTGTTTTGAAAGGATACTCAATGGCGGCTGTGTAATAAAAATCAGATAACTCTTTTTTTCTTGAAATATCAGAGCGAACTTTTTGTATGGTTAAGTGGATGAGGTCAAGATCATCGGCATCATCAAGCAAAGAAGCAAAAGCCTCTTTATTGGGAGCAATAGATGTAATATTACGTTTTACGTAATCATTGATTTTTTTTGAAGAGTTAAATAAATTTTCATCCATATTTAATGAACCAATTGTAAATCAAGATAACGCATGATGTGCGCCATACCGAATAAGCCATCGGTGAGCATCATATCTAAAGGACAAGCATTGTCTAGCTGACTGTTTTCTCGCTTTACCCAAGATTTTCTTAAATTTTCATTTTCTGGAAATAAGTCATATAAATTTTTATAGATAGCTAGCAAAATACCTACGCGCTCTAATTTATCTTGATCATACGGAAGAGAGCTTTCTAAATTGCGGTAACGGCTCAGCATATTACGGCTGGTTTCTCGCAAGCCTAGTAAGGTTAATTGCTCCGCAGTAGATAACTCCCACTCATCCAGTAGGCGCATGGTAATCTTCGTTAATTGTTGTCGGTTTTTTAATGACATTAAATCTAGACGAGGGTCTACGGTTTTTGCTAAATAAGCCATTTATCATCTCCAAACACGTTCAATTGCACTCTTTCTGAACTCTATATCAGTAAGAATAGCACATTTGTATAATATTATGCTATAAGCTGTATAATATTATACAAAAAATGGTGATGGACGGCATTTTGCTACATTTTCTAATCAATAACATTCAACGTGGCGAGTTCTGTTTTGCCATTATTAATCAACACATTAGCAATGAAAGAGACAAAGCCGACGAAAAAACTACGCTCCCGCACCTTCACGAATCGGAGTAATCAACGACTCCTCTGAAGGTTTTGGGCTTTTAGGTTGCGTTAATTTATTCAGCATTTTTTCCTTTTCTTCCAAGGTAGGAGAGGTATCCAGCGTGTCTATTTTTTTCGACGTTAAATCCTTTGTTTTGATCGGTGCATTCGCTGTTTTTTGCAGTGAGTTGGTGGTGATGAAATCATAGGAAGGATGATTCTCCGTGAGCCATGCATTAATGATTTGCAAATCATTGACATTGAGTGTTCCAGCCGCTTCTTTGAGGGCGACCAGTGCGTCAATATACGCATATTGATCGCTCGCAAAAACATGTAAGGTATTATATAAAGTCTGTTGCGATTGCAAGACATCTAACATGGTTTGAGTGCCTACTTTATAAGCTTCAAAGGTGCTTTCAAGAGAGGCCTTATTAGAGATGATGGCTTGCTTGTCTGCTTTTATTTTACTAATACCGGCGATGACATTATTAAATTCTTGGCGTGTATCATTTACTGCTGTGCGGTACGCTAACTCTTGATTATCGACGGCAGCTTGCCATTCGTAAGTGGCTTGTTTGGTTTGTGCAGTGACTAATCCTCCTTGATAAATGGGTAAGGTTAACTCCAGGCCAATGGAATTGGCATAAATATCTTGTTGTCCTGTAAAGGGTGAGTTGCCAGAACGTGTTTCACCCGTCGTTGCAACAGCATCCAGAACGGGTAAATGGCCGGCACGCTCAATATTGATTTGATCGCGTGCTGCCTTAGCACTGTAACGAGCCGCTACAAGTGCCCAATTTTGCTGAACACTCATATCAACCCATTGCTCAACATTACTAGGTTCAGGGCTTACTAGGGGTACATCACTGCTGAGGGCGGCAAGATGATCATAATAACGGCCGGTAATCGCTCGCAAATCTTCGCGACGATTTACGATGCGGTTTTGTGCTTCAATTTCTTGAGCGACCACATTGTCGTAGGCCGCTTGTGCCTGATAAACGCCCGTAATCGCTACCAAGCCTACTTTGAACTGTTGTTCTACTTGATCTAATTGACGATAGATAGCGGCTTTTTGTGCTTCAATAAAACGCAAATTATCTTCAGCATCTAAGACATTAAAATAAGCTTGAGCAACCGTTGCCATTAACCCTTGATAAGCAGCATTAAAGGTCGCATTCGCTGCTTTCACACCATCTTTTGCTTGTATTAAAGTGACCCATTGCTCGTAATTGAAGACGGTTTGAGAGACATTTAATTGGTATTGATTAGAATTATAGTTATACACTTGCTGAAAGGGTACACCAGTAAGGTTGCTGATGGTTTGTGCTAGTGGAGAAGCCGGCATTTTGCTAACAGCGTGATTATAGAGTGAATTAGCTGTAGAGGTAATCTGTGGCAATAAGCTAGAACGTGCGATAGGAATATTTTCCTGATTAGCTTGAAAGGTCGCTAAGGCATTTTGAAAACTAGGATCGTTCACATAAGCTTGTTGGAACACTTCGACCAAATCGGCTGCTTGTGCACTGATGCTCATGGTGGCGGCTAGTGCGACAGTAATTAATTTGATGGGCCATCTTTTCATTGTTCTTCTCTCAATTAAAACACAAAGTTTTGCTTTGCGGATGTTTGTAATAAATAAGGAACATCAGTTTCAAACAAACGCTCTTCACTCCATTCATCCTCAGACCGACGGGTAATGAGGGTTGCTTCCATGGTTGGGGGTTTGCCCAAAATAGCAAACAAACGGCCACCGATTTTTAATTCCTTTAGAAAGGTGTCAGGTAATGTCATGAGGGCGCCCGTGATCACGATCACATCATAGGGTTGTTGTTTTTCCCAGCCTTGTGCAGCATTACCTGTTTGCAGTGTGACATTATCAGCATGTTGTCGTTTTAACCGATCTGCTGCATTCTCAGTGAATTCAGGAAAAATATCAACACTGTAAACATAATGTGCTAATTGGCTGAGCAAGTAAGTAATATAACCGGTACCTGTTCCAATTTCTAAAACTTTGTCGGTGGGTTTCACTTGTAAGGCATGGAGCATTTTAGCCTCAAGTAAGGGAGGCATCATGACTTGGTGATGTCCCAGTGGGATCGGCGTGTCTGTGTAAGCAAAGGCGCGATAGTTTGCAGGTGTGAACGATTCACGAGAGACGCTCATAAATAAGTTCAATAAACGCTCATCTAACACATCGCAAGAGCGAATCTGTTGTTTCACCATGTTCATTTTTGCGGTTAGCACATCCATCCAAACACCTTTTGTAAGTACTTTTTAAGCACAGTTATTGTGCTTTCTATTGTTTTTATGTGTCAACCTCAAGAGGTGAGGTACTTTTTCTGCCACATGCAAGGCCATAGTCTACTAAAGTTATGCATTAAGTACCATAGTGCACGTAACAGCCCTAATCCACCACCTTTCCTTGTGATTACACGAAAGCTTTCGTTATAATTGCCTCATTCATTTAGGATCACGTACGTGATCCATTTCAACAGGAAGATTATGAGCAGCAATTATACCGCAGAGTCCATTGAGTTGTTAAAAGGGTTAGAACCCGTACAACGACGTCCAGGGATGTATACCGATACTAAAAATCCGAATCACATTGCCCATGAAGCCATTGATAATAGCGTCGATGAAGCGATGGCAGGTCATGCAGATCAAATTGATGTGATCCTTTATAAAGATGGATCATTGGAAGTGATCGACAATGGTCGCGGCATGCCCGTAGACATTCATCCAGAGGAAAAAATCTCAGGGGTAGAGTTGATCATGACGCGCTTACATGCGGGCGGGAAATTCTCTAATAAAAATTACCAATTTGCCGGCGGTTTGCATGGTGTGGGTATTTCTGTCTTAAATGCCTTATGCGATCGGGTGGATGTGAAAATTAGACGCAATGGCAAAGAATATGGAATTAGCTTTGCGAATGGCGCTAAAGTTTCAAATCTCAAAGAACTCGGCGAAGTGCCCAAACGCACCACAGGCACCAGTATTCGCTTTTTACCCAATGAAAGTTATTTTGATAATCCTAAATTCTCCGTGCCTCGCTTGAAACATGTGTTACGCGCCAAGGCTGTGTTGTGTCAAGGTCTGACGATCAATTGGTTCGAGGAAGCAAGCAATGAACGACAAACATGGTTCTATGAAGATGGCTTAAAAACCTACATGCAAGAAGCATTGACCGGTTCAGTGTTATTGCCCGAAGAACCCTTTGTCGGAAAATTTTCTGCAGAAACCGAAGCGGTGGATTGGGTTCTTTGTTGGTTGCCAGAGGGCGGCGAACGTTTAGAAGAAAGTTACGTCAATTTAATTCCTACTATCCAAGGCGGTACGCACGTCAACGGTTTACGCACCGGCTTGTCAGAAGCGATGCGCGAATTCTGTGAGTTTAGAAATCTATTACCACGCGGCATCAAATTAGCGCCAGAAGATATTTGGGATCACTGTAGCTATTTATTATCGGTGAAAATGCAAGAGCCACAATTCGCGGGCCAAACTAAAGAACGATTATCATCACGTCAATGCGCTGCCTTTGTCTCAGGTGTAGTGAAGGATGAATTTAGTTTATGGTTAAATCAACATGTGCAAATCGGAGAAGCATTAGCTGAGCTAGTGATTTCACAAGCGCAAAAACGATTGCAAGCTAGTAAAAAAGCAGTTCGCAAAAAAATTACAACAGGCCCCGCGTTACCAGGCAAATTATCAGATTGTACATTGCAAGATGTGGAGCGCACAGAATTATTTTTAGTGGAAGGGGATTCTGCAGGAGGTTCTGCAAAACAAGCACGGGACCGTACCTTCCAAGCTGTGATGCCATTACGCGGTAAAATCTTAAATACCTGGGAAGTGGATTCGCAAGAAGTCTTAGCATCGCAAGAAGTGCATGATATTGCAGTGGCTATTGGCTTAGATCCGGGCGTGTCAGATTTAACGAATTTGCGTTATGGCAAAGTGTGTATTCTCGCGGATGCGGATTCCGATGGTCAACACATTGCAACGTTATTGTGTGCATTGTTTACCAAACATTTCCCCTCTTTAGTAGCAGCTGGACACGTGTATGTCGCCATGCCGCCGTTATTTCGAATCGATGTAGGCAAAGATGTTTATTACGCGCTTGATGAAGAAGAAAAACGCGGCATCTTAGATAGAATCAGTGCAGAACACAAAAAAGGTAAACCGAATGTGCAGCGATTTAAAGGGTTAGGTGAAATGAACCCGCTGCAATTACGCGAAACCACCATGGCACCCGACACACGTCGTTTGGTACAGCTAACCATCGACGAAACAGAAGCGACAGATCAACTTTTAGATATGTTACTCGCAAAAAAACGAGCATCAGATCGCAAAGTGTGGTTAGAGCGCAAGGGTAATTTAGCAGAAATTTCATTGAGTGGGAGTAACCTCGTATGACAACCATTGCGAGTTATGAAGGGGTTGAACAACGACCTTTAAAAGAATTTACAGAAAAAGCATACTTAGATTATTCCATGTATGTCATTTTAGATCGTGCGTTACCGCAGTTAGGCGATGGCTTAAAACCGGTGCAACGTCGCATTGTTTATGCGATGTCACAATTAGGATTAAAGGCCACAGCAAAATATAAAAAATCCGCCAGAACCGTGGGGGACGTGTTAGGTAAATTTCATCCTCATGGCGATAGTGCCTGTTATGAAGCCATGGTATTAATGGCACAGAATTTTTCTTATCGTTATCCTTTAGTCGATGGTCAAGGTAACTGGGGTTCGCCTGATGATCCGAAATCCTTTGCTGCGATGCGTTATACGGAATCCAAATTATCACGTTATGCGGATCTGTTATTAGAAGAGTTAGAGCAAGGAACCGTAGAGTGGGTTCCAAACTTTGATGCTTCTTTAGAAGAGCCCAGCATGCTGCCCGCGCGCTTACCCAATATTTTATTAAACGGTGCAACGGGGATTGCAGTGGGTATGGCGACCGATATCCCACCGCATAATATGCGAGAAGTGGTTGCAGCCTGTGTCCATTTGCTTGAAGAACCAAAGGCAACCTTAGAAGATTTGTGTGAGCATGTGAAAGGTCCTGACTTCCCAACGGAAGCAGAAATCATTACGCCACGTCAAGATATTTTAGCTATGTATCGTGATGGTCATGGTTCCGTTAAAATGCGCGCGGTATATCGCCAAGAGAATAATGACATTGTTATTACAGCATTACCGTACCAAGTGTCAGGTTCTAAACTATTAGAACAAATTGCATTACAAATGCGTAATAAAAAATTGCCAATGGTAGAAGATTTACGTGACGAATCGGATCACGAAAATCCTACACGGATTGTGATTCAACCACGCTCTAATCGTATCGATGTGGAATCGTTAATGAATCACTTATTTGCGACCACCGATTTAGAAAAAAGTTATCGTGTTAACTTAAATATGATTGGTATTGATGGTCGACCACAGGTGAAAGGCTTGGCCGCTATTTTAACGGAATGGTTAGAGTTTCGCTTAGATACGGTGACGCGTCGGTTACAGCATCGCCTAGCGCGAGTTGAAGCAAGGCTTCATATTCTCGATGGGTTATTGATTGCATTTCTCAATATTGACGAAGTGATTCAAATTATTCGTGAACACGAGGAGCCGAAACAAGAATTAATTCGGCGTTTCTCCTTATCAGAATTACAAGCGGAAGCGATTTTAGAATTAAAATTACGACACTTAGCGAAGCTTGAAGAAATAAAAATAAAATCAGAACAAGATGATCTCAGCAAGGAATGCAAAAAGATACAACAAATTTTAGGCTCAAAACAACGCTTAAAAACTTTAGTAAAAGATGAATTGTTAGCAGATGTCGAGCGATACGGTGATCCTCGTCGCTCTCCATTAGTCACACGTGCAGAAGCGCAAGCAATGAAGCACGAAGAAATTGTACCAACAGAGGCGGTCACCGTTATTTTATCGGAAAAAGGTTGGGTGCGAACGGCAAAAGGCCATGAAATCGATGCGCAAAATTTAAGTTATAAATCGGGTGATGCATTATTAACGGTGGCACTCGGTCGTAGCAATCAGCAGGCAATTTTTGTCGATAGCACTGGTCGCAGTTACGCGGTGATGGCGCACACCTTGCCCTCTGCTCGCGGTCAAGGAGAACCATTAACAGGACGTTTAACACCACCACCGTCTGCCCATTTCTGTGGTGTTGTAATGGGTAAAGAGGATGACCTCGTGGTGTTAGCAACTAATGAAGGTTATGGTTTTGTAGCTAAGTACGAAGATTTAATCACTAAAAACCGCAGTGGCAAAGCCATGCTAAAAGTCTCTCCAGAAGCTGCAGTATTAATGCCACAACCCGTGACGAACATGGCGGAAGACTATATTGCCGCCGTCACCAATGACGGACGACTTTTGCTTTTCCCAGTGAAAGACCTACCGGTGTTACCAAAAGGTAAAGGCAACAAAATCATTAACATTGCCAGCGCGAAATTTAAAACAAAAGAAGAGTATGTTGTCGGCATTGCCTTAATAAACACCGAACAATCTCTGAAGTTTTACGCCGGCAGACGCCACTTAACTCTCAAGTTTAAAGACTTGGAACACTACGTGAGCGAACGCGGTCGTCGCGGTAACAAATTACCACGCGGCTATCAAAATGTAGATAAGATGGAAACGGTATAAGCATATTGACAAAAAAAGTGCTGGCAATATAATAGCCCGACTATAAATTTTGGAGGTTATTACCGATGAAAATAAGAATAGCTGCTGTGGCAGCGGTTGTTGTAAGTTCTTTATTATTAAGCGCTTGCGCGGCTAATCCTTTAGATAGTGGAGCGGATAAAATCATCGTTAGTGGTGATAAACCGGCGAAGGGTTGCCGATTTATTGGACAAGTTAATGGTAGCCAAGGTAACTTTTTTACCGGTGGTTGGACGTCCAATAAAAATATTCAAATGGGTGCAATGAATAGCATTCGTAATAGTGCAGCAAAGATGCGAGCTAATTACGTTCAGCTGGTTAATTCCAATGCCAGTGCGGTAGGAAATAATGGTAGTGGTCAACAAGTTGGTATGCAGTTCTTAGGTAATGCTTACTGGTGTCCGCCGGCTCAAATTGGTTTGAGCTAATAGCAAAAACTATTGATCAAGGCCATCCAGCATCATCAGTATTTGGGTGGCTTTGAATCGTTCCTTTTCATCTTTTTCAATATTCGATAGCGCAACCTCTGGATCGTGAGTATAAAAAATTCGACCGTTGCGTGTGACAAGCTCATTCAGTAATTCTTTTTTCTCATCGATTACGTGTTCAGGAAAACGATCGTAGCCCATGGTAATGGGAACGTGTACCCAAGCTGTGCCAGGGATTAAATCGGCAGCAAAAACAATTGGCCCGCTTGGCATGTTGATTTCTGTGAGCATCATGCCAGGTGTATGACCTTCGCTATAGATGAAACGAAATTGCGAATTAAGTTGATCCGATCGCTCACCGTTCACCAACGTCAAACGCCCAGACTCTTTCAGCAACGCATTTAACTCAGGAATAAACGAAGCACGATCGCGATCATGAGGTTGTTCCGCACGTTGCCACGCTTGCTCGCTTACTAAATACTGCGCATTAGGAAATAACAAAGAAGGTTTTTTATCAGCTTGCCAAGAAGATAATAACCCTCCAGCATGATCAAAATGTAAATGAGATAAAATCACTACATCAATATCTTCATGAGATAATCCACGTTGCGCAAGAGAATTTAATAAAACATGTTCATCCTCTACCACACCATAGCGCGCTTTTAAGGTTGGCTCGAAAAAATTACCAATACCCGTTTCCAGCAAAATATTACCTTGCGCTGATTCTACTAATAACGCACGACAGCTTAAGGCAATACGATTTCCTTCATCAGGCAATGTCCATTTGCTCCATAAAGCTTTCGGAGCATTACCAAACATAGCGCCACCGTCGAGTTTTTGAGAGTTGCCTTGCAATGAAGATAACCGCATGTTCCGCGCTCCTTAAATGTTACATGTTAGTGATACTTACTCCACTTCAAAATGCGAAGCATCTTGAAGTGCTCTTTTGTGGGATGGGGGATTCACAAGGGGGAGTAGAACTCCCCCTTGTGTGCAAAGCCCGGGTTTCCCGGGCGCAGCATCTAATAAAAGGAGATACCGCGCGTATCAATGTTATTAAAAAGTCGCATATTCATCAACGCGGTATCGGCCATAAATTTATTTCAACGCGTCTATTCTCTCCACGACCCGCGGGTGTGCCATTGGTTGCTTGAGGTGTTGCAGCGCCACGAGAAAGCGAACGGATTCGGCCAGCAGAAATACCTTGGCTTTCAATATAAGCCGCAACATTCTCTGCTCGTATTTCACCTAACTGTTGGTTGGAGGCTCGATCGCCTTCATTATCCGTGTAACCGATCACTTCAATGAACGTATCAGGATTAGCTTGTAAGAGATCCACTAAGCCATCGAGCATAGGATAATATTCTTGTTTAATGCGTGCGTCACCACTGGCAAAATAAATATCGGAGGGCATGATGAGCTTGACGCTTTTTTGATGTCGAACCAATCGAACGCCACTATCATGCTGACTAATAGCAACAGCTCTTTCCTTTTCTACCTCACTCCCAATCACTGCACCAATAGCGGCACCTGCTGCTGCACCAACAACAACAGCTCCCGTGGAACCACCTAGCGCGCCAATCCCCGCACCAGCAGCGCCACCTATAACTGCAGATTTTCCGGTGGTGCTTAGAGCAAAGGGGTTATTGCCAGTTGGAACATCAGGTGGTGGTGGTTGATCATTGCTGCAAGCCGCTAAGCTTAAAGATAACAGACAAATCCCAAGAGTTAAGGTTTTTGACATGAAGATTGCTCCTTGCTTTTTAAATGTTTGACGCCCTGTTGAAATAATTCAAATTGTGTGTGAGTTAAGTTCGAGACCTCATCTTCCGTGAGACAAAAAGGTAACAGTGTTAATAGCGATGAATGTGTAATGTAATAATCACTTAGCTCCGCAATTTTTTCCCGATAACACACTCCACCGTAACCAATAAAGCGAGTTACAACTTCTTGTGCTGAAACGTCGTTTAAACCATCTCCCACATGAATAATTCGCGGGTAACAGTCCATGAGATCTTTAATAATGTCACGTTTGCCTTCTGTGGAAATGAGAGGTGAAGATTCTTCAAATCCACTATATTGGCCATACCCATCAAAATAAATATCGGGAGCGTAAATAGAATTTTTAGAAACACCGATGCGCATACCAAATTCTTGTACCGCAGGTAATAAACCAGCAGATAAGATAAATACTTTTTTGCCAAGACTCATCAATAAAGCGAGTACTGTTTCTACATCTTGCACACGACCCTGGTAATATAAATCACCTAAGGTCATTACTTGTTGTTGATTAGGCTTGATTAACTCTAGCCGCTCTTTGTAAAGATTTGGCGAAATTCCTGTTTGTGACATAGCGATATCAGTGAGCCTAGCTACATCGTCTAAACAACCATTAAAGCGCGCTAATTCATCGACACCTTCGATGCGACTGAGTGTACTATCGCAGTCGAAGGCGATGGCATCAACGGGGTGGGGTAATAATGGCAATGACTTCATTAGCTCGTTTCCTTCGGTAATAAACGGACATTGACAATACCATCGATAGCGGAAAGTTTGTTGATGATTTCAGGTGTCACTTCCGCATTTACATCGATTAATGTGTAAGCCAGATCTTTTTTCGATTTATTCATCATGTCGATGATGTTAAGCTCAGCGGAAGAGATCACTGTGGATATTTGTGCCAACATATTTGGCACGTTGCGATTAGTGATTGCAAGTCGCTGACCAGAAATTCTTGGCATGCTGACTTCTGGAAAATTAACGGAGTAAGTAATGTTACCGTTCTCTAAAAAATCCATCACTTGATTCGCAATCATCACCGCACAATTTTCCTGTGCCTCTAAGGTGGACGCACCAATGTGAGGCAAACTAATAACCTGTGGCAAGCCTTGTAACGTTTCGCTGGGGAAGTCAGTGACAAGAGCGCGAATGATGCCTTGCTCCAGGGCTTTTTTCAACGCAACTTCGTCGATTAACTCCGCTCGCGCAAAGTTTAATAAAATCGCACCGGGTTTTACGTCACCCAATAATTCATCATTAAATAGATGCAGAGTTTGATCATTCAATGGCACGTGAATGCTGATGAAGTCAGAAGCAGCAATCACTTGTCGAATGCTGGTAGCACGTTTCACAATGGATGAAATTTCCCAAGCATTTTGTGCAGTGATGTGAGGATCATAACCCAATACATGCATACCAAGATGCACCGCTGTATTTGCCACTTTAACACCGATATTGCCTAAACCAATTAAACCTAAGGTTTTACCGTGTAACTCGGAACCGACAAAACTGCTTTTATCTTTTTCATATTGAGCTGATTCGGAAGGTCCTTGTGTAGCATAATTCCAAGCTTGGCAAATGTTACGGGAACCTAACAACATACCGGCTAACACTAATTCTTTCACCGCATTGGCATTTGCGCCCGGTGTGTTTAACACAGGGATACCACGCTCAGTGCAATATTCCACAGGCACATTGTTAACACCGACACCAGCGCGCCCCACCACCAGGGTTGTGTCAGAAATGTCAGTGGGTTGTAGATTATGAGAGCGTAATAAAATAGCATGAGCAGATTCTTTCGGCGCAGATAATGAAAATTTATCTGTTGGAAACAACGAAAGTCCTTTATCAGAAATGTTATTAAATATTTTTACGTTAAACATGGTGCAACCCCTTCATTGGTTATTCTTGATGTATTTTTTTGTATTTAATACGATGTGGTTGAGTAGCATCTTCACCTAAGCGTTTTGTTTTATCCGCTTCATAATCTTGGAAGTTACCCGCAAACCATTCCACATGACTGTCGCCTTCAAAGGCTAAGATATGAGTGGCCAAGCGATCTAAAAACCAGCGATCGTGAGAAATGATAACCGCACAACCTGGGAAGGTCATCAACGCTTCTTCTAATGCACGCAAGGTTTCTACGTCCAAATCGTTGGTGGGTTCATCCAGCAATAAGACATTGCCGCCAGAGCGCAATAGTTTTGCCAGATGTACGCGATTGCGTTCACCACCGGATAAGTCTTTAATATATTTTTGTTGCGTCGTGCCTTTGAAGTTAAAGCGACTGACATAGGCGCGTGATTGAATTTCGTAATCGCCCACAGTAATGATGTCTTGACCATCGGAAATTTCTTCCCATACGGTTTTGTTGCCATCAAGAGCATCGCGGCTTTGATCAACATAAGATAGTTTAACGGTTTCACCGATATTAATAACACCTTTATCCGGCGTTTCTTGGCCAGTGAGCATTTTAAACAAAGTTGATTTACCCGCACCGTTGGCGCCGATGACCCCGACAATACCACCAGGTGGTAATTTAAAGCTTAAATCATCAATCAATAATCGATCGCCGTAGCTTTTCGACAGATGTTCGATTTCAATAACTTTATCACCAAGACGTGGTCCAGGTGGGATATAAATTTCATGGGTTTCATTTCGTTGTTGATAATCTTTCGAAGATAATTCTTCAAAACGATCCATCCGCGCTTTGTTTTTTGCTTGACGCCCTTTGGGATTGGAGCGAACCCATTCCAATTCTTCTTTGATGGCGCGTTGTCTGGCTTGTTCTTGTCGTTGTTCTAAGGCTAAACGTTTTTCTTTTTGTTCTAGCCAGGAAGTGTAATTACCTTCATAAGGAATACCATGTCCGCGATCCAATTCTAAGATCCAGCCAGCGACATTATCGAGGAAGTAACGATCATGGGTTACCGCAATAACGGTACCAGTATATTCTGCTAAAAAGCGTTCTAACCATGCGATGCTTTCTGCATCGAGATGGTTAGTGGGCTCATCCAATAAAATCATATCGGGTTTTGATAACAACAAACGACAGAGTGCAACACGACGACGTTCGCCTCCGGAAAGTGTAGAGACATCGGCATCCCACGGTGGTAAACGCAATGCATCGCCAGCGATTTCTAATTGACGCTCCATATCCCAGCCATTCACGGCGTCGATAGCGTTTTGTAAATTGCCTTGTTCTTCTAATAAGGTATTCATTTCATCATCGGACATGGGTTCGCCGAATTTCATGCTGATATCATTGAAGCGATCCAGCAAATCTTTCATAGCACCCAAGCCTTCTTCCACATTGCCACGAACATTTTTATTCGGGTCCAAGTAGGGTTCTTGTGGTAAAAATCCGATATTCGTTCCCGCTAATGCGCGTGCTTCACCATCGAACTCCTTATCAACCCCCGCCATGATACGCAGCAAGGTGGATTTTCCAGAGCCGTTTAAACCCAGCACGCCAATTTTGGCGCCAGGGTAAAAGGATAGTGAAATATCAGATAAAATTTCTTGATTCGGCGGCACCACGCGGCGCACACGGTTCATGGTATAAATATACTGAGAAGCCATTCAGGGATACCTACTTAAAATAGTGTTGATTTAATGCTGACAATACGTCGCGCGGAGTATAGCATCGAGGACAAGAATAGTAAATTTGGTCAGTAAATGCGCTGTCCGCGAAAAGGCCTCGGCTGAATAAGTTGATGGTGCAGATGCTTTTTCGGCGAGTGGGATATTAAGATCTGTTCATTTCATTGACATGTGTTGCCTTTTTTATTACCATTTCCTCGCCCCTGCGTAAGCATTTAAAAACAATGGGGGAAAGAAGTTACATGATAGAGATCAAATGAGGGGATAAAATCAATGGCGGCTAATAACACTGAAGTATACGTGAGTTTTTTAAGAAAAGGATTACGGGTAAAAAAAGGCGAAACCCCGCCTAAGGATATTGATGTTTATAATGCTATTCGTGTAGAAGTTGGGCGTAGAGATATTTACGGCCACCGTGCAGATATTTACAGCCACCGCGGAGGGCGCGAGTCCTGGCACATAGGCAGCAACCTTCAAAATATAACGGTACTTGATGATGCATTATGTTTTTTGTTACAACCGGGTAGAGAGAAGATCTATTACGAGTTAGCGTCACACATTATTGGTGCTTATGTTGATAGAGAATACAGATCCTTGACACCTCTTACAAATTTAGGACGATACCAACAATCGGCGGTGGACTTGGCATGGTCTTGTTATAGCGCTCTTTCAGATAAAGATAAAACTGGCAGTGGAATCAATCAGGTACTTCAGGCAATCAGCCGAAGAGATGTAAGCGAGTTCGAAAAATCAACCAATGCTTCTCTTCCAAGCGGCCGCCTCCTTCTTCCCGCTATGATTGAAGATGGCCTGACTCATATCGTTATTAAGCTCGTGCGAAAACGACGAATAAGCCAAGAAATTGCCGTTAGCAAATATGGCAAAACAACAGCCTTACGACTTGCTCAGCAATTAAATCAATCGGGGATTGTTGCTGCAATTCAAGAATTCGATGCTGATGAGGTTAAACAAAAGAATGGCAAATTAAATGAGCTCCTACCCTCAAAACGCCGCCCTTTATTAGCGATGATAGAAGATGGTCAAGAAGATTTAGCCATTGATTTAATCCGACAAGGCGCTGAGTTAAAGCCTGCCTCAGAGGCCGTAGATCCCAACTGGCCGGAGCATGAGAATGCTTTGCATACAGCAGTACGATATGGTCGTCGCAAAGTGATTACCTACCTTATTTCACAAACAGAAATGGGACAACATTTACATGAAAAAAATGAAAAGCTGTTATCAGCCATCTTTGTTGCTGCAGAAACCGGTCATGTGGAAATGTTATTATCTGCGCTTCCTCCCAGCCGCAGAGCAGAGCTTATCAATTCTAAATTAGATAATGAAATGACATCGTTGCATCATGCCGCTTTAAAAAATTCTCGGCAAGGATGCAGCGAGCTATTACGTTTTGGTGCCGAGGTCGATGCTCAAACCACCGATGGTCAAACACCATTGCATATTGCCGTTTCAAATAATGCTAAAGAAGGGTATCTGGCGTTACTAGAGGCTGGTGCTAATCCCAATGCTAGAACTCCTAATAACACAACATCACTGCATATCGCCGTTCGAAACAATAACCGGCATGGGTGCTTGGCCCTGCTACAAGCTGAGGCTAACATCAATGCCAGAACCTTTCCGGAAGGGGAAACACCATTACATCTTGCTATCGGTCAAGATCGAATGCGATTAGCTTGGTTATTAATTCATAAAGGTGCTGATGTCACTATCGCAGATGAACAAGGTCGTTCACCTTTAAGATTAACAAATGCAAAAACAATTTTGCAAAAAATTGATAATCTTAATTATGAGCTTTTAGATCAAATTCAACGAAAAAGAGATTTTTTAAATCAAAAAGATCCCGTGCTTTTCGTAGAACAGATTAGCGCGTGCGATTATTTACTTCGCTTTATTCATGCGAATATACAAACACCATCTTCTATTATCATCGCTGCGTTTAAAGCTAGTAGTGTTTACAAAAAGATACTCGTTATGCAGCAACCCTTTGAGCTCCAAAATATTATGCAGCGTACGCGGCAAGTGTTAATGTCGGGTGATATTCAAGGATTTGATGCGTGGTTAACTTCATTGATTCGTCCCATCTATCAACAATATTTAAGAACGGCTCATCCCGTTTATCCTCCTCTCAATGAACCAGGTGCTCCAGCATTACCGCTCGTCAGCGCATTACCTGAGCCTGAATTATTACACCGTCCATTCAATGATTGCGTCAAAACTTTTAAAGATATAAGAACAGAAAATGGAGCTTCTAATAAAGATCTCTGCGCGATATATGAGCGTGATCTTTTGTTAGAGATCTTCTTTTTGAACCTGGAACAATGGTATCCATCAGATAGACAGATTGCCCAAGCCAAGCAAAGTCTTCATAAGTTACTCCATGCAGGGATTGATCCTTGTAGCATTAATCCAGAAAGTGGTATGACGGTGTTACACAAAGTAAGCTCTCTTAGAGAAGCTCTTAGTAAAGAGATATTACATCTTTTATTAGCCTCCCGCGCTATTCTTTTAATTAACCATAAAGATAAGGTCGGTGACACTCCTTTCCTCCATGCCGCCAAAAAAGGAAATATAGGAGTTATGCAAATATTGCTGGAGCACTCAGCAGATCCTTGTCTTGTGAATTATGCTGGAGATACTGCTTTGCATTGTGCCGTTTATCATGGACATTTAGAAACTAGCAGTTTTCTATTACAACAAGGATTTTCTTTAACCGGAAAAAATAATAATGCTGAAACACCCTTACATGTTGCTCTTTCTCAAAAAGAATATGGCATCTTCCAGCTCTTGTTACTGCATGATGCCGATCCTTATGAGCAACCGCTACCTAATGGAACATTTGTTTGGGAAGTTGTAGATGAGAGAATAAAACAAATGTTCCAAACCATCCGCAATGATAATGCAAAAGTCATGCACGTCTTAGAAGAATTGAAGGAACGAGCGACAAATACGAATGAAGAAACCAAAGGATTTAATGAGCTATTGAACATTCTGAAGGAAAAACCGAATCGTCCTTATTCAGCAAATCTCTCAGAATTTAAAACGAAGAATCCTAAATTGTATCAAGCGATCATGCCACCAGCGCAGACTTTATCTTTTACCTCGATGTTTCAGCCTCGGGTTTCTTCCCCCCTTAGCGGTTTTGCAACTTCAGGCTATCGACAACATTTTATTAACGGAGAACCGCCGATTGCAATCTTGACAAGAGATTTTTCGCAACGTCTTTTGTTTTGGCAACAACCCTTGGTAATACCAACACTTTCTTGCAGTAGTGCTCCGACCTCTTCAACGAGCTCTAACGCTGCAGGGCCATCCTGTCAGGGATAAGAGATAATGTCCTAATGTTTTAGCGAGGTATTCCTGAGTTAAGTCATGCTTATCTCGCAAGTGTTTTATGAATTCTGAAATCATTTTTATCGATCCTTTCAAGCATCTAGTTACTTGAATGTTTGTCTGAAGTATGGGTAATGTAAAAAACATTGTTAAATGGATTGTAAAAAGATATGACATTGCATGGAGCGAGAGCGATATAGTTTATTTAAAGAGTGGACAATACTTTCATTCTATTTTAGAATAAGTTTTTCTAAAAACGAATGGAAAATAGAAAAATGGTTTCTAGAATCTTACAAAAACCGTTACAACACAAGAAAAGTTTCTTTTTACTCGGGCCTCGGGGCACCGGGAAAACCTATTGGATTAAGCAAAACTTAAGCGATGCTATTTATATCGATCTCTTAGATATGGAAATATACGCATTGCTATTATCCAATCCTCATCGCCTAGTAGAGTTCATTCCGAGACAATGTGAGCAATGGATTGTAATTGATGAGGTCCAAAAAATACCCGATTTACTGAATGAGGTGCATCGTTTAATTGAACAGGAGCACTATTATTTTGTATTAACAGGATCCAGTGCGCGTAATTTACGAAAGCAAGGCGTGAACTTATTAGCAGGCCGAGCACTGGTTTATCATTTGTATCCACTGGTGGCTCAAGAAATAGGTGAAGAGAACTTTGATTTAATATCTGCATTGCAATATGGAATGTTGCCAGCTATTTTGTCAGAACCGAGTCCTAGTGCTTATTTGAAGGCATACGTGACCACTTATCTGCGCGAAGAAATATTACAAGAAGGTCTAACACGTAATTTGTCAGCATTTACTCGCTTCTTAGAAGTCGCTAGTTTTTCACAGGGGCAGGTTCTCAACATGTCAGCAATTGCACGAGAGTCTAATATCAGTCAAAAAAATGTGAGTAATTATTTTGATATTTTAGATGATTTGTTATTGGGATATCGTTTACCTATTTTTAGTAAACGTGCAAAACGCCAAATCATTCAACATCCAAAATTTTATTATTTTGATGTTGGCGTGTATCAAACCTTGCGACCTCGAGGATTTTCTGACACACAAGCAGAAGTTGATGGTGCAGCATTAGAAACTATTTTTTTACAGTCTCTGCGAGCGATTAATGAATATTATGAGCTAGAGTATCAATTGTATTATTGGCGCACTTTGGCTGGTGTGGAAGTTGATTTTATTGTGTACGGACAGAAAGGTTTTTTTGCTTTTGAAATTAAACGTTCCAGTGTTGTTTCCAAAAGCGATGCAAAGGGATTATTGTCTTTTAAACAAGATTACCCAGAAGCTTCTTTATACCTGATTTATGGTGGTGAGCGTCAGTATTTTTTTGATGATGTGAAAGTTCTACCGATGCGAGATGCTTTATTCTTATTACCTACTATCTTAGAGGGATCATTATAGGGACTTAGACAATACTTTGATTGTCCATCTCATGGAGATGCAGGAGCTCTATAGTGCTTTTTTAGCTGTTTCTATATCTTCGCACAGTGTTTTAAATTTTTTTTCTAATTTGTTGAAAGTTTTTTTAAAAGAGTCTTCTTCTTTATAATGAATCTTGTTCGTCATGCTCATAATCCCTTACAGAGGTATCCGTTGTGCGATAAAAGACGGCCTCATATTCGATAGGCTCGTTTGGTTTGGCACTTAGCCACGGAACGTCTTTATGGGACAGGTCAGATAAAGTTTTAGCATTTAAATCAGATAGTCGTCGCAACTCCCAATCGATATGCTCTTTCTCTAAGCCATTTAAAACACTCAGATCCGGCACAATTTTGGGATTAATTAAATATTTTGTTTGTTCGTGCTGATAATATTTACTTTTAATTTGCTCAATCTGATTATTTTGAACCATCTCTTTGATGATTTTTTCAAAAATAATGGGCGTGGGTCCGAAATGGTTTTTAATATATTTTAAGCCCATGAGTTGTTCTTCGTATTTTTCATAAAAATCAAAGTCGATGAAATACAATAATTTGTATAAAGCAGTCATACCGATATTGGGCTTGCCACCCACTTTTTGTAGCAGGTAGAGGAGGATCTGTTTGAACTTCTCTAAATTTTGTTGAGGGATACTAATCCGTATTTCATTTTTTTCTTTTGTGGTTTTGGTTTTCGTTTTTATGACATCGATGGCAATATCCATTTCAATTTCATTTAAAAATTGGTCTAATGACATATTATAAAGTTTTGCTAACCTTTCTGCGAGTTATGCTCGAATCTTGTGTACGGTAGTAAATTGACGAATTAATTAGGCGGTGTATCCTCATTAACTGATGAAGGTTAATGGATAAATCCACAGAG
>JAGVJK010000008.1 GCA_020051155.1 Gammaproteobacteria bacterium | reverse complement strand
TCGCAGGGCACACAATATTTCAACCGACACTTTCAATCGCACCCAGTCGCGGGGTATTTATTGCGTTTAGAAAAAGAAGGCGCCTTGGAAGACAACACCATTTCCTTCTTTAGTTCGGACATAGGGTCCCCAGGTCCACATATGACTCGCATCCATTGCAAAACGGGTGTGATTATTGAGGTACCAATCGATACCAGCTGTGACGGTGCGGCCATTGTTACCAGTATGGGTATCTTCTGGGCCAATGTTGGATTGTAATTGAATGCCTTCATAACGAGCGATTAATTCAAAGGCACCATAACGGTGATCAGGTGTAATTGTTACTAAATAAGCATCAGAGGCGTCGTAATTACGATGTTCGCCAGTAATAACCCAACCTGCTTGAATATAACCATCACTATAAATCGGTCTATCATGTACGGTGCCGGTAATCAGCGTGCGAGCTTGGGTGAACTCCGATTCAAAACTGAAGGAGTTAAGTTCTGCACCCATACCGACATCAACACCACTACTGTGTTTTTGATTGGCACCAAAGGCGACAGGACCGGAAGAGAATGGAGGAATTTTATTGGGGGCGATAGTTCCTAACACGTTACCATTGGCTTCTAATGGCACGACAGCATTACCGCTTCCTTCTAAATAGAAACCACTGACTTCAGCAAAGAGAACATGATGGGTTGTTTCATTATCGTAAAGAGTCCAACCAAGACGACCAATATAAGCAGCCGTGTCTTCTAAGAAACCAGGTTGCCCACCAAACTCTGAGTCGGAATTACGAATGACATCGCCAAAGCTATAAACCCCCGCGTTCCAAGTAATGCCATTGCTGGGGTAATAATGAGAAAGAGTAATCCCTAGGGCTGCGGGTGGTGTAAAGGTGCCACTCAACATACTAAAGCCGGTGCCATACGTATCATACGTGTCGTGCATATTATCTAAACCATAATTCATGGCAAATTTACCAAGGGTTATGGTGACAACAGGGATGCCGGAATAAGCCATGTAGGCTTGACGCAAGTAAACGTCATCATCAAAGCCGCCACGGGTTGCGAGCTCCATTTTATAGTTCCAATCCGGCGAAAAGCGACCGCTCAAATTTAATCGCGCGGTTTGCAAACGTGAATCTTGGCCAAAGCGGCCATCTCCGAGTTCATCAACGTTATAAGCGCCATTAAATCGGCTGTGGTTCATGGCGAATTGACCGTGAATGGAGGCATACTGCTCGCCATCCGGGGTACTGAAGTGAATACCATCATCAAAACTAACGAGAGGATAGGGAGGACCACTAACCTCTGCCACTGGTTTTACATCAGGATTGGTGGATGCTGCAAAGACCGTCGTAGATCCAAAGAGCAATGCACAAATGAGGGTTGACCAGGGAGATAGGTGTGTTTTTATTGTTCTTATCATGATATAGATGTCCTCTACCATTCTTTATAGATATATGAAAGCCGCGAAGTATAACGAAAAGCGTTTCTGATTGCCAGATTTACTTACGACGTCCTCTCCACAGGCCTTTTTACCCTACCCATCGGTTGCCCTTAATGTGATTCAACGCGGTAATTGGCTTTTATTTGACTCTAAATTAACTTTTTGTTATAAACGCTAACATTCTAATACTGGAATATTTATAAGATTTAGCCTAGTCTAATACATATAAGGATTATGGATGAGTGGATTAAAACTCCAAAAGAAGATATCGAACTAATTAGAAAGCGTTTAAAAGACGCAGAAAATATTGAAAAAAAGCTATGAGTTTTTATAAAGAAGGAAAGCAAACTATGACTAATTCAAAACATGATGTTGATGAAACCTGGGAAGTAGGATCTACAAATGTATTTGCTGATCTTGATATGCCTGATGCTGAAGAGCTCTTAGTTAAAGCAGAGTTAGCTTTTAAAATTAATCAGATTCTCAAAAGAAAAAAACTCAAACAAATTGAAGCAGCAGAAATTCTTGGCGCTGACCAATCTAAAATATCGCTTTTAAATCGAGGGCGTTTATCTTCATTTTCCATAGAAAGATTAGTTAGATATTTAAATTTATTAAATCAAGATGTGGAAATAGTGGTAAAAAGCTCCAGAAGTAAATCAAGACATGGTAAGTTAATTGTTAAATATGCTTAATTTTAAATTAAGCTTGCCCCAAAGGACTAGTTTTGGACTTAATGTGATCCAACGCCCTCCTGTAAAGCAAATTGTCACCGCCCCGGGTATGCGTTATAATCCACCAGTTTAGCGATTGAAGGGTAGTTATGAATCCAAATTTTCTTGATTTTTCAAAGGCGAAGGTACTCATCTTGGGTGATGTGATGCTGGATCGCTATTGGCAAGGTGATGTTTCCCGTATTTCGGCAGAGGCGCCAGTGCCTATCGTACATGTACAAGAAATCCAAGATCGACCCGGTGGCGCAGGTAATGTGGCTTTAAACGTGGTGGCCTTGGGCGGTAAAGTCAGTGTCTTTGGCCTATGTGGTGATGATGAAGCGGGGGTGACGTTACGTTCACTCTTACAACAGCACCCCATTGATACTCATTTATTGACAGTGCCGCAGATGCCAACGGTGACTAAATTAAGGGTCGTCAGTTTGCATCAACAATTGATTCGCTTAGACTTTGAAAATCCGCGCATGGTGCCAGAGGCAGCACAGGCACTACAACAACAAGTGCAAGCTCGCTTAGGCAGCGCTCAAGTGTTGTTACTATCAGATTACGGTAAAGGCTCCTTGACCAACATGCCAGCATTAATTGCGATGGCACGGCAACAGGGCGTGACGGTTTTAGTTGATCCTAAGAGCACAGATTTTAGTGTGTATCATGGCGCGAGTCTTATTACGCCAAACTTTAAAGAATTTCAAGCGGTGGTCGGTCCGTGTCATACCGAAGAAGCGATCCAAGAAAAAGGACAAGCATTATTACGACAACATCAAATCGATGCCTTATTAGTAACGCGCGGTGAACGTGGCATGACCTTACTGCGACGCGATCAACCTGCCCATCATTTATTAACGCGCGCAAAGGAAGTGTTTGATGTCACGGGTGCGGGTGATACGGTTATTGCGACGATGGCTGCAGCTTTGGCCGCCGGTTATTCTTTAGAAGACGCGATGTTATTTTCCAATGCTGCAGCGGGTGTGGTGGTTGGTAAATTGGGGGCAGCAACAGTATCTGTTGCGGAATTACGTTATGCCTTAAATACTGTGTTTCAACGCGGTGGCGTGATGGACGAATCGCAATTAATGCGAGCCATCAAAGAAGCACGACAACGGGGCGAACGCATTGTGATGACTAACGGTTGTTTTGATTTATTGCATCCCGGTCATATCGCTTATTTAGAAGAAGCAAAAGCCTTAGGTGATCGTTTAATTGTTGCTGTGAATGATGATGCTTCCGTGCGTCGTTTAAACAAAGGCCCCGAACGTCCGATCAATGCCTTAGAAAGTCGCATGGCGGTGTTAGCTGGATTAGCAGCAGTAGATTGGGTGGTACCCTTTAGCGAAGATACTCCCGAGCGACTCGTATCACGCTTATCTCCTGATGTTTTAGTAAAAGGCGGTGATTGGGCCGTGGAACAAATCGCCGGCAGTCAACATGTCTTGCAACAAGGCGGCACAGTAAAATCCTTGCCGTTTTATGAAGGGCATTCCACAACATCCATGGTGGAGCGAGTCATTGCTGCACGCGAATCATTATTAGAGAAGGTATAACAACATGATCATTGTCACAGGCGGAGCAGGCTTTATTGGCAGCAATTTAGTGCAAGGTTTAAATGCGCGCGGCGAAGAAGAAATCATCGTGGTCGATGATTTAACGGACGGCACGAAATTTAAAAACTTAGTGGATGCGCGGATTGCTGATTATTTAGATAAAGATGTTTTCTTACAAATGTTGTTGGAAAATGTGGATTTTTCGGAAGAGTTACGCGGCGTGTTTCATTTGGGTGCTTGCTCTGATACCACCGAGTGGAATGGCAAGTACATGATGGAAAATAATTTTGAATACTCAAAATATTTATTCCATTACTGCCAAGAACGTGAAGTGCCGTTTATCTATGCCTCTAGTGCAGCAGTGTATGGTAATCACACGGTTTTTGCAGAATCACCAGCCAACGAAGAACCCTTAAATGTTTATGGTTATTCAAAGTTGTTATTTGATCAATACCTGCGACGCCAAGAAGAATTTTCTGCGCAAGTAGTTGGTTTGCGTTATTTCAACGTGTATGGTCCACGAGAACAACACAAAGGTAAAATGGCCAGTGTTGCCTATCATTTGAATCAACAATGTCATGACAATGGCGTTGTGAAATTATTCGAAGGCTGTGAAGGTTACGGCGATGGTGAACAACGCCGTGATTTTGTCTATGTCGATGACGTAGTGGCAGTGAATTTATTCTTTATGGATAATCCTCAGATACGTGGTATCTTTAATGTCGGCACTGGTCGTAGCCAACCTTTTAATGATGTGGCGAAGGCAGTGCTTGCTGAATATCCGGAAGGCCGCTTGCAGTATGTTCCCTTTCCTGAGCACTTAAAGGGACATTATCAAAGCTTCACAGAAGCTGATATTTCCGCCTTGAGACGAGCGGGCTATGATCAACCTTTTTTATCCGTAGAAGAGGGCGTTGCGCGGTATTTGAAATGGCTGAAAAAAGCGTGATTGCATAATATTTTGTTAATCTGAATATGCTACGCTTGTAACATTCATGAGAGAGGAGATAGCCTGATGGCTGCCAGTAGAGATGAAGAAAATTTATATCAACGCTTAGGTGTAGCACAAGATGCCACTGCAGGGCAGATCGAAAGCGCTTTGAAAGAAAAATATGCTAGTGTAGAGAAGCTGCGTGAACAGGCCCTGATTAATGAAGATTTAATGAGGGAAAAGGTAGCCGAAGCTCAAAACAATTATGCAGAGCTTGAGAAATTAGTTCAGTTCCATTTGTTAAATCCAGCCAATAGAAAAAAATATGATGACAACCTGTCGTCCACAGCCTCAAATTCTCCCAATGCTGATGCAGAAAAAGGTAAAGAATCAAATCCATGGTTCCCTGGGATCGATATGGAGCGGCACCCAGCAGTACCTAATCCTATTATCGCGTTATTAATGATTCTTGCAGCGACTGGCAAAAAGACCGGCAGAACACCTCAGGCTCTTGCCCGCTGGCTTCTAAACTCGGCTAACGAAAAGTTTGGTATTTATCCAAGGCTCAAAGGGTTAGCAGAAAAATCAGAGAAAGCTTTTGAGGGTTCTAATGATCCGAATGCTTCTCAACATAGCGCAGGTAGTGCGCCTGCAACCTTGACGTTAGAGCAGGAGCAAGAAATTGATTCTCTGCTACAGTCGTGGGAATCCTATGAGACGGAAACCGACGAAGAGTTAGAATCAATCAAAAAACTCTTCGAAGAGATAGAACGCGAAGAGATAGAAGAAGAATATATGACAGAAGAGCAACAAGCCCTAGCTGAAGTAGTGCCTGTTGCATCTAGCCCCTCGACTCCGCCGCAAGATAGCTTAATGTTAGCGGCTGCACAAGCATATCTGCCGATCATACAGGGTGATGCAGAGCAAAAACGTCAAGAACAGCGACCCGTAGCCTCTTTCGGAGAAGGGGGAAGTAGCTCCCTTGGAATAGACGAGGATAAGGAGAAGACTCCTCCCTCTCCTCGCCCACGTCTAGGTGGAGGCAGTAGCTCTTAGAGACGCGCTGATTCTCATATTTTCAGACAAGTAACCTTTCGCGGTGGTGTAAAACACCACCGCGAGACATATTCCGCCTAAGAACTGAACATTCGCTTCAAGCCCCCTAGTCATCCTTCAATCTTTCAAGGTAGAATAACCAAATGAAGGATCAAGACGTTACAATTGAACTCAGCCAGCGCCAGATATTTTTAGGTGGCTACTTAACTTGGCTGCAAAGCGATCAGTTAGCGCGGGATTTAGCCGCCTTATCGCTGCCAGGTGCAGGAGCACTGAGCTTAAACCTAGCGGGTGTGATGGATATGGATACCATCGGTGCCTGGCAAGTCCAACAATTCATTCAACGATGCCGCAAACAAGGTTACGACGTGCAGCTAGAAAGCTTAGCGGAATCCTTCGAAGCTTTGTTCCATCTCATCCACGATCATGAAAAATTTTCTCTAGAAGCAGCACCAAAGTCCGATCCTTGGCTAACTCGCGTTGGCAAGGGTTGTTTTAGTGGTATGGCACAATCGCGAGATTATTTCGCTTTTGTCGGGCAGCTTTGGTACGAACTGTGTCATTGGATAAAGCGACCTCGCTTGATTCGCTGGCCAGCCATTGCTTATGCTATCGAATTAGATGGTTATTCCGCTATCCCCATTGTCGCGCTGCTGTCTTTTCTCATCGGTGTTGTCTTAGCCTATCAAATTGGTGTGCAACTACGAAACTATGGCGCGAATATTTACGTGGTGGATTTATTAGGCATCAGTGTCCTGCGAGAATTTGCTCCGTTATTAACCGCTATCATTCTCGCCGGTCGCACCGGTTCTGCGCATACGGCCCAAATTGGCACGATGAAACTTAATGAAGAATTAGACGCGTTACATACCTTTGGTTTATCTCCGAATTCACTCATCGTCTTACCCAAAATTTTAGCCCTCGCTGTGGCGTTACCGCTATTAACCATTTTGTCTGAAGTCTTTAGTATCTTCGGCGGCATGATTATGTCGAATGGCATGCTTGGTATTACATTCACCGAATTTTTAAAACGCTTTGGCGCAAACGTTACTTTCACAACCTACCTAGTGGGACTGATTAAAACCCCGGTGTTTGCTGTTTTGATTGCGTCTATTGGTTGCTTTCAAGGTTACCGTGTCACCAACAGCGCAGAAAGCGTGGGACGCCATACAACGATGAGTGTGGTACAAGGAATTTTCATGATCATTGTAGCGGATGCGGCTTTCTCCATCCTCTATACCCTGTTGGATATTTAGCCATGAGTACAGAGATCGCCATTCAAATTGACGATTTAACCACCGGCTATGGTGAGAAAACAGTGCATGAACATTTGAATTTAAGCGTTTATCGTGGCGAAGTATTAGCGCTCGTGGGTGGTAGTGGTTGCGGCAAAACAACGCTATTGCGAGCTATTCTAAACTTAATCAAACCAATGGCAGGTTCCATTCAAGTCTTCGGTGAATCCTTCAGTCACCAACCCTTGGAAAATGAATTATCAATTCTCAAACGCTGGGGTGTTTTATTTCAAACCGGTGCGCTCTTTAGTGGTTTAACGGTATTGGACAATACTTGTTTTCCCTTGCGAGAATTAACAGATTTACCAGAGTCATTAATTCAAGAAATTGCCATGCTCAAAATTAGTATGGCGGAGTTTCCTCTGGACTCCGTGTATAAGTATCCATCGGAATTAAGCGGCGGTATGTTAAAGCGCGCCGCTTTGGCGCGAGCCATTGTGATGGATCCTAAAATCTTATTTTTAGATGAACCGACAGCAGGTTTAGATCCCAATGCAGCAAGTAAATTAGACGATTTAATCAATCGCTTACAAAAGTCGCTACATTTGACTATCCTTGTGGTAACCCATGATTTGGATACATTGTGGCGTGTGGCGGATCGTGTTGCTTTTTTGGGCGATAAACGAGTGTTAGCCGTGGATAGTATGCAAGCTTTATTACGGCATTCGGCTCCATTAATCGTGGAGTATTTTAGCAACTCACGAGCGGATGCCTATCGAGAATTGGCCTAAAGAATGCTAGAGAAGGAAATGAACAAGGATTCTACAGAGAATCCCGGGAGGTAAGTGGATGGAACCACGCATTAATTACGCGCAGGTTGGTTTATTTGTGGTGATCACCACCATTATTTTGATCGTGGGCGGGATTTGGCTAGGATTTGGCCTGCACACTACGAGTTATACAACCTATCTTGTCTATATGCGAGAATCCGTCGCTGGTTTAAGTGTGCGTGCACCAGTGAAATATAATGGAGTAGAAGTGGGTTATGTGAACTCTATTAATTTAAGAGATGATCACCCGGATCAAGTGGCCTTGTTGCTTGACATCAAATCGACAACCCCCGTTTCTATTGAAACACGAGCGGTACTGAATTCTCAAGGATTAACCGGCATCGCATATCTGGGATTAACCGGTGGTACACCAAATTCACCACCATTAAAAGCACAGCATGGACAACCTTATCCCGTTATCCCATCATCACCTTCTTTGTATTTTCGATTAGACGCTGCTTTAGATGATTTAACCACAAACTTAAATAATATCAGTGATGGTTTAACCGCGATTTTAAATGAAGAAAATGCTAAAGCGATCCATCAGACATTGATCAATGTGCAATCGGTTTCACAAACTTTGAATCAGAATACGCAAAAATTTGATGCGATTATCAACAATACAAATATCACAATGAAAAATACCGCGGTGGCGAGTGAACGTTTACCGAATATGATGTCGAGTATTCAAGACAGTGCTCGTTCTGTGAAAGTATTCGCTCAGCAATTGGCGGATGTTGGGCAGCGAGCAAATGGTGTATTGCGCAACGCACAAACTAGCGTCGAGACACTCAATAATCAATTATTACCAGAAGCGGTAAATTCCTTGGGAAATTTCCAAGGATTGATGTCGAATTTAAACAGCGTTTCACAAGAATTAAAACAAAACCCATCTATCTTGGTTCGCGGCAGATCGCCAGCAGCACCAGGACCTGGCGAAAAATAAGGAACAGCGAATGAAAGCGATCGTGATGGTGACCTGTGTCATAAGTTTAACGGTAGCGTTGGTGGGGTGCTTTGGGCCTATAAAAACGCCAGAACAAAAAACTTATTTCTTAACCGATCAAGGAGCCGGGGTGGCTGCACCGGGTCGACCTTTACCGGCTACCTTACTAGTGACGGTACCCGCGGCGGATCCTGGCTATAACACCGATGGTATGGCATATATTAAAGTTCCTTATCGTTTACAATATTACGCACAAAACCGTTGGGTTGATTCGCCAGCACGATTGTTGGTGCCTTTGATGGTGGAAGCATTGTCAGACACTCAACATTTCGCTCATGTGGTAGCACCACCCTACACCAGCGCTATGAGTTATCGGCTAGACACGCATTTGATAGAATTAGTGCAAGATTTTACTCATAAACCCAGCGTGGTGCATTTGCAAGTGAGCGCACAATTAATTCGAACCAGTACGCAACAAGTGATTGCAAGCCAGTTGTTTGTTGTGACGCGTTCAGCACCCAGCGAAAATCCTTATGGCCAAGTGCGAGCAGCAAATCAAGCGGTAACAGAGTTTTTACGACAACTGTCACACTTCGTCATCGACAATACGTCACGACCATGATGAGCTGATACAGCCTGCTAAGAAATCACAAAAAGGTTGGATGCGTTGTTCCACACTTGCCGCTTCGAGTGCAGTCATGTAGGCATTGCGTTTTTCGACAGGAATGATAGTCCACGGGTAACCACCTGCAGCAAAAAGCACATTCATTAAAAAACGGCCAATGCGCCCATTACCATCCATATAAGGGTGAATGTTCACAAAGAAAAAGTGACCCAAGACAATCCGCACGCGAGCATCTTGTTCTTCACAAATCAATTGAAAAAAAGTTGGCATTAATTCGCGTACCGCTTCATGCGGCGGCGGGACATGCATTGAACGACGAATATAAACAGCTTGATTGCGGTACCCCGCCAAATCAGTAGGTTTGAGAATACCCGCAGCGACGCTGGGTGCAAATAATTCTCGAAACCAATGACTCAAGTCTTGCTGAATGACGATGCCAGAGTTTTCATGTTCTAGTACGCGAGTCACACTTTTTTTAACAGCTTGGAAGGCTTGCCAATACCCACGAGCGGCTAGCGCATCTTGATCTTTAAGATCAGCCTCAATGTTGCGTGGATCCCAGCGACCGCTTTTAACACGTTCAATCAGTCGCGGGCTTACGCGATATCCTTCAATAGAAAGAGAATGATAAGCATCAGTAGTATATATTTCATCTACATGCATCAAATAGTTCTCAATGTTGCTGGATAGGGGGGATGCAATAGGAAAATGTTCCATAACATCGTTTCTCATTTGTTGCCACATCAATTGCAAACGATGGACATAAGGTGATTGTTGACGATTTGATAGTAAAGTCACGGGCTCAATGTCGAAGGGATTATTTTCACGAACTTCATGTCCAGCAGCTTGCATAGTTTTAAGGATCTCTTCCGCCATAGATTCTCGCCCTATATGGCGTAGAGCACCTACTAAGCGACCTGCGATAACGGTATGGCCTTGTTCTAGCAAAATGTTGAGTAATTCCGAAGGGTCTTGGAGTGCCGCGAGCACCGCACGTGTTTCCGTGGGAGATTGTATAAAAAACTTAGGGGAACAGTACACCAGCGCAGAAGGAATAGAAAATAAGCGCAGTTTTTGTATGGTGCTTATATATTTTGAGGGTGGTAAGGTATAACGTGCATCAAATAGGGAAGTTTGATGAGGCAGCTGAGTGATCTTGTTAGTTCCCTTACTTGCATGCACGAGAAGTTGTCGTGGAACAGTCCATTGTCCTGCATGTAGCAGTAAAGATTGTTCTGGTGATAAGCACCAATCTTGCTTAAAGCGCTCGTTTAAATAGGCAGCACAAAAATCCCAATAGGACGTGTACCAAGAGGTGCTTTCTCCCGGCTGCAGATCAGGGCGGGAAGGGATATACCAACCTTTAATCACCTCCTCTAAAAAACCATGTTGCAATAAACGTTCTCGATGGACTCTTGATAGCTGTTTTGACTGAATGGCGACTAGGCCTTGTGTTTGAAGCTCATACAGAGCTTGTAATGATTGTGCTAATTTTTCAGCCAAAGATACCATGATTTTTCCTGGTGTAACGTTCTCCAGGAATTATTATAGGTTATTTTCTCGTAGTAATCATAGGTTATTGTGCTGTAGCAATCATAGGTTATTATGTTGTAGGGATCATAGGTTATTGTGTTGTAGCAATCATAGGTTATTATGCTTCGTCCCCAAGCGCTTATTCTAAATTTAATGCCCCAAATCCAAGTTGGCGCCAAGCTTCATATAGGATCACAGCCACTGAGTTAGATAAATTCAAGCTGCGGCTATTAGGGACCATGGGAATGCGTAGCCACTGTTCGGCAGGTAAGCTTTCCAATAAGCTCATGGGCAAACCACGAGTTTCAGGGCCAAAGACAAAGGTATCGCCGGCTTGGAAATCAACATCGGCATAACAACGTGAACCTTTCGTGGTGCAGGCAAATATGCGAGAGGGTTGGATGCTGGTTAAAAAGTCTTGATAACTCTCATGCTGTTGCACATTCGCCATATCATGATAATCAAGTCCCGCGCGTTTCACGCGGGACTCATTCAATTCAAAGCCCATCGGCTTAATTAAATGTAAGTGACTTCCTGTATTCGCACACAACCGGATAATGTTGCCGGTGTTCGGCGGAATTTCCGGTTCGTAGAGGACGATGTTATAAGTCTTCCCAGGTGTCTCGATCATCTTTATTGCCTATGGCTGCTTTATCTTTTTTGCCAGCCTTTTCTTCTTTTAACAAACTTTCGTGTTTCATTAAACTCGCGCGTTGTTGCAAGTAAGCGTCACGCATGAATACATAAGGATCCAAGCTTGCTTGTTGCGCCACATCTTCGCCAGTGAGTAAATTGGCTCGGAAGTTTACTAAATCTAAGGCAAATAAGCCAATACTTAAGGAAGCGGGTCTAATGTAGGGCCACGCGCTTAAGTAGTAAATATTAATTGGCCAAGCGATCGCATCGCGGAAAGTGCTGGGGCCTAAGAAGGGGAGCACGAGATAGGGCGCATCTCTGAAGCCCCAACGTGCGAAGGTTAATCCAAGATCCGTGTAATCCCGTTGTAACCCCATGCTGGTTGCTGGATCAAATAAACCACCTAGGCCAACGGTGGTATTAATAATTAAACGCCAGCCGCTTAAAAAGGCGCGTGGGAAATCTAACTGCAAAACAAAGTTTAAGGTAGTTGGAATTTCATCCATGTTATTAAAAAAGTTGTTAACGCCTTTACGTGCCGGGGAGGGTAATTCATTGTATGCACGCGCAACGGGCTTATAGATAATGGTATCAACTTTGTCATTGAATTTGTACGCATTACGATTGTAGTGTTCCAACGGATCGTTTGGATAAGGTTTGTTGGTACAACCAGTGATTGATACGAGTAATGCAACAGACGCTGCCGTGAAAGCCGTTGATTTTCTTTTCATAAATCCCTTTTTATTTTAATGATATTTCCTTACAGGAGGTTATCTCAATGAATGCTGAATGTTACTCATTCAGAAACCTCTTACCTATTTCGCAAAAAAGTTAGCGAAACAACTTTTTAAATTCATTACTACAGTAAACAATGGCATCAATCATCGCTGGATCTGTAGCGGTATGTCCAGCGTCGCGTACTACATTGAGTTGTGCACTGGGCCATGCTTTAGCAAGTTCCCAAGCACCGGATAAAGGACATAACGCATTATACCGACCGTGGAGCAAAATGGTAGGGATACGTGCTAATCGTCCCATGTGTTGTAAAATTTGATTGTTGCTCAAATAATATTGATTCAAGATGTAATGGCATTTTAATTTTGCCAGGATTTTTGCATAAAAAGGATCGGTAAACTCTTCAATCAATTTAGGCTGTGGATCCAAACTTGCACAGCGTGCTTCCCACGTGGCCCACGCTTTATCGGCAGCGCGACGTTGTAAATCATCTTCGCCTGTCAATAATTGATGATAACTTTCTGCAATATTATTTAAACTTAAGCCGGCAATAGGACTGATAAATTGTTCCCATTCCTGTGGGAAAAAATGGCGAGTGCCACATTCAAAGGTCCAGCGAATATCTTGTTCTCTTGCTAAAAATATACTCCACAGCAAAAGCCCTTTCACATGTTGCGCGAATCGTTGTGCATATAATAAAGCGAGGGTGCTGCCCCAACCGCCGCCCGCGAGCAACCAATGCTCGATGTTTAAATGTTTACGAATGAGCTCGATGTCATTAATCAGCTCTTGTGTATTATTCTCTTTTAAACTGGCAGCAGGAATCGAACGACCACAACCACGTTGATCAAATAAAATGATGTGATAAAGTTCCGGATCGAAATAGCGGCGATCATTCGCATGACAGTGACCACCCGGCCCATCGTGAATCATCAACACAGGAACACCTTCGGGATTACCTACCTCTTCTAAGTAAATCTCGTGATTCGGCGCTACTGTTAAGTGATGCGTAGCAAACGGCTTGATAGGCGGATATAACACTAACATGATTAAATTATAGCCTTAAATAGTGTCCTTTGTCTGTATAATGTCGTAATGTAACGCAAATTGCCAGCTATAGCTAGGTATTCTCTCTGCTTATTTGGCGCGATTACCTTTGAAGAGGGCAAAAATGAATAAATGTAAGAGTGATTGAAAAAACACGTAAAGAGTACCTTCTCCCCTTGAGGGAGAAGGTGGCCGAAGGCCGGATGAGGGGTATCTAATAGTTAACTTCAAAAAAGTATTTTACCTGAAGTTGATCACCCCTCATCCGCCCGTTGGGCACCTTCTCCCTCAAGGGGAGAAGGCACTCTTTAAAGATATCTTCACTAGAAATTCAGCATCTATGAATTTTTGTTCTCTGCAGAAGAGCGCGACTACTTTTAAGTGCGTAATTCAGCAAATGTTAATTATTCACGACCAGCACGTTTGCGTTCATGTTCAAGCAAAAACTTTTTACGTAAACGAATGCTTTGTGGAGTGACTTCTACGAGCTCATCATCTTCAATAAATTCTAAGGCTTGCTCTAAGGTCATTTTGATCGGCGGTGTTAACATGATGTTTTCATCAGAGCCGGAGGCACGTACGTTCGTTAATTGTTTTGCCTTTGCAACGTTGACCACTAAGTCGTTTTCACGAGAGTGAATCCCGACGATCATGCCTTCATAGGCTGGTGTTTGTGGCGCTACCATCATGCGTCCGCGCTCTTGCAAGTTCCACAGGGCATAACCCACGACTTTGCATAAACAGTTTGCGATCATCACACCATTTTGGCGTTGAGCTAATTTACCAGGTTTTGCTGGACCGTAATGATCAAACACGTGATGCATGATCCCGGTGCCAGAGGTGGTGGTTAAAAATTCTGTGTGAAAACCGATGAGTCCGCGGGTAGGCATCACATAATCTAAACGCACGCGACCTTTGCTATCGGGTTGCATGTTTTTTAATTCGCCGCGACGCAAACCTAAGCGTTCCATGATGGCACCTTGGTGTTCTTGTTCGATATCCAAGGTAACGGTTTCATAGGGCTCCATCATGACGCCATCTACTTCGCGCATGATCACTTCAGGACGTGACAGTGCTAATTCATAACCTTCACGACGCATGGTTTCAATAAGAATTGATAAATGTAATTCACCACGACCAGACACTAAGAATTTATCGGGATCACCAGTTTCTTCCACGCGTAAGGCCACGTTGTGAATGAGTTCTTTCTCTAAGCGTTCTTTAATTTGACGGCTCGTTAAGTATTTACCTTCTTTGCCGGCAAAGGGGGATTTATTCACTAAAAAGTTCATCGTGACGGTAGGTTCATCCACGGTGAGCGCAGGTAACGCTTCAACGCAAGCAGGATCACACAATGTGTCAGAAATAAATAAGTTATCGATACCTGTGACGGCGACAATGTCACCGGCTTTCGCTTCTTGTGTTTCAATGCGCTCAAGACCTAGATAACTAAAGACTTGTAAGACGCGGCCTTGGCGTTTTTTATCTTCGCTATCGACGACGACCACTGGCATGTTGGCACGCAACGTACCGCGACGAATGCGACCGATACCAATGGCGCCAACATAAGAAGAATAATCCAGCGTACTGATTTGTAATTGCAAAGGACCGTCATGATCCACATTCGGTGCGGGGGTGTGACGTACAATCGCTTCAAACAATGGTTGTAAATCAGCATTAGGATGTTTTAAATCGAGAGTGGCATAGCCTTCTAAGGCGGAGGCATAGACGATAGGGAAATCTAATTGTTTTTCCGTTGCGCCTAAGTCATCAAATAAATCGAAGACTTGATCGATTACCCAATCAGGACGCGCACTGGGACGATCGATTTTGTTGATCACCACAATGGGATTTAATCCTTGCGCGAAAGCTTTTTGTGTAACGAAACGTGTTTGTGGCATAGGGCCATCCACAGCGTCGACTAACAATAAAACGGAGTCAACCATCGACAATACGCGTTCCACTTCACCACCGAAATCGGCATGGCCGGGGGTGTCGACGATATTAATTCGGTAATCCTGCCATTTAAGCGCAGTATTTTTTGCGAGAATGGTAATCCCGCGCTCTTGCTCTAAGGGATTGGAATCCATGATCCGGGTGCCTTGTTTGCCATGTGTGCTTAAGGTCCCGGATTGGCGTAAAAGCCCGTCAATCAGGGTAGTTTTACCGTGGTCGACGTGGGCGATAATAGCAATATTACGAATTGATTCAATGGTCATGGTCTGTTTGTCTCGATAAAGGTCGCTGATAAAAGGGGAACATTATATAACACTTAGGAGGTAATTAGCTATGCTTATAAAAAAGGCATCTTAAAAATAGGGGATAAAAACGAGTTTTTGCTGTGATTCGGAAATGATATGTCTGTAGAGCGGGTCGCTTTCACGGGGGACAAAAACCCCCCCATCTGTCATCCCCGCGCAGGCGGGGACCCATTTCTACATGCGCTCCGAGCTTGCTATGAAAATGGGTCCCCGCCTGCGCGGGGATGACAATGTGTGTGAGGCCACATTCTCTAATGTGAAAGGGCTCTGCATTTTTGTCTCTTGTAGAGAGGCGGATGAGGGTCCTTTAAGGAGGTTCAAGATGAGCAGTTTATCCTTACAACCAACATCACAAGCACAATGGCATGCTTTGATCGAAGATGCTGTGGTTGCAAGCGGTGTTGCCGTGGATGAGGAATTAAAAAGCTACCTTATCATGCTTTTAATGCGCTTTTCTGCCGATCCAACCTTATTTTCTCGCGCCT
Source organism: Gammaproteobacteria bacterium (assembly GCA_020051155.1). GTDB lineage: Bacteria > Pseudomonadota > Gammaproteobacteria > UBA1113 > UBA1113 > JAGVJK01. Next base: position 44,984 of record JAGVJK010000008.1, on the reverse strand, counting down.
TAGCCCCGGATTATTTACAAAGTATCGATGAGAGGGGGGCACTACGACGGGATCATTTACGAGATGTTGGCGATAAATGCCTCTTATTTTCCGGTTTTTTCCCTGGTCGTTCGCAACGACAACGGGTCTCGATTCATTATTATGTGGATTTAGGCCGTAGCGCCTATGGGTTACTCGGCGATCTGGCTAATAGTGAATTTAATCGATTATATGCGGCTTTATGCCATGAATTTGTCTTATTAATGGATGTGTTACTGGCAACTCGCACCCTGCACGGAGCCCCTTCAATACTAACCCCACTCCAAGCTCAAGCCCTATGGAGCGCCACTGGCTCGCAACAAGCCTTACAGGTGTTACAGCAGGCTAGCCAAGGTATGTCATTGAAAACAACACATTGGGGTGAATCTTTACACTAAAACTTTAAAATAAAGCTGTACATCTAATGTTCGTTTTGGTAGAGTCGATAGTTGACATTATTGTCAGCAGGAAAATCCGTTGCTAACTATCAGAATAAATCCGTTAGCGTTCACGGTTTCAAGCCGCATTTTCGGCTAAAAAGGACCTTTGAAATAGCAAAATATTTCAGTTATGTAGTTTTGCAAATGCATTGACGCGTTTGCAAGGTGTGGTTTTTTATTAATTTTTTTGAGAGGTTGTAGGTTATGAGTAGTAGCGGAGATGAACTTTTTTTTGATGGAGATAATTCTGAAGAGTCTCTTGATTCTCAGCAGATTAATCCTTGCGCTATTAGCGTTGATACCGATACCTCTAGCGATGATGATAGGCATCTTCATAATGTAATGAATCCAAGCACAAGTCACACAGCTCCAGAACTTTCTCCTTTTAGCAAAGTGGCCTCAGAAATACAACGTCATAGGTATAAAGAAATCCAGGCTGATCAACTGACGAGACCTCTAGTGAGCGATAAAGATAATCGTGGCTATTATATTCCTCCATCCACACCCAGTGAAAAAAAGCATTTTAGAGATGAATATATTCTCCTAGGTCAAACTGTAAAAGAACTTTATCCACATCTTACGAAGCTGCTACAGGAAGCAGTAGGCGAAGCCCAACGACTTGAAGCTCAAGGCAATACTAGCTGGTATGAATGCCCATGGACATGGACAGGTGCGTTGAAGGTTGTGGCGAATGCTGCTGGTGGGGTTGCGTTTTTTGGAGGCATTGTCTCAGCGATTCCTTACTGGGATTTTAGTGATAGTGGCTGGATTTGGTTTTGTATCGGTCTTGGGCTAGGGAAAGAAGCGTTGCCATGGATTCGTAATATTGTTAGAGGCTCATCCGTTGGCGCTAATTTAGGATTAGGTGCGGAGTGGGCGCAAGCTGTGGTTAAATCCACTCTGTCTCCACCGGATACCGATGCAGAGCTCAAAGAATCTCTCAAGAATTTACCCTCATCCATTTTGGCACTGATAAAACGAGAACCGCTCAAAGTCGGACTCATGATGTTTGCTTTATATTGTGGTTTTGAGTCAGGTTCCTTCAACTATATTACAGCGATCAATCCCTATAATCAGGCAAGAGCTTTGATTACAGGTGTCTTAGGTCATCTGTTCGCAAGAGATGCACAGAAAGTTTCTTTAGGAACAGAAGCGGTCGCAGATGATAGTTTTGTTATTAATGGATTGATCAATGCTTATGGTGCTTATCGAGTCTTGTGCTGGTTGCTGCAGCGATTGCGAAGCGGTTTCCAAGGTGCGATGGAGCGTGTAGTCACAACAGCTTCAAAAACAGCACCGATTATTGACATTTTGAGTCGGAATGCCTTTCGTGCTTACTTAATTGATACATTTTCTCTTCCTGCAACGACAAGTTATAAAATAGCATATGAAGCTTTACAACGTCTTTCAGGCGCAGACCGAGTGAGAGTCGTACAAGCATTTGGAGAGAGCTTCGGAAAAACTCGCTCTCCATCTTGCACTGTAGAGCGAGGGTTAGCAGGTACCACGTTAACGGTAGCAGCGGTTGGCACGATTGCCACAGGCAAGTATGTCTGGGAAAACTCCCTTTTATATTTGTCCGGTGCAGGTCGTACCTACCCCATCATGGAAGCGCTTAATTACACGTTAAGTTCTAGTATCGCCTCATGGCTTTTGTTTGGATGCGGTTTGTTTGTAACAGCGACCTCACTTTTTTCCAGGGATGAAAAGTGGGAGCGATATATGAAGAAATATACGCTCGCACAAAGAATATTGATTGCGCTTTGTGAGACAGTGATTTTTGCGACGGCATTATTTTCATCTTTCTCAAATGGCGGTGTGGGTGGTCAAGAGTTATTTAGCGAAAACAATGAGCCTGGTGATTACAGTGTTGGTTCTTGGAATTCCTTCGTATTGTCTTTTTCCATGGCGTTTTTTGTAAATCGTGTGGGTATCGCAGATTGGGTATACGGGCTAGATAGAGGATTTTGGAATATAGTGTATTGGTGTATTCAAAAAGCGCAACGTTGTTTTTCTCCTGAAACAATTGAAGGATATTACCCTAATGAGCCTGGTTATTTTGTAGATGATACACTCGGCTCCTATCGAGCGATTTATACCCTATCTGAAGAGGTGGTCTTTGATCGATATCCTTTTGTGATTGTTGATTGTGAATGGCCACAGATTAATAAATACAATGTGCTGTATGTTCAATTTCATACGACTGGCGCTGGTACTAGCGAGCCTAAATTACAATATAGGACTATGCGTTCAGATCAGAGAGGAACGGAAATCATTGGCTATATCACAGCTGCCCAGTTAGGTGAACCTTTACCAACAACGGAAAAAGAACTCAATGCTCCTCACATGCGAGCCACTATTTTAATGATTACATCGCTACGTCAGCATACCTCTTTAGACGAAGTGTACCGTTGCCGTTTCGAAGATGATCGCTGGGCTGCAACTCTAGGCGTTGCTACGGCCACCGATCCAAATACCGATGCGGAATTGGTGCGATTAACTGCTGAAAAAGCGCGAATCGATAGGGACTTTAATGCAGCAAGAGAAGGAATTGCGAAAAGAGAAATCGCAGATGTGGATCGTGTTTATGGTCAGCAAAATGAGTCACAAGAGCCTCAACACGAGGAGCGAATCGAAATTTTAAGACGCAGTGCACAATTGCTAGATATGCTTTCTCAAAAGAGACAGCATGAGATTCTCAGACTTAGACAGCAACGTCAGGCGAGAATGGACATCGTTGCAGATCAGGTCGAAAGTAATCAGCGGCATCTAGATCCACGCGGAACGCAACAACAAGCTTTTGAGGACACCCTCGAGTTCTTTGATGGCTATTCCGATCTTGAAGCGGGCCAAGCAAATGGAGGCTCAAGTAGTTTCTGGTCGTCAATTTGTCCGCAGGCTTCATCTGGCTATGAAGTAATTCGTAACAACAACGAAACGACGGAAATGCCAAGTGTCGCGGGCAATAGCTCAGGTTGTTGGCCAAGGCCAGGGGCCCCCTCAGATAGTGAAAGTGACGAAGAGGAGATTCAACATGAGAGAGGTCCTGCAAATGCTCCTCGTAGAAAGCCTTCCTCTCTCGCGACGAGCCTCAGGAATTGTTTGAGCCCCCAAAATCGCTAACAATACCTCTAATCAAGCGACATCGTGCTGATGTCGCTTGATAATTTTATCAGCCTCATTGAGAATCTTTCTCACTAAAAAAGGCAAATTTTCCCCAGAAAATACGCACATAAAATAAAAAATAAACCTGTACATTTAATTTGCTTTTTGTTAGTATGTTTGCCGTGTCAGAGCAAAAAATTTCAAGCCGTATATAGAAAAAGAATATTTCCACGCGGCGCTGAGAATTGCATTCGCAAGCGAAGAAGGATTTTTAACAAGATTTGGGAGAGCATGTGGGACTGGACTGTCTTACAAGTTTTGTTTTTTTTAAAATTTGTTAAAAGAAGCCATAATTATGAGTGATTCAGTATATGAAAAATCAGGATATGAAATGGGTAGTTCAAGTGGCCCTGATTTAATGTTTGTTACTCCCAGCGCAGCTCCTAATCTAGATTCCAGAGACTTCGCTCTTACTCCTCCTACGGGAGAACGTTATCCTAATCCTATATCCCCGATTACATCCCCTCCACCGCCATCCGCGTCTTCTTCAGGTGATATTCTTCCGATACCGCTTGCCATCTCAACAGGCATGACACTACCAGAGGCCATCAATCTTTTTTTAGACCACACAACTTTCCCAGAGGATGCGCCGTTGCTGGCGTCTACTCGACGTCTTGCAGCGTTTGCTACAGAGTCTTTGTCTTCCCCCTCCCAATATAATGACAATTTATTCGGACTCCATTCAGAGTGGCTTACTGAAGCATTGGCCCTAGCTGGCGCAGCGGATTCAAGTGCTTCACATTGTCTGTATAAGTGCGCAAAGATTTTTTATGGGCTTTTCTCTCTTGTTGTGGCAGGAGCAGGTGCTTATTCTGGCTTCGCGTTGAGCACAGCTGGGCAACAAGGCGCTGTGCAATTATTAGGATTAAATCCCAATGATATCCCACGTATTCAAAATGCTGCTGGCGAAGACACGCCGCGTTTAGACGTGTCTGGCTTGCCGCTCGCTGCACAAGATTTTGTGCATTTCGTTAATGTCTGTGTTATTTGGGCTAACATGACATTGTCTGGGAAAAATGCTTGGGAAGCCATGATGGCTTTACCTTACTTTCTGTCTTTCCTCAAAAAATTTCCAAGAACACCTCGAGGCGTGTTAGCGGCTCTTTTTTTCACGCTCACCCTTGCTGTAGGGGGCGCTTCGTCCATCTACAATTTAGCCGTTGGGTTGGATAAAGCAGGAATAGAGTCTTACGCTGATATGACTTTGATAAGCATGATTACAGTGGGATTTCCCAATATTGCGGGTAATTTTCCGATTAATGTTAATAGCAGCGTGACCTCTACTGCTTATCTGTTGGCATTAACCGATCCAAGGTTGTATCGCGAGGCTTTTTTGCGCGAGGCAAGGCCATTAGAAGTATTAATGGCGCGCTTGTCAAACCCGAAGGATCGAGAGTTGACGGTCACGATGTTGAAGACTGTTTTTCAGATTGAGCAACTGCCTATATTCCCGACCTTTGAGCGAGCTTGGAGAGCTTGTGATGCTATGACCTTACCTCAGCGAGTTAAGGTTGTAACAGCCTTGGCGCAATTAACGCAGTCTCGAGGCTCAGAAGAAAGTTTGCGGCAATCTGTGGCAAACACCGGAGCCTTGCCACCTCGTATGAATAGAGGCCTCGAGCGAGGTATTGCTTTCGGAATGGTGCTGTTTATGGCAGTGGCAGTTATCTGGTATTACCCGTATGTAGAAAGAAAAATGACAAGTTTTCTCGATGATGAGCCCGCTGGAGAAACCTTTGGCGCAATGACATATTTGTCTAAATTCATGGTATTGTTTTTTGGTTTTATGGCGGTTAGATATTTTCTCAGTTTATGGGGGGAAGGTTATGACTATGTCGCATCCATGGCTCCTTTTTCCAAACCAGAAGGTAACCAGAAGCTACAAAAGTTCGGGAATTATGCGGTTCGCGCTGGTCTCGGTTTATTAGTTCTCGTGTTGCTAGTGTGTTCCTATTCATCGGGGTTGGCAGCAGCAAGATTGGCTTCCAAGACTGAAAATGATGGAACAGAAGAAGGACTCATCATGGGATGGATGTTTTTTCTTTTTTCCGATTTCACAGCTGGCAGTTTAAATTCCACAGCTCTTTTGACCTCTATGTGGCGTTTTCTAATCGCCAAATATGAAGATGTTCGAGTTTTTCTATCCAAAACATGGCCCTCTAGATTTTCTCCCTATGCTGCCTCCTGGCATGTTAGGTTTGTTGCAAATGTCATTGGTGAAGTGAGCCGTACACCGATTATCTCCCCTAATATTTTATTTGCAGAAGCTGGGCCCGGATTACCGGCAAAAGATAAGAGCTTATTTCCCGGTGAGCTTTCACCATTGCAGACATTACTTTATCGAAACGAAGTTGCGCAACAGGCGATAGAGGAAATCAAAAAGGCTAGTCCTCTTGATGCAACAGCTCATGAGTTGATGTTGCAAAATGAGCGGATACGAAGTGCCATCCTTAGCATTAAGGAAAGTGTGAAACATCCGAAACCGATGGCGCATTCATCAATGGGCATATCATCTTTGTTGCCGTCATCCTCATCATCGTCATCTCTGCCCTCGGCTCCCTCAGATGATGATGACAGTGACTTGGATGTGTCGCTCTCATCCCCATCGCCGAAGACGCCCGAAGCACTGATTGATGATCTAGCAAAATATCTGAAAGGTAATACGGACGGTGTGTCCTATGCTGAGTTGATTGGCAAAATAGAACAATACATCCATGAAAATACGCTGGCCGCATACCGAATCTTACACACTGGGTATTATGAAGACCCACTTTATGGTGCTCTTGCTGGAGAAGATGAGAAGCTCTATTTAATACAGGCAGAATTACAACATATTGAAACTAGAAGCAAGTCCCTAGACACACAAGCTTGGAATGGGGGACGCTTTCAGGCAAATGCAGCGTCGATTGATGAAGAGCGACATTATTTACATTTACTTCGACAAGAAAAGCTTGAGCAAAAAGATAGATTAGCGGAAGAGCGTAATAATAGGGCTATCAGCATAGCACATCGCTATGACGGGATAGGTGAAGTAGGTGGAGAGTTCTCGCGCTCTATGCTAACACCCGAAGAAAGCATCAATCGAAAGATTGAGGGAATGAGGGGCGGCAGCGTTGGGCAAGATGCAGAGTTGGGCGATATGTCGGCCCCATTTTTAGATGATAGACAAGAAGAGACAGAGGATTCTGATGATGATGTGGAAAGTGGTCTTCGAGACATCGCTTCTCGTTCAAGGCGGCCTGTGAATGCGCCAGAACGAAGCTCAAGTCGATGTTGGGCTCCTTTCTCTTGCAGATAGATTATAAGTAACGGTATTTCTGACAGTACAGTGATTTGTTCGATGAGAGGGGGGCGGGAGAGCCTCCTCTTCGTCTGCGAGCGGCATAGAAAATCTTGAAAAAATCCAAGCAATTTCCTAGATCTTGGGATATAATTCGCGCGTTCACAAGCTAAATCGAGGGTCTTTCCTCGGTCTTGTGAGCTCGATAACGTCCCTTAACCAGCCAATTGGAGAGTATGTAATGTCTACGATGGTCACCGTCACCCCTACGGATGTCTTCAATCTCATTGAACGAGAAAAAGTTAAATTTGTTGATTTGCGATTCACTGATTTGCTGGGCAAAGAGCAACACCTTAGCATTATGGCTCACACGGTAGATGAAGATTTCTTTACCCATGGTCGTGCCTTTGATGGTTCCTCCATTCGTGGTTTTACTAGCATTCATAAATCCGACATGGTGTTAATGCCAGATGTTGAATCTGCAGTGTTAGACCCCTTCTGCATTGAATCCACCTTAAATATCCGCTGCGATGTGGTAGAGCCAAGCACCCTCTTAACATATTCCCGTTGCCCACGGGGTACAGCAAAACGTGCTGAAGAATATTTAAAACGTTGCGGCTTTGATAAAGCATACTTTGGCCCAGAACCAGAATTTTTTATCTTTGATAGTGCGCAATATGCCGTAGAACCCGGCCATACCTTCTACAAAATTGATTCCGAAGAAGCGTATTGGAATTCCAAGCGTGAATATGAAGGTGGCAACATGGGGCACCGTCCAGGCTTAAAAGGCGGTTACTTTCCAGTACCACCTGTTGATTCGCAACAAGATTTACGTTCCGCTATGTGTTTGACCTTGGAACAAATGGGCCTCTCCGTCGAAATGCATCACCATGAAGTTGCCAGCGCAGGTCAAAATGAAATTGGCGTATTGTTTGATTCATTGCTGAAAAAAGCCGATCACGTACAAATCATGAAATACGTGATTCACAATACAGCCCATGCCTTTGGCAAAACAGCTACCTTTATGGCGAAACCCTTAGTGGGCGATAACGGCAGTGGTATGCATTGCCACCAATCCCTCAGCAAAGACGGTGTGAACGTATTTGCAGGTGACGGTTATGCTGGCTTGTCGGATACGGCGCTGTATTATATCGGCGGTATTATTAAGCACGCAAAAGCCTTAAATGCTTTCGCTAACTCTACCACCAACAGTTACAAACGTTTGGTACCAGGTTTTGAAGCTCCTACGCTATTGGCATACTCAGCATGCAATCGCTCAGCATCGATTCGTATCCCTTACGTCATGAGCCCTAAAGGTCGTCGTATTGAAGTGCGTTTCCCCGATCCTTCAAGCAATCCTTACTTGCTATTTGCAGCAATGCTAATGGCAGGCTTGGATGGTATTCGTCATAAAATACATCCTGGCGAACCTAGCGAGAAAGATTTATATGATTTACCACCGGAAGAATTGCAAGATATTCCACACGTTTGTACGAGCTTAAGCGAAGCACTCGATGCCTTGGAAGAAGATCGTCAATTCTTACTGGAAGGTGATGTATTTAGCAATGATTTACTGGATACCTTCATCGCATTGAAGCGCCAGGAAATTACTCGTTTAAATAGCGTTACTCATCCAGTTGAGTTTGAAATGTATTACAGCTCTTAATCGCTGTTAGCGTTAACGAGCCAAAAAGGGTGAGCATGGCTCGCCCTTTTTTGTTTTCTCTCACCCTTAAATAAAGGATTATTGCTTATGCTAACCGTCGCTACTTGGAATGTGAATTCCCTACGAGTTCGTCTGCCTCACTTAGAACAATGGCTGCAATTGCAAACTCAGCAGCCGGATGTCCTGGCATTGCAAGAAACAAAGGTGGAAGACGCTCAGTTTCCTCTGCAAGCTTTGCAGGATTTGGGTTATCAAGCGGTTTTTTCAGGACAGAAATCCTATAACGGAGTCGCAATTTTAAGTCGATTACCCATCGATGCTGTGCAAATTGGGATGACAGGCGTGGATCCAGAACAAAAACGTATTATTGGCGCCACCATTGCCGGTGTTCGTATTTGGAATTTGTATGTTCCTAATGGTTCTAGTGTCGGGTCTGATAAATATGAATATAAATTACAATGGCTAAGCGCCGTGCAAGCGTATTTACAACAGGAATTGCAGCAACAGCAACCGATGGTGGTTGTCGGTGATTTTAATATCGCACCGACGGATCAAGATGTCTACGATCCTAAAGCCTGGGAGGGGAGTGTCTTGGTCAGTGAGGCAGAGCGAGAGAGTTTATCGCATTTGATGCAGCTAGGATTTACCGATTGTTTCCGTCAGTGTTCGCCCGCAGAAACGGCTTATAGTTGGTGGGATTACCGGCAAATGGCCTTTGTTCGCAACAAAGGTTTGCGCATCGATCATATTCTCGCAAATACAGTCTTAGCACCGGACTGCCAAGCCTGCTGGATCGATAAACAGCCGCGAAAGTGGGAGCGTCCTTCAGATCATGCGCCCGTCATTGCAGAGTTTACGCGCTAGGTTCGAGTGACGTCCATAATAAGCCCTTGCTTTTCCCTGTAAATTTGGTTACCATTTGCCACTATTTTGAATGAGGATACCGCTTGTATCATTAAGATAAAAGCAGTGTGTAATGTGCTGTGCGACTAACAAATTGGCTCGCGGCAGTGCTTAATTTAATGAGGAAATACATATGAAGGCTGATATTCATCCTGCCTATCACCAAGTGATGGCCCGTTGTAGTTGTGGTAGCGAAATAGCTTACCATACCACTCTAAACAAAGACTTACATTTAGACATTTGCTCGAAATGCCATCCATTTTATACCGGCCAGCAAAAGATCGTGGATACTGCGGGTCGTGTTGAACGATTCAATGCTAGATTCCAGCGTCATAATAAAGATAAAGCGACAACCAACGAATAAAGAAGATCTATACCCATCTCACCTCAGGATGTGAATGCATCCTGAGGTGAGATGGGTTTATAGAAAAGTAAGCGGGTAGTGCGAATTGTTTTATCTTACAATTCACACTAAGTTTTTTAATGTTGTATAGAGAACATATCCATAATAACGTCCTAGTTTGAATGCCAATGTGAGGCATTATTATGGGCCGGTTCTTTGTGACAGCGAAGGAAGAGGGGGATAACTGATGTCTGATGAGGGAATGAGCCGACAAGTGCTCTCAAACCAAGCTTCGGCAAGTTTGAATAAAACGGTAAGTATTTTACCTTGGATTATTTGCGCTGTGGGTGCGTTATTCTACGCTTACGAATATGTTCTTAGGATCGCTCCTAATGTCATGACCACACAATTGATGCAATACTACGACATCAATAGTACAGGGTTCGGCATTTTAATCGGTTTTTACTATAACGCGTATACACCTATGCAGATCCCTGTTGGGGTCCTGATGGATCGTTATGGGCCGCGACGTTTATTAACAATCGCGTGTCTCTTATGCGCTGTTGGTGCTTATCTCTTCGGTAGTTCACATTTCCTCAGTATTGCAGGTTTAGGCCGATTCTTAGCGGGATTTGGTTCTGCCTTTGCTTTCGTCGGTGTTTTGAAATTAGCAACGATTTGGTTACCACCGAATCGCTTTGCATTTATCGCAGGGTTTACTTCCGCCTTAGGTGCGGTGGGTGCCGTATGTGGTGAAGTGACATTGACGCCTATCGTTGACACTATGGGTTGGCGCTCTAGCATGATGATTTCCGCGTTAATCGGTGTTTTATTATCAGTGTTGATTTTCGTGGTCATTAAAGATGGGAAACATCGAGAACTTGCGAAAGGTAGTTCTGAGCCATTAGATTTACCACAAATCTGCATGGGCTTCTGGTCCATTTTCAAAAATAAATACATTTGGTTGAATGGATTAATTGGTTGCTTGATGTATTTACCGTCTTCTGCCTTTGCGGAAGTATGGGGTAAAACTTATTTACAACGTGCACATATGCTGAGTAGCCAAGATGCTGCGTGGGCGATTTCTTTAGTATTTTTAGGCTTCGCTTGTGGCGGTCCCTTATTTGGTTGGTGGTCAGACGTGATTAAAAAACGTAAACTGCCGATGGTTGTGGGCGCTTGCATGGCAACCATTATTATCTCAATCATTTTGTATGTGCCAGACTTATCAAAATATCAAGTGATGGCGTTACTCTTTATCTTTGGTGTGAACTATGGTTCACAGGTTATTGTGTTCCCCATCGGCCGTGAATTAAGCCCTGGCAATTTAGCGGGGACGGCGATTGCTGTGACCAATATGTTGGTGATGTTAGGCGGGGTTATCTTCCAGCCAGCCATTGGTCTGTTATTGGATTGGAGTTGGAGCGGTGCACTGATGGATAACGTTCGTGTTTACAGTGCGCAAGACTTTAAATACGCCTTGAGTGTGTTACCCTTGTCGTTGCTCTTATCAGCCTTTTTACTCACCTTCATCAAAGAAACAAATGCGAAGGTGAATGTAACTCGCTATTAATGAATAAACGTTTTGGAGCGTCGTTCTTATTGCACGGATGCAACAGCAACAAGTCCTCCGATAAAGAAGTTTCAGGCATGCCATCACGGTGTGCCTGATACCTCTGTCGAGATCGAATCCCTAATAAATCCTTAAGATTGCCATGGTTAAATAGCTTCATTATTTTTTAAATTGAAGATGTGGAGAGCGTTTGTTGTATGATCGAGTCAGATAGTTCCTACAATTGGGTGACAGGTATTACAGGTTTTACTAAGGCATGTGCCACGCCTTTTCCATCAGCCGGTTTTGTACAGCAAACTATCGCGACAGTAGCAGAACAATCCTTCCCCGCAGTGGCACCAGAACAATCTTCTTCACCAAATATTTCTCGAGGGGGTGTCTACAATGTTCGCTTAAACCGAAAGCCCGGCGAGGAACACCGACCTCTTAAAGTGTTTGCATTAGGTTGCCAAGGTGGTGGAGAACAAGCAAGAGTTGCAAAATTACTGTGTGAGAGAATTCGTCAAGAAGGTCCACCCGATTTAATTTTTTTGTTGGGGGATAATCGTTATCCATCAGGTTTGGCGGGTCTTGATGCGCCGGGTTTGCGTCGTTGCTTTGAAGATGTCTATCTTATTTATCCTGAGTTAAAAGAGATTCCTTTTTTTGTCATCCTTGGAAATCATGATTACAACATTTCGAAATTTTCTGCTTTTAATGACGACAAAGAAAAATTCGCCTATTGGCAAGTGTTGTATACCTATTTGGATGCGATGGCCAATGAGGAACAAAAAAAGAAATTAGACTCTAGTATTTTTGATGAAAGGCAACAGTTTTTCCAACAGGCAGCACAACCAGGTAACGGGTTATCCTTGGCAGATCCGCGAGTTCGAGGTTGGTTGATGCCTCATTTTTACTATCGCTTAAATGTAGAGTCTGTTGTATTTCTTTGTTTAGACTCTAATACCTTGGCACGAGATTATTATCGGTATCATAAACAGTTAGGCCCGCAGAAAGCTGACAATAATCAGTATTGTTGGTTGATGGAGCAAACACACACCTTTGCGGGCAAAACAGTGGTGATTGCCATTCATCAAGGTACAAAGACAGCAGGAAAACGCGCAATACCGCAATATTATGATACCGCTTTATATTTAACAGGGGAGCAAAGTAAGTTTTTTTATGACGCAATGAAAACGGCAAAGAGCACCTCTCGTAGCGTTAGTCGTCATTCTTCTAGGCCAAGTCACAATAAAATTATCAAATTTATTTTGAAACAATTAGGATTAGACAAAGCAATGCTGATGTGTGCTCATGATCATCACTTGGCTTATGGAGATGTTCTTACCTTTGGCGGTGGTGGCGGTACGTTGCAATCATTTTTTTCTGCAAGACAAGTGAAGAAGCGGGTTCTTTGTTTAAAAGAATATGGGTTTGGTGAATTGCTTTTTCCTCAAGATCATTTGTCGTTACAACCAAGTAGTTCTAGTGATTCCGCACCGGTACAAGATGATCTCACACCCATGGTTACGTTTCATACGGAGGAAGCTCAGTATACCTATAAATTTGGGCACAGAACTCCGTTGTGGGAAGCTCAAGATAGCGAAGAAGAACTTGGTATGGATGAGCATGGAGACTATGTAGAATCTGTCAGAGGCGCTTGTTATCAATTTTTGGATATAAAAGAGTTGTCTAAAGAAGACGTCGCACTTGCATGCAAAGTGCTAGCTTTCTTACAGCGAGATCGAGATAACATGAAGGATTTCACCAGTGAAGTTTATAAGTTATGGAAAGAGAACGAAGTGCTAGCTGATCTCATTGCTCAGCAACTAAGCTTATTATCAGCTTTAGACATTGGGAGAAGCCTTACTCCTGCTCAAGAAGAACAATTATTTTCAAGAGACTCCAGTTCTACTAACACGGCATCGCTGCACCCAGTTAGTCCGAGCAGGCGTGAAGATATTGAAGGAGAAGATCCAGGAGTGAAGGAAGAATTTACTGCTGTTTCTCCTACTTTTTCTAAACGATCTCGCTAATTATCAAAAATCTTTTACTAAAATACTCAAATATACCCATTCCACTTCAAGATGCGAAGCAGCTTGAAGTGCTCCACCAGCACTGATGCCAACAGTCGCATCTTCATTAGCGAGCGGTATATCTCTCAAAAACAATTTCAACCAGTGTTTTTAAAACAAAACAGGCTAAATTCATTGCTATAAAAAAACCTTAATATTCAGTGACCTAAAATAATATCAGAAAAGCATACCCATTTTTCTGAGGCAAATATTAGAAATACCTTAAAAGTTTCTTAAATGGTGGTTGTTTTTTGAGATTCCCTCGCTATAATGTAGTTGTTTGCTTGGTTATGCCAAGTAAACAACAACCTCATATATCTGTAATCTCAATGGATTATGCCTGGTCTTCACGGACCAGGCATTTTTTTTTGCCGATTCGTCGAAAAGCGTTTGATACAGTCGAAAGGTGTCTGGTATAGCTAAAAGGTGCCTGGCACACCGTATAATGAAAAGAACTGGCCTACACAAAGATAATCATTTGGAGCACCAGCGCCAAGGTATTCTCGTGTGCCTGGCACCGCCCACGCAGATTTAAAAAAGATCGCTCCTAAAAATCATAAAAAGCAGCTAATCATTTCCATTTTCCAAAGACCCATTTTTCTAAATCGAGGTAAAAGATGTCAGGCACACGAGAATGCCTTGATGCTGGCTCTACAAATGTTGTTTGTGGGGTAGGTAAATTCATCTCATTGAAACATGTGCCAGACACCGGATAGTTCGCAAAAAAAAAGGAAGAGCACAGCTCTTCCTTCTTTCTCAAAAACAAACCATATTAAAACGGAATATCATCATCAAAATTATCCGAACCACCTTGTGCAGGCGCTCCGGCAGCAGCGGGTGCTCCATAGTTCGATGATGAATTCGATCCACCAAAGTCAGAGCCTGCGGCACGTCCTTCAGAAAAATCAGCGCCAGCATTTGCATTGCTACCGCGACCATCTAACATTTGCAGAGAATCCGCTTGAATTTCCGTTGTATAACGATCTTGACCTTGTTGATCTTGCCATTTACGAGTGCGTAAGCGTCCTTCAATATACACTTTGCTGCCTTTACGTAAATATTCTCCGGCAATCTCTGCCAAACGGCGATAGCAGACAACGCGATGCCATTCAGTCTGTTCCACCGTTTCACCGGTGTTTTTGTCACGCCAAGATTCGCTAGTTGCTAAGGATAAGTTTGCAATAGCCACATTATTCGTGGTGTAACGCACTTCTGGATCCGCTCCTAGGTTCCCAATCAAAATTACTTTATTAATACCTCTAGCCATCACATACTCCTAAACTGAAAAGGGTTTTAATTCCTCTTTATTAATTACACTGTTATCGATCTTTAGGTAAGCAGTTTGATCATCAACCATCACCACCGCATCCTCAACACCAGCAATCTTTAATAGTTGCTGCGTTAATTGTTGGGCCTCTTGCTGTGACGTAACGGCGACTCTTAGTAGAAACGTCCCCACGGGTCGAGGCTTTTTCATGCCAACGGCAGTTAAGAGCCAGAGTAACGCGAACAGGGAGCAGAGTAAATAAACACCGCCAACATGATGGGTGCCAAAGAGCCAGCCACCTATAACACCTCCCAGGAAAATCCCAAGAAATTGTGAACAAGAGTATACCCCCATGGCCGTGCCTTTGCTACCTGCGGGCGCGACTTTTGCTATCAGTGAGGGGAGGGTTGCCTCAAGCAGCGTAAAGGCGGTAAAAAAGACATAAAGGCACAGGCTAACGCCCACCAGGGTGGCGGAAAACAATAATAAACCCAGCTCAGCCAAGGCGATAGCACTAATAGCTCCGATTAAGACTTCCTTCAATCGCCCCTTTTTTTCAGCGGCAATAATAAAGGGAATCATCGTGATAAACGCCAACAGTATGACGGGTAAATACAAACGCCATTGTAATGCTGCTGGTAATGCCACTAAATGTTGTAAGGCCACGGGAATTGCCACAAAACTAGCGGTTAAAATCCCGTGTAAGATTAAAATTCCCAAATCCAGTCGCAATAATTCTTGATTCCTCAAGATCGCGCGAAATTGCCGCGGCTCCGGTAATGCATCTCGATGAAATAAACTTTGTGTCGGATGAGGAACGACGAGCATCAACATTACAATCCCCAATCCAGCTAAAGCAGCTGTTAACCAAAAAATACCTGCAACGCCAATCAGACTATTGAGTAATGGCCCCAGCACCAGCGATACACTAAAGGACATGCCGATGACCATCCCCACCATAGCCATCGCTTTGCCGCGATGTTCTTCACGAGTTAAATCCGCCAATAGAGCAATGAGGGTACTGCCAACTGCGCCAGAACCTTGAATCGCTCGTCCTAAAATAACGCCTTCAATCGTATGAGATAATGCAGCAATCACGCTACCTATAGCAAAAATCACCAGACCCGCAGCAATCACAGGTTTGCGCCCCCATCGATCCGACAACATGCCAAAAGGAATTTGCAAAAGCGCTTGCGTAAGACCATAAATCCCCATCGCCAACCCAATCAGCTTAGGCGTCGCACCTTGTAAGGAATTAGCATGAAACACAAACACGGGCAGGATCATAAATAATCCGAGCATGCGAAAAGCATAAATGCTAGCAAGGCTCAGCGCAGAACGTTTTTCAAAGGAAGTCATTTTATCGTATTGCATATCATTAACCTTATGCATGAGGTTGGAGCTTTTTCAATGGGGCAGAGTATATCATAAAAACGACAGCGGTTCTCGCTTGCGGAGGAGTTTTAATAAAACAACGGAAGATCAAACAACAGCATGATAAAGCCATGAGCGGCTCGCGTTATTCGATGTGAGAAACTCGCCTGCGTGGGTGTTGCGGTTAACTCTTCCGCTAATTGCTTATTGAGTTGTGCAATGAGCGTGTCAACGGAGTTAATAAGAGGATCGACACTTCTAATTTGCTGTATTCGATTCAACGCATCATGACAGAGTCGGCGCTCTTCCACAGAAAGTTTGCTAAGCTGCGTAATCAATTGCGAAAAGAGAAGACTGTCAGTATCTTTAATGGCGGACAATGATTCGATAACTCTTGGATAAACCTTATCAGCATCATTAGGTAAAAAGTGAGAATTGCTTAAAAGCAACATTACTAGTGTTGTAACTTCCGGTGACTTACGAGAAAAGAATCCCATCCTAGTAGAATGTGCGTGTGTTGGCTCTGGTTTATCACTCACGAGCGGCGGCGCTGATGGGGTGATAGAAATTTTTAATGGTGATGCTGCAGCGGGCTCTGGTGCGGCGGTAGAAATTTTTAATGGTGGTGCTGCAGCGGGCTCCGGTGCGGCGGTAGATATTTTTAATGATGGTGCTGCTGTAGGTGTTGGAGCCGTTGGGGTAGGTTCCTTCATGCCTGCTTGTGATGCAACTTGCTCAGCAGTTTCTTGAGCAGGAGCTACTAATTCTTGCACGAGTCGCACTAACACAGAAGCCCCAGCTACAATGGCACCACCTATCGCTAGCCCCATGAAAATCATTCCCACAATACCGCCAGTAGCGACATTCAAACCAATCACTCCAAGTACAGCTAAAATGCCAAAGCCAATAACCATCCCCGTTGAAAATTTCTTATCAGAGTGAAGACGAGGTTGAGGTAGTTCCTGAAAAAGAGGGCTATCCTCCGTCATAGGAAATACGGCATCTGCATGAAGATATTTTTTTAACACAGCACCGGCTGCATTTCTAGATTGAGTGATCCAAGTTTGTAGGGCCACAATATCATCAGCACCGGCAACGCCAGTATTCTCTAAGGCGAGAGTTTTCGTAGTTTGAATTTGCGTAGTGATATGCATAATTAAAGCGGCGAAGATCACCATTCTCGCGGTCATTTTTTCTTGGCTATCGGTGCCCAGCTCAAATTCACTGTAAACACGGGGATCAACCTTGTAGCGATGTTGAATATCAGCATTGAGATAGTCATTCTGTAATAAAAAATCGACGAATTCCTCTAAAGCTTTTCGCTCTTTCGTATATAAATAATTGCTATACGCTAGTGCATCAATCATTTTTTCGCGGTCTTGTAGGGCGCTGATTACTCTTGCAAGTACCGAGCTATCTGGGCCGACCATAATTACCTCATCTCTTTATCACAGTCTCATTAAAGAGAATTCTATCAGGCAGATATTAAGGAAATATTAGATAGAGCTTGATTATATGAAAGTTTTTTTTTGAGGAGGTAAATGTCAGAGTCATCGAGAAAACATTTAAGAGGTGCCTTCTCCCCTTGAGGGAGAAGGTGGCCGAAGGCCGGATGAGGGGTACCCAATAGTTCACCTCAATAAAGTATTCTTTCTAATTTTGATTACCCCTCATCCGCCCGTTGGGCACCTTCTCCCTCAAGGGGAGAAGGCACTCTTTAGAATATATTCACCGGCATTCAACATCTAAATTTTTCTAAAAATTAACGGTCAATGCTATAATCCCCGCTTCTTGACTAATCAGCGGATTAAACCACCATGGATACCATACAAATTCGGGGCGCTAGAACCCATAATCTTAAAAACATTGATCTTGATTTACCAAGGGATCAATTGATCGTCATTACCGGCTTATCAGGCTCTGGCAAGTCTTCTTTAGCCTTTGACACGCTCTATGCGGAAGGCCAACGTCGTTATGTGGAATCCTTATCTTCCTACGCCCGTCAATTTCTTTCTATGATGGAAAAACCCGATGTGGATCATATCGAGGGATTATCTCCCGCTATTTCCATCGAACAAAAAGCCACATCTCATAACCCGCGCTCCACCGTCGGAACGATCACAGAAATTTATGATTACTTACGATTATTATTTGCACGTGTTGGACAACCACAATGTCCGCACCATAACACTGTGTTAGCAGCACAAACGGTGAGTCAAATGGTGGATCAACTTTTAAGTTTACCGGCGGATACAAAAGTAATGATCTTAGCTCCTGTGGTAAAAGAACGAAAGGGTGAGCACTTAGCTCTCTTAGAATCTCTCCGCGCCCAAGGTTTTTTACGCGCTCGAATTAATGGAGAAATTTGTGAATTAGACAGCGCACCTAAATTAGCTTTAAGAAAAAAACACAGCATTGACGTAGTGGTGGACCGTTTAAAAATAAAACCAGATGTAAAACAACGCACCGCAGAATCCTTAGAAACCGCATTACAATTAGCCGAAGGTTTAGCCGTGATCGTCGATATGGATCACCCCGCACAACAACTCATGACCTTTTCTTCAAAATTTTCTTGTCCTGAGTGCGGATACAGTTTAACAGAATTAGAACCGCGCTTATTTTCCTTCAACAATCCCGCAGGCGCATGTCCTGAATGCGATGGTTTAGGTGTGCAACAATTTTTTGATGAAGAGCGCGTTATTCACAATGCAGAAGCGAGTTTATCTGAAGGTGCACTCCGCGGTTGGGATAGTCGCAATGCTTATTATTTTAGTTTATTACAATCCCTCG
Organism: Gammaproteobacteria bacterium; assembly: GCA_020051155.1. Lineage (GTDB taxonomy): Bacteria > Pseudomonadota > Gammaproteobacteria > UBA1113 > UBA1113 > JAGVJK01. The sequence continues at coordinate 26,111 of JAGVJK010000008.1, read as the reverse complement.
CAAAACATTATAACTTTGATATGGATAAGCCCTATAACAAATTATCGCAAAAAGTTCGCGATATTATTTTGCATGGCTCTGGTGATGAAGTCATCGAGTTTCGTTACATCACCCCACGGGGTAGAGCTGCTCGTCGCAAGCATGTGTTCGAAGGCATTTTACCAGCCATGGAACGTCGTTATCGTGAATCTGAATCCACAGCAGTGCGAGAAGAATTAACAAAATATTTAAGCGTTAGCAAATGTAAAGTGTGTCAAGGTTCACGCCTACGCGAAGCGGCGCGCAATGTGTTTATTGAAAAGCATAACATCTCTGATATCACCGCAATGTCCATTGAAAAATCTCATCAGTTTTTTCAAGCCTTAACTTTGCCAGGTTACCGTGGCGAAATTGCCGGAAAAATTCAAAAAGAACTCACCAGCCGTTTAGGTTTCTTAGTCAACGTTGGTTTGGAATATATTACCTTAGAACGCAGCGCTGAAACTCTTTCCGGTGGTGAGGCACAACGCATTCGCTTAGCCAGCCAAATTGGCGCAGGCTTAGTGGGCGTGATGTATATCTTAGATGAACCCTCCATCGGTTTACATCAACGAGACAATGAGCGGTTATTAAAAACCTTAGTACGATTACGAGATTTAGGTAATACCGTGATCGTGGTGGAGCATGATGAAGATGCGATTCGCCAAGCAGATTATGTGGTAGACATTGGCCCCGGTGCCGGTGTTCATGGCGGCGAAATTGTTGTAGCAGGTGTACCAGAAAAAATTTTAAAAGATAAAAACTCCATCACCGGCCAGTATCTTTCGGGAAAAAAATTCATTGCAATACCAGAAGATCGTGCCGCCGTGGATCCGAAACGGATGATTCGTATTGTCGGCGCTAGCAGCAATAATTTAAAAAATCTCAGCGTAGATATTCCCGTCGGGCTGATGACGTGTATTACTGGCGTGTCAGGCTCTGGTAAATCCACCTTGATCAATGACACGCTGTATCCTGCCGCAGCGCGAGAATTAAATGGTGCCACGCAATTATTTCCCGCGCCACACGAAAAAATTATTGGCATGGGTCATTTTGATAATGTCATCGACATTGATCAAAGCCCCATTGGCCGTACCCCGCGTTCTAACCCAGCCACGTACACCGGCATGTTCACCTATATCCGTGAATTATTTGCCGGCACGCAAGAAGCACGTTCTCGTGGTTATAAAGTCGGACGTTTCAGTTTTAACGTCAAAGGTGGACGTTGCGAAGCCTGTGAAGGCGATGGTTTAATCAAAGTAGAAATGCACTTTTTACCGGATGTCTATGTCACCTGCGATATCTGCCAAGGTAAACGTTATAATCGTGAAACCTTAGAGGTCTTGTATAAAGGAAAAAACATTCATCAAGTGCTAGAAATGACAGTGGAAGAGGCGCGTAGTTTTTTTGATCCTATTCCAGCGATTGCGCGTAAATGTCAAACCTTGATTGATGTTGGTTTAGCCTACTTGCATGTAGGACAAAGCGCGACAACACTTTCCGGCGGTGAAGCACAGCGGATCAAATTAGCAAAAGAATTATCGCGCCGCGATACGGGAAATACACTTTATATTTTAGATGAACCCACCACCGGTTTACATTTTCACGACATTGCACAATTACTCGAAGTGTTACACCGCCTACGAGATCGCGGCAATACAATTTTAGTAATTGAGCATAATCTCGACGTGATTAAAACCGCCGATTGGATTCTCGACTTAGGCCCCGAAGGCGGCGACAAGGGCGGCACGTTAGTGGTGGCAGGCACACCAGAAACCGTCGCAAAATGCACGAAATCTTATACAGGACAATTTTTGAAATCGATGTTGAAGAAATAAGAAGAGCGCTAAAATAATTGACAGCTCTCACAATCCTTGCCATTATTGACTAAACAGAAGTCCAACTTCTATTTAGTCAATAATGGTGTAACACCTTGAGTAATAACGATAAATTATTAGATTTTTCACGAGATATGGAGCCAACACTCCAGGGTTTGGCTCGTAATTTCCCCGTTATCAGCATCACAGGCCCGCGACAATCAGGTAAAACCACCCTCAGTCAGCGCTGTTTTCCGCAAAAACCTTATTTTAATTTAGAGGATCCTTCGCAACGCGTACAAATCATGGATGATCCAAAGGGATTATTAGCATCTTTAGGCGATGGCGGCGCCATATTTGATGAGGTACATCATTTCCCGGAGCTATTATCGTATTTGCAAGTAGAAACCGATCAACGACAAATCAAAGGGCAATTCATTATTACTGGTAGTTATAATCTTGCGCTAATGCAATCCGTCACGCAATCCTTAGCAGGCCGAGTTGGTTTATTAGAATTACTTCCGATGAGCACACAAGAGTTAATCAGGGCCGGCATTGATTTACCTGTAGATGAGGCATTGTATTTTGGTGGATTGCCGAGAATTTTTCGCGATCACATCAGTCCCACGCTTGTGTATAAAAACTACGTAAAGACTTACTTAGAACGGGACATGCGCAATATCATCCAAGTGAAAGATTTGACGCAATTTCAGCGTTTCATGCAATTATGTGCAGCGCGTGTAGGTTCGGAATTTGTGGCAGCTAATTTGGGAAATGAGTTGGGGATTTCCTACCATACTATTCAATCGTGGCTGTCTGTGTTAGAAGCGTCCTATGTTGTATTTCGCTTGCAACCTTACTTTGAAAATTTTGGGAAACGCATTATCAAATCGCCGAAATTATATTTTACTGACGTGGGATTAGTGAGTTATTTATTAGGACTAGAAACAGTTGAACAAGTAAGTCGAGATCCATTAAAAGGCGGCTTATTTGAAAATTTAGTAATTTTGGATTTCTATAAACAATTACTCAATCAGGGACGAGAGGCACGTATTTATTATTTTCGTGACCGCTCGCAAAATGAAGTCGATTTAATTTGGCAAAGCGGCCGCGATTTAATTCCCATGGAAATTAAATATGGTCAAACCTATCGCCCAGAGTTTATTAAAAACCTGAATTATTTCCAGCAAATTGCTACGGAAAGAGTGCCATACGGTTATGTGATTTACACAGGTGACCCCGGCCCACAGCAGGGCTCATGGCGATTGATTCATTATCAAGATTTGGCGAAGATTATTAAGGAATAATGTTTTTTGCAGCCCGTCTTTGAATGAAAGTTCAATGACGGGCGCTTATTGTCTATACCGCTCTAAAAGACTTCCCCTAAACTAACGAACCTGGTATGAGAGGGCGTTACCATTAGCAGATGATGAAGGTGCCGGGGAAAGTTCTTTTTTGAGTTCATTAACAAACTCACCGATGATAATACGCAAAATACCGGAAGATCGACCCACTGGATTAAGCGTAGGGCTCGCCATCATTCTGTAAGAAATTTCTGCTAATAATTCATCATAGGGTTTATCTTGGTTAGACTGCAGATAGTTCAAGATCCGTGTCATGAATTCACAGGATGTTTGTTTGCGCCAGAAAAAAAGCTGACGAACAATAATCTTCTCTCCAAATAAAGAAGCAAGTGGGCCACCACTGACAAATCGCCCATCGAGATAGTCTTGGCAAATGTCTCGTGCAATTTCTTTTGGCGTCAAGTTAGGATTCATTCTGGCTTTGTTTGCCCACAAGGCGCGTGCATCCTTGTCCATTGAAATGCGAGTATTTAAATCCCATCGGGAAAGGGAAGGGCTATTCCCAGAATGAGAGTGATAGCATGTTTCTAATTGTTCCTGTGTTAAATCAAGGATGGGACTAAAGTTTTTGATAGCACGAAACCATGCCAGTTCTTGTATATCAAGCCTTTGGAAAGGAACGCTTATATAACAGTCATCATAATCGCTATCCCATGCGTCATATCGTGCTTGTTCGAGTCTATCTTCATAATCTTTATTTTTCCTATGAAGTTGTGCTAATTGTTGCGTGTTTAAATTTTCGTACAGGAGATGAACCTGTTTGAAAAACTCTTTTCTAATGATTTCTGAGCGAAAAAGAATCTCTTCAAAATTTATTTCAGGATCATATTGAGACTTTATTCCTTTGAATGAATTGTAAAAAATAACAGGATCATCCATAGACAATAGCTGCAGATACGCTAGGCATAAGTGCTGTTGCTTTGCTGGTTCATCTTCGAGGAGGCGGTAATAGTTGTTGAAATTCTTCGCAGAACGACCTGCTAGCACCCATTGGGGGGCATCATCCCGCATATCCTGTATCAAGTAGGGGACATCAGTATTTAACGCGAGTAAATTTCGAAGCGCTTTATCATCAGCTTGTAGAAGGTCCTGAGCGCTTATTTCAGTTGCTTTCTTTTTCTTTGAAGACCTGTTTAGCTCCGCAGTGCTAGTAGAGCCCAGTATCATTGATAAATTTTCTGTAGTCATTTCTTATTACCTCATTATTACTAAAATCATTATCCCATGTCAGGAAAAATCGCCTCAGCCGGTTACTTTCGGTCTTTGGGTTGACGTTCGCTTCTCATCACAAAGCTCTCCTCATCATGTATCTTCATATAAAAGTAAATGCTGCTAAAAATCTTGCAGCTTTAAGCAATTTTGCGACAAATGCTACTGCAATGCACAATTTTTTTCAATGTTTAATTTTTCTCATACAGTAGTGCAATAACACTTCATTAATCATGAAGTTAGGTCATACTATGCCGCAGTTTTATAATTTATAGCATCCATACGTATGAATTTCATACATACCAATGTTTGAAATTCATACGTACGGATGCTATAATTTCTCAAAATTTGATTCATTTTAAACCAGGTTCTCCATGAAAGAACGTCAAGTATACATGAAAGCTTTAGCTGCCTTAGAAGACTTTCCGGCTCTTTTGCTATTAGGCCCTCGCCAAATTGGTAAATCTACCTTTGCGAAGCAATTGGTACAACAGGGATATTTTAGCCATTATGTAACCTTAGATGATCTTACCACCTGGGAGGCTGCAGCCACCGATCCTCATGCATTTTTATCTCGATATACTGCGCCTGTTGTCATTGATGAAATTCAACGAGCTCCTGAATTGCTCATTGCTATCAAAAAATCCATTGATGAGAATCGTGAGCCTGGGCGTTATCTATTAACTGGCTCGGCTAATATTTTGCAATCCTCTGCGGTGAAAGAAAGTTTGAGCGGTCGGGTGGCTATTCTCTATTTAGATGGCCTCTCTGTCAGAGAAACCTGTGATATTTTAACAAAAAATCCTTTGCTTGATTTACTCACCACTCCTACGGATGAAACTACATTGACAGATGCATTACAAGAACTTTCCGTTTTGAGTGATTTTACAGAGCATTTCAATGAGCTTATTTTTTACGGTCAATATCCAGAGGTTATGCTAAAGCAAAAACAATCTTTTACATTACAATGGTATGAGTCTTATCAAAAAACTTATGTTGAACGTGATATTCAACTGATACAATCTCCCATTGATATTATTGCGTATAATCGATTATTACGTTTAGTTGCAGCAAGAACAGCGAACTTAATTAATTTTAACGATTTAGCATCTGATATGCAGATGGATAAACGAACCTTGCAACGTTATTTAGATTTGATGCAGCTAACTTTTCAAATTAACATGCTACCGCCTTGGTTTCATAACGTCGGTAAACGATTTGTAAAATCACCTAAACTATTTTTTAATGACACAGGTTTTGCATGTTATTTATTAGGGTTAACCTATCCTGATGCATTGGAATCATCATCTTATATAGGAGCATTGATTGAAACCTGGTGTCACATTCAATTACAACGGCTTATTCATTTAAATTACGGCGTTGAACTATATTTTTATCGTAGTTATACTCAATCTGAAGTTGATTTTGTCCTCTCCCGTGGAGAGCATTTAATTGGCATCGAAGTGAAAGCAACGACTCAAGTCACAGCTAAAGATTTTTCTGGCTTGCGTGATTTAATGCAAGTTAGCAAACATCTACATTTTATCGGCTTGGTTTTATATCGTGGGCATGAAGTTATTTGCTTTGGTAAAAATCTTTATGCGGTGCCTATGGGCGTTTTGTATTAGGAGGCGTTCTCCGTAAGAAGGAGCTCCCTCGGCTACGTTGAAGTTTACCTCAAAAAGCTAGCATTACTCTTAATAATCACTTAAGAATAATCAAGTACAATTACTTAAATACCAGCTTTTTCTCTATAATGGGCTGAGCAATAGGGGTTTGGAGATAATTACGATGGCGGCATCCCAACACAATGATTTGATTGATGTATCAGCGATGCTGGGCGCTTATCCTGCCTTAGCAGAGCGATATGGGGCGGATTTTAGCTTTCTTGCTACGGTCATACAGCAGTCTTTCTCCTCCATCTTTGATTTACAAATATTAGAACGTATTCAAGCCACGCAACCTAAAACCAAACCTATTCGGAGACGAGCGCGCACAGAACAGCAAACAGCAAGTAGCTATCTGCACTTTTTTCATTTATGCGCAGAGATTATAGTCAGTGCTTCCAATGCGGGGGTAGACTATGCAGGGCTCGCTTTGTCCTTGGCGTTTAGTGATGAAACTCATCCAGTATCTCATTATGCACAACACAGCATTATTGTGCTTGATACCGATGCAGAGCAAGTTGCATTATTGGAACAAATAGCGATTCAACAAAAGCCATCTCTTAATCCAGTGATTCCCTTAGATTTGCTAGATATGTGGCGTGTTATTGTTGGTCTTCGTGTTGAGGCTGCGTCGGGACCACATTCTTCTAATCATGCTGCTACTTCTAGTGCTGCAGTGACGGCACCGCCTTTACCAGCGTTGCATGTATTGCAACTGCATCAATTACATATTTGGAAACAAAGCCCAGCGTCTACAGATTTTCAGGGTTGTCTCATTATTAATTTTCATCCCGTAGGTACCACTCCGAAATGGGGCATTATAGATTTTCGACAGGCTGTCCCTGTAGTTTATTGCTCATTGTTGCTGTCTGAATATGAAGAGCAACAGGTAAAGACGCAATTATTGTTAGATCATTTTTCTCTCGATCCGGCCTGCGGTACAGACTCAGATGTGGCTGCCAGTGGTTATGCGACGACGATGTGGTTAAGCACACAATTATCTGAAACACCCTCAACGATATTACAAAAAAAATCTATGTTGAGTGACTTTGTGTTTTCATTAGAGCGAGTATTGCTTTTATCATTGCCTGATCTACCACTCACTAGTGGCCAAAGTTTTGTTCTTGAGAATGAACGAACATCCATTCCTCACCACAATAATCTAGGAAATTTTATTTATGGACAAAAAGAATTTGGTTATGACCATACCCGTTCTATTATTCGTCAATTTTTTCCTTCATCTTCTCGAGCCCATATAGCTGCACTATCAACATTTACTATTGACCCACGTCATCGTATCACCGTTGCCTCTCATGAAAAGAGCATCCATATTGACATGCAACGAGCGACACCTACGCAACTTCCGGATCAATCTGAGCGAACACAACTATGCCAAGATCTCGTGTCTATTTTTGGATTAACCACTCATTACAAAAAAATTACAATTGAAGTAGCGCAACCTGATATTTCTGAATTGACTCAAGAACAACTAAGAATGATTTATTGGTTTGTTGAGAAAAATGCAGTGACTACAGAGATTTCGATTCAATTTAAAGATCTTGAACATTGGTATCAAGTGTCCACGAGCAGGAGTACAGGCGGCCCTCAAGGTTATGCAACTACTATGTCGCACAAGCAGTTTGATTGCAGAAACTATGTAGTGTACTTATGCGGGGCAAGGAGAGAGAGTGATTATTTTTCACTCTCTGGAGATAATGCGAGAAGAACGCTGATGGTTTCTGGGACGGGAGATAAGTTATGGTATGGAATTTACGATGAGGGTAAATTTCCCAATTACCGTAATCCGAAGCTTTCATATGTGATTTGTCCAGAAGAGTTACCCAATACAAATATCAGTGAAATTAAAACGGAAGACGCTTTAGAAAAGGCGAAGTTGCAAATTCTTCAACTCACTGCCGAGCGTGGGCACACACACCGTGATTCACCCTTGACGCCATTAAGGGTGAGATTGCGTTCCGTGCTTGGAAGAAATCGGCTGTTGGAGGTCTATGGTTATTTACCACAAGAGGGCGCTGATCATTGGCGGGCGGCTATCAAGTATTGGTTACAGTACTTATATGAAAACACGGCAGAGAGTTTGCTGGAAGATCATGAGAAAAATAGAACTATCAAACAATGCATCACTGATATGGGTATGGAAGGCTTGCAAAAACTGTTTCAGTTTTTAGTCGAAGAACCGCAATATGCAGCACATCTTTTTGGTCAAAGTAAACCGCCTTTTTATATCGCAATCGGTGGTGATGAGGCTTATAGAGTTGGGGCGCAAGCGGATGGTAACTTCTTATATTTACAGACGTTGAAGGGATTAATAGAACAAGTAAACCTTTCTTATTTTAGTGAGTTTGTTGTGAGATATCACTTAGCGGGCGATAAGAGTTTTAAAGGATTATACGAGCTGATTAGTGAGCGAGGAGCATTTTCACGAATTGTGGTGGATGCCACTCCTGCCAATGCTCCTCGAGCTGTGTCACTGCTTAGTCAGTCAGAATTTAAAGCGATGATCGAAGTGCCAGCACTTAGTGAGAGTCAATTGCCACTAGTAGATCGCCGTGCATTATGGTCTCGCGATAGCTATGTATCATTTCAGAATGACCAATTGCAGCGATATTGGCAGTACGGTCAAGGGCAATTATTATCTTCTATCGCTATCGAAAGTCAGACACCGTTCTCTTCATCATCGAGCGTTCCTTCTTGTTCATCATCTGTTATGTTGCATGAAGCTTACCCTGACTCAAGCAGTAGTATAGAGAGTTCCAATATTCTCGAATCTTCGGCCCCACGTTCTTGGCCACTCAATCGGGAAAGTGATGGGCGACCGGCACTTGAGGTATCACAACAATTAACAGTCACCTTTGAACAGCAACGTCAACAAGAGGTTGGTGTGAGTGTGTTACACCAGCAAGATGCGATTGTGACGGGATCTGTATTAGAGCCAGCGCTCGGTGAGTTAGTAAGCTATGAAAATGTTACGCAATTACTCCAAGAAGCTTACGAAAAGTTAGAAAATAAAACCAAATTTGATAAAATCTATCAAGCTTTAGCAAACGGCGAAGAGACACCTCTCCAAGCATTTTTCCGCATTTGTATCAGCGCAAACCCACGAGTGGCTTCACCCGATATCATTTCAAGAATGACGCTGAGTGCCGCAGAAGAATTATTAAAAAACGCAACCCATTTAGTCTCAGGTTTAGTCCCTCGTCATTTACCGAAGGGGTTTTACATTCAGGCATCTGAAACGGGTCAATCCATTTTGGGTTATAAAGCAGAACGCATGTACGAAGTGGCAAAAACTCCATTGACATTGGAGTTAGAGAAAGTGATTCCCACCGTAAAACCTTGGACCGGTGATTACCGATTATGGTTGCTCTTTGACCCAGCACTGGCAGCGATAGAATTGACACCTTGGACGGGAGATTTTGAGCAATTATTATCGGAGAAGGATAAAAAAAATATTTCGCGTCAGCAACAATCGCTAGCGCAAAAAAAGGATGAGCTGTGGCCAGATCGTGCAAAATGCTATAAGAAATTATGGCATACCGATCGCTATTTGGCAGACTATACATTTGCGCCAGAGATGAGTTATATGGAACACCTAGCAGGTCATAGCCATACTCGTATTAGAAAGATGCACTATTTTTCGCTGTTTCAACCACCGCAAGATGACGTAGAACGAGAACAGCAAATTATAGATTTTTATAATTCTTTGCCTGAGACACTCAAAAAAGATTATGACTTATGGGAAAAGCGTGACAGAAAGCGCAAGGGCGATAGGAACCAAGATAAATTTGAAACCATGAGGGAATATTGGCCTGTCATATCACAATGGTTATCTTGGAGAAAAAAACAGGTTATCAATGGAGATTGGCCCAAGGATGTTTTTGACCCACACTCATTTGCAGCGTTTCTTGTGATTTTAAGCGAGACACTCTGCAGTGGTTTGCCATCTCCACGACCAGAAGATATTATTTGCGAGTTAATACAAGTAGACAAAGAATCCGATATTTACGAATGGTTGCAAAAATCAGGCTTAGCAGCTGACCCAGAGTCTTTTAAACGCTTAGGACAAATTTATCATCGGCACGGTCCTGATAAGCTTAGAGAGTTTTTAGAGGAACGAAGAAACGGCACTCTTGCACTACCATTGATGCAGCGTTTTGCCATGCTACAACCCGAGCAGAATCAAGACGTCTTGATTCAGGCATTCCTTGAATCTCCTTTATTTACAGAAATGTCATTCTCGCAAGAAGAAAGAGAAAAATATTCAACTATCATCCGCGAAAATTGGTGTGTATTTTCTCAATATCTGGTATCACTAGCGACAAAAAATTTACAAGAAGATATGATAGGTTTCCTATCGCTATTAGAGCAGACAAAAACACTGACGGTACGACAAGTATTAGAAGACCTGTTAGCGGACCAAACGTCAGCACCCGTTTTAATTAATTGGTTAGAAAGTGAAGGGCTGCTTCATCAGAAAATGTTAATCGCCTTGGGGCAAGTTTACCACAGCAAATATCATGCTGCGGGGATCATCACATTATTGCAAGCTTTCAAGAAAATAGCGGATGAATTAGGGCAAGATTTTTTCCGAAGTCTGTATGAGCATATTTTCTCAAAAAATGATGCCTATGCCGATTATCTGATGACACATGAGTTTTTCGATATGGTGGTTGAATGGTGTCGCCAATTAAAAGATATGCAAGATGTAGGAAAACGAGCAGCGTGGCAAAGCTTATACATTAAACATTTTATTGCGGTGGGCTGGGATTCTACAGAATCTTTATGGAATGGCTTCAAATTCTTTTTTTCACAATTAGAATTGATGGGCATTGAGGACCATTACGATTATTTTGCCAACATCGACGCGCAAAATATGTTGGTCTTGATGGATCGTATTTTAATAATCTTGTCAGGGTTACCTAACAAACAAAAACGACTTGATGTTTTAGCACACTTAGCGGAATTAGATTTATCTCAAGGTGGCTTGGTCTCTGCCGTTCAACATGGCTTCGTGCAAGTGCTAGACCCCTCCTTAGCCTTACATGATTTTGACGGTGATCTACCGTATTCACCCGATTTAGAGAATATGTATAATGAAAGTGATGAACGTTGGACAACCGATTTAAAGTTTGTGCAACGACAAATAAAGCGCGCCTTTGCTTCGCAAATACGCTTTAATCAGCATTATACTGACTTAGCAAAATGGGTTGATAGTGTTGAGGATCTGCAAACATTAAAAGACAGCAGTTTTTTAATGTTACACACAGATTGTCGTGATTTAAGTAACTTTCGCAATAAAGTCTCTGCCATCATTGCCGCTTATCCTGGTATCAGCGCCTTTCTCTATAAGGCCATTTACCAAGATCATCAGGACTTATCAACGCTGCAATTAGATACGCTACATTATTTTAAAGATCAATTATCAAATAATCTCACTGGCACCTTATTGCAAGCATTGAATATCGTCTATCAGGTTAGCAGTCGAACACCAGAAGCGGCAGCCGATATTTACAGTCAATGGCATGATTTCTTTGATAGTTTGAATTCTGAAGCGGTCGCTGTTTATCCTGCCTATATCCGACACCAAGCAGCGCGCCTGTGCGTATTATTCAATGTTAGCGATTTAGAAAAATTTCAAATACTATGTCAAAATATGTATTCTTTGCCAAGGTCTATGCAAGGAGCATTTGCAAATTATCTTTCACAATTTTTCTCTATTGATCTGAGCGTAGTATCGCCCGATGCACAGTGTTTGATGGATGTTTTAGGATGTGAAGAAAATTGGAATCGTTTACTTGCATGTTTTCTACCTGCCTCTGCAGGTTTATCCTTCGCGCAATTCATTAAACATTTGAGTGAAGAGCAGGGCATTGTTTTTAGTCGCTCTGGGCAATTCAAAGTATTAAACGATCCACAAGATAAGCCCATTGCATTAGATGTTTTTAAATCACACCAAGAACGATTATGGAAGTTTCTATGCGCTCATGTTGCAGTGCCGGTTTCAGGATCAGCACAAGAGACCTTGGAGCCACTGATTCAATGGCTGAAAGCCCTGCAAGAAAAACCTACGTACTTCCAAGAGCTAGAGTCTTTATTATCGTGTTTGGAAAAAACACCTGCGAACCATTATTGGTCTGTGGAGTACTTGTTGGGATTGTTAAGAAAAATAGAACCGACAGTTCAAGCAGATCCTTTCCCCATTGGTTTGTTAGAAGCGATGTTAGAGCGAGAGCCAACAGCCGCTAAACCACTTGGTCAAGTAGAAGGGCAATGTCCTAACTATTTAATGGAAGCATTAGATCGAGTACTGCCAGATAAACGGATTACCGCTCCTCAAAAAGCCATGTATTTTCAACTTGCATCGAAGCTATTTGCATGGGGACGTGCAGATGACATTATCAATACTTTAAATCAAATTGCTACGCGCTTGAATGAGCCAGCATGGAGCCAAACTCGCGAAGCTACTTTGACACTACTGGCGAACACCACAGCAGCTTCCTTTGATGAAACCCTGGTACGTTGTCAATGGTTACTCGCTCAAGTCAAGCACATAAAGGTTCATGGAGATAGAACGGGTGCTCTGTGGTTGCAAGCCATCAATGATGGTGAGGAAGATGCTTTGGAGTTATTGCAAAGGATACAAGCAGCTCCAGCGAGTGATAAAAAAATCGTCATTCTTTATATTATTGCATGGAGCAGTTTATCCATAGGATTAAAAACTCCACAAGCGCACAAATATGAACGCATGAAAAAAATGCCGAAGCTGTTTGCAATGTTGGATCGTCTGAGTCTCAAACAACTTATGACGCTGGCTGCGTGCTACCCTAAACGTCCAGCGCCTACGGCAACGGATTTGCTGCACATGGATAAAGATCAATCGATTCCATTATGGAAGGATAAGGTTCATCATTTTCTAAAAAAACCGTATCACCAACCACGGGCCGATCATGGAGCGCTATCCGCTATCCGCCAAGTTGAATTTGAACGGATGTTACAAGAAATAGCGATTTCCCAGGGGGCGGAACGAAAAAGTTTACCTGCAAATATCGTGTTACGCTTGAGTCTCATGTTTGTCCAATTAAAAAACTTGGAGCAAGGAGCATCGTTAACATTACCCAATGGCACAGCCATCGCTATTTCTGATATGACAGAAGAGCAAATACGAGATGCCTTTAAACAATTATCACAAACTTTAGAAACCGATCCAGAGAATGATTATCTCAAAGTAAAAATCTGGGCACTGCTATTTGAAGCAATCTGGCGTACGACGGGAAAATACCCTCATATGGCACAACAAGTTGCATTACTTGCAGCAGATATCGCTTTTCTCACAGAAAATAAATTTTTACAATTAGCGACAAGTCAAGGCAAAACACATCTTATTGCTTTGCGTGCAGCACGGCATACAGGTCAAGGATCTCATAAGATCTATGATATTCATGCAGCAAAAAGAAGTCTGCCTCAGCAAGATTTTGCAGAGTATAAACACTTTTTTGATTTTATCGGGATTAAAGCAAGTTTGATTCATCCGAAGTCACCCAGGGCAACCTATACAGAAAGCCAAGTTCATTACGGCTCTGCAGAAGATTACTCTCTATTCTTTGATGAGCAATCTAATTTGATGCGACCCATTCCCATGAATATTCCAGACAGAGTCGCGGGTTGTGACGAGGCGGATTTTATTCTAAAAGATAAAAACGAAATTCCTTCTAATTATGCAACGTCATTAAGAAATGTGTCTCCTAAGGAGATGGTGTGGTTTTATGAAGTGGTTAATCAATTTTATCGAGAGCATTTAGCTGCAAAAGGCGATGCAGGGGATATCACGGCTGAGGATTTAGAACAGTTCAACATAGCCTTAATACAAGCAACAAATAATCGCTCGGAAAAACTACGGTTGATTGAAAGTCTTAACACCGTTGAACGAGTGGTATGGCTGCAATCTGCTTATCTCGCACACCGATTAGTACAAGGTGTTGACTTCACGGTGATTGAAGAAACCTTCACGCTGGGTGAAGAAACACGAAAAGTTCGGGAAATTGTACCTTTATCTACGGATGCCCAGCGTATGGATGGCTCGACTTTCAGCCTTGGTGTGCATCAATTATTAGCGGTACGTTTAAATGAAACGACAGAATTTAAAAATCATCATGTTCACCCAGAAACGGCCATTATGAGTTCGCAAGTGGTGAAAAAGAACCTTGCAGAACGGTATGAAGCAATAGAATGTTTTTCAGCAACGATTTCCCCAGAGCAACAAAAGCTATGGGATGGATATTTTCAAGGTTTACAAGTGTTGCAAGTCCCCACGAATCAACCGACTCTGCGTCACGGAGATACGTTATTTTATTCTAACGCAGACGAGCGATTTGCGGCGACGGTTGCGCATATTCGACAGTGCATCTCAGATAAAAAATCAATTTTATTTGGTTGTTCAACAGATAAAGACGTAAATGCCTTGAAGGAAGCGTTGGAAAAACGCTTAACACCTAAAGAAATGACACACATCATTTTTTATACCAATGAAGATCCTCGTACTGCCAGCCAAGTGCTGAGAGACAAACATCAGCAAGAAAACTGGAAAGCAGGCCGTAGACAAACATCAGTGACATTAGCCGCAGCCGGTTTTGGTCGTGGTGATAATGTGCATGTGTATGTGACGCTTTTGTTTGATGTAAAAGATATTAATGATTTTGAACAAAAAATTGGTCGTGTCGCAAGGAATGGTGAAAAGGGTGAGTATCATCAACTGTTATTGAAAGAAGATATTGATCAAGAATATGCAATATTAGTCGCGCGCGGTGTTGCGAATACACAACATTTAGCAGGGCAGGATGAACAGCAATCTTATCGAAATAAATATGCAGAAATTTTAAAATTTAGAGAAATAGACAGTTACGAAGCATCTTTCGAAAAAGAACAATATAACGAAGCATGGGCAGAATTTACGGGGTGGGCGATGCAATACAAAGCGACACACCCTTCGGAGAAACGTACCTTTGAAATTGCTTTTGCACGAGAAAATGATCAGTTAAGAAAATTTTGGACGGAATCCTCGAGTCTTGGGGCAGGTACGAGTATAGAAAGAATTACTCAATTGAAGCAACGAATGATAGAAGCAAAAGATCGACTTGCAAAAGATAATGTTGTTCTTTTTAAACCGAAATCAAAGGTTTCACGCTCAACACCAGAGACTGCGGCAAAGAAAAACAATGCAGCTAAAGATGATGTCATAAAAAAAGTTTCTATGAAGCTTGCCACATTATCAGCACAGCGACCGTTAACAGAGCAGCGTTTATATGCCATAGAGAGTCAAATTGAAGCCATCGCTGAAAACCCACAGAAATCTTCTTTGTTATTAGAGGAAATGGGCAGGTATGATTCTCTCGAAGCTCTTGAGAAAGGGCTCAAATCCATCAAGAGTCGTGCACAACCAACTTTCTGGGGTAACACTTATGTTTTTGAATCAGTCAAAGCGACCAAGATTTCTAAAGGGGTGAAATCTGACTATCTTAAAGCATTGGTCGAACGTCTTCCTGACATTAGCATCTGGAAACCAGAATTATTAACGCAATTAATTAACATAGCAGATTCACATCTGTTTTATGCTGAACGGATGGCGCTATTGGCAACGTGGGAAGTGTGGCTCAAAGAGGTTTCTTTAAATGAACGTCACACACTGAGTTGGTTATCTGATTTTTGTAAAGTAATGATGACTAGTAAGACGGAGGCTGATCTTGCATGTTTCCAACAACTAGTCGCTCACATCACACAAGCTTGGCGAGAGCCTCATTACGAAGCCTTGCTTGTATTATGGCATCGTTTGGCTCTGCATGCAGAGCAATTCAGTGAGTTAATGACATTACTCGAAACTTGTTGGGAGCAAGATGAAACATCTTGGTTCAAATGGTTATCCACTAGCTTGCAGCTATCGCCAGATTTATTGCGTGAACAGCAAGAGCCGCTCAGTGCTTTAATTAAAGGGTTAACGAGTTCTACAAAATTTAGAAAAGAAATAAAACTAGAATTTTTCTCTTTGTTAGTAGCGCAGATACAAGAAGGTCGATTAAATTTAACGTCACAGCATGTTGATCAAGTGCTAACGTTAGTAGAGCGTTACGATCTCAACACATTAATGAAGCTTATGCAATTAATCAATGACCGTGAATTTGCGGTGGGAACATTGTTATTCAGCGATATAGCAGCTTACTTATTGAGGATGGAAGGTTTGACAGACAAAGATGGCACTGTGTTACTGGAGGGTCAAGCCGCAGATAATGGAGTTTTTGTCAGGAATTTCCTTCGTCAATTTGAGCAGGCTAGACAAGATGCGGGGAGAGATGAGATTGTTTCTCAAGCCTTCAATACGCAAATACAAACATCTTTTTCACCAGCAACTCGTAAAGATAAGCCCGCAGGTATTCAAAAAACTGCAAATCGAGTGATCTGGATGGATGTGCTTAACCGAGGTATCTTGCTGTCGGATGTGGGACACGAGTTGAGCTTTTCCGGTTTGACCTCCGATGAAAATCAACGGTTACTCAATGAAAGATGGATTGCTTATTGCGACTTATCAAAGCGCGCCTTAGCGCTTAGACCTCATAAAATGACCTATGATGCTCCTCGAGATTTAGTTCCAAGACAGCAAGCATTTTTATTACGATTTTCAGATGAATTATCTCTACTGGGCGAGCGACGTTTGTCACCCGACCATATCTTAGAAACGAGAAATGATATGCGTGGCTTGTCAACAAAGTTAAGAAAGTTAATGAAGCATTATGATGCGGCATGGTTTAAATCTGAGGCCCGTGAAAGATGTTTGACAACGTTGCGTACTCAGGTCGAAGCGATTTTTTCCGCACCACCCATTGCAGCAGAAAATGCATCTCAACTTTCTCGCTACGAACGCCTTTTAGATGTATTGTCAGAACAAAAACAGCAGGCGTTGGCACAGGACTTTGCTGTTGCTCGTAGGGACATGGGCATTAATCGCAATGGTCGTAGTCGCTACATTAATACACTCAATCAAATGCAAGATGCAGTACTACGTGCTTGGGCCCAGGACCCAGCAGCAGTGCATCGCTTTGGTGCTTATGTGAAACGTAGTGAGAAAGACCTGGTGGTGTTAACGAAGAAAATGGAGGAGATGTTAGTTTCCCAGCTGATGCATAATCGTCTACCGCCAAGGTTAACTGTGGATCAATCTCTCCGGATGCTCACTGCTGGATATCATAACCAAGAGCCGAGCCCTCCTACCTCATCGCCCTGGCATCCCCTTTATCAGTCGCTACATAATCTGTCACAAGAGCAAACTTCTATATCGCCAGAAGAGTTAACAACCTGTATCACAGAATTAACAACCAAGTTACCTCTTCTATCAGGCCATTCAAAGTTGCTAGCCGAAGAATTGTTAGCGAGCGCTAGCGCCTTACAAGGTTTTTACCAACCTTCACCCGTCAGCAGAGACTTTTTGATCAAACCAACAATCACAGCTACAACAAATAACACAGCAGCAGACAATCCGCCTCCCCCATCGCCGACCCCTTAGCGTCCTCATAAGGAGCGCCAAAATTCGGATCTCAAAGAAGGTGTCTGGCACATTTGTTTGGAAAGAAGGAATCTAATGTTTCACAATAATAAAAAAGAAAACCAGCGTTAAAGCATTCTCGTGTGCCTGACACCGCTGCCTCGATCTCAAACAAAACAGTTCCTTCTAGAAAGAGCGGTTTTGAATCGATGTTGATCAGGAGCTTCTCCGTCGAGCGCTCCGTACAGGCGGTGTCAGGCACACGAGAATGCTTTAACGCTGGTTTTCTTTTTTATTTATTAGAGGCTAGATACACCGGTTTCCAAACAAATGTGCCAGACACCTTCTTTGAGATCCGCGATCTTATCAAAATTTATGAGGGGCATCTAACTGTGTACCTCAAACCAAAGACTAGTTTAATTTTTCCTCATATCAGAGTACAATGGCGCCTTCTCAACCAAGAAGCTCGGATTATGGCGTTACATGTGTACGGTATTAATTATCGAACGGCCCCCATTCAAATGCGGGAGCACATGGCCATCGCCCATGAAAAACTGGCGGAGCCCCTGGCTAACTTATTGATGCAGCCCTCAGTTTCAGAGGCGATGATTTTAGCCACCTGTAACCGCTGCGAACTGTATACCATCACCGATTCTCCCGTCCCCATCAAAGATTGGCTTAATATTAAACACAGCCCCAACACCGAAGACTTCAGCCATTTCGTCTATGAATACTACGGCGAACAAGCTATGCGCCACCTCTTGCGAGTGGCCTGCGGTTTAGACTCCTTAGCCTTAGGCGAGTCACAAATCTTAGGGCAATTGAAAAAGGCCTTTAATACCGCCAAACAAAGCAATGCCATCGGGCCTTATCTCGGACATTTAGTGGAAAATGTCTTAGCCAACGCCAAGAAAATTCGACGACACACGGGAATCAATGAACACACCACATCCATTGCCTCCACGGCAGTTAGCCTAGCAAAAAATATCTTTACCGATTTTTCCGGTCTTACCGTATTGCTCATCGGCGCCGGTGAAACCGCCGAATTAGTCGCCCATCATTTTCACGAACAAGGGGTGAAACATATTATCACTGCGAATCGCACCCTGCGTCACGCTCAAGGCTTAGCGAAAAAATTTTCCGGCAAAGGCATTTCATTAATGGAGTTACCCGCATATTTATCACAAGTGGATATTGTCATCAGCACAACAGCCAGCCCACAACCGGTGTTGAATAAACTGATGGTGCAAGAGGCTTTAGCATCTCGAGATCAACGCCCCATGTACATCATTGACATCGCTATGCCACGAGACGTCGAGCCTGCAGTGGCAGAGTTGCCAGGCGTACACTTATTTAACGTCGATGATTTACAAGGAATCGCACAAGAAGGTTTGCAAGAACGTCGTCACGCGGCAGAAAAGGCAGAGCACTTGATTGATGCGTGGTTACAGCAATATCAACAGCAATTAGATGGTAAAGCCTTTATTGAAACCATCAAATCCTTTCGTCAAAGAGTTGAAGACATGCGTAGTACGGAAGTGCGAAAGGCTTTGCAATTATTAAAAAGCGGCAATGATCCAGAACATGTTCTTTTAACGATGGCTAATACCATCACTAAGAAAATGATGCATTATCCCACCATTCAATTGCGCCGCGCGAGCCAAACAGGGAATACGGATTTATTAGACGTGGCGAAACAACTTTTTGATGTATAGAGGATGTCAATGAAACAATCGATTGTAATAAAATTACAAACTATGTTAGAGCGTTATGAGGAACTGTCACGGTTATTGAGCGAGCCAGAGATCATCGGCGATCAAAATAAATTTCGTGAATTTTCTAAAGAGTATTCACAATTAGAACCCTTAGTGCAAACCTTTCAACGTTATCAACAATTGCTCGATGATATAGAAACCGCCAAAACGTTATTGACGGAAGAAGATCCTGATTTACGCCAATTAGCAGAGATGGATATCAGCGAAGGCAAGGATCAACAAGAACGCTTAGAGCAAGAATTGCAATTGCTATTATTGCCAAGAGATCCCAATGATAATCGAAACATTTATTTAGAAATTCGCGCTGGTGCAGGTGGTGACGAAGCGGCAATTTTTGCTGGTGATCTTTTCCGCATGTATAGTCGTTATGCCGAAACTGTAGGCTGGCGTACAGAAGTGATGAATCAAAATCAAGGTGAACACGGCGGCTTTCGAGAAGTCATCGTTAAAATCAGCGGTCAAGATGTATATTCGCGATTAAAATTTGAATCCGGTGCGCATCGTGTGCAACGCGTACCTGCTACAGAATCTCAAGGACGCATTCATACCTCTACTTGCACAGTGGCTATTTTACCCGAAGTGGAAGACATCGACGAAGTTGACATTAATCCCAGCGATTTAAGAATTGATACTTTCCGCGCCTCAGGGGCGGGTGGACAGCACGTCAATAAAACCGATTCTGCCATTCGAATTACTCACATTCCGACGGGTGTGGTTGTGGAATGCCAAGATGAACGCTCACAACATAAAAACCGAGCGCGCGCGATGTCTTGGTTGCAAGCAAAATTGCTCGCAGCAGAACAAGAAAAACAACAAAAAGAACAAGCGCAAGCACGTAAAAGTTTGGTAGGCACTGGCGATCGTTCTGAACGCATTCGTACTTATAATTATCCTCAAGGACGCATTACCGATCATCGTATTAATTTAACGGTCTATAAATTATTAGATGTCATGGAAGGCGATTTAGCACAAGTGATTGAGCCGTTGATCCAAGAATACCAAGCAGAGCAAATGGCGAACCTCAGTGGTGAAAATGACTAATGTCAGTATTGCCGCGTGTTTGCAATGGGGTAAACAGCAGCTGGCTTCGCTACCTACCGCAACCTTAGATGCAGAAGTATTGTTATGCGACGTGTTACAACAAACACGCGCATATCTTTACACCCATCCTGAGTTGATTGTGCCAGAACAAACCTATGCACATTATGTGGAATTTATACAACGACGACAACAGGAAGAACCCGTTGCTTATATTGTCGGTCATCAAGAATTTTGGTCGTTGTCTTTTAAAGTGACTCCCGATGTTTTAATCCCACGACCAGAAACAGAATTATTAGTGGAAACAGTTTTAAATCTTTCTCCAGCATCATCACCATGCCGTGTATTGGAGTTAGGTACGGGCAGTGGCGCTATTATTTGTGCTATTGCAACAGAGCGCCCAAGTTGGCAATTAACAGCAACGGACATCTCAGAAAAAGCCTTAGCGATGGCTCGCCAAAATGCCCAGACTCATCAGCTATCCCACATTCATTGGTTGCAAAGTGATTGGTTCACCCAGATCCCCATCGCACCCTTTGACATCATCGTCAGTAATCCTCCTTATTTGGGAAACGCCGATCCGCATTTACCCTCTCTTCGCATGGAGCCACGCACCGCCTTAGTGAGCGGCACCGAAGGCTTGGATGCTATCGCTCACTTAATCCAAACAGCTCCCAGCTATCTTGCACAAGAAGGCTGGCTGGCTCTCGAACACGGTTGCGATCAAGGACCAGCCGTGCAGCAATTAATGAAACAATCAGGTTTTGATCAAATAAATACTTTAAAAGATTTAGCGGAGTTAGAGCGGGTGACGCTAGGCAGGTACAAACTATAACCATGATTAAACAAACAAAAAAACACTAAAAAAAGTAGTTCTTTAGAATAACACTTGGTATGCTATACGCTATTTTGTGATAATCATTATTTTTGTATTATACTTGTACAGATCAGTTAGCTAGGAGCTTACAATGGCCACAACAGTTGAAACGAAGAAGTCCACCGATACACCGGGCGGGTTGGCGATGGGATTAGAAGGTATTCAACCTTACCAACCAAAGGACAATGAAGAGTATATGTGCGAAGCGCAGAAAGAGCATTTTCGCCTGATTTTAAATACCATGCGACGTCAATTAATGGAAGATGTGGATAACACCGTAAACAACATGCGTGATGATGATAAGAATTTATCGGATTTTACTGATCGCGCTAGCAAAGAAGAAACCCTCAGCATCATGCTGCGTACTCGCGATCGCGAAGGCAAGCTGCTCAAGAAAATTGAAGAAAGCATTGACCGTTTGGAACATGATGATTACGGTTATTGTGAAGCTTGCGGTATTGAAATTGGTATTCGTCGATTAGAAGCAAGACCTACAGCGGTTCTGTGTATCGATTGCAAAACCATTGATGAAATTCGCGAAAAGCAACAGGGGAACTAAGGGTTGCTTCATGCAATTTGAACAGCCATTACAATCCGCTATTTTAGTTAAGCGATATAAACGGTTTTTTGCCGATGCGCAATTAGCAGATGGTTCTATCATCACCTTGCATTGTCCTAACACAGGTTCCATGCAAGGTTGTAATTTACCAGAGAAACGCGTTTGGTATTCCACCTCTTCAAATCAAAATCGTAAATTACCTTATACCTGGGAAATCATTGAAGTAGCACCACAGGTTTTGGTGGGTGTGAATACGCACCGCGCTAATCATTTAGTGCAAGAAGCGATCGAGCAAGGCGTGATTGCGCAATTGCAAGGTTACCAGGCGCTGCGACGAGAAGTGGCTTATGGTGATGAAAAAAGCCGGATTGATTTTTTATTAGAGTCTGCGGATAAATCTTGTTTTGTGGAAGTGAAAAATGTCACCTTGGGCGAAGCGAATGGCCAAGGTTATTTTCCTGATGCCGTGACCACGCGCGGTCAAAAACATTTACGTGAATTAGCGCAAGTGGTGCAACAGGGCGCGCGTGCGGTTTTATTATTTTGCGTGCAACACTCTGGTATTGAGCGAGTCGCACCTGCGGCACATATTGATCCAGATTATGCTGTTGCTTTACAACAGGCGATGGAGCAGGGTGTGGAAGTTTTCGCTTACAAAGCAGTGCTATCCCCAGAAAATATTTCCTTGCAGCAAGAAATTCCAGTGCATACCCTCTAGAGGGTACAAAAATGCATGCATGTCAGAGTCATTGAAAAAACACATAAGAAGTGCCTTCTCCCCTTGAGGGAGAAGGTGGCCGAAGGCCGGATGAGGGGTATCTAATAGTCCACTTCAAAATGGTATTTTTCTTGAATTTGATTACCCCTCATCCGCCCGTTGGGCACCTTCTCCCTCAAGGGGAGAAGGCGCGCTTTAAGATATTTTCACTAGGAATCTAACATCTATGACTTTAGGATCCTACAGAGGCCCATCTATCATCGAGCATTTAATTGAAAATAAGCCTTTGGTGTAAACTGAAATACCATCGCGATCCAATTATTCGGGAAATGCTTGATCTTCGTATTAAAAACCTTCGCGGCCTTATTAAATTGTTGTTGCGCAAGCGCAACACGATGTTCCGTTCCTCTTAATTGATTTTGAATGAATAAAAATTGTGAGTCGCTGGTGAGATCCGGATATTGCTTAGCAAGTGCGAGTAATTGATTGACCGCTGCATCTAAGTGCGCTTGTGTTTGTTGGTAGTGAGCAAGCTGTTTGGGATTATCATAGGGAGCAGCATGATGAAGTTTTTCCACCTTTGCCTGCGCATTGATGACTTCCGTGAGAACACTATTTTTATCTGGGATGGCATCTTTCATCAGTGAAACAAGATCAGACGTTAAATCAGCCTCGCGTTGATAGCGCGCATCAACCTGCGCCCATTGCTGTTCAACATTATCATTTGCCAGACTCAAACTATTGTGCGCCATCCAGGTATAAAGACCAAAGGCCATCAGCAACACAACAAGGGTTATCCCCAGACGCTTCATATAAGCTCCTAATTAAAATTACTACCGCCAATGTTATCAACTATATTGCGGAGAAGAACTCACAGCTTCCTCGAAGTCATCAACTCTATTGTAGAGAAGGACTTCCCGTTCCCTCGATGTCATCCTTGCCACCATCAGAGCTTCGCTCTCTGTAAGCAGGAGATCCTTCGACTTCGCTCAGGATGACATCGAAAGAGAGAGTTGAACAATTACAAGTCAATACTCGATGTTTCCACGAGATCTTTCTTCTCTGATAAAAAAATATCAAAAACAAAATTTCAAGGGCAATCTTACCATACCTCCATTCTTTTGGTAGAGTGTTCCCTTATGCAACATGAATGGATGGCTTAATACAATGACACAGACAAAACAACTACACCCTGCGCGTTTAATCGGTGGTTGGCTGTGTTTTTATGGGTGGGTGTTGTTTATCATTAGCGTCTATCAAACAACCCATGGATTGAATGCTAGTTGGTTATGGCTCAACTTGCTACCCATTGCGGTGGTATTGGTTGGGCTTGATCTTATTTATGGTGGTGCAATACAAGCGAGACGAGCAGCTTTTCTTGTGAATGCAGCAATGATCGGCTGTGGTTTAATGATCCTTTACCAAGCCTTAGTGTTTGCAATGCCACTGTGGTGGTTATTATGGCGTCATCAATTTTTTCATTCCAGTGGTTTTTATCTTTTAAATATTGTTTTGCTGGGATTGACACAATGGCGCTTATCGCGACATTTTACCGGTTCTTTCTGGAGTGCCTCACCATGGCGTGGAGGTCTTGTTGCATTGCTAATTGGTAGTGTGTTATTGCTGTTAGGATTAAGCAAAGCATGGCAACCACGCTCCTTTGAAATGACAATTCCTGCGAATAATTTAGTTCATTATCTGCAAGGTTCTGACATGCAATTTTCTCCGACCAATATTAGTTACCAAAGTAATGGCAATACCTATCAAATGACAGCAACGGGTTACGCATTTTCTGCCAATCGAGTTAGCTCAATGCAAGTATCCTGGGTGCCGATTACACAACAAACTTTAGATATCTTAAAAAATATCGCACAACGCGGTGACGTGACAGCGGAGTGGATGTTAGGTGCCGTTTATTTAGCGAGCATGGGCTCACTCAGTGATGTGAATGAAGCGGTGAAATGGTTTCAGCTAGCGGCAAACAAAGGTAATGGAAATGCGCAACAAGCGTTAGCGATTGCGATGATTAATGGTGTCGGGGTGCCAGAGGATATTGCACAAGGATATCAGTTGTTAAAACAAGCAGCGGCTAAGGGTGATGCGGATGCGAAACGGTTGATTGATAAAATGGGTGTTGATTCTGTTTTGTAATAACCGCTTCGTAAAGAGTGCCTTCTCCCTCAAAAGGAGAAGGCATTCGTTTAGATCTTTTCGCTAGGCAAGCAGTGACAGTTATTTTATTGCAAATAAACAAGGAGCAAGAGTGCTATGAAATCTATCGGACTATTTTGCGCAGGCTTATTAATTTTTATTTACGGAGGCTTGCTACTAGTGGCACCTCAAGCCCTACCGACAAGTTTTGTGACGGAGCACGCGCTGACATGGGCGCAATTTTCCCAAATTAAAGAAGGGCATTTTGTTGGATATTTAATGGGAGCCCTCTTATGTGGCGTCATCGTTGATGGAGTCGGCGCTAGCGTCGCATTAGTAGGAGGAATGGCTCTGTTGTTTCTGAGTCAAATGTTATTAACCCACGCCCATAGTTTTTACTTCCTGTTACAAGCACGCACCATCATGGGTTTCGGTTATGGGTTAATTTCCATTGGTTTGTTTAAACAAGTCGAGCAAGTTTTCGGCGCTTACCGATTTTCCTTTGGCGTGGCATTCATTGCTACAGCGTCTGTTTGTATCATGCTAGGGTCGCAATGGTTACTTGTTGTCTTTGAGTCTCAGTCATCTTGGCTGACATCTATGAATTTATTTTTGTGGAGCGGCGGTGGTCTTTTGCTATCAATGCTCTTGCTATCACCCTGGTGGGGATTGCAAAGGCCGAACAAAATTCTCTCATTGCAAGAAGTAGTGGCAGTGCTAACACTTCCTGCTTTTTGGGTAGGCTCTCTCACTGTTTATTTAGCGTCGCAATATGTTTTTTTCCTGTTGAACCATGTCACAGGTCCCTTTTTATTGAGAACCTATCATTTCTCGGCGATGCAGATTCAAGTGATGATTATCTCATCTCTGGTGCTCTTCAGCATTGCAAGTCTTATTGTAGGTTACTTTGCTCATCGTCTTCATCGCTGGCGATTTGTCATGTTTTTAGGTTTTGCATTGATGGTAGCAGCATCTTTCAGTTTAATTGACTCCACGCACACACCGATGTGGTTGCTCGGACTCACATTGATCATGGGCGCAATCGGTGCCTCTGTGATCGTGCTTTTATACGGGCGTTTACGCCAATATTGTAATACAGCCACCGTCGGTGTTACCTTTGGTTTGGCCTTATCAGTTTATTTAATCATGCAATCTTTATTGCGACCATATCTTTATGGCAACTTATTGAAATTAGAAAAAGCTCCTTTTTTTGTGCCGAATAGTTACTTACATTACGGAGATTTGTTAGGGTTTGTCACATTATTAATATTAGTGAGTGCCTTTTTATCTTTTGGTTTACGGTTACCAAAACAAACGTTAGAAACCTCTGCGACGCTAGGACAAGAGTTAAAACAATGTTGGCGTGGTGA
>JAGVJK010000028.1 GCA_020051155.1 Gammaproteobacteria bacterium | reverse complement strand
GGGTTGTAAATCATCTTGCAACCCTATCTTGCGGCAAGGAAGCTATTATTACGATTAAAACCTGCGCCATTTATCCGCGCTTTTAGACCCCTGACAACAGCTGGTACATACCTTATCTTCGAATAAAATACATAACTCAATGTTACGTGCTTTTATCAAGTATCTTAATATCTCCGAGTTAGATGAACCGACTCCTAGAGGCTTCACCTTACTAGAAACGCTCTTTCATGCAGACAACTCAGAAGGCTTGCTAGCGCTTGTCAAAAAAGGGTATAAAGCTCAAGCAAGTTTTCTAGATATACCACTTATTCAAGGACATTCTCTACTTTTTAGAGTGTTAAATGAAAAAAAAGAGGACCTGCTGAAACAAATATTACCCTATACATCTTATCTAGATATCATAGCCTTCCGTAATGAATTAGATAATGTATCCAATTATAGTTTTGATTTAGATCTTTTTGTGCTTCTCTTGAAGAGAGCTCAAGAGCAATTAGGAGCAAGAAAAAATTTACAGGCACGAACATCCTTAGCTAAACTACTACGCTTGGATGATATTACTTTTCTCACGTGGTACTCTGCTCATGATCCGTCACCCGCCATGATTGCACGAAACTATCCATTCCAAAGCTTTAATTTATTACCTTTCAGTCTTAGTCATGCTTATTGCCGTTTTGGCGCTAGTTTTTTTTATGATCTATCATTGAGTAAAGAGTCTTCAAACTCAAATCAACTTCCCGTGAAGGTTAAAGAGCCTTTAATAAATCGTGCAATAAAAATTTCTAGACCTGAACTAGTCACTTATTTTCTTCAAGAACTAGGAATGTCACCCAATGTATATAGCCATACTCTGGATGTTCCGAACAGCACACCAAAAACACCGCTCATGCTCAGCGCTTTGTCAGCTCGCAATCAAACAGATCTCATTGATTTATTATTAGAACACGGTGGCAACTTATTGGTTACCGATGGACACTATACGGCTGCTGACTATCTTTGCATGCGTGGCGGACCCTACATTCATCCTTATAACCCATTATACTCACTGTATCCCCGGTATATGGACCTTGCCATGTGGGGGGCCATGTTAGTTTTTCATTGTACCCTTCCCTTGCTTTATTCTAACTTTCTAATATCTATTATCAGATCTGTAGCGACTTTATTTAATTTTATTCATACCTTGTCTGTTTATTCTACCCTTTATATTGGCCCATTTTCTTCTGATTTTTTACCCTTTTCCATCTTCATGGTAGACAGTATTAAACTTTACCTTGATGCTCTCCTAGTTTTTCTCCCTTCTATATGGCTAACTTATAAGGGCGTGTTATCTCTTAAACATTCGTTCAGGCAAGCTAAAGAAGGTTTATTTTACGCCCTTGATGAATCTCTGAAAACAAAATCTCTTGAAGAGCTAGATGCCATAGAAAAAGAAATAAAAGAGTTTGAAAAAGTAGCTCAAATCTCATCAGAAGCGCAGCAACGATTTTTATTGAAACTTGAACAAGACGAAAAAAATCTAATGACTTCATCTCTAACAAATGAAGAAAGAACCTCTTTAGAAACTAGAAAACAGTTGCGTCCTATTCTTCAGAAAACAATTTCTTATTCTTCATCGAAGAGAGTTGCGCTTAAACGTATGATAACAACCCTTTTAGAAAAAACAAATGCGCGCAAAAAACACCTTCTCCAGAAAAATAACGCCATACAAGCTTTAGCAACCCCCAATGCAGCACTAACTTTGCGAACAAATCCATCCACTAGTAAAAAAGCGAAAAGAATTATTCCCAAAGTGGAGATGGGCACAACTCCCGACTTTTTGCGCCCAGTTAGTACTTCCAGCATCACACCGAACACTTACTCTATTGAAAATGATCTAGATGAATTAAATAAAAAAAGAGAGTTGCTTCAAGAGTTAGCTGAGCAAAATGAGAAGCAACAAAAAGAATTGCGACGACAGCTAAAAAATCGTTTAAGCCAAGTGGATAATCCAAAAGCTAAAATACCCGCTTCTATTAAAGAAATACAAAGTGCTCTAAAAAACATGAGCCCATCCTTACCAGACAAAATGCTACAGAAAGATAAAATCGATGCAGCTATCAAGCATCAACAAGGGTTATCGAGCAAATTAACCACCTTAAAAAATGAACTTCTCTCCTTCACACAATTATCTTCTAGCGCCACCGCTAATACAGAAATAAACTCACGCTCCACAAGACATAACCCACTAATAACAAGTGTTGAAATGCCTGTCCGTCAAGCTATAGAACCTATTGCCACACTACCCACTGATACGAATCATATCGTCACCGCAAGTAGCTCAGTGCAAGAAGAAAATATTCTTCCTAGAGAATTTGGAAGTGAACCAACAAGTATTGCCTGTAGTAGTCATGACGCAGAACAATCCACTATTTCTCGAAGTTCAACCAGCTCTTCTGCGGAAGTTTACGTTCTTCTGCAAAAATCATCTGAAAAAGATCTCTATCGCGGCTCTAAAAACAATCCGTCCAAAAAGCGACAATCTCCGCCAGAAACATCTTCACACTCTCGAAGTCTCTCACGGCAAGAACAGCTTGGTGAGAGGTATACTGCCATTATACGGAATGTGGCTAATGAGCATGATCAATTATTTTGTTTACGCGGCTGGGCGTTGAACATGCTATTAGGACTTATAACAAAAGAAGGATTTTTTGCTGACACCTTCAGCGAAAAACAATATAAGATGATTGTCGCAATGCGAAATATCGTTGTCCATAATCTTAATGATTTAACTGCGGAACATATCGCTGAATTCTATCAAGTGCTCATACAATCGTCCTTAGGCGCATTACCCACAAAACTTCAGCAAACAATGTTCTTTAAAGAAAAACAACAAACGCTTAACACCCCTACCGATCTTTCGGCAAAAACCATACTACATTATTTATTTTATTACCTCCAAGAGCTAAGCCAATATTGTAAGTTTAAAGGCCAAAAATTATCTCCAGAGGCAGAATCCAAACTACGTTTTTTATTGATTAACATTGGCGATTTTTGGAAACAGGTGCCTGATACAGAAAAAAGAACTCTTGCTAAAAAAGTGCGTCCTATTATTATCAAATATCTGAATAGCATGATTGCATCACGCAATCAAAGCGCACATGAATGGACCATTGAGTATTCTCAACAACTTCTTATTAAGTTGCCAGAGCTTGAAGGTATTATCCAATCATTAAAAAGATACTTACATATCGCCGAACCAGCACCCGAACCTGAAATAGCACCAAGCTCATCTCACCAAAGATTTGTTCCTTAATCAACCAAAATAAAGTCTAGATTAGCAAAACACCCTGAAAATTGGAAGGCAGCCTTCCAATTTTCAGGGTGTTTTGCTAATATTAGTCTTGATTTTGGTCACTTTTCGAGTTTTATTGTCTGATGAATAAGTCTTACTGTCGAGTTGTCTAAACTCACCTTCCCAATTTTTTCTGCTGATAAAACTGCACTGGCTCTTCTTCTAGCATCTCAACCACTTTTCTATGTTCATATTCTTTTGCTAAACATAATGCCGTTTTACCTGATGGAAGAGCTATGTTTCTATTCGCCCCAACCTCTAGTAATTGTCGAACAATAAGTTTATTCCCTTCCTGCGCCGCAATATGAAGTGGTGTTTCACCGTTGTGATTAGTCTGATTGACAATCATTCTTTCCTCTTCACTCGTTGCAATTTCAGAACATTCCTTTAACTCAAGAATTGCACTAAGCAATATCGAAAAAATATGTGAATGATTCTCCAGTGCAGCCAGGATCAACAACGTGCTGCCAAAGCAATTAATGACTTGTGTGTTAGCTTTCTCGCTTATTAACCGCCGAACAATCAGCGACGCCCCACTTCCTTTGACGGCCCAACACAGTGGAGTTTCATGACAAGTTGTGACAGCCTCGAGCATCGCTCCTTTAGACAATAAGAGGTCAACAACACGTGTATGTCCTCCAATCGCCGCTATATGAAGTGGTGTAACATCTTCATCTATACAGGGAGCATTAATATCAGCGCCGCTTTCGATCAGTTGTGCGGCAATCGCAGCAAAACCTTCCTCAGCAGCTAAATAAAGTGGCGTCTTCTCATCGTCATCCTTACTATTAGGGTCTGCCCCCGCATTTAGTAAAATAGCAACGATGCTTCCCTTTCCGTTAGCAACCGCCTCGTGGAGTGGTATTGCAATATCCTCGTAAGTAGGCTTGAGCCTGACACCAGCTCCTACCAACAATCTCACAACTTCACAATGACCTCTTTCAATTGCCAGTAATAATAACGCATAACCATTATCATCGTTTATACTTTTTTCAGCATTGGCACTTAACAATCTTTCGACAATGCCAGCATGCCCAATATAAATGGCGACACATAATGGAGAGATACCTTTTTCTTCCATCGGCTCCATATCTACACCCGCTGCACCCAATGCCAGAAAAATGTCTGCATGAAGAGAGCTTGGGGGATATCCAACTACAGCATTTCGCATATAAAGCAACCTGCTCGACATGCCCGCCACGGCATTAACATCGCACCCAACTTCTATAAAAAAGTTAACTACCCTAGCATGACCTTTTTGTATGGCGCGAAATAATGGACTTTTAGAACTATGAAGTTTCTCCAGTGCCCCGTTATCCGCTTCTAACAGAACTTTAACAGCCTCTAAATGCCCATTATTTGTGGCCGCATCAAGCGGCGTCAGACCCTTATTATCCATGACATCAATGCTAGCTCCTGCTTGCAATAATCTTGTAACAATCTTAACGTGACCTTTCATAGCTGCATAAAATAAAGGAGCATAGCCATGTGTAATACTACGTTGATTGATATCAAGACCAGATGCCAATAACCGCTCAACAAGAATTTCATTTCCACTGAATGCTGCTGCATGCAACAGCGTCGTACCATCAATTGCTACAACCCTTATGCTAGCACCATGTTCTATTAACTGCTCAACAACTTGAGGATGAGCAGTTTCTGCGGCATACATCAGGGGTGTTTTGCCATTTCTAGCTGCTATATCGACACTAACTCCAGCGGCCAATAGCCACTCAATCAAATCTTGATAACCGCTGCATGCGACCATATGAAGTAATGTCATTTTAGTTTTTGTGTCGGCGATAGTAAAATCAGCGCCTGCTGACAACAATAATTCCACAACCTTTTGATGTCTATTCGCTGCAGCAATTAGCAAAGGTGTTTTACCATCTACTATTCTAGCCGTGTTTTTTTGAGCTCCAGCAGCTATTAATGCTTGAACAACTTCGACATGCCCCCTTTCTGCAGCAATAAACAAGGGTGTTGCGCCCGTCATATCAGTTTTTTCGTAATTGACCTCCATATCGATCAGCTTCTTGACAATCTCTAATTGTCCCTCGGCCGCGGCAAAATAAATAGGAGTTAATTGCGAGGGAAACAGAGGTTGATTTTTATCTAAAACAGATAATAACAATTCAACTATTTGTATATATCCACTTGCTATGGCAATTGACAAGGCACTTTTACCATTTTTATCATTTTCATTCGCATTCCAATGCAATAACAGAAATTTTTTCACTTCTTCAATGTCATTACGCCGAACTGCATCGCACAAGCCTCCCTCTGGCAAAGTTTGCAAAGCATGGAGCACTATTGGCGAAATCCCTTGCTCTGCCATACGTTTCTCTACATTCGCACGATCGATCCTTGTGCCATAAGCAAGATTATTTTTAGGATTACTACTCTCTTCATTTTCAGCATCACTACGCTCTGCGAAGTTAATGTTAAAAACCTCTTTAAACATTTTAAAACCGCGAAAAACTAAAGTGCTCACTGATTTATTCAGATCCTTCTTTTCGACAGACAAGCGGAGTTTATGGAAATCTTTCAACTTATTGAAGCAATGTACGAAATGGTACATCTCTCTTCTTTCAAGATCTAGCTCCGTCACATACCAAGAGACAATGAGCGCAATAAAAAACATATGAGATGAAAAAACAGTCATGGACAGGTGTTCTTCTGGACATCGTTCAAAGCATTGAAAGGATTTATCAATAAGCCCATAAATAAATTCTAAAGACGACATTGAAAGTATATCTTCATGAAAATGATCAAATTGTTTCGCAAGCATCATTAGGAAATCATCAAACTGTTCACGCTCATCAGCTTTTAATTTTTGTTTGAGGGGTGCAAAGACTGGTAAATACCAATATTTGGGAATAGTAAGATCCGACGTAGGCGCTACAAATGAGAGCTCTGATGATGACGATGCCATGTTTAAACCTCATAACCTATTGAATATATTTAATAAGTCGGCAATTATAACACCCTTTTATTAAAGATTTCTTAGGTCGCTAGTAATTTTTAATGATCAAATGAAGATCTCAGCATCCAATAGGCATTCACAACGACAGAAAATAATAGCAGCGACAAATAAATGTCGTGACTAAAAAAGCAATACCTAGATAAAACGCAAGATGACCAAAAAAAATAGAGGAATAATTAAATTTTGTCTGAATAAGAAATGGCCCTGCTGTATTTTCATTAGTGAAAAAATTTATCTCTTAGAAGAGCTAGAGCTACGCGGAGATACAATCTTAGGAGATACCTCTTTTATCGTTTCATACGACATTTGTGTAAAACACTCCGGGAGAATAATGTTAAATTCAACTCTCATAAAATC
The DNA here is from genome assembly GCA_020051155.1 of Gammaproteobacteria bacterium. GTDB lineage: Bacteria > Pseudomonadota > Gammaproteobacteria > UBA1113 > UBA1113 > JAGVJK01. Next base: position 25,921 of record JAGVJK010000028.1, on the reverse strand, counting down.
GCGAATTACGATGGCTAGTCTGCTGAAAGCTGGATCTACAGAAACAGAGCTAGCGCTGGGGTTAAAGGAGCTGGAAGAGCGCGAAGAGCTAAGATCTTCTTCATTCTCGAATACACCTTTATACGCATCTAGCAATATCAGTTTCAATGTTCGATGAACTTGTTCATCTTCAACATTCCGATCGGTGATGGCACTTAGTGACACCTCATCTTCTGAATCAGATTGACTGGCTACAGATGATGAACAAACAGATTTCATTAACATTGCTAGATGGGCAACCAATTGTCCTGCTTGAGATTCATTTTCTATGGTCGTTAAGCCCCAGCGCTGAAGTTGTAAAAGCAGTCTTATCCCTTGTTGATAGAACATGGGATTAGCAAGTGCTGTGGTTTTGTATTTCATGATGTTATTAAATAAACAGAGTAACTGGTCTTCTAATGTCGCTTCTCCAAACTTTTTCATTTTAGTAAAGTGGATACCATAGCGGTTTGTGAATCCAAGATACTCATCTGACGCCATGAGAAATTCTAATCCAATTTTTAGACGACTTTTTTTATTGTTTCCGTCTTTGAATGCTGCATGATAAACACCTAAAATACACACTTCCATATCATACATATTATTGGCTTTCGCCAAATGTTCTTTAAGGTAATTGATATATGTGATACTTGGTTTTTTTCCTGGCATCACTAAATCTGATGTAACATGATCGTTCAAATACCTTAAGATTGAGCTCCATCGACGTTCAAACATCTTAGCGGATAGATCTTCATTGAAAGCATAAACTTTCTCAGGCGCATTAGAATCACCGATTATCATTGAGGAAAAGAAGTATGATGGAGGGTGGCTACCGGATGATTTAGCTTCTATCACTGATTTATCAGGAGCGACAACCGTTTTTCCAGTGGCTCTAACCATGGCTTGATTAAACCTCGCACGATCTGCATCTGGTAAATCACCATACTTCAAGTTCTCACCAATCAGAGGTAAGCTCCATTTTCCGTTTAACACGCCTGATTTATAAGTTGATCGCAACACGTTTCCAGAGAGCACTGCACCGCCGCCTCTGGAAGGATAATCATCGACAAAAGGATGCGGCAACAATGTATGTAATAAAGAAATATTTTTCTCAAGAATTCCTTCCTCAAGCACTCTATGGGCTTTTTGTCGAATCTGCAGATCCAGATCAGGGTGCATTTTTAGTGGATCTGCTGCATTTAGATCTCTAAATTTATCAGGGATAAGCATGCCTTCTCGGTAACTAGATCCTGACCCTGGGTAAAGAAATAACTGATCATTGTTCGGATTAATTGCTTTTTCCATTGAAGCTAAAAAGTAGGTACCATCGGCAAAGATATCTACATTCTGTGTGGCGTATTCACAAAATTCTTTACGAATATTTATAATTGCTCGTGCGCGTTGCAAAATTCTGGGATCAGCTTCTATTAAAGACTCAATATACTCAGAGGCTCTTAATGTTGAATTATTACTAGCTGAGAGAATGCTACTAAACAATCCCTGTTTATTTTTAGACTGGTGTGAGGAGAATTGAGTTCCATCAGATGATGTTCCAGACGTAGCACTGAGTTTGGTACCAGCAGCCATTTTGAGAAGATCAATAGCGATCACTTCATTGATTAGAGTTTGTTGTTCTATCAATAAGAGTTGAGCTACCTCAAAATCTCCCAGATTATTTTCTTTTTGTATTTCCCACTCAAGAGATTCAATTTCTCTTAGTTTTTTGTCTCTTAATCCTTCAGTTATTTCTTTGAAATCTAAACTCACAATAACATTACCTCTTTTAAACTCACCTGCTCAATCTACGTCGATGAGAAGGCTGTTGCGGCTCTTCTCTTAGCATATCAACAATTTTTTTGTATTTCTTGTTTAGTGCAAAAAATATTGGCGTTTCACCTGATGCAAGCGATGCATGCTTATTCACCTTAGCTGCTAATAACTGTTGAACAATTAACTTATTCCCTTTATCTGCTGCAATATGAAGTGGTGTTATACCTGTTTTATTGGCTCGGTTTACATTCCTCCCAAGATCAGTTTTTAGCAATATCGCAAAAATATGCGGATTATTCGCCCGTGCCGCTTGAATTAACAATGTGTTGCCAAGATAATCGATGAGCTGTGTATTAGCCTTAGCAGCGATTAACCACTTAACAATTGCTGGGGCCTTACCTCCCTTGACGGCCCAAAACAATGGGGTTTCTCCCCTTCTCGTGGTGGCCTCTATCATAGCCCCTGCAGATAATAAGAGATCAACAACCTTATGGTGTCCCTCGAGCGCTGCTACATGCAGTGGTGTAGCATCTTCTTCTGTGCAAAGATCATTAATATTCGCCCCTCTTGCGATTAACTGTCTAGCAATCGCTGTTACTCCACACTTAGCGGCTACATAAAGCGGCGTAATATAACGGTAATCCTTCTTATTAAGATCTGCTCCCGCATCCAATAACATGGTAACTATACTTTGAGATCTCTGAGTAATTGCCTTGTGAAGTGGCACTGCACGATCTTCCTCTGTAGGATTGATCCTGACACCTGATGCCAATAACAGTGTAATAATCTTGTAATGACGCTTTTCAATAGCTAGCAGCAATAGTACATAACCATTGTCATCATTTATACTTTTTTCAGCACCTGCTTGTAATAACCTTTCAACAATTTCAACATGACCCATATAAATAGCGACACATAATGGAGATAAAGCTCTTTGTGTCATGCGTCTTGTATTTGCACCCGTATCACGCAATGCGTTAACAACCTCTTTATAAAGATCTCTTTCAGACATTCCACTTACAGCATTAATATCACAACCAATTTCTATAAAGAAATTAACTAACTCGATATGATTTTTTTGTATTGCAAAAAACAATGGGCTGTTACTACTATGAAGTTTCTGCGATATCTGCTCATCCGCTTTTGACAAAACTTGAACAACTTCTAGATGCCCATTATATGTGGCCACGTCAAGTGGCGTCATCTTGGCATCATTTATATCATTGATCTTAGCGCCTGCTTGCAATAATCGTGTAACAGTTTTAGCGTGACCTTGGATGGCTGCCAAAAGTAATGGTGTATGACCTTGTTTGCCAGGTTGATTGACATCTAGACCAGAAGCTAGTAACTGTTCAGCGTAAACATCATTCCCACCTTCTGCTGCAGCGTGAAGCAACGTCGTGCCATCGCTTGCTACCACAGTTTTACTAGCACCCTGCTCTATTAACCAATCAGCAAGTTGATGATGGCCACTTTGTAAGGCATATATCAAAGCTGTTTTACCACTTCTAGCTGCTACATCGATGTTAACTCCAGCGGCCAATAGCTGCTCAATAATATCTTGATAACCATTAGATGCCGCCATATGAAATAGCATCCTCCCATTAGTTTCCTCGCTGAGAGTAAAATCGGCACCTGCCGACAACAACAGTTTAACAACCTCTTTATGTTGATTGATTGCAGCAATCATCAAAGGTGTTGTGCCCGCCCCGTCAGGCTTGTCGCAATTAGCTCCCAGAGTTATAAGTGTTTTGACAATATCTAATTGTCCTTGCGCTGCAGCAAGAAAAATAGAAGTTACTTTCTCGCGCGGCAGAATTTGATCTTTATCTATAGTAGTCAGTAAGAGTTCAACTATTGATGTATATCCATTTGATATGGCGATAGACAATGCACTTTGACCATTTTTATCGCAGTCCAGAGCATTCCAATACAATAAATAAAATTTTTTCACCGCATCAAAATCATTACGCTTGACTGCATCACATAAACCTCCATCAGGCAAGGTTTTCAAACTATGAATTAATATTGGTAAAACTCCCTGCTCTTTCATGCGTGTCTCTACCTGCTCACGATTTGTTACACGCAACTGATAGTCAAAAGCATCCTTCGCCATAGCAAACCCTCGAGCAATCAAAGCTCTTCTTGATTGGTTAATCTCCCGCTCTGTATCAGGAAAATAGGATTCGTGAAAATTTTCCAACTTATTAAAGCTATCTATAAAATAGCGCATGTCTTGCTTTTCAAGTGCTACATCACTAGCATGCCAAGTTAGGATGAGTGCAATAAAAAACATATCGGATGCAAAAGTTTTCATGGGAAGAGATTCATCTTCGTACTTACCAAAGTACAGAAAAGATTTATCAATAAGCCCATAAACAAATTCTAAAGATGACTGAAAAATTTTTTCTTCAAAAAAACAATCAAACTCTTCAATAAGAACCAGTAAAAAATTATCAAAGCCTTTACGTTCATCAGATTTTAATTTTTGCTTGAGTGGTGTAAAAACTGGTAAATACCAATATCGTGGAACATTAGTGTCTACATTAGCCACCGCAGATGAGTTTTCTGATGAAGATGCTGCCATTTATTAACCTCATAACCTGTTGAATATATTTAATAAGCCAGCGATTGTAACAGCTTTTTATTAAGAAATTCTTAGGTGCGTTAATAATTTTTAATGGCAACTAGAGGAGACAAAAATGAGTCCCACATGCAGCAATGATCTCTCATGCTGCATGTGGCATTCCTATGAAAATTATCTACGAGGTCTTTTTGATGAGGACTCGTGAGATGAGCAGGAAGAAGAAGCTCCAGGAATTTCTGGTTCTTCTTTTATTGATGGTATTAATGAAAATGTTGAAGATGAGGTGCCAGTTATTAAAGCGGAAGTCTCATAACGAAACTCAGCAAGGCGTAAAATTTTTATCAAATTTTCGTTCCCAGCATCTACCAGCTCTCGAGGGGTTTTCCTTAAGTCTCGACTGTTTGGTGCTCTGAGCGCTATTAATGTTGGATTTGCTCCGCGGGAAAGTAATAGCTGTGTGGTCTCTATATGGCCGTGGAGTGCGCTCATATGCAGAGGTGTTAAGCCGGTTATGGCATTCTTCCGATTGGGTCGTATTAGCATCCAACAAATTGCTAAAAGCTTAATGTTAAGTGGCCTGTTTCTCAACGTTCGTTGAGTTCGAAGGTGATATCATCATCCAATAGACAATCACAACGACAGAAAATAATAGGAAATACAGCCACATCAAAGGGATTGCATTTTGGATAGTCACAAAACTTACGAGGAAAGCGGTAAGGCTAGTAATAAGAATATTGATTAAAAACATCGTTGCTGTTGCAGTGCCGGCAATCTGACGAAACATGGATAAACCAACGCCCATGGATAAGGGGAAGATAAAACCACTTGCAGAAAACATCAACAAACTAGTGATCACCACCAAAGAAATACTATCTCTAAAGAAATAACTTGCAATCACCGCTAAAAGTGCACAGGTAAAAAATAAATGAATCGTGATGAAAAACAAACGAGATACAGTATATTTTTTAAGTAAGTAGCGACAAATAAACGTCGTGACTAAAAAAGCAAGACCCAGATAAAAGGCAAGATGACCAAAAAAAATAGGTGAGTAATTAAATTTTGTTTGAATCAGAAATGGTCCTGCTGTATTGAAAGTAATAATGAGTGAATACACTAAGCCCATCAGTAATGTCATTGACATAAATTTTTGATCACGCAAAACTGCCATTAAATTGTGTGTAATCGTGCTAAGTCGCAACGGATGATGGTTGGTATGTGTCTCAGGAATCCAGCGATAAACAGCGATAAATGCACATGCAGCTGCCACAGCAAAAAAACAAAACCCTGCTTGCCAACCAATATAAAATTGTAAGTATCCGCCGATAATAGGACCAATGATAGGACCAAGTCCCCACATGGTACCTGTTAGTGTACCCATACGTACTAATTTTTCGGAAGGGAATATATCTGCAAAAATAGATCTTAATAATACTGCCACAGCGCCCAGACTGATCCCTTGTAAAAAGCGAGCTAACAATAGAATTGTGATATTTGCAAAAAAGACTGGAAGTAAACTTACCATAACAAAAACAAATAGCCCTATACGGATCAGTCGTTGTCGACCCCAGGCATCTGTTAAAAATCCGGTAAAAAAATTGCCTAGTGCATATCCGAAGAGATAAACTGCAATGACATTTTTTGCCGTACTCACGGGGATAAGTAACCCCGTTGCGATTGCCGGCAATGAGGGAGAAATTAAATCCACAGCCATACCGATTAAAGGCATAATGCATAATAACGTCCAGATAATCAATTGTTTGTGTTTTTCAGGTAATTGAATGGAAGTTGTCATATTGCGAATCCTTCATAGTGATATGAGGCGCCAGTATAACGTACTCTCGTTAAAAAATACTATGGTGAACTGTTACAAATTTATATATCGCTCGTACCTCAAGATGCGCATCTTGAGGTACGAGCAGTATAGCTCAACGTTATAAGACAAGCCCACTTGTGCTCGGCTCTGTTGATGCCTGCGCAAGTGTTTCTTCCTTAACAGGATAACTGCTAAATTTTTCAAAGATCGGCATTTTTGTTAAATGATCTAACTCTGCTTGTGTTACAGGTTCACCTGTTCTTATTTTATTTAATGTTGGTATTCTTGCTTCCTGCTGGAGGATACTCTGCTTGTAGTTGTCGACAATCGCCTGCTCATCCTCTGTTCGAATGATGCCTTCAGGAAAATTAAGAGATAGATAGGTCTGCCACTTAGCTATCTCTGAATATTGCATGCGAATCGCATCATCGATCGTCAGCTCATCCACATCCGAAGAATCTTCGCCGAGGGGAGTCCAAAAGGGACTGCCTTTAGAGGATGCCGGAGATAAAGTCTGCTGCTCTTTTGAGAAGGCCTGTCTTTCGAGAGATATCTTCGAAAATTGTTGTAAAGTGCCTTGAGAAATATAATTATTAGCTAAATCAAAATAAGTCAGAGTTTTATTTTTTTCAAAAACAGATAGCAACGCCATCGCACCCTCTTCTTCAATATAGTGGTCTGATAAATATATTTTTTGAAAGACAGGATGTTGTTGTAAAAAATCTGCAATAATAACCGCGTCTGCACAGAAAAAAGAAAAACGAACAGGATTATAGCCATTCTCTTCTTCATCTTCGGAGTAAATTTCTGGTGCCGTTTCTCTTAAATCTAATATTGTTTCTGAATATTTTTTCGCTTCCAAAAACATCGTTTGAAAAATCAATTTTTTTTGCTCTGCATTATCGGTTTCTTTGTATTGAGCGATTAAGCGTTTAAAAGAATCTAGTAGTAATGACATAGTTTAATTCCTCTCTATAATCTGAAAGCACATTTACATGAATCTCCCCTCACAAGGGTGGTCAACTTATACGCTAAATAAAACTTGGTGTCAAGTTTCAACTAATCTCCTAGAAAACCCGTCTCACGTAAAGAAACTCACTGTATATACTGAATATAAAAAAAGGCCTTCAAATCTTTTGAAGGCCTTTTTCCATGTAACTATACCGCTCGCTAATGAAGATGCGATTTTCTGGCATCCGTACAGGCGGTATATCCTTTATTTAGATGCTGCGCCCGGGGAACCCGGGCTTGCACACAAGGGGGAGTTCTACTCCCCCTTGTGAATCCCCCATCCCAAAAGAGCACTTAAAGATGCGAATGCATCTTTAAGTGGAATGGGTATAGTTGATTGATGCTCTCAATCCTAGCATTGATTTTCGGGAGAGTCACCACAGGGGCCTGGCCGTGGTACAATGGTTATTGGATTTTTTACAGGTTTTTGACATTTGGTTACGGCAGCGACCCAAGCAGAGCAAGAACTGTACTTAGAATAGGAGTATTGTGTTTTGCAAGAGTCTAGGTATCCGAGATTTTTTTGAAACCCTGTACATTTGGCTGCTTGTTTTGCGTTGAGTCCTGCTAAAGCGCTTGAAGCTACCAGTGCGCAGGCCAAAGCTCCGGCACCGAGTGCTACTAATTTAGATTTATTCATGATATTAATACCTCTTAAATTTATTTAGTCATTCCAATGGCCGCCCCGCAAAACAAAAATCATTGCGGGTCTTAATTTTCAGTATAGGTTAACTTTTTTTTTTTTTTATTAAGCCTTTATTATTTCCTAACTCCTAGTCAGTACATGCGCTCTGCAGGGGACAAAAATGTGGGAAGCCCTTTTACGTTAGCGAATGTAGCTTCACACACGTTGTCAGCGGGTATTCAATTTAGTAGTTAGAAACTCTATGACCTATGCCATGCGCGCGGGGGAAAAAACTTGAATGCGATCTAACGAAGGTGTTGAAACGCCTTTGGCTTTTAATTCTTCTTGCAGTTGCTTATGATTTTTCACTACATCTTCCAACATTTTAAGAGATGTTGATTTGCAGGTGAAAAAACCAAATAAAGAGCCAAATCCCCGTTTCTTTTCCGCAGCCAAGATCACACCATCCATGCACTGCGAACCACCTTTTTTAAGGCCCGCTTTTAACCCAGTAAATGCTTGTTCAATGGCATTGGCTTTCTTGATAGCATCCTCAGTGCCAATTTCAACTCTCAATCGTTGCGTAATCTTGAATACTCCATCTCTAACCACATCCAGACAGATACTAACCTGATCCGACAAACTAGCGACTTGTCGTTTTACAACCCTCACTGTTTCTTTAATCTCATGTAATTGTTCACCAAGTACCGCTACATTCGTTTCTATCGCACACGCTTGATTGGACAAAATTGATTGTTGCTGATCAAAAACATTAATCAATGCTCCCATTTCTTCTAAACTCTGGCTCTCGACTTGACTTCGTTCAAAAGCATTGAGTTTCAAATCTTGTAATTGTTGTTCTAAAACAATCGACTTCTGTAATCCCTCTTCGATGGCAAGCATCACATGCTGCAATCTATCATCTGCAAGTGTGCTACACTGTTCTTTCACTTGAGTTACTTTATTAACCCCACGATTAAATTCGTTTTTTAAAAATTCTAAGGTTGCTCGAAGCGCGCGAATTTTTTCAAGATGCTCATCTATCTTTTCTGCTGAAGCCATTTCACATAAACTGTTGGTTATCTGATATTGTGTTTCCAGTGCGTTTGTAAGATTTTCATTCTCCTGTCCGATCACTGTGCGGATATACCAATTTTCTTGGAGAAGTTGATTCAACTTTTGTCTCATCTCAACGCCACCTTGTCGAATATCTACAATCAAACGATTACTAATCTTTGCAAACCGATCTGCACATTCAATGACGCGGTCATTTGCTTCATGCAGATCTGTTTCCAATTGCTGAATTCGCGCTTGAGCTTGTTGTAGCTCCTGTTGTTTCTCTTCGAGAAGCAACAAGGCTCGTCGCAGATCTTCTTGTGAACTTGCATTTTGCCGTGATAAAGCCAATCGCTCTTCATTAAAAGCCTTCGCGGTTTCTTTTTTTTGTTCTATTAAATTGGCATGCATTTTCCTTAATGCATCAATAATTCCTTGCGCCCGCTGCAATTCTGTTTGCAGCGATTTAACTTGAATACTAATTTCAGCGTGCGTGTCTTTAGAAGCAGCAACCTGCCCTTCTAGAATTTCACATTGATCTTTTAATGCCTGTTGTTTCTGTTTTAAAACCTCAAGATGCTCTAGCATAAACAACATCAAGCTACTCTTAAATGCCAAACTGACTTTTCTAAAATTAGCCGCTAAAACACTGGCTTTACGCCCAGGAAAAATAGATGCTTCGGTTTTTTCTCGATCTAACTCATCTGCTAATCGTTCTAAAACCTCTGCACCAATAAAAATAGGATGATTGTCTGTCGCCAAACTAACGGCTTTAAATCTTTCAATACGAGCTGGCCGGCCCGGTTCTTCAACCACTTCAAAATATTCTTTTAAGATGGCTATTCGTCTCTCAACATACTCAATAAACAGAAACCTATTCACAAACTTTGTGTCTAAGCGTTCTAATTCTCGGTTTAAAACATCAATTAACTTCTGAAGATAAACTGTTCTATAAATAGATTCTAGATTTTGAATTCTGATAGTTTGATCATCATTCTGCACATCTCTGACAGTGGCATGCCAGTTATCACAAAGCAATTTCGTGTAATCAACCTCTAAGGCCTCAGCATCGGGAGCAACTAAAACACTTGCCGCATTCGATACAGTCTTTTCTTGAGTAAGCTTTTTAAACAATTGCTCTAGTGACATCACGAGTTGTTGTCTATTACGAGTAACCTCTGCGAATACATCAGATGGAAAGGTTGCATATTGTACGCGATAGTCAATAAATCTACGCTGTAACTGAAGATACTCTTGACACGTCTTGGTAATTTGCTGCCATACCTCTTCAGAACAAAAAATTTTCCCTTCAAAAATATCTTGGCAATAACCTCCATATTTTTGACTATCCTGATTCAGCTCTTGTTCAAAAGCTTCCACGTCACTCCATCTTGCAAAACTCCCTCTATAATCTGTCGCCATAATTATGCTCCTTATTATTAACAAATAATTAAAGGAAATATACCTGTGGCTGTAAAAAATAAAACCCCTATAATTTACTGACCTCGCTGATTTAAAAAATATGCCAGACTTATATTATTCAGATTATTGCATGATTCCTAAATGACCTGACTTAGTATATGATCTCCCCCATTCTTTTTTGATATAGGTTAAATACAGACCATGAGCCAAGATAAAGAATTCGGACATTTATCCTTTAAGCCCACTGCCGTGGACACGGAATTGCTGAATTTAGCGTTTTTAGAAGACTTGGGTTCACCTGCTTTAGACATTACGACGTCTTTATTACTAACAGACTCAGCGCCTATCATGAAAGCGCGAATCCTTTCCAAGCATCCAGATCCTATCATTTCCTGCGGCTTGCCCGTGGTGGAGGCACTCTTACAACGTTTTGCGCCAGCCTGTCACATTGAGTCTGCTCAGCCTGATGGGACTCTCATTTTGCCGCAAACTACGTTGTATACATTAGCTGGACCTGCCGCTGGCTTACTCATGCTAGAACGTATCATTCTTAATTTTTTACAACACTTATGCGCCATTTCAACATTGACCTTTCACTATGTTGCTAAGATTCGCCATACCCAAGCTCAGATTTTAGATACACGCAAAACCACTCCGGGATTTCGTCATTTAGAAAAATATGCGGTGCAATGCGGTGGTGGTGCCAATCATCGCATGGGCTTGTATGATGCGGTGATGGTGAAGGATACTCACAGCGATTTTCTCGGTGGTATGACCGCTGCTTTGGCCAAACTGCCCGATGATATTTTGCAGCGTTGTCCCGTCATCGTAGAAATCCAAACGCCTGAGGAATTGTCTATCATTCTCGAACACGCGGCTCACAAAGTGTCGCGAGTGTTACTTGATAATATGTCTCCTGAATTAATGACGCTGTGCGCGGAGCGTTGTAAAGATCGTTTGCCCACCGAAGCTTCTGGCAATATCGATTTAGAGAATATCAGCGACGTTGCAAAAACCGGCGTTGATTTTATCTCCGTTGGCAAAATTACTCATTCCGCAGGAAGCGTTGATTTATCTATGAAATCCGGGGAATAAGATGGAATATACAATTTCTCAGCGCGGACAACGATACGCCTTTGATGCCCTAGTAATTGGCAGTGGCATTGCTGGCTTATGCTATGCCTTGGAACTCGTTGAGCAACGACCCTTAGCAAGTATCGCTATCTTAAGCAAAGAAAGTCTCTATGACTCTAATACTTTTTACGCGCAAGGTGGAATTGCGGCTGCCACCGCAGACGATGTATCTTCACACATTGCCGATACACTATCTGCTGGCGATGGTTTATGTAATGAGGATGCTGTCGCAACCCTCTTACAAGAGGGGCAAGAAAGTGTTGCCTATTTAATGAAACAAGGCGTTCACTTTGATCATGATGAAACCGACGCCCTCGCTCTTGGCCAAGAAGGTGGACACTCAAATCGTCGTATTTATCACGTCGGCGATCAAACCGGTACCGCCATTGTGCAAGCACTGGTGGCACGCATCAAAGAATGTCCTCGCATTACCGTTTTTGAAAAACATACGGCAGTAAATCTTATTACGCAAATTGCACCGCATCAACCAGCTTGTTTTCCAGAAGTGATTGGCGCTTACGTATTAGATGAGTTGGCAGGAATTATTCACACCGTCATGGCACGAGTTGTGGTCTTAGCCACCGGCGGTGCTGGTAAAGTTTATCGCTATACCACCAATCCTAGTGTTGCCACCGGTGATGGTGTCGCCATGGCTTATAGGGCAGGCGCGCGCGTGGGTGGTTTAGAATTTTATCAATTTCATCCCACGTTGTTTTATCATCCAAAAATTAATAACTTTTTAATTTCTGAAGCGCTGCGTGGTGAAGGAGCTTATTTGCGACGTCCTAAAACCGGTGAGCGCTTTATGCAGCGCTATGCACCAGAAGCCATGGAGCTGGCTACTCGTGATGTGGTGGCACGGGCCATTTTTTCTGAAATTGAGCAAAGCAACGATGACTATGTGTACTTAGACATTCGTCATAAAGATAAAGCATTTTTGCAACGCCGATTTCCAAAGATTTATGAAACCTTGCTCAATGCCGGTTTTGATTTAAGCCAAGATTTAATTCCTGTGGTACCCGCTGCCCATTACATGGGTGGTGGTGTCATCAGTGATGTAGAAGGTCGCACTGACTTGGGTCGCTTATTTGCTGTTGGTGAAACGGCCTTTACTGGTTTGCACGGCGCCAATCGTTTAGCAAGTAATTCGCTCTTAGAAGGCTCGGTAATGGGGCGACACGCAGCGCGTGCCAGTTGTCATGCGATTGATACTCCTTTGCATCTCCATCAAGCCATCGAAGATTGGGATTCCACCAGCGTCTTAGACTTACGCCGTGCCAGCCAAATCAATGTTCACTGGCGTGGCTTACGGGGTGAAATGAGCTCTTACGCCGGAATTATTCGCACAGATGCTGGTTTACGTGACCAATTAAAGCTAGTTTTGGCTCGTAGAGACATGATTGAGGAATATTACTGGAAATATGCCATAACTCGTGATTTAATTGAATTAAGGAATATAATTTTAATAGCTGAATTAATTGTTCGATCCGCTTTGAATCGTCGTGAGAGTCGTGGCGGACATTACCGAGAAGATTATACGGAAAAGTCTTCCCATGCCATGGAGTCTGTTTTGAAGGTTAATGATGTGAGCAGGACTGAATGAGATGACGACTATATTTACCCCCCCAACAACAAAAAACATACAGCACCCTAATATGCAGGTGTGCCAGGATGATTATCCGCTCGATTGGTATCAGCAAGAGTTTTTGCCCTATGCTGAAGAATATCAAGCTCTAGCTGATCGTGACATCATTACGACACTTGCTTGGATGCAACCCTACATGGAGAAAGCCAAAGATCATTTTGGTGATAGTTTGTTGTTGCTTGCTCATTATTATATGGGTGGCGAAATTGTTAAAATCATCAAATATTTTGGCGGCACCATCGGTGACTCCTATCAATTAGCATTGATGGCCGTAGAACATCCTGAGAAAAAAATTATTGTAGAATCGGCCGTGCATTTTATGGCGGAGTCCATCAGCATCTTGGCTCATGATGATCAACAAGTCTATATTACCAATCCCAAATCCGGTTGCACCATGGAGATGCTCGCCAAGGATTACATGGTCAAACCCGCCTTTGAACAACTTAATGCGCGTTATGGCGAAAACAATTTAATGCCGATTTGTTATATGAATACCTCAGGCCGGATTAAAGCCATGACTGGTGCTCAAGGCGGTTCGGTGTGCACCAGCTCCAATGTGAAAAAGATTTTTGAATGGGCCATGACGAAAAATAAAAAAATTCTTTTTATTCCCGATCGACACATGGGAGAAAATGTCGCATCCTGGGTTGGCATTCCCAAAAATAAAATTGCTTATTGGCCAGCAGGCACAGCCGGAGCTCAGTATCAACTGGCTGAACAAGATGCTGCGACCTTAAAACAATTTGATGATGCACAGCTAATTTTATTTGGCAGTGAGTGTGGTGTACATAGCTATTATGAGCCGGAAATGGTTCGTTACTGGCAAGCGCAAAATTATCGCGTCTTAGTGCATCCCGAATGTCGCAATGATGTAGTCAGCATCGCTGACGGTTATGGTTCTACTGCTTACTTATGGGATGAAGTCACTAACGATCGCAGCAAAGTGGGCAAATATGCCATTGGCACTGAAAATCATATGGTGAAAAACCTGCGAGAAATTTGCCAAAAAAATCACATCGAAGTGGTGAATCTTAGCGACATTCCACAAAGCCCTTTCAAAAAAAGTGGTTGCGGTTGTGCGACCATGTCACGTAACGATCCACCTCATTTAGTGGCTGTATTAGATTTGTTGCGCCAAGGAAAAGTTCCTGCGTTTAATCTCGTAAAACCTGGTGACGTTGTCGATGAATTCTTCGGCACTCGCGAACGCTTAGAAGCGCAGGGACAACAATGGATTGTGAGCGAAGCGAAAAAAGCCTTAGAGCAAATGATTCGAATTACGCAGCAATAAATTAACGATTTGACAGTTTAGCCAGAGACTCAGGGAGCAAATCTCCCTGAGGGAAGTTTTTTGGAATTCTATGAGTTATTTCTTCCAACTCTTTCTTGGATAATTGGACATTCGCTGCCTTGAGATTTTCCTCTAAGTGTGAAACTGTCTTAGTACCAGAAATAGCAACGATGTCATCTCCCTGTGCCAAGACCCAGGCTAAGGCAAGTTGCGGAAGCGTACAACCTTTGCTTTGGGCCATCTCTTGCAAGACAGAAATGATCGTTAAATTGTGAGTAATATTTTCATCTTGAAATCTTGGCAAGCTCCTACGCAAATCATCCTCTGAAAGAGAATGAACGGATTGAATGGTTCCCGTCAAAAATCCTTTGCCCAAGGGACCATGAGCAACGAAACCTATCTTCAGTGCGCGACACAAGGGAATCACTTTTTCCTCAGGCTCTCTACACCACAGTGAATATTCAGATTGTATCGCTGTTAACTGATGAACTTGGTTCGCTCTAGCAATAGTTTCCGCACAAACTTCTGATAACCCAATATTTAAAATTTTCCCTTCTTTCACCAAATCAGATAATGCGGCCATGCTCACTTCGATCGGTGTATCAAGATCGACTCGATGTAAATAAAGCAAATCTAAATAATCAGTTTTTAATCGCTTCAAACTAGCTTCGCAGGCTTTTTTAAGATGCTGCGGTGAGCCATCAACACCACGATATTCACCATGTTGCTTATCTCTTATCAATCCAACTTTACTAGCAAGAATTATTTTATGTCGAAACTCTGCAACTGCTTTACCTAATAATTGCTCATTATGCCCCGCTCCGTAGTAATCAGCCGTATCAAAATGATTAACGCCTAGATCGAAGGCCTTATGAATGGTTTTGATGGATTCAGCATCATTTGTTTTTCCGTAGCACTCAGATAGGCCCATGCAACCAAGGCCAATTTTGGACATTTGTAAATTGTTGGAACCTATTATGCGTTTATCCATTAGTACCTCTCGCCTAACAACTCAGTAAGCATAGACCAAAATATAATAATCAACGTGTTAATACTAACTTTTCAATCGCTGTTAAAATCCCACGCAAAATATTGACCTCTTGTTTATCAGGCTCTGCGCGTAAAAATAAGCGTCGTAAACGTGGCATTAATTGTTTGGGTTGTTTCGGATTGATAAATTCAATGTCATACAATATCTGCTCTAAATGTTGAAACAAGCCTTCTAACTCTCCGTTATTTGCTTTGATTGAGGAAGCATCTATTGATTCCAGCGACACATTCAACAAACCTTGCCGTAACTCATAACAAACCAGTTGCACAGCACTGGCTAAATTTAAAGAGTTAAATTCAGGATCCGCGGGGATTTGAATATGACAATGGCATTTTTGCAATTGCTCATTGGTCAGCCCCATTCGTTCTGCACCAAACACCACCGCGATGGACCTTGGTAAAGGAATGTTGGTAAGAGAGTCTACCCAATGCCGTACTGTTTTTGTTGGCCAAGCAAGACTTCGCACGCGAGCGCTCGTTCCAACCACCAACTCTGCTGTCTTCAAGGCTTCTTCTACGGTTTCAACCACTCTAGCTTGCTGCAGCACATCATCGGCACCTGCTGCTCGAGCATCCGCATCAGGGTGTGGAAAATATTTGGGTTTTACCAAGGTCAACCGCTGAAATCCCATATTTTTCATTGCCCTTGCCACAGCACCAATATTGCCGGGATGGGAGGGCTCCACCAGGATAATCTCAATCACATTCAAGGGGTTTGGCATAACATTAGTCCACTATTTCATCCTACAATCGGGCGCACATTATATCTGTATTACCCAGCTTGTGCAAAAAGTAATCCTTTTTATCCAACTGGCTATTGATAATCGGCACGCCACCCATTATTATGAAGCCCCTTTGTCATAGTAGGATTCTTTAGCATGCATCCCTTTCTTAATATTGCTATCAGTGCAGCACGTAAGGCCGGCGATTACATTGCCCGCGCTTCAGAAGACTTAAAACGAGTCACCACAGAGTTCAAAAACCCAGGCGATTATGTCACCAATGTTGATAAAACTGCTGAAAGCACGATTATTGAGGTTATTCAGCAAGCCTATCCAACCCACAGTATCCTTGGTGAAGAATCTGGTGCCATCGACCGCGATGAAGAATTTCAATGGATCATTGACCCCTTAGACGGTACATCCAATTTCGTCCATGGTTTACCGCATTATGCCGTATCCATCGCGTTGCGTCAGGGGCGTCGTATTGAGCATGGTGTCATTTACGATCCTATGCGACAAGAATTATTTACCGCCAGTCGTGGCCAAGGTGCACAGCTTAACAATCGTCGCATTCGCGTGAGTTCACAAGGCGCTCTGGAGCTTGCCTTGGTGGGCACTGGTTTTCCTTTTCATGAACCGACTCTTCGACCAGCTTACCTGGAAGGATTTCAACAGGTATTTTCGAAGGTCAATGATTTGCGTCGAGCCGGCGCTGCTTCCCTTGATTTAGCTTATGTCGCAGCGGGTCGTATCGATGCTTACTGGGAAATGTCTCTGAAAATATGGGATATTGCTGCGGGTGTTCTCTTAGTTCGAGAAGCCGGCGGTTTAGTCAGCGATTTACAAGGCGGTGAAAATCACTTAGAAAGCGGTGACATCGTTGCGGGTAATCCAAAAATATTTAAACAACTTTTACAAGTTTTAAACTAAGCGGGATCTTCTAATGAGTGCGCAACAAAAAGTATTTGTTCTAACCCAGGGCTGCCAAATGAATGTTTACGATTCAGATAAAATGGTTAGTGTCTTGAATATGGAACGCACTCAAAATCCTGAAGAAGCGTCTGTCATTTTATTAAATACCTGCTCGGTTCGCGAAAGAGCTCAAGAAAAAGTATTTTCTGAATTAGGCCAATTCCGAAAATTAAAAGAAGAAAATCCAGCACTCATTATCGGCGTCGGTGGTTGTGTTGCGAGTCAAGAAGGTAAAGCGATTATCTCTCGTGCGCCCTTTGTGGATTTAATTTTTGGCCCGCAAACATTGCATCGCTTACCCGAGATGATTAAGCAGCGTCAAAAACAAACAAGAGCTGTGGTTGATGTTAGTTTCCCAGAAATTGAAAAATTTGATCATTTACCTGCGCCGAAAGCCGATGGCCCTACCGCGTTTGTATCGATTATGGAAGGATGCAGTAAATATTGCACGTATTGCATTGTGCCCTACACCCGAGGTGAAGAAATCTCGCGTCCCTTGGATGATGTGCTACTTGAAGTTGCACAATTAGCGGAGCAAGGCGTGGTTGAAGTGACTTTATTAGGGCAAAACGTAAATGATTATCGTGGCACAACTCACGAAGCAGGCACTGCTGACTTAGCCGATTTAATTCATTATATCGCTGCCATCGATGGCATTCAGCGCATTCGATATACGACATCACATCCTACTGCTTTTTCACAACGATTGATTGACGCTTATCGCGATGTGCCAAAGTTAGCGAATCAATTACATTTGCCGGTGCAGAGTGGTTCTAATCGTATTCTTGCCATGATGAAACGCGGTTACAAAGTAGAAGAATACATCGAAAAAATGCAGCAATTAAAAATGGTGCGCCCTGATATTACGATCTCTTCTGATTTTATCGTTGGCTTTCCCTCAGAAACGGAAGAAGATTTTATGGCGACGATGGATTTAGTCGCTGAGATTGGTTTTGATAACTCTTTTAGTTTTATTTACAGTGCTCGTCCTGGCACCCCCGCTGCAAAATTACATGATGGTGTGGAGATGGCCGTCAAAAAAGAACGATTACAACGATTGCAAGATCGAATTCTACAACAATATGCCGCTATTAGCCGCGCGATGATTGGCACCACCCAACAAGTCCTCATCACCGGCCGTGCTAAGAAACAAGCGGATTTAATTGCTGGACGTACAGAAAACAATCGCGTGGTGAATTTAGTCGGCGATTTATCCTTAGTGGGAAGCATTATCCCTGTCCGCATTACTGAAGCGCTACCCAACTCCCTAAGAGGAGAACAGGTGAGCGGTTCTGTTTAACCCCAATATAATTAATGACATCCATCACTAATTCCGAGTAAAATTCTGTGATCTATACTTAGCATTAGGAAGACAGAGAGATGGGGGATAACACATCCTTGGATAAAACGATCGACACAGCATCTGTGGATTTAAATCCTATTGATAATCAGCGGCTTGCAAAGCTTTGTGGGCAGTTTGATGAAAACCTTAAGCTCATTGAGAAACACTTAGGCGTTGTAATTCACAATCGTGGAAATCAATTTCGAA
Source organism: Gammaproteobacteria bacterium (assembly GCA_020051155.1). GTDB lineage: Bacteria > Pseudomonadota > Gammaproteobacteria > UBA1113 > UBA1113 > JAGVJK01. The sequence goes on along the minus strand of JAGVJK010000028.1, from coordinate 7,256 downwards.
TCAGCGGTAGTCCTTTCTCCGTCCGGAAAGCTAGCAAAATTTTACACCAACTCTATGAAAAAACCCTCGGTAAAGAAGAAATTGATTCTTCAAAAATTTATTTAATGGTGCAAGATGCCATACATCATCGGCATGGCCAAGCAGATGCGGAACAACATCAAGAAGCCACTCAAAAAGAAATGGACAAACTCAATTTACTCACCAAGTTTGGTGTATTAAGCCCGCGAGGTAGTAATCAAGCGAAATACATCCGCAATATCTTAAATTACGATATTAACTTTTCTACAGGACCTGCAGGCACCGGAAAAACTTTTTTAGCCGTCGCATGTGCTGTGGATGCATTACTTAAAGAAAAAGTTCATCGCATCATTTTAGTTCGTCCTGTCGTGGAAGCCGGCGAGCGTTTAGGCTTTTTACCCGGTGATCTCGCACAAAAAATCGATCCGTACTTACGCCCATTGTTCGACGCTTTGTACGATTTATTAGGCCCCGAAAAAGTTGCTCGTTTAATTGAAAAAAATGTGATTGAGCTGGCACCCTTAGCCTACATGCGCGGACGCACCTTAAGCGATGCCTTTGTCATCTTAGACGAAGCGCAAAATACTACGCAGGAACAAATGAAAATGTTTTTAACTCGTTTAGGTTTTGGCTCTGTCGCAGTCATTACTGGTGATTTAACGCAAATTGATTTACCGCGTCCACAGGACTCCGGACTCATACAGGCGATCCAAATTTTACGTCATATTCCCAACATTAGCTTTAGCACCTTTGAGCCAAAGGATATTGTACGTCACCCCCTGGTGCAAGATATTGTAAAAGCCTATAATGCCATCGATAAACCAACCGCCTAAGAGAGATGATGCACCTTTACTTGCAAATGGCCACCACTGAAACGGAATTACCAACATTGGAAGATTTCCAACGGTGGCTTGCGTTGCCTTTACAGCATCGTGATGACAACCCCGAAATAACCATTCGCTTAGTCGATGAGGCGGAAAGCCAACAGTTAAACCATCAATTTCGTGAAAAAGATCGGCCAACCAACATACTGTCCTTTCCCTGCGAGCTGCCAGCAGGACTGTCATTACCGATTTTGGGCGATTTAGTGATCTGCGCACCGCTGGTTAAGCGAGAGGCACGTGAGCAAGGTAAATCATTAACCGCTCACTGGGCGCATTTAACGGTGCATGGTGCGCTACACTTACTGGGCTATGATCACGTCCTCCAAGAGGACGCCTTGATTATGGAAGCTTTAGAAATTGACTATTTACAACAATTGGGATTTCCTGATCCCTATCAAATTGCGCCTTAAAGGAGTTGATCACCGCAATGAATAATGATGATATTCCACATAAGCACCATGAACATTGGAACTGGTTTCATTCTCTTCTCCATCGTGGACCAAAAAATCGCAATCAAATCATAGACTTGTTAAGAAAAGCTGAGGAACGCGACATTTTAGATGCTAATTCCTTGGAAATGATTGAGGGGGTCTTTGAAATTGCGCAAATGCAAGTACGAGATATCATGATCCCGCGCTCGCACATGGTGGTGCTTGAGGTGGATGATGCACCCCATGAATTTTTGCCCAAAATCACCAACTCCTCCCATTCTCGTTTTCCAGTGATTGGAGAAAATCGTGATGAAGTGATTGGCATTGTCTTGGCAAAGGATTTGTTAAAATTCAATATCATGGGAGAAGCCACCAAGGGATTTCATTTACGAAATATTATTCGCCCCGTGACCTTTGTTCCTGAAAGCAAACGGTTATCCGTGTTATTAACAGAGTTTCGTCAAACCCACAACCATATGGCCGTTGTGATTGATGAATACGGTGGCGTAGCCGGCTTAGTCACCATTGAAGACATTTTGGAAGAAATCGTTGGCGACATCGAGGATGAGTTTGACATTGATAGTGGCAAGTTTATCCAGCAATTGCCGAACAAGCACTTCATTGTTAATGGGTTAACTCCTATCGAAGAGTTTAATGAATATTTCACTACGAGCTTAAGCGATGAAGAGTTTGATACCATTGGCGGATTTATCACTCATGAGTTAGGACATTTACCCGTTGTAAGCGAGAGCGTATTCATCGCAGGGTTTCAATTTAAAGTGCTAAATGCTGATAAACGTCGCATTCGTCAACTAGAAATTACGTCAAAAGTTTGACCTTTTTAAAAAGTAGACTATATTTTCGTCACTATTGTTTTGCAACCGAGAACATAATGACGATATCAAGTGTGACATTCAATGCTAATGAGCTTTCTTTCCCCGAGGAATTACGTCCTTTATTCTTTCCCAAACCCATCAGTGAAGCTACCGCTGCTCAGCAATTAGAGTTAGACAGGGAGCGCCGACTTAATACAAAAGCATTAACGGCCGCAGATGAAGCCCGAATGACCGGCTACTCGCAAACCATGTCATATGCACTAACACAACTTCTTACAAAGGGAATCAAAGTGTTGCGCGCCTATGAACAAAATGGAAAAGTCGCTCTCCCCAGTCAAGAGGATATCAACTTTATCATGGTGCCCAGAGCCCACCAAAGAGAAGAAGAAAATAATCAAAATAAACTAGAGCATGGCTTTGAAGTCAGAGAGGAACACGGCAAACGTGAAATTTATTATATTCAAACATTGAAGCATTTATCGTTTGTCAGTCAGCCCCTTGATGGCGGTGATGAGGATTTAAAAACCCATCCGTTACCGGGATATATTCAAGGCACATGGAAGTTGGATGACAAAGGAAATTTTCAACCTGTTAACATTAGGATATTCAATGATCCTCAACAGATATTAAGCGGAACGTTGCAAGCGGCTTTTAATCCCACTCAACAAACCTTAGCAGCAACACTGGCAGCAACCGCCGCTATCGGTCCACGCGTAACGAAAAAAATTCGCAGACCATCTGATCCGCTATTGTCTGAAACGGATATCAATAATGCCCTACGCTCTTCACTGCAACAATTGCATAAATTACTCCAGGAACCTCTTCTTAATAAGTACACAGGGATTAAAGAAATGAAAAGCGTGTTAGCACAACTTGATCTAGAGCCACAAGCCGCTCTACGCTTGCTACAAGACATTGCTACATCGCGCAAGAAAGGGCTCGTTAATTTCTTTGCTATACCCAACCGAGAAAAAGCAGTCAACACCTTTTATAAAGAGTTGATTGTAATGAACGAACCACAAGAGTTAACAAAAATTGTTTCGACATTTGAATCTGCTATTTTAAAAAAAACAGCAGATTCGACGAGTAATAATGAGCATCAGCTAAAGCATCATCACTAAACTAAGCTTAAGCCATCGCTTCAAGCTCTTGTTTCACTGGCGCAGCAGCGATGGCAGCCACATCTGATAAACCACCAAAGGCTTCGTATAAACGTGGAATCAATCCTGAAAGCTCTGCGCTAAAGATAGCGAAGTCTGCATCAAATTGATCTTCTGGCGTAGCAAATTCCACGTCATTTAATTGCTCTTGCACTAACTCTAGTAATCTAACGCGTTTGATTCCAAACTCATGATCCAAGACAAAGCTCACGCGATCAGCCCAGGTTAACGCTAATTTAATAACTTGTTTCCCTGCCGTTAAATGATTTAATACTTCTTGGGAATACAAACTTTGGTTGACCACCCGCACGATATTTTTTTCGTGCTCTGGATCGCGTAATTCACATTGGTCATCAATGGTAAAGTCCGTGGGTACGTCATCATGCAATAACCATTTCGTTAATACCTGCGCAACATTTTTCTTTAAAGTCACGGGCACCACTTTCAAACTACCTAAACTTTTACGCAGTAAAATAATAAATTCTTCGGCTTTGGCGCGAGATGCACTATCGATCACTAAACATTGTTGTTGTAAATCGATATATCCATACACTGTACTGGATTTCACTAAGGCTTTGGGCATCAATTTAATGGTGGTTTCATCCATCATGCCACGACGTTCGCGACTACCCACTTTGCGACCTTGGTCTCGTTCTATCTGTGCAATTTGCTCTTGCACTTGTTCTCGTACCACCGCTGTGGGCAATAACTTATCTTGACGCTTAGCGGCTAATAAAATACAACCATTGCTAGGATGAGTCAGCGCTTGATGTTGCAAGCCCAAGGGCGGCACCCAACCATAGGTGGACATTTCCAGCTGACCGCAGGGACGAGTGGCATCATTCAACAAATAATCTTCCAAGGCTTCTGGGCTTAATTTAAAGGGTTCTACTAACCGAAAAATTTGAACATTTTTAAACCACATAAAAGCTTTCCTTATTAAAACTGCAAGAGGCGCGCAGTATAACAAACCTCCCATACCCATGCTACTCGCGAGGGTAGGCAGGTTGCTAAAATTTTGCTATGCTGCCGCGATGAAAAAATGGTTACCCTACATTCTGTGTTTGTGCAGTGGCGCGCTGTTAACTACTGCCTTTGCTCCCTTCTATCTTTGGCCAGTAGCAATGTTCGCCATGATGGTCTTGGCTTGGCAGCAACAAACTCATTCCGCTAAACGCGCAGCTCTTTTGGGTTATATTTTTGGTTTTGGTTTCTTTGCCACCAGCGTTTCCTGGGTTTACATCAGTATCCACGTCTATGGCAATACCAACATTTTCTTCTCTGTCCTGTTAACCTTGGCCTTTATTGCCATCTTAGCCTGCTTTACGGGCATTCAAGGATTGCTGTTGGGCTTCTTGTTCCCTCGCGTCAGCACAGTAAAATTGCTGATTGGCTTTCCGAGTACATGGGTTATCAGTGAATGGCTACGCAGTTGGGTGCTCACTGGCTTTCCTTGGGTTTTATTGGGCTACAGCCAGACTAACTCCCCTTTAAAAGGGTTAGGACCGCTAATAGGCGTTTATGGCGTTTCTTTCATTGTCTGTTTATTGGGCTGTTTATTGCTCATGCTGCTGAAACAACGTTCTCGCTATGGACTCACGGTATTGAGTATTTTACTGATTTTCAGTACCAGCTATTTATTCAGTCGACAGCACTGGACACATCCCATTGGAGAACCTCTCTCTGTCGGCCTACTTCAAGGCAATGTTCCCCAATCTCTGAAATGGTCTGAAGAAGAAGTAGAGGAAAATAAAACTCTTTACCGCGCCATGACGCTACCCCACTTACAGGATAACTTAATTGTCTGGCCTGAATCCGCGATCACAGCACCGCCCTGGTATGTTGAAGATTATTTAATAGCGCTCGCGAAGGAAACGAAGCAACACAACAGTACGTTGATTGCTGGCTTACCGATCAATGATCCTGAAACCCCATCCATTTACTATAACGGACTCATTGCACTGGGCGCAGGACAAGGCACTTATCTGAAGCGCCATTTAGTCCCCTTTGGTGAATATGTTCCCTTGGAAAGCTGGTTGCGAAAATTAAATGGTTTCTTTGACTTACCGATGTCTGATGTCACGGCAGGCCCTAAGCGACAACCGTTAATCACCGCTGGTTCTGTGCAAATTGCCGCCTTTATTTGCTATGAAATCGCTTATTCTAAATTAGTTTACCCTGGCAGCTTTGCATCAAATTTATTACTCACCATTAGCGACGATACTTGGTTTGGCCGCTCTGTGGCACCTTATCAACATTTACAAATCGGACAATGGCGAGCTATTGAAACAGGCCGGCCATTGCTCTTCGCCTCCAACAGCGGCACCACTGCCATCGTCAATGCTCAAGGCAAGATTACGCAAATATTACCGCTGTTTGTCAAAGCCAGCCTCGATGGCTCATTGCAGCCTATGGCAGGTATCACACCCATTATGGAATACGGGCAAAATCCTATTCTCTGGTGCATCATAGGATTGCTTGGCTTATCCGCCTTTCTACTGCGTAGAAAACAGACGTAATTTAAACAATCTACTACACTTTGGGAGTAAGTGGCTGACTTGCGTTTTTTCTGCGACTCGGTTACCTTAGATTTTGTGGTGATGATGGGCCTTAAATATTGCTTAAAGCAATAGCTCAAGGCAGATGAATACAAGGGACATTCATATGTTAAATTTCTTTATCAATGCGCTTTTAGTGATCACGTGGACTGCTAAAAAGTTATGTTTACTTCTGTTCATCATTTTGATTTTCGGATTTTTTTCACAAGGATTTGAAAATGCAAGTAACTACGTGTTCATCCAAAAAATAGAAGCCATTGATAATGTTGTAATGACCTATACTCGCCAGTACACTCCCACGGAATACAATCACCAAGACATTTCTCGATATGTTGCTCTTGGTATTTCCTTAACCTTCTTTTTTATCTTTGGTTGGCTATTTGATAAGATTTCTGCTCAAAAAGCTTATTTTTATAGTAAAGCAGAATCTGCACGCCTAAGAAAAATGGTGCAAGAAAATACTCAAATTCCTGATCCTGCTACAGGACAAATCGATCCTGCGGCTGAAGCAAATCGTAAAAAGTTATTAAAAGATTTCGATGCCTTAGATACTCGTATTGAACAAATGGGTAGTGCTAAAAAACAAGATCGTAAAAATCTCTTGAAAGACTTCGTCACTCTTAAAAAGCAATTAGAAGCCATGGGACGAGATTTGGCGTTCCTTTCCATTGACGTGGTGGATTCCACCGGCATGAAGGAAGGCGAAGACGTTTACGTAGTCAGCAACGACTTTATTGAATATCGTAATTTCGTAGAAACCAGAATCAATGCCAATAGCTGCATTAAATCTACCTGGACACCTGACGGTTTGATGGCTTGCTTCGGCAACTTGGAAGATGCAGTAAACGCAGCCCAAATCATTCTCAATGAACTACCAACATTCAATGCCAACAAAGGAATGAAAAGAGATTTTCTCTTACGTTGTGGCATTAATGTGGGTCATGTATTTTTTGATGACACACTACCTTTAGAACAAATCAGTGATCGCGCTATCGATATCGCAGGACACATGCAAAAACATGCAGAGCCCAATACTATCTTCATTGCCAAACAAATTATTAAGCCTGTAGATATGATGAAAGGTTTCAACAAAACTGACATGCATGTGGATGGATTGGATGCCTATCGCTGGGATCCAACAGCTAAGGATGAGGAATCATCAAATTGAATGAGAAAATAGATCGAGCTTACCGCCAATTCTGGTGCTCGTAGCTTTATTCAAACACGCCGTGAACACGGTCCCTGTGGGCTCTTCGCAGCATCCATGCTGCTCACGGTTGTGCGCCGGGCATGACGTAGATCTAAGTGGTGAAAGTCCACCGTAGGCTGAATCGAACCGGTCTACTAGCCTAAGCAAGGGTGTCCATCG
>JAGVJK010000009.1 GCA_020051155.1 Gammaproteobacteria bacterium | reverse complement strand
CGATAGCGAGTAGGAACCACCTGAACCCATCTCGAACTCAGAAGTGAAACTGCTCAGCGCCGATGATAGTGTGGGGTTGCCCATGTGAAAGTAGGACATCGCCAAGCATTTAATTCCAAAAAGCCCTTGAGACTCCTCAAGGGCTTTTTTATTTTCTTTTCTTTGTCATCAACTTTGTTGTAGCCAAAGAAGGCCCAAGATGACGGTAGATAAAAAAAGCGCTTGGATTTTATCTCAAGCGCTTTTTCATCATCAGTGTCCCTTACTTCATCTCAAAAAATGAAGATAAAAGAACTCTTACATCACTTTAATACAGGAAAAATTCTATCAGCATAAAGTCCTTGATAGGGATCTTCATAATCAAACAAGGCTTTCCTCATTTTCTTAACTCTCATTTCTGTCGGAGAAACGGAAGCAAAGATACGTTCAAAGGCATCAGTAGCCGTAACAATTTGTAAATTGTTTGTTGCTTTCAACAACGCCAGCGTAGCAAACAGTGATGAACCACCGTTAACTTCAAAGGATATCGCAGGTGCTCTTTTGCCATAGGCAGGAAATTGAATAAGATTAAATATATCCACCGGCGGCATAACATTCCGCGGTCTAGCTTGCAAATAACGTTCGCTAGCAGTCTCTTCTTCTTCGCGCACGCCACCCGGAGAGGGTCTTGGTGTAGGAATTCTTCGAACACTGGTTTGACGCGTAGGTGTTGTCGCAGAAGGCTCAGTAGCCATAATAACTTTAAAGGTCGACATCAAGTCTTCTAAAACAGGAACAACGGCCACCACAGTATTGCTATTTTTGGGCAAGCTGTTAAGCGCTTGTTCTGCATCCTTCCTGTTTTGAAACACAAGTACCCGAACGTGACCTTTGGCAAGCGGTGGGAAAATAAACAATTCGCTATGCGAATGATCACTGCCCTCTTGAACTTTAACAATGGGTAGCCCGTCATAGCCAAGTAGCCCTAAGTTGATCAATAACCGTTTGTTATCTTCTTCTGCCAAAATGGCGGCTAAATTACTACGTTCTACAAATTCTCTGATAGGATCCATGGACAGCACCTCTTGTTAATAAAAAGTTATAACCAATTGTTATAGCTGAAAATTATATAAAAATCTCAAAAATCATTTGTTTTTTTACCAATCTAACAGCAATATTTTAGCAATAATTTGCGCAAAAAACAACCACGTCATCTTGCTATTCACAGTTTTTAGCCCCCTTGGCGAGGACCTAACACCACTCTTTTCTCAGGTTCTTGCGCTGTAACTTGCTGAGTTATCAAATGACGAGCAGTCCAGATAGCTACATTTTGTGCTATTTTGATAGGCACACCTGGTGTGATCCCTTTCATACCATGTAATGCCCAATTAGAGCGTAAAGCCTCCACCGTACTTTTACCCGGTGTAGCGCCTGCCATATGAATGTGTGTTCTGATGATATCCAAAAAAGAAGTAGCTAGAGCGGTAATTCCGCCACTGAGTACTGCTGAAATCAATGCAGCCATCCAGGGAGCTTTCGTGCCTGGTTGGACATCAAATCTTTTTTCAACAGCCATCTTAATGGGTTGTGCGGTAGTAAAAAAAGTAAAGAAAGTAGCATTGGCTTTGAAGAACGATGCAGTCATTCCTCGATTTGCTAGCATTACTCGCTCCCAAGCGGTTGGTGCAGACTTTAAGAATTGAATATAGTTAGCATTAATGTGCTTTCCTTGTGAGGTTGCACGGAAGGTTGCATAGGCATCCAAGGTGTTTCCAACGGTAGCCTCGGGGATAGATGCAATGACAGCCGCTAGGGCTGAACGCAAAAAGTAATGTTGGCCTGGAGAAAGCTGAGCACGAAACTCTTCTGAGAGTAGATCCTCTGCCAAAAGAGGAGCATTACTAATAAAATAGGCTTTCCATAAATTTTTAAGTAGCTCTTTTACTATTGCCCCCGATAAACCACGGAATAGTACAGGCCAAGATTGTCCAGACATGATCTCTTGGTAAGCAGCCGGTACAGAGAGAACGCGGGGAGGCTCTAATGCTAAAGCTCCTTGTTGGAGACGCATAATGACGTGAAAAGGTTGAGAAGAAAAAAGGATTAAAAGTTGTGAAATTGCCATATGGAAACTGTTTTTAGCAGTATCGTGAGATGATACATTGGAGGTAGCTAATTGCTTGCTTAGTAATATTTGGAAGAAAGGTTGTTTATCATTGCGTGCACTTGCCATAGCCTAATTTTCCTTTTTCTATTTTTAAATAACCCACATTAATAAGCTGCAGCATTCTAGACACTTTCAGAATAAATGCCAATAGGTACAAAGAGATAAACCATAAAAAAACCGCCAGTTAAAACTGACGGTTTTTTCACAGAAAAAATCAGACAGACGTCTATGAAGATTTTTTATCAGAAGCTGCTTTAGCTTTATCCGTTGCTTCAGTTGGTGCACCATCAGGCGTGTTGATGGAGTACAAATCATATCCTTCACGATCAACCGCTTTCTTAAAATAAAAATCTATCGTTGGTACGAAAGATTTTATGTTATTTTCCATGGTGGCATCGTAGGGTCTTACTGTTACAACCACGGTATCCATGGGAGTTGCTATCGCTTGGTGTGTTTCATTCACTGGAATGATAAATTCTTGATTTTGCATGTTGATTGCTACAGGTTGGCTGCCAGCATTCAGAAAAAACAAGGAATGCAATTTATTACCTTTCGTATAGCGAAGCTCGACGGCCAGATGGTCAGTGCCTGCCAAAGGAAACTGTTGAGCCTTGTAAAGAGCAGCGCCTTCAACAAGTTTTTTCCCACCTTTCATAACGGCGGTATTATTGGTAGCAGGGGTGCTGGCAATTGCCGTGGCAAGTAAAAAACCAGCTGACAGAGCGACCCATAAATTTTTGGATGGATTTAACATGTTACAACTCCTTGTGTCTATTCCTAAAATGATCAGTATCGAGCACAATAACAATATATGATATTTTCTTGAAGCTCAAGCAGGAAGCTTAAGCAGTTGGCATGTACGATGCGTTTTCCCCGCATCTCTTTACAATCACCATTAAAAACCAGTATTCTGCGGCTCTTATGATAAAAAGTACCAAAGCCCTACATCTATTATTCTTATTCACCTTAGGTGCTGTTTGGGGCGGGTCGTTCCTATTTTTGCGAATTAGCGCGCCAGAAGTAGGACCCTTTGTGGTGACGGCCACTCGGATTTATCTGGCATTACCCTGCTTGCTTATCTATGCGCTCTTTATCAAAAGAATCTCATTACGCAGTTTGCCATGGAACCGATTGATTTTACTAGGATTATTAAATACAGCCATTCCCTTTACAGCCATCGCGGCGGCAGAGGTTTATTTAACGGCCTCCCTTGGCGCTATTCTGAATGCCACCACACCTATTTTTATGGCCTTATTGGTCACACTGTTTCTTAAGGAACGTCAAAACATAGCTACGATCATTGCACTGTTGATTGGTTTCGCGGGTGTGGTGGTGATTGTAGGTTGGCAACCCATGATTTGGAGCTGGCAACTAGGATTCGCAATCCTGGCTAGTTTAACCGGCGCCTTATTCTACGGTATTGGTGGACTCTACGCGGCTCATTGCGTCAAAGGGTTACCGCCCTTAGCCATGGCTATCGGTCAACTGACGGGTGCAGGCTTGATCCTAACCCCCTTTGCCCTGTATGCCATGCCCCATAGCCTCCCCAGTGCTGAAACCCTCTGGTCCTTACTGGGGCTCGGGATTCTATCTACGGGCGTGGCGTATCTGTGTTATTTCAATCTAATCAAGCTAGTAGGCCCGAGCAAAACCCTCACGGTAACTTACTTAATCCCAGGATTTGGGATTTTATGGGGTGTTTTATTCCTAAGTGAACAGGTTCCTTTTACTTCAATGCTCGGCTTAGCTATGATTCTAATAGGTGTTTTGATCCTCAATCTAAAGAAGTAATCTCTTTTTTCAGATTCCCTTCTGAAAATCTAGTGATAATTTTTAGCACAGACCTTGCGCAAACTTTATTCCTCGTGCTAGGATTGCCTGGTAAAGGAGTTATTAACCTGGGCTTAAACCTGCCAAGGGCCTAACAACAGAGGGTCTAGCGGGAAATGCCCCGAAGAAGTTTACAAGGATGCGGCAGAATACAAATTGTTTTTTTAGGGGACAATATCATGGCAAGCGACTTGCACGAAAGGTTTACTCATGCTCTTCAGAGACTATTTGATGACTTGCTTACCTCAGCGCCACAATCATACAACGAGATTACCGATGCTAGTGTTCATTCCATAAAAGAAAAGTGTGAAGCCGCAGCCGAAAAGTTGAAGGAATTTTATTCTGGTCAGGCAGAGGATGTAGTGAAGGAGTTCACGAATGATATCGAAGTGCATTTCTACCTTAATGGAGAAGATCCCGGGCATGACTTAGCATTTGGTTTGATGGAAACAGTAGCGCTTTGCCAAGAGTTGTATTCATTTTGTACTGGCAAGTGCGAGTCTTTTACCATAGAGGAATTTTTTGAGCGGGCAACTACGATTGCAGGAAAAATTAAGGCCCGAGAGGAGGTAATAGATAAAAGACAGCTAGCGAGAACAAAAGAGCTTGCGAAAATGGTAACAAAAAAGAAAGAAGAGGACACAGGGAAGTACGGAGAATATTTTGATCGACTCGTGCAATTAGAAAGGAAGCTTCTTGCTGAAGCTTGGGCTCAGCTACAGCCAAATGAATTAATTAACGTGCGTTTAAAACAAATAGAAGAGGAAATTAGTCGTCTTCATGCGAGAAGACCCACAGACTGGAAAGGGAAACCAGCGCTTAGTATGTGGGATGAATTGTGGGGTGTAACTAAAAGGGTATTTAACCCCTCAGATTTTTCTGTGAGAGTAGATGCGCTTGCGAAGGAACTTGATGAGCTTCAAGGGGAATATTTTACAGAAACGTCGTCAGGAGTTGTTAAACCCCCCCTCCTTCAAGAGCAATTTTCTAGTTTAAGAAGTAACTTTTTTAAATTAAGGAATGGCGAAGATATCATTGCTATCAATCCGACGCTTGCTATGGGAGGAGCGGACACATCAAGAGCCGCGAGTCCTGCGTCCAAAACTCGAGGCGGGAAAAAACGCTCTCCAGCACCTGCTTTCACCGCCTTAAGGCCATCAACAAGTGGTACAAGTTCTGGGACTCCTTTACCTTCACCATCATCATTAAATTTTAGTGAGATTGGTTCGCTGCCTGTTGAGTCAATAAATAGTATTACTCCACCAGCATCTCCAACGCCTGCAGCTCCTGATACATTGTCAGAGCAACATTCTCCTGCTGGAGTTTTCGCAGAGGCAACCTTCTCTGATGCTCCAGATGATTTTAGACAAAACACAGAGAGTCTAGCAGTATCTGATTCGGATAATGGTTTATCAGATGGCAGTCTGGGTTTAAGTCAACTTTGGGGTGACGGTCATTCAGAGCCTGAAGATGCTTCTGACAGTGATACTCATGATGAGCAAGAGAATGCATTATCATCTAGCAATAATAATACAGGGGAAGAGGGTGCATTATTAGCTTCTAGTACTAATGAACCGCAGCCGGAGCAGAGCGCACTAGTAGCTGCTTCTACAGCGCCAGGATTAGCTCACTTGCTGGGGTTTGTAAATACGTCGACATGGGATTTTCCAACCAACTTATCAACGCCCCCTGAAAAAAGATCAGTGTCGCCGTCTCTTCACGGAGTCCCACCTTCGCAACTGGGAACTTCTATTTTGGGCGATACCAATAATGGTATAGAGCCAGCTCTCCAAATGAGGTCATCACCGTTGCCAGGTGAAGCTAGCCACAGTGAGTCTGAAAATGATGAAGAAGAGGAGTTAGGATTGGATCTGGGTAGTGTGCTAGGTTGGAAACAGCGTTCGCAATTGATTACCTTGTGTGAGGGGTATAAAACACACTTGATTGGTAATGAAGATTGGAAAATATTGGCTCCACAGGCTGTTACTTCGTCTGACTCTGACTCTGAGGACGAAGAGGCTTCTCAGCTGGTTGATGAATCTAAAAATAAAGTATCTCGTGATTATACTGCATTTCCGGCTTTTCAGAAGTTATCTGCAGATGGACAAAATAAGTTTAGAGCGATACTTAAAGTTGAAGCAAGTATTAGAGAATCACTTACAACGGGCAATGATGTTGTCAAGGTGATAAAAGACAATGAAAAGACTTTAGCGACACATCGTCGTGGTTGGGCTGTTTTCCTGAAGGGATTGGGTCTCATTTTGCCGCTGGCCATTCCTTTATTGTGTCTAATGGTCGATACCCGCAGAACCACTGGGCACTGGACACCTTCGGGAAGCGGACGTGTTTCTGAGTTTTTTGATTCTCACGGGAAAGTGCTGGCTAAGAAATTGGCTGAGAAAGCTAGTGAGGAAGTTGATGAAGCCGAGGATCAGCATCCCAATATTCTCGCTAGTAGATTTGCTTCTACGAATTCTCAATAAATGCTCTTTAAGCAGATCGCCAACTTACCGGCGATCTGCACTCTCTTACTTTATTTAAATCCCACCTCAGTAGCAGAATAAATCATCCGAGCAAAAGAACTACAAATTTTATTAAATATTTTTTAATAAAATCCTCATTATTTTTTTAAAAGACAATCTCTACAGAGCGCCCACTAACAAAGATTCAGTTGTCAAACCCACAAAATCCAGCTACTCTTCCCTCACTGAAGAAGTAAACATTTCCTCATCCTATCAATAAGAAGAACACGCCATGAGCAGTATCGCGATGGAATCAGCGCAAACAACGGCACGACAAATTTTAAAGCAAGTCTTTGGCTTTGATCATTTTCGATCGTTACAAGAAACCATTATCCACAGCGTTATTGCTGGCGAAGACAACTTTGTTTTAATGCCTACGGGCGGTGGCAAATCACTCTGTTATCAAGTCCCCGCATTAGTGCGCGAAGGTGTGGCAATCATCATTTCTCCCTTAATTGCTTTAATGCAAGATCAAGTACAAGCCTTACGCGCCAATGGTGTAGCAGCAGCTTTTTATAACTCCTCCCTCACCAGCCAAGAAGCTCGCAGCGTTTTAGCGCAATTGCACAATGAGCAATTAAATTTACTCTTCATTGCGCCAGAACGAGTGATGACCGAATCCTTCCTCGCTCGCTTAGAAGATATCCCCGTCGCATTGATCGCTATTGATGAAGCGCACTGCGTTTCACAATGGGGGCATGATTTTCGACCGGAATACGCACAGCTCGGCCAATTACGCCAACACTTACCCGGCGTACCCATCATTGCTTTAACCGCTACGGCCGACAAACAAACTCGCAATGATATTTTGCAGCGTTTGCAATTAACGAAAGCGAATATTCACATAGCGAGTTTCAATCGTCCGAATATTCGTTACACAGTGGTAGAAAAACAAAAACCCTTTCAACAATTAACGCGTTTTCTCGAAACACGCAAAGAAGAGTTCGGTATTGTTTATTGCCTCAGTCGCAAACGAGTGGAAGAAGTGGCAGACAAATTACAAAACCAAGGTTTTTCCGCAAAACCCTATCACGCCGGATTACCCGCAACACAACGCCAAAAAACTCAAGAAGAATTTCAACGAGATGACGTGAATATCATTGTCGCGACCATCGCTTTCGGTATGGGGATTGATAAACCCAATGTGCGTTTTGTAGTGCATTATGATTTACCAAAACACATTGAAGGCTATTATCAAGAAACAGGCCGTGCAGGCCGCGATGGTTTACCTTCAGAAGCATTTTTACTATACGGTTTACAAGACATTGTGATCGCAAAATCCTTGATTGAACAAACCGACAATCACGATCAACAGCGCATCGAGTTACATAAACTCAATTGTATGACTGCCTTCGCCGAAGCTCAAACCTGTCGTCGTCGAGTATTGCTTAGTTATTTTAATGAAATGATGGAAGAAGATTGCGGCAATTGTGATCTCTGTTTGAACCCTCCAGAATTGTATGACGGCACAGAGGATGCACAAAAAGCATTGTCCTGTGTTTATCGCGTTTCACAACGTTATGGCGTCGCATATGTCATTGACGTCTTGCGTGGTAAAGATGATCCTCGCATCAAACAATTAGGGCACGATAAACTTTCCACCTTTGGCATCGGTAGTCATTTAAGCCAAGATGCCTGGCGCAGCGTATTCCGACAATTGATTCATCTTGGTTATCTAGAACAAGATATTGCGAATTATTCGATTTTGCGCTTAACACCACATGCACGAGAAATTTTGCGTGGTGAAAAGAGTGTTACGCTAGCTCGAGCACATCTTGCTCCAGCAAAAGCTGCGAAAAAATCCGAGAAGAAAGCCACAGCCTCCCGCAGAGATTACGATAGTCCTCTCTTTGAAAAACTACGACGACTTCGCAAAGACTTAGCAGAAAAAGCCGGCGTACCACCCTTTGTCGTGTTTAACGATGCAACCTTATATGAAATGACGGTCGAATTACCGCAAACAGAACAAGCCTTTTTAGAAATTAACGGCGTTGGTCAACGTAAATTAGCAAGCTATGGCTCCATATTTTTACAAGCGATCCGAGAGCATTTAGATGATAACTCGTAACAGTAAGTAAATTATCCCGACAATTTTCCCAGCGCCAACCAAGTTCGCAAAATTGAATCAGGACTTAAGGATAAACTTTCGATGCCTTCTTCCATCAACCATTGTGCAAAGTCAGCATGGTCAGAAGGACCTTGTCCGCAAATACCGACGTATTTATTGAGTCGTCGACAGGTGCTAATGGCCTGATGCAATAATGCCTTTACGGCAGGATTACGCTCATCAAATAAATCTGCCACTAAAGCAGAATCGCGATCTAATCCTAAGGTCAATTGTGTCAAATCATTAGAGCCAATGGAAAAGCCATCAAAATATTGCAAAAAATCTTCCGCTAATAGTGCATTAGAAGGAATTTCACACATCATATATACTTGTAATCCTTCATGGCCACGTTCAACGTCATTCTTTTTAAGAGCCAGTAATAACTCTTGCGCCTCATCGACAGTTCGCACAAAAGGAAACATGATATGGGTATTAATCAAACCTTTTTCTTCACGCACTCGCTTAATGGCCATACATTCCAATGCAAAGCAGTCAATAAAGTGCCCGCGTAAATAGCGAGAAGCGCCGCGATAACCTAACATGGGATTTTCTTCCTCAGGCTCGAAGTCCATCCCACCTAGTAAATGCGCATACTCATTGGATTTGAAATCTGAAAAGCGCACAATGATCGGTTTCGGATAAAAAGCACTGGCAATGGTCGCGATACCTTCCGCTAATTTCTCAATATAAAATTCCACCGGAGAAGCATAGGCGGCTGTTCGTTGTTGAATCTCTTTTCGCAAAGCGTCTGGCAATGAATCAACGGTCATTAAAGCCCGCGGATGAATGCCAATCATATCGCTAATAATAAATTCTAACCGAGCTAATCCAACACCATGATTTGGTAAAAATTGGTAAGTAAACGCTTGCTCAGGATTGGCTAAATTCATATAAATTTTAACAGGCAATTCCGGCAATTCTTTAATTTCAGTTTTTTCCACGTCAAAGGGTAACAAACCAGCATAAACAAAACCAACTTCACCTTCAGCGCAAGAGACTGTAATGTCATTACCCGTTTTTAAAACCGTCGTAGCATTACCACAACCCACAACGGCAGGAATTCCTAACTCTCGAGCGATAATTGCAGCATGGCAAGTGCGGCCGCCGCGATTAGTGACGATAGCGGATGCACGTTTCATAATGGGTTCCCAATCAGGGTCTGTCATATCAGCCACTAAAATTTCACCGGATTTAAAACGCTGCATTTCCTTGGGGCTCGTTAAAATATTTGCAATACCCTGACCGATACGTTGTCCGACACTACGCCCCGTCACAATGGGTGTTGCGGATTCTCGTAATCGATAATGCTCAATGAATTGATCATTTAAATGAGCTTTCACCGTTTCAGGACGTGCTTGCAAAATATAAAGCTGTTGTGTGAGGCCATCTTTACCCCATTCAATATCCATCGGCTTACCATAGTGCTCTTCAATCAATAACGCTTGTTTTGCTAGCGTTAAAATATCTGCATCGGATAAACAAAAACGATGACGATCTTTTGCAGGCACCGGCACAGTTTTTACTAAACTCTTACCAGTTTTTTCATACACCATCTTTGCTTCTTTTGAGCCAAGAGTGCGACGTACAATGGACGCTTTGCCTTGTTGCAACGTGGGTTTGTGAACATAATATTCATCAGGATTAATTGCGCCTTGCACCAAGGCTTCACCTAAACCATAACTTGCGGTGATAAATACCACTTGATCAAACCCAGATTCCGTATCAAGGGTAAACATCACACCACTCACACCGAGATCACTACGCACCATGCGTTGTATTCCCACTGATACACCTACCTGTTGATGATCAAACTCATGATGCACACGATAGGCAATGGCACGATCAGTAAAGAGAGACGCGTAAATATATTTTAAATTCTCTAACACCGCTTCAACGCTTTGCACATTAAGAATGGTTTCCAACTGTCCGGCAAAAGAAGCTTCTGGTAAATCTTCCGCTGTCGCAGAGGAGCGCACAGCAACAGATTCTTCGGGCGTAAGATTTAGCGCATGATAAGCATTGCGAATGGCAGTTTCTAATTTCTTCGGTAATGGGGCAGCGAGGATCTGAGCACGAATCTTCGCACTGACTGCTTGCAATGCCGAAATGTCATCGACATCCAAATGATGTAAACCAGAAAAGATCGTTGGATCTAATTGATTGTCGCGTAAAAAATGGTGATAAGCATCGGTCGTAATGGCAAAACCCGGAGGAACTTGAACCCCCAGCGGCGCAAGATGTTGAATCATCTCACCCAGAGACGCATTCTTTCCACCCACTCGCGGTAGATCTGCCATACCAACCTGGGCAAAATCCAACACAAAATCCATCGTCTAATGCCTATATTTTTCAACCCCTGCAGAATTTTAACTGTAGCATCGATCAGCAGGGAACTCTACTTTTGAGTAAAAAACAACCACACAAAGAAGATAACGCACGTTATTTCTACGGCCCTTAAACCGCACCATCCTTGTTTTTTAACCATGAAATAGCTAAATCATCCTTGTTTTTCGACCATCAAACAACTAAACCATCCTTGTTTTTTAACCATCAAGTAGATAAATCATCCTTGTTTTTCGACCATCAAACAGCTAAACTATCCTTGTTTTTTAACCATCAAAGAGAGTTTTTTACCTTGGACATTGACCATATAAAGAGAGTTTTATAGTGAAAAGACTTGTATATCAATCACTTAAAGATTGGGTGTCTAAGGTGGCACGAAAACCATTAATCCTGCGTGGTGCTAGACAGGTAGGAAAGACACATATTATCAAAACCCTAGGAAAAGAGTTTCGCCATTTTTTGATGGTAAATTTTGAAAAACATCCGATGGCTAAGGATCTGTTTGAGAAGGATTTGGATGCTGGGCGCATTATGCGTGATTTAAGTTTGATGTTTAATGTAAAAATCATTCCGGGTGAAACGTTGCTTTTTTTTGATGAGATTCAAGAGGCACCCAAAGCTCTTACCGCTTTGCGTTATTTTTATGAAGAGCTTCCAGAATTACATGTGATTGCTGCGGGCTCACTCATTGATTTTGCCATTGAGGAAGTGGGCATCCCCGTCGGTCGTGTAGAGTTTCTTTATTTATATCCCATGTCATTTGTAGAATTTTTAGTGGCTACGGGACGTGAACATACAGCAGAAATTATTTTGACACAGACCTTTCCAGATGCATTTCATGATAACGTTCATGAACAACTACTGGATATCGTAGGTGAATATTTAGCAGTTGGCGGTATGCCGGAGGTGGTAAAACATTGGCGT
Organism: Gammaproteobacteria bacterium; assembly: GCA_020051155.1. Lineage (GTDB taxonomy): Bacteria > Pseudomonadota > Gammaproteobacteria > UBA1113 > UBA1113 > JAGVJK01. The sequence continues at coordinate 21,217 of JAGVJK010000009.1, read as the reverse complement.
GATCATCATGATTTGGAAAAATGTGGTGAAATCAAACATACACTAATTGATGCCTATCGTCAGGACTTTGAAAAATACAGTAAAAAACATCAAATAAAATATTTAGATATTTTATTTGAACAAATTCCACAGCAATTGGCTCAACCTTTTAAATTTGCGAATATTTCTGGTGATTATCGCAAGCGTGAATTAGCTCCCTGTTTGTCTCTGCTCACGAAAGCGCAGGTGGTTAAATCTATTTACCATTCTGATGGCCAAGGATTACCGTTAGGTGCACAAGCGTCACTTGATATATTCAAAACGTTATTTATTGATGTTGCATTAGCACAAACTGTATTGGGCGATCGTCCAAAAGATTGGTTGTTACATACAGAACAAACCTTCGCTAATAAAGGGGCTATTATTGAAAGTTTTGTTGGTCAAGAACTTCTTGCTTACGGCAATCCACACATTCAATCGACTCTCTATTATTGGCACAGAATGGCACGTAACAGTAATGCGGAAGTGGATTATTTAATCGATTATCAAGGGCATGTGATTCCTGTTGAAGTAAAAGGTGGTAGTGGGAGTACGCTAAAGAGCATGCACATTTTTCTTGATACTCATCCGCACTCCCCTTATGGTATTCGTTTTTCAACGCAACCCTATTCACTTTATCAAAATATTCATTCTTACCCGCTATATGCCATCGCAGCATTATTCCAAGAGTATGCGTCAAAAATCTTTTAATGTGAGATACGTAAACCTCACATGTGAAGATCGATGCGGCAAATGCCTGATATTAGCTAGCTGTAGGCAAGACTGCGCTGAGAGCTAGACGGCAAAGAAGTAAGAAGAAGAGTAGTTTCTGAGGACCTTCCTTTAGAGTCCTTCTTACTTTTCCTAACAGATGCGAAAAATCCGTCATTATCTAGAGTGGCATAATGCCCACGGATCTCAGCTGGTGTTTTGCCATACGTAGTTGTTACGCGGTTAATCTCAGCGTTAAGTGGTGCAAGCTTACTACACTCTATCACAGCACCAACGATAGCAGGGATAATTCCAACAACTGCACACAGTAACGCAAACCCCGCGCCAATGAGTGCACCTAATAATAGACACGGTGCAAGGCAACACCCGACAACGCCGGCGGTTTCTCTTTGCAAATCTCCTGACCGATCCTCAGTGCCACAGCATGTTACTATGTTACGAGCCATTATCATGGGTGAATAGCAGTTATTAACTTGCCTTTGCAGAGCAGCACGACGTGTGTCTAACACATTAACATTAGTATGAAGATCAATAATCCCTTGCTTAACGAGATTCTGAGTATCTTGATTTAGCTCATCAAAGTAAGGATGACGTATCCCCTGATCCAATCCACGAAGAGTAATGTTTAAAAGTAACGGAAGGTCTTGAGCGCTAAATATGTTGGGATTAGTTTTGAATAGCACAATTGATAAAGCGATGTAAGCGGGACGAGAGGTGACATTTTTTAGAGTAGTTAAAAAAGAGGGCTTAGTTTTAAAATATTCAGTATTTTGCTCAAGTACGAAGATCCATTCGTGCATTGTGAGGTCCGGTATTATGTCAATTAAATCGTCCTCGCTCAGCAGTGTCTCGCTAAAATCGATCTGACGCAGCAAATTTTGCCGTAGGGGAGAATTTTCTTGTCTAGAAATCTCACATAATAATCTTGGAAGGTTGCTTAAAATAACGTTTTTATAATGAACAAAGTTATTCACTAAATGCTGTGAGACGCGAATGGCACTATCCGTATCCATAGAACATTTCCCAAAGACATAGAGGATATCTTCCTTACCTACGTCGCATTTTTGCAGGCACATATTAAGAAAGGTTTGATTTTGGAAAAGTTGGCTCACGTCCTTAAGAGCTCCTACTAAATCATCAAAAAAGTTCGCTAAACGGCCATTGCCTTGATAAATCCGATCACAGAATTCTTTCGGAGGTATAATATCGAAAAGTCGTATCAAAATGCGTTTTTTGCGAAGGCCTTTCACTAATAAAGCAAGCTCACTATTAGAGGAGATTAGAGAACTGAGTAGATATGACGTTTTTTTAGCGTGATCAATAAGTGCATTTCGATTATCTTCTCCCAGGCTAGATAAAAATCTAGTAATCGAGCCACCTCTGGTAGTAAATATGGATTGAAACTCTGACCAATGGTTTGTAAGAAACTCTATGAAGTTACGAGGCCCCATGTCATTACAGATATGGGCTGCATGTTCATCGGTTAGACCACTAAATGGATTATTTCGTGCCCGACTCGATGATGCCATAGAGGGTGCAATATTAGTATGTTCTTTTGCCATAATAGATTTCCTCATAACTTAACGTAATTAACTACGTACTTTTTTCTCAATGATGTTGTCGAAACAATATAACTATTTCACCAAACGCACAAATGCTATCCAAAAATTTCTCAAAAGTCCAATATTTAGCCTTATAACCCTAAGAGATATTCCCAGCTGACAAAGACAAAACATTCCATTTCATCAAAATCTAGACTATACTCCAGAAAAATGGCGAAATTTCTGGAGTACACTCCAAATGATGGATTTTCTGTGGCAAACTTATCATCGATTGATTGCTGAGCTGCGAATCACTCAGCATCGATTTCTTTACGATCAATTGACCTTGGAACATCGGTTAATTGGTATTGTCGGGCCGCGAGGGGTGGGTAAAACTACTTTATTGTTGCAATACATCAAAGAAAATCTGTATCAAGAGCAGAATGCTTTTTATTTTTCAGCGGATAATATGTATTTCAATAATACGACGTTGCTAGCTTGCGTGAATGAATTGTATCAATCACGCCATATTCGTTACATTTTCATTGATGAAATTCATAAGTATGCCAATTGGAATCAAGAGTTGAAAAATATTTATGACTCATTTCCTGATGTGCATATTATTTTTTCTGGGAGTTCTAGCATTGACCTTGTTGCGGGAAGTTATGATTTATCGCGTCGTGCCAAACTATTACAATTGCCAGGATTATCGTTTCGCGAGTATTTAAATTTTTCCACAGAGCAACAATGGCCGACTGTTTCTTTGGAAGATCTACTGATTCAACACCAAGCCATTGCTCAAGATGTCTCACAACAAAAACAGTTAATGGAGCAGTTTAACGAGTATTTATCATTTGGTTACTATCCCATGGTTTTTGAAAATGCCAATGATTTGTATGACGCTCTTGGTAATGTGATCGAAAAAACGATTTACGAAGACATCGCTAATTTCTATACGTTGAAAACCAATAATCTTGCACATTTTAAACGAATTTTAAATTTTCTTGCGAGCATTCCACCCGGCAACATCAATACCAACAATTTAGCTACAAACTTACAAATTGATAATAAAACGGCAGAAAATTATTTGGATATATTAAAGCGGACAGGAATGATAAAAATGCTTTACCCAAAAGCGCATGGCAGACAAGTATTAACAAAACCGGCAAAGGTCTATTTAGATAATACGACACTTCATCAAGCCATCAACACATTTTTATCTGAACCCGTAGAAATTGGTACATTACGCGAATTAGCCTTCATGCAATTTCTGTGCGGCGCGAAGCACACTATTTTTTATCCAAAACTAGGTGATTTTCAAATAGAAGATATGATCTTTGAAGTAGGCGGCAAAAACAAAATCTGGGCACAGCTACAAGAAATAGAGGGTCGAAAATTCCTAGTCAAAGACCAGTTGCTGATTGGCTACGATAATGTGATCCCATTGTACCTCTTTGGATTTTTGTATTGAGTCACCCAATCCCAAGAAATGATTCCAGCCATCCTCTAAATCTGTTATCCTCCCCCTCATTTAACAAACGCGAGGATAACCAATGGCACGTGATATGTGGGTAGCAGGAAATTGGAAGATGAATGGGTCTTTGTCTTTTGTCCGATCTTTACTGCAAGACTTGATTCAACGGGTAGACTCTCAGCCTTCAACGAAGGTTTTAGTTTTCCCTCCCGCTATTTACTTGCCGATGGTGAGCGAGCTTCTGAAAGGCACCTCAATCCAATGGGGCGCGCAAAACCTCAGTGAGCACGACGAAGGGGCTTACACCGGTGAAATCTCTGGCGCCATGTTGCGAGAGTTCGGTTGCCAATATGTCATCGTCGGCCATTCCGAGCGTCGCAGCCTTTACCATGAAACCAATCAACAAGTGGCAGAAAAATTCCGTGCAGCACAGCGACATGGTTTAAAACCCATTCTCTGCGTCGGCGAAACTCTCCAACAACGAGAACAGGAGCAAACCCTCGAAGTGGTGTTAGCTCAACTCAATGCAGTAATCAAAGAAGTGGGGGTAGATGCCCTCAGTCAAGGTTTAGTTGCTTACGAACCCGTATGGGCCATCGGTACCGGCCTCACCGCCTCACCACAACAAGCCCAAGAAGTACACCAAGCCTTACGCCAAGCAGTAGCAACACACAGTGAAAAAGCGGCTAATTTATTACCAATCCTTTATGGCGGCAGCGTAAAACCAGACAATGTGGCAGAATTATTTGCAATGCCTGACATTGATGGTGGACTTATTGGCGGAGCTTCGTTAAAATCAGCCGATTTTTTAGCAATCATAGAACAAGCGAATAAGGTGGAAGCGTCGTGGATCAACTAATCAGTGTATTACATATTTTGACCTGTGTGGCTTTGGTGGCCCTGGTACTTGTCCAACAAGGCAAAGGTGCAGATATGGGGGCAGCCTTTGGCGGCGGTGCTTCTAATACAGTGTTTGGTAGCCCTGGTTCCAGCAGTTTTCTCTTTAAACTAACCGCAGGTTTAGCGGCGGTGTTTTTTATTACGAGCGTTACGCTGGCTAGCTTAGCGCATAAACAACAAGGAAACCTGGCACAAGATACGGGTGTTGTTCCTATTAGCGTGCCGGTGCAACCCGCAACGCCAAGTATTCCAGTAGAGCAAAAAAGCAGCGACGCAGACATTGCTTTACCCGTGAATAAATCGACGAAGGAATAAAAAATTAAAATAGTGAAAGAGATTGCTTGGGTATTTTTGCTGAAATCAATATAATACCCCCCAGCATCATTGTTGATGCGGGAATAAATGATCCTTGCCGAAGTGGTGAAATTGGTAGACACGCCGTCTTGAGGGGGCGGTGGCGCAAGCTGTGCCGGTTCGAGTCCGGCCTTCGGCACCAATCACAAATCCTAAGCGCTCGATGAAGGATGGGGTATGTTAACAAATTATTTTCCGATTTTAGTGTTTATCGCGATCGGTATTGCTATCGGTGGTGGGGCACTATTGCTGAGTCGCTTGATCGCACCACATAGACCTGATACTGAAAAACTATCACCTTATGAATGTGGCTTTGCTCCATTTGAAGACACTCGTTTACCCTTTGATATTCGTTATTATCTTGTCGCTCTCTTATTCATTTTATTCGATTTAGAAACCGCATTCTTTGTGCCATGGGCTGTTGTGTTGCGCAAGATTGGCGTCTATGGCTTTTCCACTATGATCATCTTTTTATTGATTCTCGTTGTGGGCTTCATTTATGAGTGGAAAAAAGGGGCATTAGAATGGGAGTAGCAGCAACCGAACATAAAGGGTTTGGTATCACCAGCCTCGATAAATTAGTCGGATGGGCGCGTAGTGGTTCCATGTGGCCCATGAGTTTTGGTTTAGCCTGCTGTGCCGTGGAAATGATGCACTCTGCAGCAGCGCGTTATGATTTAGATCGTTTTGGTACGATGTTTCGTCCTAGTCCTCGTCAATCCGACGTGATGATCGTTGCCGGGACCCTCTGCAATAAAATGGCTCCCGCTCTGCGTAAGGTCTACGACCAAATGGCCGAACCGCGGTGGGTGATTTCCATGGGTTCCTGTGCCAACGGTGGCGGGTATTATCATTATTCTTATTCTGTCGTACGCGGTTGTGATCGCATTGTTCCCGTGGATATTTATGTTCCTGGTTGTCCACCGGCAGCAGAGGCGCTGATGTACGGCATTCTTCAGTTACAAAATAAAATTCGGCGTGATGCGGTGATTAAGCGTGACGAGTAAGGGTGTGAGCATGTCAACAAGCGATCAATTAGTTGTAAATTTACAAACGGTCTTTGGTGATACCATCAAGAGCTTGACGGTTGCCCACGGTGAAGTGACGCTGGAACTAGATAAACACACTCTGCGACGTGTGGCTATGCAATTGCGCGATGACCCTTTATTTCACTTCGAACAACTCATCGATGTTTGCGGTGTGGATTATTTAAATTATGGCCTTGCCGAATGGTCCACCGATAATGCGACAGCCACCGGTTTTGAACGCGGTGTGCAGCAAGGGGAAGAAAGAATTCAAGTGGCTAATTTAGATCGTCCACGTTTTGCGGCGGTCTATCATTTATTATCCATATCTCTCAATCAACGTTTACGTTTAAAAGTGTTTCTCGATGGCGAGCCACCGATGGTGGATTCGCTCATCAGTGTTTGGCCCAGCGCCAATTGGTTTGAACGAGAAGCCTTCGATCTCTATGGTATTTTATTTAATGGTCACGAAGATTTAAGACGAATTTTAACGGACTATGGTTTTATTGGGCATCCTTTCCGCAAAGATTTTCCGCTGATTGGTACTGTAGAAATGCGTTATGATGCGAGTGAAAAACGAGTGATTTATGAGCCCGTTTCCATTACGCCGCGTACGCTCGTTCCTAAGGTCATTCGTCGAGATAATCGCTACGTAGAGCCCGTTTTAGCGGGAGACAAACATGGCTGAGATTCATAATTACACCATTAACTTTGGCCCACAACATCCTGCGGCCCATGGTGTGTTACGTTTAATTTTAGAATTAGATGGTGAAGTGGTACAACGAGCTGATCCACACGTTGGTTTATTGCATCGTGCCACCGAAAAGTTAGCAGAGTCGAAACCCTATAATCAAAGCATTGGTTACATGGATCGATTAGATTACGTTTCCATGATGTGCAATGAGCACGGTTACGTATTAGCGATGGAAAAATTATTGGGAATCACACCACCAGTGCGAGCCCAATACATTCGTGTGATGTTTGATGAAATCACGCGGATTTTAAATCATTTATTATGGCTAGGCGCTCACGCCTTAGACGTCGGTGCGATGACGGTATTTTTATATTGTTTTCGTGAGCGAGAAGATTTGCTGGATTGCTACGAAGCTGTTTCCGGCGCCAGAATGCATGCTACCTATTATCGCCCAGGCGGTGTTTATCGCGATTTACCCAATAAAATGCCGCAATATCAAAGCAGCCGTTGGCACAATCAAGCGGCCATTACGCAATTAAATGATAATCGACAAGGTTCTTTATTAGATTTTATTGCAGACTTCGCGCAACGTTTTCCTAAGTTGGTGGATGAATACGAAACTCTCTTAACCGACAACCGCATTTGGAAACAACGAACGGTCGGTATTGGTGTGGTGACACCAGAGCGTGCAAAAGCCTTAGGTTTCACCGGCCCGATGTTGCGAGGCTCCGGTATCGCGTGGGATTTACGAAAAAAACAACCTTACGAAGTGTATGATCAATTAGATTTTGATATTCCCATCGGTACCCAAGGTGATTGTTATGATCGTTATTTAGTGCGCGTGGAAGAGATGCGTCAATCAAATCGTATTATTCAACAGTGTATAGAATGGTTGCGTCAACACCCAGGTCCCGTATTATTGGATAATCATAAAATTGTACCGCCTAGCCGCGTCGAGATGAAAGGCGATATGGAATCTTTAATCCATCATTTTAAATTATTCACCGAAGGCTTTTGTATTCCTGAAGGCGAAGCTTATGCGGCGGTGGAGCATCCCAAGGGTGAATTTGGCGTGTACTTAATTTCAGATGGGGCGAATAAACCCTATCGTCTCAAAGTGCGGCCACCGGGCTTTGCCCATTTAGCCGCCTTAGATGAAATGGTGCGTGGCCACATGTTGGCGGACGTGGTAACCATTTTATCGAGCCAAGATATTGTATTTGGGGAGATTGATCGCTAATGATGACGCAGAGCAAACCAGGTTTATCAGCGCGTGCCAAAGCAGAGATTGATGAGTGGCTGAAAAAATATCCCGCGGATCAACGGCGCTCCGCCGTGATTCCGGCTTTACACATTGCACAGGATGAAAATGGTGGTTGGCTCACCACAGAGTTAATGAACGAAGTGGGCGATTATTTACAAATTCCTCATGTCGCTGTTTATGAAGTCGCGACGTTTTACTCGATGTATGAGTTAAAACCAGTGGGACGCCACAAAATTTCTGTGTGCACCAACATTTCCTGCATGCTCGCTGATTCCGACGGCATTGTGCGATGTTTAAAAGATCGCTTAGGCATTGAATTTAACGAAACCACACCCGATGGCAAATTCACCTTAAAAGAAGTGGAATGTTTAGGTGCTTGTGTGACAGCGCCGGTGATGTTGGTGGATAAAACCTATCATGAAAAGTTGACGCCCGAGAAAGTGGATCACATTCTTAGCGAGTTGGAGTAAACAGATGGTGAAGATGAATCAAGTCTGTTATCGCACATTAGATATGCCAGAGCCTTGGCGCCTTGCAACCTATGAAGCCGCGGGCGGTTACCAAGTTTGGCGTAAGATTTTACAAGAAGGCACACCGCGCGACCAGATTTTAGAAGAAATGAAAAAATCCTCTCTACGTGGTCGTGGTGGCGCAGGTTTTCCTACCGGGTTGAAGTGGAGCTTTTTAAATCCGAATACACCAGGTCAAAAATATTTAGTGTGTAACTCCGATGAAGGGGAACCAGGAACCTGTAAAGATCGCGATATCTTACGTTTCAATCCGCACCAAGTGATCGAAGGTATGGCCATTGCAGGTTATGTGATGGGGGTGACCGTTGCCTATAATTATATTCGCGGCGAGTTTTATGAACCCATCGAACGTTTTGAAGCCGCATTGAAAGAAGCACGCGCAGCAGGATTGTTAGGCGTTAATCTACAAGGTTCCGGTGTCGATTTCGAATTACACATGCACATTGGTGCAGGTGCTTATATCTGTGGTGAGGAAACTGCTTTATTAGAATCCCTCGAAGGTAAAAAAGGTTATCCACGTTTTAAACCACCGTTCCCTGCCAGTTATGGTTTGTATGGCAAACCTACTACTGTCAATAACACAGAATCCTTCGCCTCCGTGCCGGTGATTTTAAGCAAAGGCCCGGATTGGTTTTTAGAAGAGGGCATTCCCAATAATGGTGGGCCGAAAATTTTCTGTGTGTCAGGTCATGTGAATAAACCTGGAAATTATGAAATTCCTCTGGGCACACCCTTTAAAGATTTATTAGAACTGGCTGGTGGCATGCGTAATGGTCGTCCGTTAAAAGCGGTGATCCCTGGCGGTTCCTCTGCGCCAGTGTTATTAGCAGACACCATGATGAATATCACCATGGATTATGATGCCTTAGCGAAAGCAGGCTCCATGTTAGGCTCCGGCGCCGTGATTGTCATGGATGATACCACCTGCATGGTGCGCGTGTTGGCGCGCTTAGCGCATTTTTATAGTGAAGAATCCTGTGGCCAATGTTCCCCGTGTCGCGAAGGCTCCGGTTGGGTAGCGCGCATTGTGCATCGCATTTTACACGGTGAAGGCAAACCAGGTGATTTAGAGTTATTAGATAATGTGGCCGGTAATATGATGGGCCGTACCATTTGTGTATTGGCAGATGCCTTAGCCATGCCAGTGCAAAGTTTTATTCGATGCTTTCGTGATGAATTTGAATATTTTATTCAACATGGCAAAAGTCTCGTAGATGGCGGTAAGTTGAGATGACCATGAAAATTGAAATTGAAATTGATGGTAAGAGCTTTGAAGTAGAGCCTGGGAAAATGATTATTGAAGTGGCGGATGCTGCAGGTATCGTGATCCCCCGTTTTTGTTATCACAAAAAATTATCGGTAGCGGCTAACTGTCGTATGTGTTTAGTGGATGTGGAAAAATCGAGAAAACCTTTACCCGCTTGCGCGACGCCAGTAACCCCCGGCATGGTTGTGCGCACACGATCGAAATTAGCCTTAGATGCGCAAAAAGCCGTGATGGAATTTTTATTAATTAACCATCCCTTAGATTGTCCTATCTGCGATCAAGGTGGCCAATGTGAATTACAAGATATCGCTTTAGGTTATGGCAGTGATAATTCTCGCTATGATCAAGGCAAACGCTCGGTGAAAGATAAAAACCTCGGGCCTTTAATTGAAACTGAAATGACGCGCTGCATTCATTGCACTCGCTGTGTACGTTTCGGTCGTGAAATCGCCGGTATTTCCGAAATGGGATCCATCGGTCGCGGTGAAGATACTGAAATTGGCACCTATGTAGAAAAAAGCTTAACCTCAGAATTATCAGCCAATATTATTGACCTGTGCCCAGTGGGCGCCTTAACTAATAAACCTTTCCGTTATCGTGCACGGGCGTGGGAGTTAACGCAACATAGTGGTGTTTCCCCCCATGATTGCGTAGGTTCAAATTTACATATTCATACTCGTCGCAATGCAGTTATGCGTGTTGTGCCAAAGGAAAATGAAGGCATTAATGAAACGTGGATTTCCGATCGTGATCGGTTTAGTTGCGAAGGATTATCCAGTCCTGAACGTGTGACAAGCCCCCAATTAAAACGTCATGGCCAATGGGAAACTGTGGATTGGCAAACAGCGCTGCAAACAGTAGTGGAAGCATTACAAGATGTGACGGAGCATCACAGTGCCGATCGCATTGGTGGCATCATCTCTCCCAATGCAACGGTGGAAGAATTATTCTTATTTCAAAAATTGTTGCGTGGCATGGGTTGTCACAACATCGATCATCGTATTACGCAAACAGATTTTCATTATCAACAAGCGATGCCGACTTATCCAAAGTTACCAGTGTCTATTGCTGACATCGAGCAACAAGAATTGATCGTTGTGATCGGTGGCAATACGCAACATGAACAACCCTTGATTCATCATCGCATTCGCAAAGCCTGGGATAATGGGGCGAAGGTGATTATGATCAATCCTGTGGATTTTGAATTTAATTTCACGCCAACCCAAACATTGTTGGTGGAAAATCGTCGCTTGCCAGAAGCCTTAACGGGAGTTACTCGTTGCTTGGCGGAATCGCAACAAGATACTGAGATTGCGAAAGACTTATTACAATCTGTCGCTGTGACGCCCGCTCATCGAGAAGTTGCTGACGCATTATTATCGGCAAAGGCTCCATTGATATTGTTGGGTGCAGGTGCACAAAATCATCCACAAGCAGGTTTAATGTATGCCTTAGCAGAGCGCATGGCGCAGTTAAGTAATGGCAACGTTGGCTTATTAACCGCTGGTGCTAATGCAGCAGGTGCATGGTTAGTGGGTGCAGTGCCGCATCGTGGTCCTACCGGCTTAAATGTGAGTAAACCCGCTTTAGATGTGCAACGCATGTGGGAAAGTGAACTACCCGCGTATGTGTTATTCAATGTTGAGCCGGAACATGATTGCGCGAATAGTGCAAAAGCATTAAAGGCTTTAAGCCAAGCAGCATTGGTGATTTGCTTAACCTCCTACAAAACACCGGCGATGGAACAATATGCCGATATTATTTTACCGATTGCGAGTTTTGCCGAAACGCCAGGTACGTTTATTAACGTTGAAGGACGTTGGCAATCTTTCCAAGCAGCAGTGATCCCCAAGGGTGAATCGCGACCAGGTTGGAAAGTATTACGCGTCTTAGGAAACTTATTGTCACTAGATGGTTTTAATTATGTGGTGAATACTGAAGTGACGGATGAGTTACGCAGCTTAGCCACCACCAATACACCGGAACAACCAGCCGGGCCTTGGCGTTATCCTTCCCATTTGCCAACAGTGAGCGAAGGTGTTGAACGTTTTTGTTATTGGCCAATTTATCGTAGTGATAGTGTGGTGCGTCACTCTCAACCGTTGCAAAAAACACCGTTGAGTGAAACACCCGTAGTGACCATGTCACCGCAATTAGCACAACGTTTAGGATTAGAAGCGGGCACCGAAGTGAAAGTTTCTCAAGGAGGGGATGCCGTTGTCTTGCAAGTTTGCATCAGCCATCGCATGGTGGGAGACACCGTCGGCATTGCAGCGGGATTTTTAGAAACAGCCGGTTTGGCTGAATCCTTTGGCACAGTTAAAATAGAACGGATATAAAACACATATGATGACTGATTTATTCACATTGCTGATAATCATTGCAAAAATCTTAGTGATTTTGGTGCCAGTGTTATTGTCAGTGGCGTATTTGACCTATGCGGAACGCAAAGTCATTGGCTACATGCAAGCACGTGTTGGACCTAATCGTGTGGGATTTTTAGGATTGGGGCAACCCATTGCTGATGCGCTGAAATTATTATTTAAAGAAATGATTATTCCTAGTGCATCGAATCCGGTTCTATTTTTATTTGCACCAATCTTAGCAATTGCACCAGCGCTTGCTGCATGGGCGGTGATTCCCTTTGCTGATGGTTGGGTGTTAGCGAATGTGAATGCCGGGGTTTTATATTTATTAGCGATTACCTCGCTCGGTGTTTATAGCATTTTAATTTCGGGTTGGGCTTCTAATTCTAAATACGCATTTTTTGGTGCCATGCGCTCGGCGGCGCAAGTATTATCCTATGAAATAGCGATGGGCTTTGCCATTGTGGTGGTATTGATGGCGGCGGATAGTGCTAATTTGATGGAGATCGTGCAACACCAATCCGGCGGCTTTTGGCATTGGTATTGGTTGCCGTTGCTGCCAATCTTTGTCGTGTATTTTATTTCGGGTGTAGCGGAAACCAACCGTCATCCCTTTGATATGGCGGAAGGCGAGTCAGAAATTGTGGCTGGTTTTCATGTGGAATATTCTGGTATGGCCTTCGCTTGTTTCTTTTTAGGTGAGTATGCCAACATTATTTTGATTTGCGCGGTGGTGACCACCTTCTTTTTTGGTGGATGGCTATCACCATTTCAAGGCATTCCTCTCTTAGGCAATTTACTTGCTTTTGTGCCAGGCGTTATTTGGTTTGTGTTAAAAACCTGGTTTTTCATGTTTGTGTTTCTTTGGATTCGAGCAACCTTCCCCAGATATCGTTATGATCAAATCATGCGATTGGGTTGGAAGATATTAATTCCAATTACCATTCTGTGGATTGTGGTGGTGGGGCTTGCGATTGAAATGCGCATTCCACCCTGGTTTACCTAGGAGCTGAAGAGGTAGAGTGATCTTGATGAGTCAATTTCTTGAAAAAATAAAAAGTTTCACCTTGTGGGAACTGTTAGTCGGTATGAAATTAACCGGCCGTTACTTATTTTCAAAAAAAGTGACGATTCAATTTCCTGAGGAAAGCACACCCACCTCTCCGCGTTTTCGTGGGTTACATGCTTTACGTCGTTATCCTAATGGCGAAGAGCGTTGCATTGCTTGCAAACTATGTGAAGCAGTGTGCCCAGCGTTGGCCATTACCATTGAAGCGGCGCCGCGTGCGGATAATTCACGTCGGACGACGGTTTATGAAATTGATTTATTTAAGTGTATCTATTGTGGTTTTTGTGAAGAATCTTGCCCAGTGGATTCCATTGTGGAAACGACCTTGAAAAATTATCATTTTACGCAACGGGGTCAGAATATTATGAATAAACAAGAACTGTTAGCCATTGGCGATGAGTTTGAGCAAGACATTGCTCGAGACAAAGCTGATGATGCAGCATTCCGTTAGAAGGATAGAGCATGTACATTGAATCACTGGTGTTTGTCGTCTTTTCAGTCATGCTGATTGGCAGTGCGTTGGCGATGATCGTGTCACGCAATACGATTTATAGTGCATTATTTTTAGTAGCATGTTTTGTGGCTAGCTCGGTTTTATGGTTGCTATTAGAAGCGGAATTTTTAGCGCTTATTTTAATTTTTGTTTATGTCGGCGCGGTCATGACGCTGTTCTTATTCGTGGTAATGTTACTCAATATGGATATTGTGAGCCATGAGAAAGGTGCCTTTGTGCGTTATTTGCCAGTGGGTATTGTGTTAATGCTGGGCATGTTGGCTTTGATGATGTATGTGATTTCACCCACACATTTTGCTGTGTTGACCTCAGTACAGCATCCTGCGGACTATAGCAATATTAAAGCGCTCGGCGCAGTGCTTTATACGCAATATGCTTATCCTGTTGAAGTGACCTCCGTTATTTTATTAGTAGCGATCATTGCCGCAGTGAGCTTAGCCGCGAGACACAAGGGAAACCGTCGTTCCCAGAATATCGATGTGCAATTAGCAGCAACGAAGGGTGATCGATTACAAGTGCTGAAAATGCCTTCGGAAAAATTTTCAGGCGCTAGCGATATCGGTGGGCCTGAGCAACCGGCGCGAGGAGAATAATATGATTTCTTTATCCACCTATTTAAGTGTCAGTGCCGTGTTGTTTGGCATTAGCTTAGCTGGAATTATCTTAAACCGTAAAAACTTGATTCTCATTTTAATGTGTATTGAATTAATGCTGTTATCAGTGAATACCAATTTTATTGCCTTTTCCCATTATTTAAATAATACCGTGGGTCAAGTGTTCGTCTTTTTTATTTTAGCCGTGGCGGCTGCAGAAACCGCCATTGGTTTGGCGATTTTGATGGTGTTGTTCCGTAAACGCAACAGCATCAAAGTAGAAGAATTAAATATATTGAAAGGATAAATCGTGACAGACGTGATTCATAACCTGACGATTGCAATTGTATTTGCTCCTTTGCTTGGCTGTTTGTTGACGGGCTTGTGGTGTCGGATTATGCCGACAAGAATGGCCCATGCCATTACGATTGGCTTGATGTCTCTTTCATTTTTATTGTCTGTGTATGTGGCGAAGCTGGTTCTTTTTGATGGTGGAGCTTCGAATAGTAATTTGTATACGTGGCTCATCAGTGGCTCCTTTCAATTCCATGTGGGATTCTTAGTGGATCAGTTGACTGCGCTGATGATGGTGACGGTGAATTTCGTTTCCTTAGCCGTACACATTTATAGTGTGGGCTACATGGAAGAGGATAAAGGCCAAGTTCGATTCTTCAGTTATATTTCTGGATTTACCTTTGCTATGTTGATGTTGGTGACGGCCAATAACTTTTTCCAATTGTTTTTTGGTTGGGAAGGCGTGGGCTTAGTATCTTACTTGCTCATCGGGTTTTGGTTTAATCGACCTGCGGCAAACTTTGGTGGTTTGAAAGCCTTCTTAGTGAATCGGGTGGGGGACTTTGGTTTTATTTTGGCGATTGCTGCAGTCTTAAATTATTTTGGTACCTTGGATTACGTGCCGGTCTTTAGCCAAATGCCACAATTTGCGGCGAGCAACCCCACGATGAGCATTGTCTCGGGAACTTCTTCCTCCGTGGTGTCGGTTATCAGTATTTTATTGTTGATTGGTGCGATGGGTAAATCAGCGCAAGTGCCATTGCATGTGTGGTTGCCAGAATCCATGGAAGGTCCAACGCCAATTTCTGCCTTGATCCATGCGGCTACCATGGTGACCGCCGGTATCTTTATGATTTGTCGGATGTCGCCTATTTTTGAATATTCAGCAACAGCCTTGTCCTTGGTGTTAGTCATCGGTGCTACAGGTGCATTGTTTACTGGCTTTTTAGCAGTGGTGCAACATGATATTAAACGTGTAGTTGCGTATTCCACCTTGTCACAACTGGGTTATATGATGGCGGCGTTGGGTGCATCTGCCTATGCAGCGGGGATGTTTCATTTGATTACCCATGCGGCTTTTAAAGCTTTATTGTTCTTAGCAGCGGGTTCCGTGATTGTTGCGATGCATCATGAGCAAGATATGCGGCAAATGGGTGGTTTACGCAAATACATGCCGATTACTTATCTGACGTTTTTTATTGGTGCATTGTCCTTGGCGGCGATACCACCTTTTTCAGGATTTTTCTCGAAGGATGGCATCATCGAAGCGATTCATGCCGCGACGATACCAGGCGCGGGATATGCTTATATTTGTGTATTGATAGGTTCTTTTGTTACAGCACTTTATATTTTCCGCGCATTGTTTTTAACTTTTCACGGTGAAGAGCGCATGGATCAGCATGTGCGAGAACATTTGCATGAAACAAAAGCGGTGATCACGGGGCCATTATTGGCGCTGGCAGTGCCTTCCATCATTTTAGGTGGGCTGATGATTCGTGCCATGTTATATCCCACCGATTTTTCTTTACTAGGGCATTCAATTACTGTCTTGCCGCAACATGATGTGTTGCGCATTACTGCGGAAGAGTTCCATGGTGTATGGCAAATGGTGTTGCATAGTGTTACTACGTTGCCCTTTTGGTTTGCTTTATCAGGCATTGCGGTCGCTTGGATTTGCTATGGCCGCTTTACAACATTACCAGTGTGGATGGCTAGACGTTTTTCTTGGATTTATCGCGTTCTCGTCATGAAGTATGGTTTTGATGATTTTAATCAGTTGGTGTTTGTACGCGGTGGACGCCGTTTAGCACGCTGGATGTACGAAGTGACAGATCGTGAATTGATTGATGATACCTTGGTGAATGGTTCCGGACGAGCGATTGAATGGTTGTCTTTAACCTTGCGTCGCTTACAAACCGGTTATTTGTATCATTATGCCTTTGCCATGATCCTAGGATTAGTGGTTTTTTTAATTTGGGTTATCTTTTAGGAACATTGCATGTTAGCCAATATACCATTACTGAGCTTATTGATTTGGGTACCGATTGTGGGCGGGTCGCTGTGTTTGTTAACCGGTGGCGATGAACATGCGACTCGTGCGCGACTGATTGCGTTGATTACTTCCTTAGTGTGTTTGGGATTGTGCGTGCCATTGTATCTGGGGTTTGATACGAATTCTTATCAGATGCAATTTGCTGAATATGTGGGATGGATTCCGCGTTATGGTATTTATTACAACTTAGGGGTGGATGGTATTTCCATGCCAATGATCGCGTTGACCACCTTTACCACCTTGGTGGTAGTAATTGCTGCATGGTATGCGATTAAAACTCGAGTAGCACAATACATGGCAGCGTTTCTCATTATGCAAGGCATGATGGTGGGTGTGTTTGCTGCTATCGATTCCATCTTATTCTATATTTTTTGGGAAGGGATGTTGATTCCCATGTACCTTTGTATCGGGATGTGGGGTGGACCCAATCGTACTTATGCCTCGATTAAGTTTTTTCTGTATACCTTTTTAGGCTCAGCGTTGATGTTGATCGCGATTTTATACATGCGGTTTCATTCCTCGAGTTTTGCCATTTTAGATTTTTATCAATTGAAGCTCACCATGAATGAGCAAATTTTTATTTTCATTGCGTTTTTAACGGCCTTTGCGGTGAAGGTGCCTATGTGGCCCGTGCATACGTGGTTACCTGATGCGCATACAGAAGCACCTGCTGGTGGCTCCGTGGTGCTGGCGGCTTTGATGTTAAAAATGGGGGTGTATGGTTTCTTGCGTTTTAGCATGCCCATTGTACCGGATGCTTGTCAGCATTTAGATTGGTTAATGATAGTTTTATCGTTGATTGCCATTGTGTATATCGGAATGGTGGCGATTGGCCAAACGGATATGAAGCGATTGATCGCTTACTCTTCTATTGCTCATATGGGATTTGCCACCCTAGGTTGTTTTATGGTGTATATGATCATTGCGCGTACGGGAAATACCAAGGATGCTTTTTTAAGTTTAGAAGGCGCGATGATGCAAATGATTTCCCATGCCTTTAGTACGGGCGCCATGTTCTTCGGGGTAGGGATTCTCTACGATCGTTTGCATAGTCGTTTAATCAGTGATTACGGTGGCGTCGCGCATCGCATGCCAATTTTTGCGGCGCTTTTCATGTTATTTGCTATGTCTAATGTGGCCTTACCCGGCACTTCTGGTTTTGTCGGCGAATTCATGATTATTTTGAGTACCTTTAAAGCGAGCTTTTGGATTACTTTTTTTGCAGCCACCACCTTGGTGTTAGGCGCCTCTTATACTTTGTGGATGTATAAGCGAGTTTTTTACGGACCCGTTGCTAATGAGGGTGTTGCTGCTTTAAAAGATTTGTGTGCGCCCGAGTTGACGGTCTTAGTGTTGCTCGGAATCACGGTGATTTTCTTTGGTGTGTATCCAGACTCATTGTTGAATGTATTTCATACCACCATCGGCCATTTATTACAATTGAGCCTACAAACAAAATTAGTGTAATGGAAGGAAAGACATCATATGCCTGTGCCAGTTTCTGATTTAATGCTTGCAGCACCACAATGGTTTGTGCTGATCATGACGTGCGTGACGTTGTTAGTTTCCTTGTGGAGTGGAAAGAAAGCGTCGCCCTGGACTTATGGCTTGTCGCAAGTGACGTTGCTAGGTGCCGTAGTGATTACAGCCTTGATGTACGATCAACCTCGGACCGTAGCTTTTTACGGTAATATGATTTTCGATAAAATTTCTGCATTGCTGACTATTTTTGTCTGTGTGATTACGGCCTTCGTATTGTTGTACTCAAGGGATTATTTGAAACAGCATAAAATGGCTTATACGGAATATCATGTTCTTACATTATTTTCTGCATTGGGCATGATGGTGTTGGTGTCCTCTTATAGTTTCATTTCTTTATATGTGGGCTTAGAGTTATTTACTTTGCCGCTGTATGCATTAATTGCTTTACGCCGTGACGCGGCGGTGTTTGCTGAAGCATCGATGAAATATTTTGTAATGGGTGCCATGGCTTCGGGGATGTTGTTATATGGACTTTCCATGTTGTATGGTGCTACGGGGACTGTAGACATTCCTAGTATTGCGTCGGCCATTGTCGGATTACCACAAGGACAACACTTGATTATCGTGTTTGGATTAGTGTTTGTGTTAGCGGGCATTGCCTTTAAATTGGGAGCGGTGCCTTTTCACATGTGGGTACCGGATGTGTATGACGGCTCACCCAACACGGTGACGTTGATGATTGCTACAGGTCCTAAAATTGCGGCTTTTGGTTTAGTGGTGCGGTTACTGGCGGAAGCTTTACCGGACGTGCATGTGGCGTGGCAGCATGGTTTGATTTTGATTGCCGTGCTATCGATTGTTTTGGGAAATATCGTCGCAATTGTGCAAACCAATATTAAACGAATGTTAGCCTATTCTTCCATTGCACACATGGGGTATATGTTGCTGGGGATTATCGCTGGCACCGCGAGCGGTTATAGTGCTTCTATGTTTTATACGTTGATCTATGCCATCATGTCCTTAGCCGCCTTCGGTTTAGTCTCAATGTTGAGCCGCGATGGTGTGGACATCCAACGCATTGAAGACTTACGTGGTTTGAATGCACGAAATCCTTGGTTAGCCTTTATGATGTTACTGGTGATGTTCTCCATGGCCGGAGTTCCACCCTTAGCGGGCTTCATGGCAAAAATCGCAGTGTTAGAAGCAGTGATCAGCGTTGGCCAAGTTTGGTTAGCGGTGGTGGCTTTGCTGTTTGCCATTGTCGGCGCGTACTACTATTTGCGCGTAGTCAAAGTCATGTATTTCGACGAACCCATAAAGAAAACCGACATTGAATTACCTAGTATGGACATGCGAGTTGCTATGACTATCAATGGGCTCTCGGTATTAATCCTGGGAATGTTCCCAGCAGTATTGATGGGCCTGTGTCGCGCTGCCTTTTAAAGAGTGGATCGAGCTGTCGAAGTCATCTCAATAATCTTTAATAAAGCAGGGTAAGTCGACTTGTGTCACGCTACGTTGAGATGTGCTGTATTGTGACACGATCTCTGTTGGCTGCTATAGGGATCAGAGCAGAGCCTCTCTATTATCCTGAACAATTACAGGTTGTAAAATAATCTCTGATAAGCAAAACCTAAATAATCATTTGCGTCCATAATTGTTCTAAGAATACAGCCCACGGCAGGATAGAGATAGTAAGGTTTTCATTGACTTGTAATTGACGAGGGCGTTTATCTTGCGATATGACAATGGCTTTTGTTGCTGGATGTTCTTCACAAAAGGCAACTAAACCTTTCAAATCTTGTAGGTGAACTTGCTCGCTGATTTTTACTTCTACAGCGACAGTGGCATTACCAAGAATGAAATCTACTTCTAAGCCCATTTTTGTGCGCCAATAAGTGATATCAAAAGATTGTCGAGTAATGCCGCGGTAAGCTAGAAGTTCCATAAAAATGAAATGTTCAAAGCTCTGGCCTGCAACGCTGCCTTGTAACTCTGTTACACGCTGTTTTGCTAAATAGTTAGCAACGCCCACATCAAATAAATAAAATTTGGGTGTGCTGGTAATGAGGTCTCGTTTTATTTTATCGCGGAAAGGATAAAGAAAATCTCCGAGCAAAGTGTCCACAAGAATTTGATAATAATCTTGTACCGTAGAGCGACTAACACCGCAATCTCTAGCAATGTTACTGGCATTGATCATCTCACCGTTTGAAATGCCGACAATATCTAAGAATCTTGCAAAGGAAGCTAAGTTACGCGTTAATCCTTCATTACGAATTTCTTCTGTTAGATAGATATCTACGTAAGCTTGCAAATGATGATTGAGATATTGTTCTTTTGATAAGTAATGAGTTGGGATCAGGCCGTGACTTAATGCCGTTAACAAATCAAATTCTGGAATTTCTATGAAGCTTAAAGGGTAAAAGTTATATTGCCAAGCGCGTCCGCCTAATAAATTTGTCGTTTGTGTTCTTAATTTTCTAGCGCTAGAACCACACAGGATAAAAGAGGCAGGACTATTTTCAATAAGCCAATGTATTTCATTGAGTAACTCAGGAACTTTTTGAATTTCGTCAACGATAATGGGTTTTGCCAATAGCTCGGCGGATAATGCCAGAACTTCTTCTCTAAAGATAAAAGGTGATTTAGTAAAACGAATTACTTCATGAGTATCGAGCAAATCATAGTAGATAGAATCAGGATAGTGCTGCTTAAGGTAAGAGGATTTACCTGTTTGTCGGGCCCCCCACAAAAAGGCTGATTGAGAATCCGGGAGCTCCATATGTAATCTTCGTTTAAACATCATAATCAACTAAATGACGACTGATTCTGCAAATAGTAGTACTAATTGCAGGTGATGTAAACAAAAAGTATAAAAAATAGCGTTTTAACCATATTAACTTGGCATTTTCTGGTGAAAATATTACCGATAGGGAATATTTTGTGGTTGTGCGCCGGGCATGACGTAGATCTAAGTGGTGAAAGTCCACCGTAGGCTGAATCGAACCGGTCTACTAGCCTAAGCAAGGGTGTCCATCGTGAGG
>JAGVJK010000033.1 GCA_020051155.1 Gammaproteobacteria bacterium | reverse complement strand
GGTTGCCCCCATTGTCCAATATTCCCCACTGCTGCCTCCCGTAGGAGTCTGGGCCGTGTCTCAGTCCCAGTGTGGCTGTTCATCCTCTCAGACCAGCTATAGATCGTTGCCTTGGTAGGCCTTTACCCTACCAACTAGCTAATCCAACGCAGGTTCATCTTACAGCGATCGCTTACGCGACCTTTCCTCCTCGGAGTATTATGCGGTATTAGCCTCAGTTTCCTAAGGTTATCCCCCTCTGCAAGGCAGATCCCTACGCGTTACTCACCCGTCCGCCACTCGTCAGCCAAGAGCAAGCTCTTGCTGTTACCGTTCGACTTGCATGTGTTAAGCATGCCGCCAGCGTTCAATCTGAGCCAGGATCAAACTCTCCAAATTTTATTTGTCGGTCTTGCGACCTATTCGTTTGATCTCGTGTCTCACAACACTTGACTATACTTTCTTTCGACTCATACCCATCGGTATGCGCCATTTTATCTCTCATTCAGAATTGACGTTGAATTTTTTTGTGAACCTACATCTCTAAAGACTAGAAATGTGTTCTGCTTTTCTCTATCTTCTTAAAGAACCTTCGGGCTTTCTGCCGAAACAGGATGGCCATTCTAACCGCTACATTTTTTATGTCAACATCTTTCTTATGCTTTTTACAAAATTATTTAGTTAAAGCGATTTTTGCGTACTTATGTTTGCCAACTTGGTAGATTTGTTCCGTACCTAAGGCAATGATTAGGTGAGTATCGCTAATTTTTTCACCATCTATCTTCACCCCTCCTTGCTTAATCATACGAATCGCCTCGGAGGTACTACTCACTAAGCCTGCATCTTTCAAGAGGTTAGCAATAGGAAGCGGTGCGGCACTCGCCATTGCCACTAGGGGTAAGTCCGTTGGCAAGGCATGTTGTTGGAAACGAGCGACAAAATTCCCATAAGCTTGCTCGGCGGCGGCTGCGCTATGGAATCGTGTCACCATTTCTTTCGCAAAGTCGACCTTAATGTCTCGCGGATTCGCGCCCTCCGCCACACTTGCCTTCCACCCGGCAATGACTTGATTGCTATGGGTGGTGAGCAATTCTATATAACGCCACATCAAATCATCAGACACTGACATCAGTTTACCGAACATATCATCTGCTGATTCATCAATGCCTATATAGTTTTTTAAGGATTTTGACATTTTCTTTTCGCCATCGAGGCCTTCCAACAGGGGTAAGGTCATGATGACCTGTGGTGGAAAACCGTAGTGACGTTGTAATTCTCGTCCCATCAGCAGATTAAACTTTTGATCGGTGCCGCCTAACTCAACATCCGCTTTCAGCGCTACAGAATCATAGCCTTGTATTAAAGGGTAAAGAAATTCATGAATTGCAATCGGTTGACCGGTGGTATAACGCTTATTGAAATCATCGCGCTCGAGCATCCGCGCCACCGTGTGGGTGGCTGCTAATTGAATCATCTCTGCCGCTGACTTCGGTCCCATCCATTCTGAATTAAAACGCAGAGTCGTTTTCTCTGGATCTAAAATTTTATAAATCTGTTGTTCATAGGTTTTCGCATTCTCCATCACTTCCTCTTGGGTCAAAGGCTTACGAGTAATATTTTTACCCGTGGGATCGCCAATCATGCCGGTAAAGTCGCCGATGAGAAAGATAACTTCATGACCTAGCTCTTGAAATTGCCGCATTTTATTGATGAGAACCGTGTGCCCTAAGTGTAAATCGGGGGCTGTGGGATCAAACCCGGCTTTGATACGCAATGGTTTACCCTGCTGTAAGCGTTGCTGTAATTCTTCCTTTTGAATCACTTCTTCACAACCGCGGGTTAATAACGCCATGGTTTCATCGATCTGCATATTCATTATTCTCCTGGTCAATGAGGGGTATGGGAGGGCATTATACGTGGAAATGACGAGGAAACACTAGCAACAGCGGGTTTTTAACGAGAAACTCACGCTTTCTGCCACCATCACTCTACCATGCAAATTTTATAAATTTTATTGAAACAATTGACCCATTTACGGATAAACGGTATTTTATCGCCTGGCATTAACCTGGCGCCTCGTACAAGGAGTACCTCTACGACGTTGCCTAAAATAACAATAATGGCACAATGGAAGACACAAAAAAGCCTCAAGGCATACAATCTGGAAGCGCCACAACACTACCCTTGTATTTCAGCGTTTTCTTTTTTCTCTTAGCCGCCTTGGCGCTGATGGTGTTTACCGTACGCTATTTGGTGACCAGTGAATCCGATGCTCCCGATATCACCACGACTGCCTCCGTTGCCCTACCGCAGCCCGCCACTACTAGCACGACCAATTTAGAACAAACCATTGAAGTGACCGAAGGCGACACCTTAGCTGATATTTTTGATCGCTATAATTTGGATCAACGTGACTTGTCCGCTGTATTAAGTATGCCCAATGTTAAAACTGCCTTACGCCACATTAAGCCAGGCAATCAAATGCAACTGATGATGGCACCTAATGGCGCGTTAGAAAAATTATCATACCAAATAGGCAGCAATCAATTTATAAAAGTTGCTCGTACCCAACATGGGTTTATTTCAAAAACTGTCACCGAAGCCTTGGAAACTCGCAAAGCCGTGGCACAAGGTGTGGTACGTTCTTCTTTTTATAGTGCAGCACAAAATGCTGGATTACCGACTAGTTTAATTTTGGATCTCGGAAAAATTTTCGCTTGGCAAGTTAATTTCAAACAAGGTTTACATCCTGGTGATACTTTTGAGGTTCTTTATGAAGAACGATATCTTGGCGATAAGTTTGTAGAATATGGCGATATTTTAGCGGCGAAATTTTATGTGAATGGCGAGCTCTTCGAAGCTATTCGTTTTAAACCTGCTAAAGGGATTGCGCGTTACTATACACCAATGGGAAATAGTCTTGATAGAGCGTTTATGCGTGCGCCGCTGAAGTATACTCGCATTAGTTCATCTTTTAATTTAAATCGCAAACATCCCATTCTAGGGATTACACGGCCTCACGAAGGTGTGGATCTCGCAGCAAATTGGGGAACACCTGTTACCGCTGCGGGTAATGGCGTGATCAGTTTTGAAGGTAAAGAAGGTGGTTACGGTAATTTAGTGATTGTGAGTCATGGTCAAGGCATTACGACACGTTACGGACATTTAAGTCGATTTGTGAAAGGATTGCGTCCGGGTGATCATGTCAGCATGGGGCAAGTGATTGCTTATGTGGGTAGTACTGGGTTAGCCACTGGGCCGCATTTGCATTATGAATATCGTATTAATGATGCGCCACAAAATCCGTTAACGGTAAAGCTGCCAGGCACTGCGCCGCTACCTGCTAAATATCGTAAAAGCTTTTTAGCGCAAACTCGAGTTTATTTAGCGCAGATGGATAAAGCGATATCGATGCCGTATCAGTTGACTGAGCTGGGGTAGAGGCTACTCATCCACGCTGAAAGAAGATCCACAGCCACAAGTTGTTGCAGCATTTGGATTGCGGATGATGAATTGCTCGCCGTCGATACTGGATTCGTAATCAATTTCAGCGCTTACTAAATATTGGTAGCTGATGCTGTCAACGACTAATTGTATTTCTTTAATATCGCCCATGGGTTCTGTGAGGGTTTTTGTCATGACGAAATCTTCCGCTGTCACCGCTTCATCAAAGGAAAATCCATATTTCAAGCCCGAACAACCACCACCTTCGATATGCACACGCAGTTTCAACGCGGGATTTTGTTCTGCTAACATGAGACTTGCAATTTTGTTGGCCGCACTTTCGGTGATAGTGATGGGTTGTGGTGCATAGGTGTGTGTTTGTAACATAACAGCCTCAGAGTGAATGAATCATGATTGCGGCAATTATCCGGTATGGATCGTTTGAAGTCAATGCGAGAGAAAAACCCCATGCGGTGGATATGACATGGGGTCTTGTTATATACCGCTCGCCAATGAAGATGCGAATCTAGCCCTTCGCCCTGACAGTCATCTACTACTCATCGTTGGCAACTGCGGAGTTGAAGGATAGCTATGCGTTATGCGTGCCTTATCCTCCAATAGCGCTGCGAAGGTTTCTAATAGTACTCTCATCTCAAGCTTATTCTGAATCCCGTAATCATCTATAACGAATGTTACAAACTCGCCGCCCCTCCCTTCTCGTGATAAAAAATTATAGGTTTGAGATAATGACTCGAACTCTATGATTCCCGACTCTTCCTCGTCATTCTGTTTCAACTGACAAAGACGGGCAATTGTCGCTACTAGTTGATCTTCCTTAAAAAACTCTTCTTGAATTGATCGGATCATGCCAAATCGTTGCCTTAACTCTCCATTGACATGCTCTAGCTTGGAATCATCACTCAACTCTTCGAACTCACGTAATAATTGAGAGGGTGTTTTGTTCGAAAAAATTTTCGCCTCAACATGATCACCAAATTCATTGTGCTGTAGCAAAATAGCCGGATCATATTTCCGGTAATGTGCTCGCAGAGAATCTTTCGCCACCTCTAACGCGCTTTCGCTTTTTGCTAAAAGCAATTGTAATTGAAGTCTTTTATGCATTGTCACGGAAGATATTTCACTAGGAGGCCTCATCGAAGTGGAAGATAATTTTTCTGCGTGAGATCGAGAGGTTGAAGAAGATATACCCACAAATTTAAAAAACCTATTCTTAAAACCAAAACTTGGCGGGGAAGAAGCCGCAGCAGGAGTTGAAGTGCTAAAAGAATCCCAAACAATCTGTGCATTTTTGGCTTTTATATAACTCTTAACATGAATTACTATTTCGATCTCTTTATCTAATGCCGTTTCCAAATCCGTAAGAGCCGCTGCATCCCATCTTAAAGTTTGCGCGAAAGTTAAAATTCTTGTCTTGAATTCTAAAAGCAAAGAGTCTGCCGTTGCCTTGGAAAATTTTAATCTTTCTCTTGTTGTTAACTGCATCTCTACTAGATAACACACGAAGTTTCTCATGCATTGCACGACAGCGTCTTTATTAAACTCAGCTGACCCTAAAAAGCTATAAATAAGACTCTCTGCTACGTCCGCTTGCTCGACTAGTCCTTCTAGTATTGACTTAACGTCAATTGAAGAGCTCGCTCCGCTTTCACTCGCCATATCGTGCAATACCTCATTTAATTAATAAGAAATCGAAAAAGTTACTATAACAAAAGAACATTAAGTCATTCTTAAGAAAAAAAGCAAAAATTTATAAAAAAGAGGCTCATCTACTCGGCTTTTTGCCTATCACAAAGGAGCCCGTATGAGAGGCAGAACGTACAATTGAATCGGCACGATCAGCACGAGAAGATCTACGTGGAAACAAGTAAGGGAAATGAAATCTGTTCCCTGGATAAGATGAAGAGACAACCGGTGCTGGTGGTGGAGAAAGACGCTCCATCGGAGAACGCTCTCCTTTTGGCAGTTGCTCGCGGAGTAGCGCTACATCACTTGATTTTAGCGCACCCTTTGTATAGAGCATGACTGCATCGATAAACTCTTTCAGCAGTGAGGCCCCCTCCTCCTGAGATAATTGATAACTATCAAAGGTTGCTTGCTGTGTAAGCGCAAGATGACTACGTAGATTTTCTATCCGTGATAAAATATTTACGACTGAAAAAGGAACTCCCAATCCAAAAGAAGCGATGAGCTCCCTAACCATAGTCGCTTGTTCTTTCCATTGCTCATCAGGAAATTGATTTAACACGGACTGCCATTTTAAAAGATGAAGCAATTGCATTTCATCGGTAAATTGCAAAGCCGCTTTGCCACCAAACATATCGTCGCTATATCTTGCTAATCCTTTGATGAGATCAAACACCAAATGCTGCCGTCTACTTTTCAACAAATCAGCGCCTTCCAGTAACATTGTATACATAACTCTATATTGTTCTGTAATAGCTCGCATACGATTTAAATTGTTTAGATCTTGTAAATAAGTAAATTTAAGATTTCTTAATTGGTGATCAACACTAACCACAGCGCTCATGCTATTTGAAGAAAAATCAATACCACTCAAGTGAGCGTCGGAAGAAACCAAACGTGATTGTATCTTTTCAAAACTGTCCATCACGTTTGCATATTTACCATAAAACCCCGCAATAACTTTTTGTAACAATTCATATTTGATAGCTTGTCCCGTTCCTTCAATCGGTGGATAAACTTTTGTGATACAAAAGCCATCGCAAACTCGCAGATGCACGCGACTATTATTTGGAATCATTCGAGAATTATGACTCAGAATATAATGCAGCATGAATAAAATGTCTTTTCTGTCATCTGTCACATAGAAATCTCTCGACGCTGTTGTTTGAGAGACCATGTAATGCAGTTGAGCCAATGCTAATTTAACTTTCGCAGGATCTTCAATGGTCAATATCATCTGCTGCTCCGGATCTGTTTCTCTCATTTGCGAGCCTGGTTTAAACCCATACTCTAAATCTACTAACAGAAATGGATGAAACCTTGCATCTACCGTTTGCGCAAAATAAGAAATTTCTTCAAAGCAAGAACCATTGTGATGTCGCATAGCATTCTCTCGATCCATTTTGTGATATTGTCGATTCGAAAAAACAAGAACATCCGTTGGTTCAATGCCATTTCCTTTTAATAAAGCGGCAAAATGTTCTTGTGCAGCCAGTTTTACTGCTTGCCACAGAGTGTGTCGTTCAGGATTAGAGATAAAGTTTTTAATTAATTGTTGTATTGATAATTCACTGCTATTTTCAATAAGACTATATTGTTTTCTTGTTTCCTGTTCAGTTAATCGTATCAAAAATTTTTCGGTCCAAATCCTTCTAAAGGCTAACATTAAAAAAGCATTTAACGGTTCAAAGATCGCCTGTGGATTTAAAAAATCTCTAATCGCACTCTGAAGCTTTGGCATACCAGCTAGTGGCTGAAGATGAGCCTCTATCATTTGTTGAATCAATTCAATAAAGTGCTCACGCTGTTGCTGCAGATACGATTCCATGTCAAATTCTAACAAAGAACTTGGCAGAACCTCGCCACTTGAAGAACAAGGCTCCGACACACTTGGCAAAGAGGCTAACTGTTTAAGTAATATCTCAACAAACCTGTCTTTTACCAACTGCACAGCCTGAGTGAGACGCTTAACCGTAAAATCTATCACCCCTGCCGCACAACCATCAAAATCCATTGATAAAGCTATTACTCTATTTTCACTTGCCATCTTTCCTCACTTTTTTGATTGAGAAGTTAGTTGCACTGATACTACCATAAAGAAGCTAAACGTTATGATTAAAATCGGGTATAATGCCAACAATTTTCACAGTTAAGGCATTATGCATGGAAACCTTCAATCATATTTTTTCTGTCATTTTACATCTTGATCTTTACTTAGGAACCTTTGCTCAACATTATGGTCCCTGGTTATACGGCTTATTATTTGTGATTATTTTTTGTGAAACGGGGTTAGTGATTTTTCCTTTTTTGCCGGGAGATTCTCTATTATTTGCTGCTGGCTCCGTTGTCGCGTTAAGTGGTAGCCTAAACATTCATTTGCTGGCGGTACTACTCATGCTTGCTGCCTTATTGGGCAACTTGGTTAATTACAGCATTGGCCATTTTCTGGGGGCGCGCATCTATCAACGGGAACATTTTTGGTTATTGAACAAGCAGCACTTGGAACGAACCCATAACTTTTATGAACAGCATGGCGGCAAAGCCATTATCATTGGCCGTTTTTTACCAATTATTCGTACTTGTGTTCCCTTTGTCGCCGGTATCGGTGCCATGGCGTGGAAAAAATTCATACTGTACAGTGTGATTGGTTCCTTCTTGTGGGTTAGCTTTTTTCTCTATCTAAGTTATTTTTTTGGAAATATTCCCATTGTAAGAAACCACTTTGGTGTACTGGTCATACTCATCATCATTATTTCATTAATCCCCGCTGCGGTTGGTTTTATTCAAAGTCACCGCGCAACAAAATCCAATCATCCGGAGTAATCTTATGACAAATTCTGAACGTGCTTATGCCCGCAGCCAATCGATCATTCCAGGTGGCGTTAACTCACCTGTTCGTGCGTTTAAAAGTGTCGGCGGCACACCGTTATTCATTAAGCAAGGGCAAGGACCTTACCTAACAGATATCGATGATCAACAATACATTGATTATGTCTTATCTTGGGGACCCAACATTTTAGGTCATGCGCATCCGCAAGTGATCGCCGCCGTTATCGAGGCAGCACAGCGCGGCTTAAGCTTTGGCGCACCCACAGAAATAGAAACTGAATTAGCAGAATTAATTTGTCAATTGATGCCCTCGATTGATATGGTCAGAATGGTGAACTCTGGCACCGAGGCTACCATGAGTGCCATCCGTTTAGCTCGAGGCTTTACGGGCCGCGATCACATTATCAAATTCATTGGCTGTTATCACGGACATCATGATGCTCTACTCGTTAAAGCAGGTTCCGGCGCGTTAACCTTTGGCGCCCCTGATTCTGCAGGCGTACCCAAAGCATTTACCGAACACACTCTCTTAGCAGATTTCAATCATTTAGAACAAGTGCAAGCATTGTTTGAACGCTATCCTGAACAAATTGCCGGTATTATTGTGGAGCCTGTCACAGGAAATATGAATTGCATTCCACCGGTACCTGGTTTCTTAGAAGGATTACGCACCTTGTGCGATCAGTATGGCAGTCTGCTGATTTTTGATGAAGTCATGACAGGATTTCGTGTCGCACTCGGTGGGGCACAACAGCGTTATGGTGTGAAAGCTGATATTACAACCCTGGGAAAAATCATTGGTGGTGGCATGCCAGTGGGTGCCTATGGCGCACGACGAGACATCATGTCACACATTTCACCTACGGGTGGTGTTTATCAAGCTGGCACACTGTCGGGTAATCCCATTGCGATGACCGCTGGTTTAACCACCTTGCGTTTACTCGCCACTCATCCGGAATATTATCAACAATTAGAACATGCCACCCACACACTGACACAAGGCTTAATGGCTATCGCCAAAGATGCAAACATTGCATTACATTGCCAACACGTGGGCAGCATGTTCGGTATTTTCTTTACGAAACATTCTGCTATCACCGATTTCCCACAAGTCATGCAATGTGATCGAAAACGGTTTAATCAATTTTTTCATGGCATGTTAAAACAAGGCGTCTATCTTGCCCCCTCTGCCTTTGAAGCAGGATTTGTGTCAATTGCGCATGATGATGTTATCATTGAAAAAACCCTAGCAGCCGCTAGCCAGGTAATAGGAGCATTATGAGCACAAGGATTGTCGCTGGAGGAACTGGTTTCATCGGCCGTTACCTCGTTGAGCATTGGCTAAAACAAAATAAAAAAATCATTGTGGTTGGACGTGACAAAACCAAAATTGATCGCTTATTTCTGGGACGTGTCGAAAGCATCACTTGGGATCACTTGCAAGAGCGTGGCGCTGATTGGGTACGTAACAGTGAATTTATTTTGAACTTAGCGGGGAGTAATATTTCAGCACATCGCTGGACCCCCGGAGAAAAATTTTCGTTGCTGCGCAGTCGTATGGAAACAACTAATCTTATCAGTAAAGTTTGTTCTGCCTTAGGTCATCAGTCACCACCTTTTCTGTGTGCTGGCGGCATTGGCGTCTATGGCTTACAACGCACGTCACAGGATTTGCCTCCTAGACTCACCGAAGCTAGCGAAATTCATCTGGATCAGCACCCAGAATTTCTGGCAAAAATCGGCCATGATTGGGAACAAGCAACCGAGTTAGCGAAAGCAAGTGGCGTACCCGTCGTGAATTTGCGCTTTGGCGTTGTATTAGGTAAAAACGGTGGTGCACTTAAAAAAATGCAACGCCCGTTTCAGCTAGGGCTGGGAGGCCCTCTCGGCTCCGGGAATCAAGCTTATTCTTGGGTACATTTGCATGACTTAGCCCGCGCTATTGATTTTATCTTAACACAACAACCTATCATGCAAGGCCCCATCAACATTGTTGCGCCGCAGTGCGTTGCACAACGTGAGTTTGCATTACAATTAGGTAAAGCACTGCATCGTCCTGCACGCTTACCCATGCCGGGCTTTATGGCAAAATTACTCTTCGGCTCTGAGATGGCGGAAGAGTTATTACTTAATGGCCAGCATGTCTATCCCGAGCGATTATTGCAAGCGGGTTTCACATTTCAATATCCTACTTTAGAGCAAGCTCTAGCGGAGATTTACAAAGGATAGAACAATCAACAACAGCAACGATAACCAGCCTACAATCACGCAACCTCGTGCTCCATAGCTAAGACCACGTGATTGTGACGTATTAAATGCGCATCTCCAAATACACAAGCCGCTGAATACTGCAAAGGGAACCAATAACAAAGGAATCCACACTTGCGATGTTTTGATCATCAACCACGGTGCATATATCATAAATATCGCAGTTAAAATCGCCAGGGCAACGTAGATGTTCCCCACCACACCGACTAACCAGAAAGTTCGACTCAGAGGACCTTCACCACGCCAACATT
>JAGVJK010000031.1 GCA_020051155.1 Gammaproteobacteria bacterium | reverse complement strand
GTTGTAACGCGTGAGCTGTAATTTCAATGGTTGTTTTAATCGCATCATGAGTCACATGTTGTGGAACCTGCGCTAAAGGCAGATGCGTGGTGACCAGCACAACTCGTAAATGTTCATTCGCTAACATCATGATGGGTTTTGCCACACCACATTGTTCCGCAAAAAATTCCGTTTGCCCACGAAAGGCAACGCCCGCTTCATTGATTACGGCTTTATGAACCGGACCGGTGATAACCCCTTTTACTTTTTTTGCTAAACACAAATCGTTTGCTTGCCGCAGCATATTTAACACATAGGGAACATGGGCTGGATTTAATTGACCGGGAGTTACTACACCCGATAAGGACACTTCTTGCACCACCGCCACCCCAGGCTCATGAACAATAGCAGAGGAGCCATTCCAAGAACGCACCGTTAACGGCAGTGATAGCTGCTCAGCACGTTGCTGCAAATGCAAGGGGTCACCGATAACAACCACGGGTATTGGCAAGGATCTTTGTAACAGTTGCACAACAATATCGGGCCCGATTCCCGCAGGCTCACCTACCGTGATTGCAAGCGGTAATTGCTTCATAGGTTCTTATCAAAAATTTTGATATACGATGCTTCGCGCATTTCTTCAATCCAATTTTGAAATTTCTCATCGTATTGTCGTTGAAACAGCATACGCCTTACTTGTTGGTTGCGATATTCAGTCGTATCATCCACCTGTTTGCGATCCTGCACTTGTATTAAGTGCCAACCGTATTGGCTTTCCACCGGCCCACTCATTTCACCTGGCTTTAACGCATTCATGGCTTTTTCAAAGGGTGGTGTCAAAAATCCTGGTTTCACCCAACCGAGGCTACCGCCTTTCGACGCCGAGAGAGGATCCTGAGAATTTTTCTCTGCCAATTTAGCAAAGTCTGCCCCCTGTAGAATCTCCGTGCGCATTTTTTCTAATTTAGCTTTGAGTTGCTCATCGCTGAACAAAGCATTTTTGATCAACAGAATGTGACGCACATCCGTCTGCGTTGAAAAATGCTGAGTCTCTCCACCTTTTTTTCCTAGTAACTTGATAATATGAAAACCGTTTGCAGTACGAATGGGGCCATAATAATCGCCAACTTTCATCTTCTGCACCGGCTCTGAAAAAATTTGTGGTAACTCTTGCAGGGAGCGCCAATCTAAATCACCGCCCTTTAGAGCCTCTTGACCATTGGATTGGCCAATCGCGATTTGTTGAAAATCCTTACCCTTGTTTAATTGCTCCAGAATCGTGTTCGCTTTATTCAGCGCAGTTTGCACGTCCTCTGAACTCGGCACATCTGGCAACGCAATCAAAATATCCTGCAAATGGTACTGGCCTTGATTTTGCGCGGCATAGGCTTCCGAGTTCAGAATGTTTTCCACATTTTGATCGGTGATACGGATGCGCCCCCCCACTTCTTGCTGCGCTAATTGGCTCACCAACATTTGTTGTTTAATTTGTTGTTGATAATAGCCAAAGTCTACGCCGCTGGCGCTCAACTTTTTCTTTAAGTCATCTACAGTCATCTTATTATTTTTAGCGATACGCTCAATGGCGTCTGAAACATTCAAGCCCTCTGCCGAGACTCCCACTTTATCCGCCATTTGCACTTCGAGGGTTTGATTAATCAAATTTTGTAACACTTGCTTACGAAACTCAGCCTCTGGCGGCAGGGTCGCTGTGCTGCTTGCCAAGTTAAACCGAATCAATGCCTCTTGTTTATCTAGCTCCTGGTTGGAAATAATATCGCTATTAACAATAGCCACGACCTGATTCAAATGCTCCGGCTGGCTTGATGTTGTATCAGCCAAAGATTGGCCCGCGAGTAAGCTAAAAAGTGATACTGCTAAACAAACCCATACTTTTTTCATAAAAACCTTTCACTCATTGAAAAGGGGCTATTATCATACATTATAAAAATTTCATCAAATTTTGAACGAAGTTATTTCTGTAGATTGTTTAATAATAATTCACATCGCCAAAGTGATCGCTATAGCTGGGGAAAGTGTCTTTAAATAAACGTGTCGGGCTGGAAAGAGCGATATTGCCGAGGCCCAACAGCGTAAATTCTAGATAAAGGGTAGAGTTATAAACCGGTTTGTTTAGCGAATTTAAGAATTTAAACTCTCGACCACCCGTCAAGCGAGTTGCCCAACAACAGCTATCGTATTCAATCCCGGCAAAGTAAGTTTGTGATCGATCTTTGCTGAAATCATAACGCCAGCTGGAATAGGTTTTCCAATTGTTGTTAATAGGCCAAATTTCGCCAATTTGTGCTTGGTTTAAATTGTTAATAGAGTTATTCGCTTTGACATGGTTTGCACCCCCTGTTGGTAAAGGTGGAGTACCATTTTGCACAGGTTGATTACCAATTGGATCACCCCCTCGCAGAAAATAATAACCGAGCATTAAAATATGGTTGTTATCTTGTTGGTACTGTAAGCTCACATCCGCATTGACCAATCGCCCTTTATTCGGTTGCTGACCCGGTCGCACATTTTCCAATTTGTTACGGCTACTTGGGTTCCATGCTGCACCAGACTCCAATTGCCACAAAGGATTTAAATGGTAAGTAATATCACCGGCAATCGGCGATACCACCGCAGCATTGGATACCTCACTGGCTAAGGTAACCGGACCTGCAATGTTGTTCAAGTTAACTTGTCGTGTACCAAAATAGTAAATTTCACCAATCCCCGCCCGGATTTTTTCATCACCCGTTTCATTATTTAACAAACGGGAAACCAGAGCTAAAGAAACTTGATTCGTATCACCAATCCGATCAATCCCATTAAAACGATTAGTTCTAAACAATTGACTAAAGGAGAAGGGATCCACCGCTGTATCAAACACTGGGATGTCATTTTGATTTTGATAAGGAACATACAAGTAAAATAAGCGAGGCTCTAGGGTCTGCGTATAATCCGTACCAAAGACGTGAGTATTTTTGTCAAAATACAATCCCATATCAATATCCGCAATGGGCAGCACTCGCGAAATACTACCACCTTGTTGCGCTGGGATAATAGGTTCCTGAGGTGGATTGTAAAAAGACACATTCATCTCTGTTGTATCATATTGAGTCGCTGATAATCTCACTTCCGGTTTAATATAACCCGCCGTCCAATAAAGCGGTAAGCTTAATGCTGGCTCTATATATAAACGGGTTCCTGTAGAGGGCAACGTTTCGTCTGGCTGACCTGGCGCCTTTAAGTAAGCAAAATCGTTAAATTCCGTCTTTAAATTGAAAGATAAAGCTTTGTAAAATTCTGGATAGGTACCGTTAAGAATGATCTGAGGTAATCGTCGATATTGATTCGGCACCGACGTGATATTAATAGGATGCAAGGTTTGATAGCCCAATGCGCGGCTAGTGAAGTTCCAATGAGAACTGTTATAAAACAACTCCGCTTCATTGATAATTTGATTATTGGTAATTTGCGCAGGATCGCCATCAAAATCTTGAAAATAATAATCATCGCTCGCTTTGTTAGCCCAGATATGGCTACTCCAACCCGAGGTACCAAAGGTGCGCGTGTCTTGTATGGAAGCAAAATAACGATTATTCGGTGTGTTATTTAATCGGTTTAACATTGCATTATTGTCAATGATTTCAGAATCCGATTCATGCACTAAGAGGGGATCCGCTTGTTTGAGTAAAGTAATTTGCTTTGCTGTCTGTGTTTGCTTGAAGGAATTAAAAGCACGATCATCTGGCAAAAAGCTACCGTGAAGATTTCCCGCATCCTGCGTGTTTAAATAACGAAATTCTCCATTTAATTGCACACCACGTAACGTCATCGCCTCCGGTGTTAAGGTTGCATCATAGTTGGGTGCGATATTGAAATAATAAGGAACGCCAACTTCATATCCTGATAAAGAAGAATGCGCAGCAACCGGAAAAAGAAAACCAGACTTGCGGCGATCATCCAACGGGAATGTAAAATAAGGCGTATACAATACTGGCAATGGGCCCACAAACAACGCTGCATTTTTAGCAACACCCACGCCTGTCTCTTTATTTAAGATCAAGGTTTGCGATTTCACCGTCCAAAAATGTTGGGGTGGTGGGCAAGTACTATAGGTGCCACTGCGAATCACGATAATGCCAGAGGGTAATCGCTCATATTGTTTGGCAGTTCCCCACGCCACTGGTGTATCGATCTGCACGATGGGTTTTAATGACTGCGGTACGTCATAGAGCAATTCAGGGGCTTTTGAGGTGGCCGTCATGCGGTACACCACATCATCTAAACTGCCACCATGATCTTGCAAATTAATGTGCGCTCTATCGCCCATAGCAATTTTACCGGGCTCTCGCAGTATCACCTGCCCATAAAGATCCGCTGTACTTAATTGATGGGTCATGCTGTTACGGTATAAGGACGCTTGGTGCGCCGTCACTTGACGATTCGGCTGGGTAATGACCACATTACCTTGCACTGTGGAAACCGCTTGTTGCGATAAACTGGTGCGATCCGCGGTAATGGTGATAGGACTCTTATTCAATGCCAATCCGCCGGGGGCATTATAGAATAGGTTAGGCTCTTCGTAATAACCTGAGCAACGTGCGTTGGGTGAATTCGCGTTAACCCAACCGATAATATCAGCGATTTGCCCTCGCGTTAATGTCTTGGGTGCAACTTTTTCATAAGGCACTTTTTCACTCTCTTGCAAAGGCCGTGGCGGTTGCAAATCCAACACATGCTCACCTAACTTGGGAGCAAGCAGTTGCCCATCCTCTTCGATGGGTTGCAAATTCATTTTTTCCGTAGGGTTGTTTGTTATTTCACTACCGATCACTGGTTGCGAACTGATTTTTTCCGCAGGGATTAGATTTGCATTGTCGGCTAAGATACAATGCGTTGTTTGAGTGCTGGATTGCGTCAGACACTGTTGCGTTAAAGAAGGTTGTACGTTTGCCTCTGCACCGCGCAAAATAACACAACTTGTCATGAGAAACATTCCCATGGACAGTTGTTTAATGTTTGCCACTATACGCATACCGTTCTGATTCTTAGTGTGAAAGGGCCGATGTTACCTAAGCCGTGCAGGTTTGGCCAGTGCTACGAATAAAAATTCAACGAGTGAGTCATTAAACATGGATCAACGATTAATCGATCTAGAACAATGGGCAAAAAACCAACTACAGGTTACGCAACTTTGCATAACGCCCTTGGTGGCTGATGCTAGTTTTCGTCGTTATTTTAGATTGCACACCGAGCAACAATCCTTAATTGCGATGGATGCGCCGCCCACGCAAGAACCCATCGCTAATTTCATCGCCGTTGCCCAACGCTTACAGCAACAACAATTACGTGTGCCCACCATCTTGGCGCAGAATGTTGAACAGGGTTTTTTATTACTCTCTGATTTTGGTAATACCTTATTATTATCCGCATTAAATGATCAAAATGCCGATTGTCTTTATCGACGCGCGATGGATGATTTGTTGCTCATGCAACAACCCCTCACAACCTTTGATACAACATTGCCACGATTTGATGCCTCATTTATCTTAACCGAGTTAAATAATTTCAAAGAATGGATGGTATTGCGCTATTTGGAAGATCCATTAACCGCCGTTGAGCACCAAGAACTAGAGAAAAGTTTTCAATGGTTACTCCAACAGGCTTTGCAACAGCCAGAAGTCTTTGTGCATCGCGATTATCACAGTCGCAATTTGATGGTAGTTGATGATCAGCAGTTGGGAATTTTAGATTTCCAAGATGCTGTGCGCGGTCCTATCACCTATGATTTGGTCTCGCTCTTACGCGATTGTTATATTCAGTGGCCTTTGCACCAAGTTGAACAATGGGTCGCTTACTTTTATCAGAAACTCTCGCAGCAATCTGCTGTGGGTTTTTCTCTAACTGAGTTTATGGCATGGTTTGATTTGATGGGCGTGCAACGTCACCTGAAAGCTAGCTTTATTTTTGCCCGAAAATGGTTACGAGATCAGGACCCACGATATTTAGGGGATATCCCTCGTACGCTTCATTATATACAGCAAGTGGTTGGTCACTATTCTGAGCTCGCTGCTTTTGCTGAAATCTTACAAGAAAAAATAATACCTGCCTTTGAGGGAGTGACTACACCATGAAAGCTTTGATATTTGCCGCTGGCAAAGGTGTGCGCATGGGCGAACTGTGTGCCGATCAACCCAAAGTCTTATTACCCTTAGCTGGTAAACCGTTACTAGTCCACCATATTGAGCGACTAAAAGAAGCGAACGTGCAGGATATTGTGTTAAATGTGTCGCATATGGCAGAAAAAATTAAAAAAGCGTTAGGCAATGGCAACCATTGGGGCGTTAATCTAGCCTACTCTGAAGAACCTTATCCCTTAGAAACCGGAGGGGGGATGCTGAAGGCGCTACCATTGTTGGGTAATGATCCTTTTATTACTGTGAGCGGCGATATTTGGACTGATTATCCCTTTGCTTGCTTACCGTCAACTTTGGATGGAATGGCGCATTTAGTTCTCAATGATCGCTTGGAAGGGCTCCCGGCCGGAGATTTTACTCTGCAAGGTGGGCGCATTGCGAACACCGGCATTAATACCCTAAACTTTGCGGGAATTGGCGTGTATCATCCTGAATTATTGAGAGAATTTTCGCCAGGAGTGTTTAAACTTTACCCCCTATTACGAGAAGCAGCCACCCGCGGCGCTCTTACCGGTGAGTATTATTCTGGCAGATGGTTTAATATTGGCACCCCTTCTGTTTATTACCAAGCCCAGCGCCAACTAGGAAGCAGTAGGTATATTTCCTCATAAGAGACCTGCTAATGACTTGTGGTTATCTAAAAATCAGGTATGATCCGCGCAAATAACACTTTATTGAGGATACCCCTATGCAACATCGATTCTCCAACTCCGACTTAATCCAACACGTGGACTTAGCTTCTGATGATTTAATTGCCAAAGCCCTACTGCGAAAAGAAGCTGTTCTTTGCAGCAATGGTGCAATTACTGCCACCACCGGCACTCGTACGGGTCGCTCACCCAAGGATCGTTTTATTGTTGATGATAGTATTACTCACAAGACCGTCGATTGGGGCAAAGTAAACCAACCCATCGCGCCAGCAACCTTTGCTGCTTTGTGGGACAAAGTTGAAGCGTATCTTAATGACCAAAAAGAAGTGTTTATTTCTCATCTACGCGTCGGTGCTCATCCTGATTATTCTTTAGCGGTGACGGTTTGCTCTGAATTGGCGTGGCACAATTTGTTTACACGAGTGTTGTTTATCCGTGAGGCGCATAAACCCAATGAACCTGTTTGGACATTAATGGCTGCACCTAATTTCAAACCTGATCCTGCCGTGGATGGCACCAATGGTGATGCTGCTGTCATCCTTAATTTCAGTGAACGCAAAATTTTAGTGTGCGGCACTCATTACGCAGGTGAAATGAAAAAAGCCATGTTCACCGTGTTAAATTATTTGTTACCAGAGGAACACGTGTTACCCATGCATTGCTCCGCCAATGTGGGTGCTGATGGCGATGTTGCTTTGTTTTTCGGATTATCCGGTACTGGTAAAACCACCTTATCTGCGGATCCTAAACGTCAATTGATTGGCGATGATGAGCATGGTTGGGGTGATTGCGGTGTGTTTAACTTTGAAGGTGGTTGTTATGCGAAGTGTATTAACCTCTCTCAAGAAAATGAGCCTGTCATTTGGAATGCAATTCAACATGGCTCTGTTATGGAAAATGTGGTGTTGAATGCGCGCAATGAACCTGATTTTGCCGATGACCGATTAACACAAAATACTCGTGCTGCGTATCCCTTAGAGCATATTGCTTTACGCGTTCCAGAAAATCGTGCGGGACAACCACGTGCAGTAGTGTTTTTAACTTGTGATCTCTATGGTGTATTACCGCCTGTTTCTTTGTTAACAAAAGAACAAGCAGCTTACCATTTCTTGAGTGGTTACACGGCGTTAGTTGGCAGCACGGAAGTGGGACAAACCGAGGCTATTAAAGAAACCTTTAGCACTTGCTTTGGCGCACCGTTCTTCCCACGACCTGCACGTGTTTATGCAGAATTACTCATTGAGCGTTTAGAAAAAACCGGCGCACAAGTTTATTTAGTCAATACCGGCTGGACTGGTGGTGCTTTCGGTGATGGTGGCAAGCGTTTCTCCATTCCTACCACTCGCGCTGTTGTAGATGCGGTGTTATCGGGTGAGCTTTTAGAAACTGCCAGTGAAACGTTGCCAGGATTTAATTTACGTGTTCCAACTCAAATACCTGGTGTTGATGCGAAATTATTAAATCCAAAAAATACTTGGAAAGATCCAGATGCCTTTGATCAAAAGCTCAAAACGTTGATGCAAAAGTTTCAGGATAATTTTACGAAGTTTGAAGTGCCTGCGGCTATTCGTGATGCGGGGCCGAAACTTTAATTTTCTCATAATTAGTGTCAATAAAAAGGAGGCCCAAAGAAGCCTCCTTTTTTGTACCTAATTTACAAGTGCATCCCAACTGGGTAAACTTCTTGAAAACACACAGGATGTCTATGAAAGAACCTTCAACAAAAGAGAAAATACTGTCCGCCGCAAGGGAGTTATTTATTAAAGATGGCTTTACCGGAACCTCTGTCGGCAAAATAGCGGCACTCGCCGATGTGAATCACAGTCTTATTTTTCATCATTTTGAGAATAAAGCACAACTATGGGTTGCAGTGAAACAAGCGATTGTCGAGGAATATCAAACACAACAAGAAACCTTGCCAAGTAGTAATTTGCCCTTCCAAGTTTTTTTAGAGAAATTGTTTGCTAATAATATGAAGTTTTATCGGGACAACCCTGACATCGTGCGGATGTTCAATTGGCAACGTGTGGAGTCTCGTGATGAAACAACGCCCGCTATTGGCATTACGATGAGTCGACAATGCAAGTTATTACTTGATGCCTTAGCACACTATCAAAAGCAAGGAGATATTGCTTCGAACTTAACCCTTGAATTTATTTTAACATTCCTGATGTCCCTCATTGGCTCCGCTGCGCTGGATCCCAATGTGTTTATTGCGACAGAAAGGGAAAAACAAGCCTATGTGAAGTTTTGCGTGGAATGTGCTTTGCGAGCGTTTCATATTGCAGAATAAGAAAGCACCGATGTTAATTTTTTAGAGAAAATACTTTGTTGAAGTTTACTAATTAGACCACCCCTCATCCGGCCTTCGGCCACCTTCTCCCTCAAGGGGAGAAGGCACACTTTAAGATATTTTTACTGAAAATTCTGATGTAATAAAAAGTTCTTATAAAAAACACTTTCTCTCTCAAAGGAAGAAGGCGCGCTTTAAGATATTTTTATTGGGAATTCTGATGTAATAAAAAATGGTTGTAAAAAACCCCTTCTCCCCTTGAGGGAGAAGGTGGCCGCAGGCCGGATGAGGGGTATCTAAATAGGTTCTTCTCCACAACTAAACAACGCATTGTAAATCGCTTGTAATACTGCTTCTTGCTCCATCAAAAATTCATTATTCCAAAAACGAATAACTCTAAAACCTTGCTTTGTTAAATAATCTGTACGGCGTTGATCATATTCGATTTGCTCTTGATGTTGTCCACCATCAAGCTCAATAACTAAATGCTTCTCTAAGCATACAAAATCAACAATGTATCGGCCTATTGGATGCTGTCTGCGAAATTTTATCTTTTGAAAACGACGATTGCGTAGATGTTGCCAAAGTACTGCTTCTGCAAGAGTCATCGTTTCACGAAGTTGATTTGCTCTTTTTTTCATGTGAAATTTTTCTTATTTTGATACCCCTCATCCGGCCTTCGGCCACCTTCTCCCTCAAGGGGAGAAGGCACTCTTTATAGGTATCCTTTGAGATTTAGGGGTTAGATAGAACAGTTGTCCAGCAAGTTTTTTATTTCTATCAGATCTGCTTTTACTTTCATAATGTGATTTGGTTTATCCAATAGTGCTTGTAGTTGTGGTGCCATTGGGACTTTTGTTTTGATGATTGGTTCTACCAAATCATCAAACTTGCAGGGGTCTGCTGTTGAAACGACGACCCATGGTTGTTCGTCGAGTTGATCGCGCATATAAAATGCTGTTGCTGTATGAGGGCAACTGATGTAATGGTATCGTTGATAAACTTCCGCAATGGTCTTGCGAATCAAATCATCGCTCACTGACAATGCGCTCACATTTTTTTGAAACTCCTCAAAAGAGCCAAACAAATCATTTAAGCGTTCAAGATTACTGGGGTTCCCCACATCCATTGCATTAGCAATCGTGGCAATACTCGGTCGAGGATGATAATGATGCGTCTCTAAATAATCTGGCACGACTCGATTAGCATTGGTGGCTAATACAATTTCTCTGATCGGAAAGCCCATGGCCTTTGCCCAATAAGCAGCCGTTGCATTACCTAAATTTCCACTGGGAATGATCAACCCAGGTTCACACCCATGCTGTCGATAAAAATGAAAACTTGTATAAGCATAATATGTAATTTGCGGCAGCAGCCTACCAATATTAATACTATTCGCACTACTTAAACCACCAGCAGCTTGCCATGCTGCATCAGAAAAAGCGGATTTAACCAACTGCTGGCATTGATCAAAATTCCCCTTTACCGCGAAAGCAAAAATATTCTCATCCCAACATGTCATTTGATGTTCTTGCTTTTCGGAAATTTGTCCCTCGGGATAGAGAATCACTGCACGATAATGTGGCTTTTGATAGAAAGCACTCGCTACTGCAGAACCCGTATCGCCAGAAGTTGCTACCATAATCGTTTTTTTATCTTCAGCAATTTCATTCAAACATTCTGCTAAAAAGCGCGCGCCAAAATCTTTAAAGGATGATGTAGGACCGTGAAATAATTCTAATACAAAAGTATTATTATTGAGTGCTTTCAACGGAACCGGAAAAGCAAATGCACGCTCACACAATTGTGTTAAAGACGTCTCAAGCCGATCGCCTGCAAAAAATTGTCTGAGTACTTGCCCAGCAAATTCTGGATAGGGCATGTCTAAAGATAACTGCGATTGATCCATCATCGGCATTTTTTCCGGAACAAACAAACCGCCATCTGTTGCCAAACCCGCTTGTATCGCTTCTGATAAAGTCTTACTTCCAGACTTTTTGCGCGTACTGATATAATGCATCATCATTCTCCTTCAAACACAACATGCGCGGCATTTTTACTGATTGGCGCGACCCAATAATTTGACTCTATTTGTTTTTCTTGCAATGGTTTTTGCATCGCTTGACCAATCGCCTGTGCCGCTTGTTCCGTTTTAGCAAAAGCAAATAGCGCAGGACCCGAACCAGAAAAAGACATTCCCAAAGCACCCGCTTGCAATGCTGCCTCTTTTATTTTATAAAAATTTGGCACAAACTGCGCGCGTTGTGGTTCAATCAAATCATCGACCAAAGCCTGACTCAACAAATTATCATCCTGTTCATAAAGCGCCGCAATGAAGGAAGCCAAATGCGCTGATTGCTTGACATAATCTTTCAACGCAATTTCACTTTTTAACACGTCCCTCGCGCTGCGCGTTGAAACATGCATATGTGGATGCAGCAATACGCAATACAATTTAGGAATGGGCAGTTGAATCACTTTCATTGGGTTCTGTGAATACGTCAAGGTAAAGCCACCAAATAAACAGGGTACAATGTTATCAGGATGTGCTGCGCCACTCGCTTGTTGTTCACCCATTAAAGCAAAACGCGCCAGCTCATGTAGTGACAAAGGTTCTTTTAAGAAATGGTTAAAGGCAACTAATGCAGCCACGGCCGATGCCGCTGATCCTCCCATCCCAGAGCACAATGGAATGCCTTTTTCAATCACAATAGAAAAACCAATATCCAACGATAATTCCTGACAAAGTTTTTCAATCACCAACGACGCTGTATTTTGCTGCGTGGTAAAGGGCAAGGTTTCCTCTGAAATAATCGATTCGATAACAATTTTTTGATCATCGCGTTTTTTTAATGTGACATAATCACCTAGCTTATCAAAAGCAAATCCTAGAATATCAAACCCCACTGCAATATTAGCGCAAGTGGCTGGCGCAAACGCTTTTACTTGCTGCACTGAGTCTTTAATTTTATTCATGCTAACCTCTTAAGATAAAACAGCTACTAACCGCAATAAATCAGCAAACACACCCGCTGCTGTTACTTCAGCACCAGCACCTGGGCCTTGAATCACCAGTGGCCGCTCATGATAACGCTTAGTATGGAATATTAGCATATTATCGGTGCCCTCTAATCGTGAAAAAGGGTGATCGCTGTCTAATAATTTTAGCGCAACTTGTAATTTGCCCTCACGACTAATAGTGCCGACATAATGTAATCGTTGATGATTGGCCACAGCCTTTTCGAGCCACTCATTCATACGATGATCATACTGTGGCAACTTCTCCATAAACTCAGAAACTGTACACGACGCTAACTCTGGCGGCACTAAGTTATAAACCGACATATCATCTAATGTCACATCGTGACCAATTTCTCGTGCTAAACAAATTATTTTTCGTGCCACATCCATGCCTGATAAATCTTCTCGTGGATCAGGTTCAGTAAAACCACGCGCTTTTGCCTCAATCACAACGTCAGAAAATGTCCGGCCCTTCGCCATTTCATTAAAGATATAACTTAAAGTCCCTGACACCACACCTTCAACACTTTCAATTTCATCACCGGTTTTTATCAAATCCTGCAATGTTGTAATGACTGGCAACCCAGCACAGACTGTCGCTTCATAAAAATAATAAAGATGATTTCTTGTTATTTCTTTTATTTTTTTGTAGTAAGCCAAGTCTTCAGCATTCGCATGCTTGTTGGGAGTAATCACATGTAACCCTTTTGATAGAAAATACTGATATTGCTGCGATATAGCTTTATTTGCTGTGCAATCAATAATAACACCATGAGGAATATTATCTGCTGCAATATGACTTGCGAATGCTTCTATATCCGCTTTCATGCCATTTTGTTTAATCGCCTCTTGCCAATTATCTAAATTAATGGTTGTATCCGCTAACAACATTTGA
The DNA here is from genome assembly GCA_020051155.1 of Gammaproteobacteria bacterium. Lineage (GTDB taxonomy): Bacteria > Pseudomonadota > Gammaproteobacteria > UBA1113 > UBA1113 > JAGVJK01. The sequence continues at coordinate 29,746 of JAGVJK010000031.1, read as the reverse complement.
TGACTATTCATAATCCCACGTAATTGCAAATTTACTTGACAAGTTTCACCGAGTTTATCCATCTCATGTTGAATTTGCTGTAACAACGCAGAACCCACTGCACCAGGACCAATTAAACCTATAGACAAGGTTTTGCGAGAAAGATAAAGTCCGGCATGCACCGCTTGTAATGCTTTACTCACATCGCTCTTTTTAATCACCACTGAAATATTACGTTCTGATGAACCTTGCGAAATGGCTCTGATATTAACGTTAGCTTTCGCTAATGCGTTAAAAAACTTTCCTGCGATACCAATAGCGCCGATCATTTCATCCCCCACTGCGGATAAAATCGCGCAGTCTGGATCGACTTGAATGCCAGCGATATGTTTTCGTTCAATATCTGGTTGCAAACTATCTTTCAATACTTTTAGCGCTGTTTTGACAGAAGCAGAAGGTATGGCAAAACAAATAGAGTGTGCAGAGCTCGCCTGTGAAATAAGCATTACGTTAATTTGTGCTCGATACAGAATATCAGATACTCGCAACGCAATACCTGACACACTAATAAGACCGCTGCCCTCTATATTAATCATCGCTACCGATTCAATGCAGCTAACACCCTTAATCAAATGCGTTGATTTCTCGACAGAGCTAGAAATACAAGTTCCTTTTGCTTTTGGATTAAAACTGTTTTTAATATAAATCGGTATCTGTTGTTCCACCACGGGTGCAATAGTCATTGGATGCAACACCTTCGCACCAAAGTATGCTAATTCTAAAGCATCTTTATAAGATAATGCTTCAATGACAAAGGCTGAGCGCACTAAGTTTGGATCAGCGCTATAAATACCATTAACATCGGTCCAAATTGTTAAAGACCGCGCATGAAATAAATTTGCAAAAATTGCTGCTGAGAAATCACTACCATTGCGCCCCAGTGTTGTTCGCTCGCCCTCTTGTGTTGACGCAATAAATCCAGTAATGACTAATTGATCAAACTCGATATCCTTCAAATAATCTGCTAATGCCGCCTGACTTCTTTCCCAGTCAATACAAATAATCCCTTCTTTCTCGTAAATAAATAAAACCTTTGCCGCATCTAAAAATGCAGCTTTATGATGCTGACTTAAAAATTCTGTTAAAATCGATGCAGACCACAGCTCGCCATATCCTAAGATAATATGCTGTATTTCTTTCGAGTAACCATGAGTTAAATGAATGGCGTATAAAATATCTTTGATAGTTAAAATATCTTTATCGATCATTTCAATCACAACTTCTTGTCGCTGTGCCGGCAATAATTCTTTGATCAATACCCTATGTTTTTCTGCTAAAGCCTCTAACGCAGGGATATAACTGGTACTCGTTTTTGCATGATCCATCATGCTTTGCAAGGCAGTGGTTGTGCCTTGTATGGCGGATACCACTAAGATTTCATCTTTACCTGTTAACAACGATGGCAGCGCTTTAAATTTTTTAGCGTCGGCAAGGCTGCTGCCACCAAATTTATGAATAGAATATTCAGATTGAATGATCATAGAAAACCCCTACTTGTTAATGGGAAAATTTTTAAAGATACGTTATTTTTCAAGATGCCTGCTAGATTAAGCAGTGATGGTCGTGGTCGTAGTGGAGGTAGATTGAATGAATAAAAGAGCTTGATATTGATAAGCAAACGCTCGCGGATATCGCTTTCCTGAATGTGGCATCATGTTTAAATCCTCCAAAACCAAATAAATGCTCTTGCAGCCTATCATTGTGTTTTGGCGATGTCAATTGGGTTTGATGGCTATCTTATTCGCTGAACATATACGTCTTGAGAACTTTGTGGGATCGATATAGGCTCAGAACTATCAGCAGACTCTGATAGTTCTGATAAATATCCCGCTTGTAATAAAAAGTTAAACAGCATTTGAAATAATGAAGATTCTTTTTGACCTAGATTATCTTTATTTCTCTGCAAGTGTTGATTGATTGCGTCAATTTGCTCGGTGGAGAGATTGCTACCCTTTACACCTAATACCGTAATAATAGAGTTGTGTTTCATAGCCTCAACAAGCGCTTCACCACCCACTATGTCGATCTGACAGTTTGTTAGGCTCAGAGACGTAAGTGATGTATTACGCCGCAACAATTGGGCCACTTGCATTGCACCCGCAGCGCCAAGCTCATTGCCAGTTATTCTGAATGACCTAAGAGATTTGTTGAATGCTAATGCTCTACAAAGAACGCCCACTTTTTCCGCGTTTATCTTATTAGCACCAAAGCTCAATGTGATAAGCGTATTATTCTTGGTTAACGCTTCAGCAAGATATTGTATGCTATCATCTTCACCTAATGTGCCGAAAGACATAAAATTTAGCGATATTATCGATGTATTACTTTGTAAAGCCCATGCTAACTGAAAAATACCCATCTCGGAAATATCGCTGGAGAGCACAACCAATCCCACCAAACGATGGAGCACTAAAATAAGAATCACTTTTTGAGAAAAGTTAAATTCCTTATCTGCAATTTTGAGAAGATCTTCGGCTTTCATATTAAGATGGTTATTAAAAAAATCATCTTGCTGAAAATAATATTGCATTAATTCGTATAATCTTTCTATCTTAATATTTGGAAGAAGAACCTGTCGAATAAGTTCATTTAGACAATCTACAAAAGGGCCTGTTGGCAATTTGTCTTGCCAATCTTTATAAAAACTAAATCGAAGTAATCGATTGTATACATCACCTTCTGAAATAATTGATTTTGTTTCAAACAATGTAGCGAATTTAACTGAGGAAGGTTTAACCTTCGATGCAGAGAAAAATGAACAAAAGGGCATGCTCGCAGGATCCAGATTCCCAGAGGGCACATCAGAAATAGAGATCTTATCAAGAGACCGTTGCTGTCTTTGCAACGCCTGGCCTCTTTCCAAAAATGCATTGAAACAAAGAGCTAGCCAAGAATCTGTGGGCTCAATACTCGCTAAGGAAATAGGTTTTTCGATACTCGATGAAGCGGCCACGTTTGATATCCTCATATTTTTCTTGTTGAAAAGCATTGTAATACATCTTTATTAAGAAACTCTTAAAAAAAATTATTACTTGAAAAATACCGCCAGTTGAGTAAAATTTGTTTTTCCTACAACTTTTGCTTCTTAAAAAACTTACTTTCTTCTTGCGAGAAGATCAGGTTGATGATAGCTCATCAATAAAAATTACCATATTAACAATAAGATAAGGCCGCCACCATGCAAGAAAATGAGAATTTACGAAAGATCGACGCGAGAGGAAATGACGAAGAGTTCTGCATCAATGATTTCTTTCGGGAAATTGTCACATCATTTAATTTAACTTACAACTCAAAAGTTGCCTTTATTACGGTTAATCATCTTGTTCCCACCTTCCCCTATTATTTAAATGCGCTGAAAAAAACTGGTCCCATTGCCGGAGTTATAAAAAAAGCAGCTTCTAGCAATAAAGACGTATTGGAGTACACTGAAACAAACTGCTTTATCATACCTCTCACAAAGAAAGATTTAAAAGAAAATCCAGAAAAAGCCATCGAGTTAATAATCAATTTAAAAAATGAAAATAACTTTGAAAAATTCGTGTTTATTGATATCGGTGGATATTTTGCTCCCTGCCTCAATATTTTATCGAATGACCCCCGTGTTCGAGATTTTGTTGTAGGTTTTGTTGAGGATACTGAAAATGGATTACAGAAATATTTAAGACATGCTCAAAAAATTGGGACCACGGAAGATAATCCTCATAATAAAACTCTATCATCAAGCTTAGACGACTTCTTATGGGAATCTAGCCCCAGTAGTTCAGGCAGCATGCGCAGAGACTCGAACGGTCATGAGAACAAGCTAAAACGTTCTGGTGAGCAGAAGATCGTAAAGCCCGTTGTTTCTGTTGCTCGTGATAAAATTAAAGAGACAGAGGATGTCAATGTAGGTGTTTCTATTGTACGGGCTGCTGATACAATTTTACGTATAGGTGCGCATACTATTCTTGAAAGAATGCATACTGTGGGAATCATCGGCTTTGGAAAGATTGGAAAGTCCATTGGGCTTTGTTTGAAACAATATAGCATTAGAAACGTCATGATCTATGACATCAATTCAGATGTCGCAAGAGAAGCAGCAAGCACCCCATATAATTTTAGTACTATCAATGATAGGGATCGTATTAAATTTCTAAGCGAATGCGACATGATATTTTGTGCGACAGGCAACAAGTCATTAGTTAAAGATGATTTTAAGCACTTAAGGGACAATGTCTTTATCTCCTCTTGTACTTCGGCAGACGATGAATTTGATTTATCGTGGCTTGATAAACATTCTAAAGAATATGAGTCAAAAAACACTTCGGAAATTAGAACGTTTGTTTTAGCAAATGGAAACAGAATCCAACTCTTGAGAAGGGGCAATTCTACCAATTTCGCTTTTAATGCTGTCAATGGACCAGGGATTTACGCTGTTCAAGCAGCTATGATCATTTCCGCTAGCCATTTAGCTCGAGAATCTCTCGAAATTTTTGATAGAAAAACTGGAACTCACGAAAATGAACAATATGAGTATTATGAAATTTCTGAAAGCTGCCGAAATAAATTATCTAGAACATGGCTAAACAGTATTGAGCAAACAAAAAGTCGTTCCCCTCGGTATTGGGGCTTTGATGCAAATAGAGGAGTTGATTTTTCCTTTCCCGGCTTCGATGACTTTACCAGCCGCATACGACAATATCTTATTCATGAAAAAGAAGATAACCAAGGGGTGCTTGCACTCAGTGGTGAATCTGGTGTCGGAAAAACCTTAGTGACTTTCAATTTATTATCTAGCATGAGAGAAAAAAGACGCGCTTTCTTTACAGCAAGTACTGAAACTTTACTACTCAATCAGTATAGTCAATTTGCAAGAGAGTTTAAGTTAAATTGCAATCAAACGCCCATGGATGATGTTAAAAGTACCGTTAAAGAGTATTTTGAGTTACATGGAGATTTCGTTATTATTTATGATGATGCACCCGATTTATCAACCATTGAAACATTTCTTCCAACCACAAATAACAATGCTATTGTTGTAACAACAAAAAATAAAAACTGCTCCTGGGCTAAAGTGGAAGAGGTCCCTGTATTAAGTCATGAAAATGCCCTTCAATATGTGGCAGATTGTTTAAGACTAACCTCCAACGATCCGCTGGTTAAGAAATTTGTATATCTTATTGAAACGTTACCATTAAATATGATCATGGCGTTGAATCATATCAAACAGACAAATTTCGATATTGCTGATTTTTTAAATAAATTTGAAACTATAAAAAATAATAATGCCAGCCTCTATGACGACCCCTCGATATCGACCTGGCTATTTTTATTTTTTCAAGAAACTTTTGTGCAGAGATCATCGACGTTTTATTCTGATTATAGCTCAACCAGTTCCAGTCCCATCTCATCATCTTTTTCGAAACCAGAAATAAACTCCACCACTTTAGCATCTCTTACAGATGATAATGAAGAAGAGCTCTATGCTGAAACATTATCTATGCCCAGTGAAGAGCATTTCGTGCTTGGTATCTTAGCATATTATTCTCCCTGTCAAATAACACTAGATCATAACAACTCCAAACTACTAGCCTTTCTACAAAAGTTTCTCTTGATCGAAAAAACATATGATGGCTCCTTTTTCTTGCATAGCTGTATACAATCTGCTTTGAGAAATTATCTTGAAAGTCAAAATCTTTGGTCATTCTTAATTCCGAGAGTTCTCGCTCACCTTCAGCAGTATTTGAATGATCACTTTCATAATCCTGACCGTAGCTCAGAAAATTCCTTAGATATTTCAATTTGGTCGCACGTTAATAGTGTCTTGGATCATGCCATCTACTACCAAATGTATGATGAGGTCACTATATTCCTTATTAAAAATGAAAATTGCTTTAAGGAATTCACTGCTTGGAGTGAGTTTAGTGATATCGTCAGCCAATGTTGTGCAAGTTATAGAAAATATCTTGCCGAAGGCAATCAGACTAACACGCTCATGGGGCAACGACTACTGCTGATACAATTACAACAAGCATCTATTCTTTTTTACAAAGAAAATTTTTCTGAATTTTCTGACCAACTAAAAAACATTGACGAACAATTAAAGAATTATCCTAAAAAAGATATACACACTCAAGCGCTACTTGCACTCTATTGGTGCTTAAAAGCTTCTCAATATAGACAAGAAAAAAGGTTCAGCGAATCTCTAGAAGCTATCAATAATGCAAATTCTGCTTATACGCAGCTAGAGCCAGATAAAATTTATTTCTTACAAAGCAAAGAAGAAAATCTTCGTTTCACAAGAATATTACGAGGTAAAATTTTATACCATCATGCAGCTACTATCATAGAAAAAAATGAAACTGCTATATCACAAACAACAAAAGAAAAAAATGTGATTGCAAAAGAAATTGAACATGCAGTTAATCTTTCTCAAGAAGCTCTCAGCATTTTTGATAGTGATGATCCTAGATATTACCGGAGAGCATTCAATCGACACGCCAAAGCAAAATTATTAAGCGCTCGACTAATCACCAGTTCAGGGAAATCCCCTCTTTCTAAAGAAAGCACCTATTTTCCATCTCTTATCAGGAAGTTGAATGAAATTATCACCATGCTAGAAGGAAAAAGACCTTATATAGAGCGTGGATATGATGCAAGAACTAAATTAAAATTTTTCGCTACCTTAGGAGAAGCCTATTTTGAGTTAGCAAAAATATCCAGTGCCGAAAAAAATATACAAAATAAAGCTCACTGCTATTTAACACACGCTCAGACTATTGCCAATAGTTTAGATATGAAACAGGAAATCACTTTTATTTCTAAGAAGTTACGGCAAATAGAATTTCTCAGTCAAACTTTCACTAAAAGAACTTCAAGAAATGAGTTTGATAAAAAAATAAAAGAAACTCCTACAAAACGCCCACGAAGAAATAGAGAAGAACCCACGTGTCATCAGCCTATAGAGGGCACGCTAGCACAACGTATGTTGCAGAATAGTTTCTATGCTCGAATTCAAAAAGAAGCCCCTCCCCTTTTACAAGAAAGCGCTTCTCCCAAAATAGAACCTCTCACGCCACCATCTGTCTCTCAATTTAGCAGAAACACTCCCAAACAGTAAAAACTTATCTAGAACTGCTTGGTCCTGGCATGGATGGCGTCGCGCTACTGCTAGGCTCGCTGCTTTCCGGCACAGCAGGCGGCGCTGATGCCGCAACATATGCATCTTTGATTAATGGAGCAATCAAAGGTGTTGCTGCTCTGATACCTTGTGCTTCTTTGGCATCATGAAAATGTTGTTTGATCCTGTCCTCTTGAACCTTTCTTCTCCATTGTGAAATAGCGACTTTAGGTGGCAACTTATTATTTCTAAAATGCGCTTCCGCTGCCAAAAACACATCCACCTTAGATACCAACGAGGGCTCCATAGGCTCTGGGCTCTTCTTTGACGTCAGACGCTTCCAAAAAGAAGGGGATTTAACAATTTGTGCGGGCGAGGCAGCCTGTTGAGCCTCTGCTGCTCGCACATACTCACTACGAGCTCGTTTAATTTCTTCACAAATGGCATTATTAGCCTGCTGATTTTCTTTTTCAAAACCAATTTGGTATTTCTCTGCAACCGCTGTAAAAATGAGTGCGGTTCCTGTTGAGCGGAAAGAACGAGGTGGAAATTGCAAACTATTCATCGAACGTTCTGTAGAGTGAATTTCTTCATAACCATCTTTAGTTTCTCGCGATGATGTTATTTCTACACGTTGCACAATTCCCTTTGTTTTCTGGTTGTGGGTTTCTATACCCCTCATCGAAGCATCTACCCTTTTTACTTGTCGCACATTATCTAATGTTTGAATATCTTGAAACAAATCTGTGGCAAGTTCTTCAATGAGCGTCGTCTTGTTTTCTGTGCTCAATTGTATAAATTGATCTATTTTTAAAAAATCATTAACGGCCATTAATACTCGACTCTGCCAAAAGACCACATCACTAACAAAGCTGCCCGGATAAGCTGCTAAGGCTTTTTGAATAACTTTTCGAAGAATAATACCCGCTAATTGTTCAGGTGTTTGAATTGTTTCTATATTTGTGGCGCTCACAACTGCCCCCATGAAGTTTTGGAGATTAATTAGGGTGAAGTATAGCCGCCAATTATTAAGGAATTATGAGTTGATATAGTATCCTCACTGCAGGAACTCAGTAGGGGACAAAAACTCCCTCGTCCGTCATCCCCGCGCAGGCGGGGACCCATTTCTAAATGCGCTCCGAGCTTGCTATGAAAATGGGTTCCCGCCTGCGCGGAGATGACAACATGTGTAAAGCTACATTCTCTAGAGCAATCTCTTAATATTCCTCATCCATCATTCGAGTATAAGGAATAAAATACGGTGTATTCGTTTGCGGATCTGCTAACACCCGCACATTAATATTAAAAATTTGATACAACAAAGTTTCCGTTAAAATATCTTGCGGTGTACCTTGTGCCATCAACATCCCATTACTTAGCAAAATCAATTCATCAGAATATCGAGCTGCAAGATTAATATCATGCAAGACCATAACAATAGTTTTCTGTTGAGTTCGATTGAGCTTTTTTAATAATTCTAAGACATCTAATTGATGTGCCATATCTAAAAATGTTGTGGGCTCATCCAGCAACAAACAAGGTGTGTCTTGCGCTAAGGCCATCGCAATCCAAGCACGTTGTTGTTGCCCACCTGACAAAGATTTCACATCTCTCGTGGCAAAAGCCAACATATCGGTTTGCTCTAAAGCCTCATACACCGCTTGCTCATCGCGCTCGCTGCGTCCTTTCAAAAAACGTTGATGTGGATGCCGACCCAACCACACTAATTCAGAAACCGTCATTTGTTCCGGTGTTTGTATATGTTGTGGCAAAATTGCTAATTGCTGTGCGACTTGTTTACTTGCTAATTGATGAATGTCTTTACCGCTCAATAACACCGAGCCTGTTTCCGGTTGTAAAATCCGCGCCATGGTTTTGAGTAACGTTGATTTCCCTGAACCATTAGGCCCAATAATCGTAGAAATCATTCCCGGTTTAATTTGCAAATTTAATTGATCAATAAATGTTTTTTTGCCATACCGAATTGAAATATCATTTAACTCAATAGTTGCCACAATGCCTACCTCGAATCAATAACCATAAAAAATAAGGCACACCAATGATGGTGGTTACAATGCCAGCGGGTAATTCCATAGGAGGCGCAATCACACGTCCTAAGGTATCAGCAGCGATCACTAACACTGCGCCGACTAACATCGCCATCGGCAATCGCACTTGATGTTTTGCACCTACTAAAACCCGAGCAATCTGCGGCGCTAATAATCCAACAAAACCTAAGATCCCGGCACCGGCTACGCCAAGACCGGCCAATAATACAGCGACTAACAATGACAGTCCGCGCATTCGCTTCACAGGAAAACCAATACCAATAGCTGTTTCATCGGGTAATGCTAAAAGATCTAATGATCGCCCTAAACACAATGCCAGACTTAATAATAACAGAGCCCAAGGCCACAAGGCTTTCACACGCGACCAATCCACACCGTACACAGTGCCAGCAATAAAACTTAGTGATGGTCCAATATCGATGGGCGCTATGAGCAATAAAAAATGTTCGCCCGCTAATAAGCTAGCACCGATAGCAACACCCGTTAATGCTAACCGAGTAGGTGACACTTGCCCGTGAATGCGCGCTAGAAAATAAGTTAACGCGAAACCACCAAAGGCACCGGCACTTGATAACCACGCAACTTCTATATTCGATAATGAGGGAAATACAATAAGACCCAACACTGCCATGATCGCAGCACCCGCCGTCACTCCCACAATATCGGGAGCAGCTAGCGCATTACGCATGACCGTTTGTAAAATTGTCCCTGATGCTGCAAACAAAGCACCACACAAACCCGCCATAGCCCAACGTGGCATGCGAAAATCGTATAACGCAATTTTTTGATACGCATCTAAATGATGAGGCATCGTCCACAAGGAGTTTAGTAATGAAACTTCGCCCGTTGTCAAATTCCAAACCGTCATCACAATAAACAGCATCGCTAATCCAACAAAACAACGACGAATATGATGGCTTGTGTCTAACATGTCGCTTCTTCCTTCGTTTGTGCGCGAGCCATGAAAACGAAAAAGGGTCCGCCCATCAACGCTACAACCAATCCCACTGGAATTTCTACCACCGGATTCATCACACGAATCAACGCATCGGACAATGTTAATAACAATGCGCCATACACCATGGATAAGATCATCAACTGTTTATAATGATTACCAACCACATAACGCAATGCGCTAGGTACCATTAACCCCATAAAAGGAATAGGGCCCGCGACACTCACTGCAGCTGCTGCCAAGATCACCGCGATCAACATACAAAAGCACTGCATCGCACGCGCAGACACACCTAAGCCAATTGCTTTTTCTTGCCCTAAAGCAAAAATTGTTAGCGGACGATGCAGAAAAAAACTTAAGAATAAACACACCGCAATCCACGGCAAGACCCAATGAAATTCTTGCCATGTGCGTCCAGCTAAGGAACCCATGATATTAAACATCACTGCTTGTGCACTGGTAGGATATAAAATTAATAACGCGCGCGAGACCGCGTGAAATAACGCATTCACAATAATGCCGGCCAAGGCTAATTGTAATGTGGAAAGACCTGCTATAGTGGTCATTCCATAAATTAAAACTGCTGCTGCTAGCCCGCCTAAAAACGCCGTAGGAACAAAAAACACTGTGGTAATATTCGGCAACAACAATAGCATTAAAATCATACTTAATGCCGCGCCTTGATTAATTCCTAATAAACTCGGACAGGCTAAAGGGTTGCGTGTCACACCTTGCATGATGACGCCCGCTACAGCAAAAGCTGCACCCGCTAATAAAGCAACAAAGGTTCGCGGCAAGCGAGACGTATGAAACACTAAATCTTCCACCGAACCATCTCGAGATTCTAATAAAGACAACACGTGAGAAAATGAAATATGAATCGGCCCACTGGCGAGAGATAACAATATTGCAAAAACCAACAAGCCAAGACCAACAAAGAGTAGACCCCAAAAGTAATATTGCCGCATTTGAGCGGCACTTCGCGGTATCGACGTTGTTAAAACTGCTTTTTCTAACATCAAGCAAACCAGGTGTTATATAATAAGAGGGCTCCCATGATACCAGAAGTACTGACAATCAGTAATTGAATCCATTTTGCTTTGAGCTTTAATGCAAGGCGAGTTCCAAAATAAGCACCACCAACACCCATCACAATTAGCATGGCACCAATAGAATAGTTAACTTCCTTCATTACCATAAAGACGATCAAACCAACCGCATTAGCAATAAATGCTAAAAAGCGTGACATCGCAGATGCTTCTAAGAGCGTCATTTTAAAAAATCCAGCACCTGCTGCGGTGTAAAGTGTGCCAGTAGCAGCACCAAAGAAACCCGAATAAACACCTAAACAGGAGCCGATAATAACACTTAACTTATTTTTCTTACTCTGATTGATACGATGAGCCATGGTTTTTACGGGCAGCTTCATAAATAAAAAATAAAGGGCAATGGCAATGATAAAAAACGGCAATATTTTCGATAACACGTCACTATTCGTTAACTGAACTAGACCGACGCCTAAAACAGAGCCCACCAACGTGGCCGCAATCATTAAAAGCCACATCCTAGGCCGAAAGAGCCCGCGTCGCAAAAAGGTCCAAGCCGAGGTAAACAAACTGCTAGTGGTATAAACCTTATTAGTCCCGAGGGCTAAATGAGGAGGAACACCGACTAGTAACAACATAGGCAACACGACCAAACCGCTGCCCCCAGTAATGGCCGATAAAATACCAGCAGCAAAGGTAACGCTAGGCAGAACAGCAAATGCAACCAAATGAGGAATCATAGACTTATCTCCTTGCCAAACAAATAATAGGCAAATGATAATGATTCTCACCTTAATGATCAACGATTAATCGTCTTTTTTAGTTAAAATATGCTTTTTTAGCTAGGTTTTGAGTAAGGATTATGTCGTTAATGCCTTGTTATCGAACAAAATGTGCTTTTGCTAGCATTAACGCCGGTTTCAACCAAGGTGTGTATTGTGGTGCTGGCTGTTCAAGTTCTCTCAGCAATTCATCGAGGTTCTTCCACTGATAAGCAGCAACTTCTTCTGCATCAATCTTTAGAGCACTACCATCATAATGACCAACCATCACATGATCCAGCTCATGCTCTGTTAACCCATTGGCAAATGCGGCTTTGTAAATGAAGTGGCCAACGGCCGTTAGGGGAATCTTGAGTCCCATTTCTTCATAAAGCCGACGTTGCGCTGCTGCAACCACTGTTTCGCCAGGGCGCGGATGGCTACAGCATGTATTCGTCCACAGCCCCCCGCAATGGTATTTATCATGTTGACGTTGCTGCAATAATATCTCAATCCCTGCTGGTTGATGGCGGTAAATAAAAACTGAAAAAGCTCGATGCAGCAAGGCTTGACGATGCACATCTAGCTTTTCACCATAACCTACTTCATGGTCTTGTTCGTCAACTAAAATAATTGGATGCTGCATGGGACTTGTTATCCTGATGTTGAGTACTGTTTTCGACGTGAAGCTAGGAAAGAGTCTCACCTTATTTCTTGATAACCCCACATGAGCAGAGTTAAACGAGTGTCGCTAAATGTTCGCTCAGTTTAATAGATTCTCTCTTAATGCTCAAGAGAACACCAATAAATTGTTCAGCAAGAGACAAAAATGAAGACATGTCAGAATCATTGAGAACGGCGAGGTGCACGCGTTCTCTTAGCGGCAGGTGGTTGAGTATCTCCAAAAAACGACGTGTTTTTATTCCTTGTGCGCAACCTCTTACCCTCCACTGGTAATGGTTGACTTGAACAAGGTCCATCATCCCCTAAGATAGAAGTTAATGCCTGCAAGCTGGTCTCCGCGACAAGCGGCAATTCTTCAAGGGCGCAAGCTGAAGAGTCAGGTCTTGGCGTTGTCGTATTGCTAGAAAGGTTAGACTTATCTGGTAATTCCGTGGGGCCAATGATCCTGCTACGCCCTAATGGTAGGTACGCTTCACACGCTTTCAGCATCGACTTATCGATGTTATTGATAACAAGATGACACTGCTCCGCGGCTCGCACGAGAGAAATAAGGACATTTTGACAAGCTGTTAACACCAATTGCGTAATCGCTTCTTCCATTTGCGTTGTCAGTAAAGGTATGTTGCTCGTGAATTGATTCGTATATTGCCGTTTGATGTCATCGATGAAACGACGCGAAAGGGCAATGATGTTGTCTGAAGACAATGTTTTAATCCATTCGCAGATCTGGCTAAGAAACTGAATCTTAAAACCTGGCAACTCAAGAATCGCTTTTGGCTGCATCTGTATTTGAATACTCCGTAACTGCTCGTAGGGCGTGGAATGGGGTAGCCTTAAAATTACGCCAGCCCGTAGTTTCTGCGTGGTAAACCGACATGCGCTTATTCTTTTGCTTAACAGAGTTTCTGATATTTCAAAGATGCGCCCAGGACCTAAAGCCGTAGCCAGCTCAAATAAGATATCCTCTTGCATATTTGAGGCGGGCCTTAGAATAGCGCCATCCCCTAAGTGTTGTGCAATGTCTTTTGCCTGTGCGTGGGGCTTGCATTGCTCATCCGTCAACAGTCCAATGCTACAGCCTGGGGCAACACAACCTGCAACGTGCACGCATTCAGCCCAAATTTCATCGGCTGATTCCGTCGGTTGCCAAGTCGAGGGAATCCAAACTTTATCCTTATCACCCAAGGAAGATACAAGCGCTTCAGCTTCTGCGGAAGATGTATATAGATGCAAATTCACTTGTAAACCAAGGCCATCACCACCTCGTCCCGTGCCTAGCGCACGCAACGATTCTGGGGACATACCTCGCGCAAGGTTGACCGTACATCCTGCGCTGCGTAATGCCGGCATCATCATTGTCAGTGCATCACTATCTATATCTTTTGAGAGTATGACTGTTTTTTCTTTAGGAAATACCAATGCTTGAAGGACCGCTGATTCTAAACCCACAGGAAACTTAATCTTGCAGCTGGGATGTACATCGTGAATAATTTCATTAAACCATGTAGGCGCCTCGACAAGCATACCACCGATTTCACTCATAAAAGTCGGCACTGCTAAGATCGCACGATGGTTAAGTACTGCGGCAACACTTCGTGCATTAGCAACGGAGGTACCAACACCTAACTCCAATACACACTGTGCTGGCACAATCGCGGCAATTGCTCTTTGTATTTCTAGAGGCATTACAGCTGGCAATCTAACCGTATGGCCTGGTTGTGGGTAGAATTTAGCAAATACTAAATGACTTGTTTCCAGCGATACATCCGCTTCTAAAAAAAGACAGCTTTCACGGGGCAAATCGGCAATAACCTGTAACAGAGCCTCGCTAATATTGTTGGGAATAAGAATTTCAAACACAACACCGTTGGGTATTGCATCGATTGTATGGGTTGACGTGGTGGGCGGTAAGATCAGTTTGGTGCTAGGTTTTAAGTCTCGTGCCCATGCTGCTTGTGCAGCTTGCTGCATGTCAGCAGCAAAACGGATGGTACGTCCTTTCAATAACTGACCTATACGCTCACCGACATTTTCCTGTGTCGAACCTACCTCAGCAGTAAAAACAATTTCGTGTTCTAAGAACCCCGTTAATGCTAACTCAAGTAACTTAAGATCTTGTGCTTGGCTATCAACGCCAGCAGACCCGTTATCGGTGATATGGACATTGAGTTGGTTTTCGTGGCTAATGCTAATTGTTATTGTCATGACTGTATCTCTTTGTATGCGAAGGTGGTAAAAGCGTAGGCATCTTAGCAGATTAGATCTTAGAGGATCAAGGTTGTGCTTATATTGCTCGATTCAGCATTGGCTGATATGATGCCCCTACTCAATAGCAACCAATCCATATAAGCTTGACTCTATGAAATTATTAATATCCCTATCGACACCTCAACCCAATTTGCCAGGCATCCTGAATGTGACCGTCAAACCTCATGATTTCCATGGTAACTGGGTATCAGCTGATTATTTGGAAACACAACTGGAAGGGGAATATATCGGCAAAGTAGGAGCCATCTTACTGGCCTTTGAACGCGACCTCGGTTCAAGAGAGCTGGCTAAGCTAGCACAAATCCTTCAAGGATACTCTATTGGTTTATACTCTCCCGACGATGAGAATGGCATAGGCGAGATGCGGGAAAGATTTCTTGCTTTCGCAAAAAAGTTACTCAAAAACACCGCTCTGATTCTCCTTCCTGCCATGCTAAGATTCTATGCCCTATGGGTAGTCGCATGTTTAAAAGACGATACTATTCTCAGTATACCGTCATTACCTCTTACTGCAGATAGTGCTTTAGGCCTCAACATAAGCGTTGCAGACCTGCGAGATATTATATGTGCGGTGCGCCACAACATTGCGATTGAAATAACCCGTCACTGTAGTTCAGAAGCAATAGCCGCGATACTTACATCCATCAATATGGAAAAAACCCCTAGGCTAAAATTGAGATTGCCACCAAGTAATCAACTCTCTCCAGCACAATTAGCAAGTATCCGCACACATGCGCGACCAGAATTTATTCTTGAGTCTCCTCAATTGCTCTCTACCAATGCTCATCAAGCACCGGGAGATGTAATACCGTCGTCAATGATAACATGTGCGCTCTCAACAGATGATGGTCTTTTGCGTAAAGGTATGACGCGGGATGCGTTGTTAGCTATCGCTGCGAATATCTCACCGCAAAGAAACATCAGATTTGCTGCACGTATAGCACGGTATGAGGCTATTTTTGTGATAACTCATACTCAACATCCTAATGCTATTAAGATCAGCCATAACATGGAACCATGGCTCGCGTTGCAAATTCGCAATCTCAAAAAAATACGTACTTTATTTCCAATGACACCTGTGCTTTTAACAAAGCAAGCAGTAACAAGTTCAAAGGGGCAACAACCTATCGCATCGAGTAGCCGTACAACAACTGTCGTAGTCAATTCCCGTCTCCGAGCTATTCTTCAAGGACCTCGGCACCATGACATCCTCTATTTACCAGCGAATCTCCCTGCATGTACACCTGAAAGTCTCGCGTATGCTTTCCGCAACATTTCAGGTGCCGTATCACTCGACGAACAGATGTCAAAAAAGCAAGCTCGCATGATTGCTGCTACGCTGCCATGTTCTGTTGCACTGATGTATCCCACATCCTTAGCAGACGATGAGAACGCTCGTGCCATTGCCATCATTAAGCACTTAAAACCTAAACGCACACTCTATGTTTCATCTTTCATCTCACAGGAAGTGATTGCCGCATTACCGATACCTGCCACATTGTTGCTGAACGTCGATAACATGACTCAAGAACAAGCGGGTGCAATAGTTGAATGGTTACAGCCCGGGCAGAGTCTTGGATTGCTTTCAACAAATAAGACATTAGCCACCTTAAAATATTGTGCTGCACGTTTACCAAAGGGGTGTAAATTAAAAATAACTACCGCGAATATGTCGTTAGATGATGTACAGGCTATAACGATGTATTTGCAAGCAGGTACTATTGTCGTGCCACAAGATTTAACGCCACCATCGGCTGCATACATAGCCAACAACTTAAACCCCAGCGTTATCTTTGAACTTAATCCAGAACATATGCATTTTGCCCGACGAGTGGCAGGTTGTTTAAATCCAGGCGTCATACTCAGGTTGCCTCCCAAAGCTAATACCTCTCAGATATACACGATTGCTGAGAACATGAATGCTGGTGCAGTATTGGAATTATCTCATTGGCCTATTGGGTATGATCATGGTAAAGCTTTATTTCAAGCTATTGCCGTATTAACACGTGGAGCCTTGTTAACTTTATCTAATGCGTGTGTTGAGCAAATAAACCTATATGGTCGAACGATTCCGCAAAAATATTGGGATACTTCTACACTCCCTGACACAGAGGCTGTCCATACAGAATTTGATAGCCTATCATCATGGTTTTTATATCGTGTATTCAGAACGATTATCGAAACGTTGCCACAGGCATGTGGATTTATTTTGCCGGAGAATGTCATTCTTTCGCAGAATCATATTGCTAAGCTTGTAAAGAGTCTGCCAGAGAATGGATGCCTTTACGTGCCCAGAGATATATTTTCTGCAGAAATTAATATCCCAGCAAGTTATGAGGTAACAAAGGCTACAGAATATGTAGTTGTTCGTTCAACAACGACGCAGGCACCCACATCATCTGCTTTAGTCACTATTGTTAATCAACGTATTAACCGTCGATATTTAAACGTGCATTGTTCACTTGACGCTGCAGAGGAAGGCGACGGGCGCACTGCACAATCATCAAGTTCAATTGCTGCTAGAAATCCAGGCCTTGCAGAAAAACGAAAACGCCCAGCCTTACCAGAATTCGTGCCTCGGGCCGTGCCGGCAAAGAAAATTTCGTTTTTCACATCGGATTGCAATCCAGAATCTGCGTCTTCTGCAAACTCTGCACCGGCTTGTGATCCGGAGTCTACACCCTCTACAGACTCTACTCCTGCTTGTGATCCCCAATCTACATTTTCTGCAAGCTCTCCTGTTCTGGCCTCGCTCATGCCACCCCTCTCTCCATTTTGGACTTCGTTCACGTCGCCCCGCAATTCTTCCAAAAAGAAAGAACAAGCGTCTTCTCTTCCATTTCAATTGGAAACACAAAGTATTGAATTACTAATACCAGTGACCTTAAGTTCTCTTATTTTATCTTCGCCAACGCCGCCCCTTCATGTTGTCCACAGGGAAGAAAAGGACCTTTTAGATCTATCTCACTTGGCAAAACAAGACATGGAATTATCAAGTGATCTGGCTCTTCCCGATTGGAATGTGGATACAGAATTACAGGACGACAAGAACAGTTCCCCTAATCATCGACCATCGTTCAATTAAAACAAGGTCGCTTTGGCGAAGGTAAACTTCCATAGTATTGTTCTGGTGTTCCCGGGCTGTGGGGGCTGCTAGGAGAGTACAAACCCAAAGATGTTTCTGGGCTACACGGACTATTGGAAGAGCGCAAGTCAAGTGATGTTTCTGGGTTGCACGGACTGTTGAAAGAGTCCAAGTCAAGTGATGTCTCGGTGTTGTCTGGATTGGCGTGTGACGAGTTACGCTCATTACAATCATCGTCGCTCAAAAAGACAATTCTGCTAGGAGATGGAGAGCAGGATCTTGGTGATGGAGAAAGGGATCTTGGTGCTTGAAACAGACTGGAAGAATTGGAAGACCAAAGACTAGGTGTTAACACGGGAGAATCTTGCTCTGATAAATCGGGTGTACTATGGGGCGTACTTAACGTAGTTGCGAAATTTGATGTATCTTGTCCACCTATAGAAATGTTCTGCGCATCTTCAGGAATTGCATCGGGTGATCCAGTATCACTCAGTAGCTCAGCTGCTTCGATAAGAAGTTGCACTCCGCCTGTATCAGATATCGGCGTTGTTTTTACGGAATGTCGGAACGTCTGCTCAGCTAAAGGCTGTGCATTCTCATGCGGGAGGGTCAGATACCAACCTCTACCAAGTGCCGCTAATTTTTGTTGATATCCACTGTTGTAACTCGCTAATAGCTCATTCACACTCTTAATCGTTGCTTGTATCCAATGCTTATATTTCTCTTTTGGCTGATACTCTGTCTGTTGTATTGATGTCTTGAGAGCATCGGCCGGCGTATACAAATTCTTATATATGGTATCAACCATCCCATACTTTCTTTGCAGCATCACGCCACTCGCGTGTTTCTCCAAAAACATATAATTTAATAAAATTTGAAAATAAAGTACTGCTGGCCACCGACTAAAATCCTCATGATGAAGAGGCAGAAGGCAAAATAGCCGCTGTGTGTGGGATATCCTTTGTTTTATTTTTACCATGTTAATCATAAAAAACCGCATGCCTAACCCATCTTGAGCGATTTCCTCTTTTCCAACATCGGTAACTGCAATAACCGCTGCGCTATTCATCTTTCGTTTCAAAAGGCCAAAAAAAGCTTTCATCCCTCTATTTTTAGAAGAGGCATAGGTAATCTTTCGAATATCCGCTCCCGCTACAATGAAATAAGTCAGTTTGTGGTAATGTGAAAAAATAAAAGCAGCTATCCGTTTTACGTTGGTGTATGTCATGTAGTCTTTAAGGTCACCATGATATTTAGAATTCATTCCTTGAAGAACCAAAAGATCGACCTTTGATAAAATCAAATTTGTATTCAACGATGAATAGTCCTTTGCCGTTATAATCAATATACATCGAACGTTTTCCGTGTCAGGAACATAAATTTTCTCACCACCTTTATTACCAGTAAGGATAAAGATGACTCGATCACGAGGGCTCACCTGTTTGCGAGTAGAATGTAATGTTGCCTGAAAATACTTTTTCTTTATTTCATAACGTTGTCTTTCTGCTAACCGTCCTCGTTTTTTGTGATTTTTGAGATCGATAAAATTAATCTCGCGATTATGAGAATAGGCTGCTGGTTGAATCTGCGGAAGCAAATCAGATAAAGTGTCGTTGCTAATATCTATATGAGAGTTATGATGTACATGCTGTGATGTTGAAACTGATGAAGATGATGATGAGGAGGAGGAAGAAGGAACACTCTCCCGTCTACGATGATCCTGAGAAGCGGAAAGTGCACTTTCTCTGCTGGAGCGTGCGGGCAACCTATTCGCCGGTGGTGCTATCGAAGGGACAATTGTTGCAACATACTCGACATCAGATGATGACTCAGCGGAGTTTTCGCTAAACAACGCTTCCCAATCGAGTTCTGAATAATCGGTAGATGCTGATGCTTCATCATCTGATGAATGGCTCAGATAGGGTAAAAATGCTGGAGGATCATCACTTACATCATCTTGTAGTTGCGCGGAAGCGAATGTCTCAGCAAATGAATCATCCGTCAATGTTGTGGTTGCGTCACCGAGCGTGCTATTTAGCTCGCCACTATTTTGTAGTTGCAACAACCATGATAAAGCTCTGTATTCTCTGTATTCTCGTGCCATTCAGACCATACCTTCTACGAGATGAGTAATCACTATGAGTCAATGAGTTAAAAACTCGGAATGAGTTCATTAGAGATTAAACGACAGATGCTCTTCCTATTAGCTTTATTCTTCCCGATTTTGATTATTATCTCGAATAATGCTCTTCTCATATCTTGTAGTGCTCATTAAAAAACTTAAAAATAAAGCAAAACCCTAGCAGAAAATGACCATTAATACAATGAATAGAGGGATAAAGGCCCCTTTTTCCGTTTAATCTGGGAGTCGATTCCCAATTAAACGGAAAATTCCTTGCTCTTTTGCCAAAACTCCATTAGATTTAACAAAGTAGATAAGGTTAAAGGCTCACCACCCATGAAAGAACGAACACTGCGTCAAACCATTTTGACAGCATCAAAGGCATTTCCCGTGCTGCTATTAACAGGACCTCGTCAAATTGGCAAAACCACTCTGCTTGAGTCTTGCGCTGAAGAAGGTCGGCGCTACGTGACCCTGGATGACCTAGAACAGCGCGAACTAGCACAACGAGATCCAGCGCTGTTTTTACAAGCTCATCAGCCACCCATCATCATTGACGAGGTGCAGTATGCACCTGAGCTATTTAGCTACATTAAAATTATTGTGGATAAAACAAAACAACCAGGTTTATTTTGGCTAACAGGCTCACAAAAATTTCATTTGATGCAACACATCACTGAAACTCTCGCAGGCCGTGTGGCTATTATCGATATGTTAGGTTTTTCTCAAGCAGAAATGGCCGATCGCCCTTTTGATGTGGAACCCTTTTTGCCTACGACTGAGTGGATTTCAAAAGCTAGATTGCATGCTAAGAATCCCTTATCGGTTCATGACGTATATAAAAATATTTGGCTGGGCTCTTATCCCATGGTGTTGCTCAACCCTCATACTTCTCGTGATTTATTTTATAACTCTTACGTACAAACTTATTTGCAACGAGATGTGCGTCAACTGTTAAATATTAGCGATGATCTTTCTTTTAAACGTTTTCTTCGATCCATCGCTGCACGCACGGGACAATTGCTGAATTATTCTGATATTGCTCGTGATGTAGATATTGATCACAAAACAGTAAAGGCTTGGTTAGGCGTGTTGGAAGCCTCAGGTCTTGTGTATTTGCTGCAACCTTACCATAACAATGTTTCTAAACGGTTGCTTAAAACTCCCAAAATCTATTTTCTTGACACGGGACTTTGCAGTTTTCTCACGCAATGGCCTTCACCAGAATCCTTGGAAGCTGGCGCTATGTCAGGAGCTATTTTAGAAACGTATATGTTAGTAGAGATTTTAAAAAGTTATTGGCATAACGGTAAAACACCGTATTGTTACTATTATCGTGATACCGATCAGAAAGAAATTGATTGCATCCTTGAGGAAGGAGACACCCTGTATCCTGTGGAATTCAAAAAAACCGCAAGTCCGAGCAAAACGGCATCTAAACAATTTTCCGTGCTGCAAACTTTGGGGAAAAAAGTCGGACATGGCGGTGTGATTTGTTTACGGGAAAGCGATGTTCCCTTGTCTGCTGAAGTAGATGCGATACCAATTGGGTATCTGTAGTGATCTTGAGGTACGAGCGGTATAGGAAATAAATCTCGTTACTCCAAGAAATACTGTTTGATGCCTTGATACCATGGCAATGCCCGTTTTTTAAACAAAAAAATGACAAACCTGGTAGTATACTCCGGAAAATACCGCCATTTCCGGAGTATACTAGCGGTTTTTCCCTTAAGATTTCTTTTCCGCTCCCAAAATATCCATGCTACAATATGCCCATTTTTTGACAGTCTATTAATTTGGAGTTCTTCATGGAAAACAACGCCTTTGCTGCTGTTCCGATGCAAACCATTGGCCCTGTGAAAATCATTGGGGATGAAATGAATGATGAAGTGATGGTGCCCTTGGCGACTTATGAAAGTCCGCTCTGGCCCTCGACGAATCGTGGCGCTAAAGCTTCTCGTTTGTGCGGTGGCATTCGTTCAACCATTATTGATGAGCGCATGACTCGCTCTGTGTTGCTAGAAGCTCCCTCTGCCTTAGAATGCCGACAGGTTGTCGAACAATTCTCTTCACACATGGCAACGTTAAATGAAGTCATTCATCAGCAAAGTCGCTATACCACGCTGATTGATTTCCACACGCAGGTGGTAGGCAATTTACTCTATCTTCGTTTAGAGTTTTCTACCGGTGATGCCTCCGGTCATAACATGACAACACAGGCTGCTGATTCTATTTTGCAATGGTTGTTAAAGCGCTATTCTTTTCTAAAGTATGTTTCTGTCTCTGCGAATTATTGCACTGACAAAAAGCCAACGGCGGTCAATGGCATTTTAGGTCGCGGCAAATATGTGGTGAGTGAACTCCTTGTGCCACGGGATATTTGTTTATCTTTATTGAAAACAACGCCTGAAAAAATTGTTGATCTCAACATCAAAAAAAATCTGATCGGTACCAATCTCGCTGGCGGTATTCGTACGGCGAATTCCCACTATGCGAACATGCTCCTCGCGTTTTATTTAGCAACGGGGCAAGATGCAGCGAATATTGTTGAAGGTTCACAGGGTATTGTGCACTGTGAAGTTCGAGGTGAGAATCTTTACTTCTCGGTGACAGTTCCCAATCTCATCATCGGCACCGTTGGTAATGGTAAAGACTTAGTGTTTGTGAAACACAATCTAGAGTTACTCGGCTGTCGTGAGCAACGCGAACCTGGGAAAAACGCACGTCGCTTAGCAGCCATTGCTG
This sequence comes from Gammaproteobacteria bacterium, assembly GCA_020051155.1. GTDB lineage: Bacteria > Pseudomonadota > Gammaproteobacteria > UBA1113 > UBA1113 > JAGVJK01. The sequence goes on along the minus strand of JAGVJK010000031.1, from coordinate 6,873 downwards.
CTGCCACTATCCTCTGTGGAGAAATTTCACTGATGGCTGCGCAAACCAATCCCGGTGAGCTCATGCGTGCACATATTGAATTTGAGCGCAGACATGATATCGCAACAACAGTATCGACATCCGCTGAGTTAGATACGGTATGAGAGCTGTCGCACCAGGAAAATTAATTTTATCCGGTGAACATGCGGTGGTGTATGGTCAACCTGCCATTGCCATGGCGGTGAATCGTTATGCTTTTGCAACGGTAGAGCGCCATCTCTCTTCTTTGATTTCTTTTGAATTATTTAATTTAAAATATCACAAAGATCATACTTTAAAAGCATTAAGAGCGATTAAGCATCAATTGCTAGATAATTATGGTGCATTTCAACAAGGTCAAAGAAGCATTAAAGATGTGTTGAAATTGCCGATGGAGTTAACCCAGTTTGCTATCACTAATCTGTTAGATAAAATCAATCATAAGTTGACGGATGGTTTGCAATTAAAAACTCACTCTGATATTCCCATGGGTTGCGGCATGGGTTCTTCTGCTGCTGCTATTTTAGTGGCAACCCATGCCATGGCCAATTATTTACAAATTGAATTAAGTGATGATCTTTATTTACGTTATGGTTTGGAAGCAGAAAATTTGCAGCATGGCCAATCCAGTGGTTTAGATTTACATGTGTGTTATCACGGTGGCTGTTTGCAATTTCAAAATCATCATATTGAACCACTACCATTGCCTGCCTGTCCGATTTATATTGTGAATACGGGAACACCGCAAAGCAGTACCGGTGAGTGTGTGGCTCATGTGAAAGAATCTTTGCAAGACACTACGCTATCGTTATTCGGGCAAGTCACCGAGCAATTTCGACAAGGATTATTAGAGCAAGATTCGCAACGTTTAATGGCGGCTGTTAAACACAATCATCAATTATTAGTTTCCTTAGGCGTGGTACCAGAAAAAATTCAACATTTCATTACTGCTTTAGAAGCTGCTGGCTTTTCTGCAAAAATTTGTGGTGCAGGTGCAACACAAGGTGATGCAGGCGGTATTATCATGATTTTGAGTAATGATGATAAAGATCCTAGTGCACTTTGCCAATCCTATGGTTATCAGAGTGAGTTAATCACCTGTGATACGCAAGGCTTGAGGACTGCTGCATGAGCCTCGCGAAGTCTTATTGCGCATCTGCTCCTGGATCGCTTATGTTATTTGGCGAACATGCTGTGTTACATGGCTCGGCTGCAATTGCTACCGCAGTATCTTCACGCATCACTGTGACCGTAACGCCACGTCAAGATCAACGCGTGCTCATTCATTCTGATTCATTTCTATCCTATGAAGGTGCATTATCTGATTTAGTGCCTACGGAGCCTCATCATTTTGTGTTAGCCGCTATTGCTTCCTGTGCATTGAAAACAGGATGTGAATTACACATCGTTTCTGATTTTCCAGCAACCGTTGGTTTGGGTTCTTCTGCAGCGGTCACCGTCGCAACCTTAGCAGCATTGCATGCTTGGTTACAACAACCTTTGTCACACACTGAATTAGCACAGCGAGCACGACAAATCATTCGCGAACAACAAGGTGTCGGCTCTGGTACAGATGTGGTTGCCAGCGTGTATGGTGGCGTTGTCTGTTATCAACCAGAACCTTGGCATGTAGAATCATTACCTTTATTACCGGCTATCACGCTTTACTATAGCGGTTATAAAACAAAAACTGCCGATGTCATTGCGCAGATCGCACAGAAACAAGCAGACGAACCGCAGCTTTATGAATGTTTGTATGATCTCATTACCTTCTGTGTTGAAAGTGCGAAGGATGCTTTACAAACCCAAGATTGGGCAATGGTGGGAGAGATCATGACGCTACATCACGAAGTGCAAGTTGCCTTAGGCACTAGTGATGAAACCTTAGATACGATCATTCATAAAATGAAACAACAACCTCATATCTTAGGCGCGAAAATTTCAGGCTCCGGTTTAGGTGATTGCGTTGTCGGTCTCGGACAGGTGACAGATGATTTAAACGTAGAACAAATTTTTGTGCAATGCTCTGCGCAAGGAGTCTTATTGCATGAAAAATAAAGCTGATGTGATTCAATATTTATTACACGATAAAAAAACTTCGTTACCAACGCAACCCGTTTCTGTATTTGCACCTAGCAATATTGCTTTGATTAAATATTGGGGCAAGCGTGATGCTGCATTAAACTTACCGCAAACAGCTAGCTTATCGGTCACGATCCCAGGCAAAGGTGCCACCACGGAAATTAGCATTCTTGATAACAAGCAAGATGAAATTTATTTAAATGGCATGTTATTAAGTTCACAACATCCTTTTTTTAAAAAGGCTGTAGATTATCTTGATTTGTTTCGACCAATGACACGATGTCATTATCGTATTAACACAACGAGCAATATTCCTATCGCCGCTGGACTTGCTTCTTCGGCCAGCGGCTTTGCTGCGTTAGTCTTAGCGTTAGATCGATTACATCAGTGGCAATGTTCGTTAACTGCATTATCCATTGCTGCCCGCTTAGGCAGTGGCAGTGCTTGTCGCTCTTTATGGTCTGGTTTTGTATTATGGCAATCGGGTATTGCAGAGGATGGTATGGATTCTCATGGTATTGCACTCAAAGAGCAATGGCCTGAATTACGCTTAGGATTCACCATGATTTCTGACCAACCCAAAGCGATTAGTTCCCGTGAAGGAATGAATCGCACCACAAACACTTCAGCACTTTATCGTGCTTGGCCCGATAAAGTGTCTCAAGATTTGCAAGCGTTACAACAAGCCCTTGCACAAAAAGAATTTACTACCTTTGGTGAAATTGTAGAATCCAATGCTCTCGCCATGCACGCAACAATGATGGCCGCTTGGCCCCCTGTTGTTTATTCGCAACCAGAAACCTTGGAACACATGCAACGTATCTGGCAACTACGCGAGCAAGGCATTCCCGTGTATTTCACACAGGATGCCGGGCCTAATTTAAAACTGCTGTTTTTAGTCAAAGATGAAGAAAACATTCGTCAACATTTTCCTGGCTTAGATGTGGTTACGTTGTTTTAATTCACAACCCAACCAAATTGCTGACATCTTAAAGCTAGCAATTTCAGATATTTTTCTTGCATTGGTTTTGAGAGAAAACTATTGCTTATTAATAAAGTCCACGTAGGTAATGCGCGCTTGAACTCGTCTAATATCTCTTCAACTATCGTCTGATTTAACTGCAATCTTTTTATCGCAAAGTAATCAACAAAATCTTTTTCCTTTAGATTACTTTTTTTGCCATTGAGTGGTAATGCAATTTCTTCTCTTGTCTTTTCCTGCGCAATGGTGGTATTGAGTAAATCATAAGCCGGCGTTAAAGAAACTATCTGACCACTGGTGATCAAAGAAAAATTTTTCAAGTGCATATCTTCATTGCCGACGAGAAAATTAAATAAAGTTCTTTTGAACAACTTAACAGATTCAATTTTTGGAAAAGTGGTATATTCCGATATTACAGAAATGATTTTTTCCATAGAACTATCGTATTTTGAATCTCGGTCCAACTTTAATAATTGTGAAAAATCTTCCACCGCTAATTTTTTATGAGCCCCTATTCGATCAAAGCGCTTGATGAAATAGGTCATACTATTATCTTTCGAATAAACTAATCCATGAACCGGTATTTCAATCCCGACTGTTTCAGCCAATGACATTGTGATTGCTTCGTTCTCTGGTAACTCTGGATAATATTCACTTTGTGGTTTTAAAATATAGCGACCCTGTTGACCCACAATATCAAACTTCTCTTCTTTGATATTTAATTTCGCACTTAATTTTGTTTGCACACCCTGTATAGACATTTTTCCTGCTTGAGCAACTGCTTGTGTACGTTGTTCTGCAGCGGTAAGATTCAATGGCTGCAGATGATGTAACTTCGGCGCCAACCGTCGCAAACCACGTTGCGAATATTCTTCTTGTTCGCTGATGACATCGTATGTAATCGGACAATGTTTCATATAATATCCTCAACCGTCACTGCACCAACAACATCACGGCCCACTTTTAATAATTGTCCAAAATAATCATTTCGATTTAATTTATGTAAACGCAATAACGCTTCCAACATGATTCCCTCAGGTAATAGCCCTTCAAAAAAAGGAGGAAATTGATGGAAATCATAGGCCTGTTGTTTGGTAGGCATAGTCAGCGACACGGGGGGACCGGAATAATTCACATGATAAGTAAAACGATAATGTTCCTTGGCTAACTCTTCTAAAATTCCCGCCTCAACACCATGAACCAATACTCTTGCTTGCCTCATGATGGATTTTCTCCATTAGAATTAAAAGGTGTTTTAAGTATGATTTGTATATTCAAGACATCGAAGACTTTAAGCAAGGTGTTAAACTGCACCGTTTCCTTACCTTTTTCAATATCGAAAATTACAGTTTTTCCCACGCCTGCTAGCTTAGCCAAGGCCTGCTGCGATAAGCCGCTCTGCTTGCGACAGTAACGTACGTTATTTGCAATATCCGTAAAAGTCATAAAATGCACCTGAAACTGATTATGTTACTGTTATAGCAGTATAAATAGAGGAAGTATAGTGTTACACGATCTTTTTGAATAAAAAACATGAAATATTACCTTTATGGCGGTAATTTATATCGATTTTAGAAATTATCTAGCTCTAGATTTCATCAAACCAGAGGAATTTACTGCTATAGCGATTATGTAAAGCCTCCAAATACTCCCCATCTTGATAGAACACTTAAAGATGCATTCGCATCTTTAAGTCAGACGTCAATTATCTTTGCCGGTCGGCGACAATTATCTTTGCCGGTTTAGCTCGTATCAAACATTCTAGTCTCTCCCATTTAATTTGCTGATTTTTTGGCCTTTTTTTCTGTAGCTTTCTTCCTTTACATTAATGATTGTCGCGTGATGCACCAAGCGATCGACGGCAGCGACCGCCATCATGTTATCAGGAAAAATGCTATCCCATTCTGAGAATGGTTGGTTAGCCGTAATAATGAGGGTACCATTTTCATATCGATCAGCAATGAGCTCGAACAAAACACTCGTTTCAGTCTCATCTTTTTTGACATAACCAATATCATCAAGAATAAGCACAGGGAACCTCGCTAGTTTGGCTAAAAACTCTGGAAGCTTAAAAACAGATTTTGCCTGCTGTAATTTTTGAACGAGCGATGTACTCGATGTATAACAACAACGGAAACCATGCTCAATCATGCGATAACCAATAGCCGCAGCAAGATGAGATTTACCAACACCACTGGGACCAAAAATCACGATGTTATTGGCCTGCCGTACCCAATCTGGATTTTCAGCCAGTGCAGCTATTTGTTGATAATTGATGGATTGGGTGCAAGTAAAATCGAAGGTTGCTAGTGATTTACCCGCCGGCAGTTTCGATTCTTTTATATGCCGAGCTATTTTATTTTGCAAGCGACTATTTGCCTCAAGCGCTGATAATGACAGTGGTTTGTCGTGCTCAATCAGCGATTGAACCACAACACCTAATTCTGTTTCACAGTCATGAGTCGACGCCAAATGAAGTAGGCCAACCATTAGTTTGCATGCTGCTTTTCCTCTTACATTTTTTTCTATGTATCTCCAAATATCTCGGTAGAGTGCCGTAGGCAATAAATCATCTCGCAATACAAAAAAACGAAAGGCCTGTGGCTTTTTGACTAAACTATGGATGACATGGCGATAATCAATATTACGTGCGCGGGCAGCCTTCCTTAAAGCATAAACTCGTGATAATGTTACCGCGTGTGTCGCACCCAAAAAACATTCTAAACAAGTAAAGAAACAAGAACCATCCACTATGAAATATTGATTGCGCCTAGTAGCAACCTTTGTTAGTATCGATTAAAAATTTTTCCTCAATGATTAGGATTATTTCAAATATGGAAACAAATAATTATTTTTATGATGACAACTCTGTCCGGTATCAACTCGTTAAAACTAACTCGGGTTGTATCGTATATAATTGGCTCTTCGTGCCAGGTGGACCAGGTGTTGATTCAAGTTATTTTTTAACTTTGATTAAAGAGCTTGATGTACCCGGTAATTTCTGGTTAATTGATTTGCCTGCAAATGGCAGTAATATAACAGCTCAAATCAATGCGGATTATGATTTTGATACTTGGGGCGATTGCTTACTTTCATCTATTCAAAAATTCCCAAATCCTATTTATGTCGGTCATTCATTCAGCGGTATGTTCCCTCTACTATTCACGCAGTTAGAACAATTATTAAAAGGCTTTGTAATTTTAAATTCAGCTCCATCTCTATGGCTAGAAGAGGCTGCTAAATGTGCTAAAGAAAATAATATGCCATTACTCGCTGAACCAATGGCTGAATTTGAGAAAAATCCAAATCCTGAAACGTTTAAAACATTCTTGTTAACTTGTGCCCCTTATTATTTTCCAGAGAACACTCTTGACATGGGAAAAGAATTATTTGAACAAATGACGATTAACTATCTTGCGGCAGCTTGGTGGATTAAGAAGGTCCATGAAATAAATTTCAGTGCAAAATGGATCCCCCAAAAGGTTCCTACTTTAATCCTTGGTGCTAGCCACGACTTTATTACACCATATTCTCTTTTTGAGAATGATACACGGTTTCAAAGAAAAAACATCGCTATGAATAAAATACAAAATGCTGGGCATTTTCCATGGCTAGAACAAATGACTATTGTTAAGGAAGCCTTCAGAGCTTTTGCCACACACTTGAGCAAGATCGAATGTTAAATCCTTCTTAGATTCAAAAAGTGAGGTGTGTAGACAGTGCTAATAACCCGCGAATAAATGGCGCAGGTAGCAAATAAAAATAGAATCGCAGATCATTCAAAACTACAC
>JAGVJK010000012.1 GCA_020051155.1 Gammaproteobacteria bacterium | reverse complement strand
CTAGCCGCCGGTGAAAAGCCAGTATTACGTTTTCATATCCCGAAGGATGTGACCATTGAATTTGAAGATTTAGTAAAAGGCCCACAACTTTTTAAAAGCAAAGACATCGGTGATTTCATTGTACGACGTCAAGATGGTGGCTCTCCTTTCATGTTTTGCAATGCGATTGATGATGCATTGATGGGCGTAACCCATGTTGTGCGCGGCGAAGATCATTTAACCAATACGCCACGACAAATTTTAATTTTAAAGGCGTTAGAATTACCCATACCGATTTACGGTCATATTTCTTTGATCATGGGTTCAGACAATACGCCTTTATCAAAACGCAATGGCAGTCGTAATATTCAACAATTGCGAGACATGGGATTTTTAGCGTCCGCATTACAAAACTATATGGCACGCCTAGGGCATTACTATGCAGATAACTCTTTTTTAACCTTAGCCCAGTTAGCGGAGCAATTTGAATTTAAGCATTTAAATCGCTCACCGGCTAAATATAATGAAGAGCAGTTAATCTATTGGCAAAAAGAAGCCGTGGCTCATTTGAGCGAAACCGCTTTTGTCGATTGGATCAGACCGATGATTGCAGAGATTGTGCCATCGGAAAAACAAGCAGCATTTTTAAGTGTTATTCGTTCACAGGTGACTTTTCCTCAGGATGCAAAAGAGTGGGCACTGCGATTATTTTCGGATGAGAACGAAGTTGGAGGAGAGTCTCTCATGATTTTACAAGCGGCAGGCCAAGAATTTTTTATACAGGCAGTGAATGCTTGGGGTGAGGGCCCTACTGATTTTAAAGTGTTTACTACCGAGTTGCAGCAAGCTTCAGGACTCAAAGGCAAACAGTTATTCCAGCCCTTACGCATTGCCATGACCGGTACTTTGCATGGACCGGAGTTTAATCATCTGGTGGAATTACTAGGAAATGATTTAATTAAGCAACGATTCTTGCACGCAGTAGAACTTTGCAAAATGCAAAAGGTTTAATGGGAGGAGACCATGCTAACTATTTATAATTCCCTCACCAATCAAAAAGAAGTCTTCGTGCCCATCACACCAGGCAAGGTGAATATGTATGTCTGTGGTGTGACGGTTTATGATTATAGTCATATTGGACATGCGCGTATGTTTGTGGCCTTTGATTTCATCGTGCGCTATTTACGTTTTCGTGGCTATCAAGTGCATTATGTGCGTAATATTACCGATATCGATGACAAAATAATTAAGCGAGCGATAGAAAATCAAGAGGATATTAATTCTTTAACAGAGCGGTTTATTACTGCGACTCATGAAGATGAACGCGCGTTAAGTGTGTTACCACCCGATGAAGAACCTCGCGCAACACAATATATTCCACATATCATCATGATGATTTCCAGACTCATTACCGAAGGTGCGGCTTATGCCAGTGATAACGGTGATGTTTATTATCAAGTAAATCATTTTAAAGAGTATGGTAAGTTAGCCAATAAGGATGTGGAAAGTTTGCAAGTTGGCGCTCGCGTCGAAGTGAATGAAGCTAAGCGTCACCCCTTAGATTTTGTTCTGTGGAAGGCATCAAAGATTGGTGAACCAAGTTGGCCATCGCCTTGGGGTGATGGGCGACCAGGATGGCATATTGAATGTTCTGCGATGTCTACCCATTGCTTAGGTAATCATTTCGATATTCATGGCGGTGGCCACGATTTAAAATTTCCACATCATGAAAATGAAATTGCACAATCAGAAGCAGCCACCGGCGAGAAATTTGTGAATTATTGGATGCACAATGGATTCGTCGAAGTGAACAAAGAAAAAATGTCAAAATCCTTAGGAAACTTTTTGACGATTCGTGAAATTTTGCAACAGCAAAAACCAGAAGTGTTGCGTTATTTGTTAGTCGCAAGTCATTATCGAAGTCCCATCCATTATTCTGAAGATGCTTTAACTGCAGCGGCGGGCGCCTTAGAACGCTTCTATACAGCATTACGTGGTTTGCCCACCGTTGCTGTAGATTCTGAAGTGGGTGAGAATTATGAACAACGCTTTATTGAAGTCATGGATGATGATTTTAATACCTCTGAAGGATTAGCGGTGTTATTTGATCTTTGTCATGAAATTAGCCGAGTCAAACTTACCGATGCGAATACTGCAGCGAAGTTAGCCGCTCGTTTGCGACATTTAGCGCAGCCCTTAGGAATCTTGCAGTCTGATCCGGATGTGTTTATGCAAACAGGCAAGCATGGCCAAGATGTAGCAACTATAGAAACTTTAATTGCTGCACGCAATAACGCAAGAAGCAATAAAGAATGGGTGAAGGCCGACGAGTTTCGTGATCAATTATCAGCAATGGGAATTTTAATCGAAGACAGCGCTAATGGCACGACATGGCGCGCGAAAGACTAGGGGCTGTTGACAATTCGCTAGTTTGCCCAAGATAGAAAACCACACGTGTAATGAAGAACTTATTTTATTACACGTGAGCGTTTTGCCGTCCCCAACTGTGTATCACTCGTTCAGAGAGAATATTAATGACGAGCATATCAAAATAGATCATTAACTCACGGTCATGTTGATGCATACGTTTCTTGCCTTCCATGGTCAACACTTGTAAGACACAATCCTCATTGGCAATCACCGTTGCTGGACGAGGAAGTTGTAAATAAAACCCAACTTCTCCAATGGTATTTCCTGGCCCCACGGTACGCAATCGTTTTTTATCATCGTGATAAGTATCCCATAACAGGGTCAAATAACCAGACTCTATGTAATAGAGAACATCGCTAGGATCATTTGTATGATACAGATATTCTCCTTTCTGAATGCGAATTTCTTTAAAATATTGATGCACTCGTGAAACATCTCCGACTGCATAAAGTTCCTTTAATCGTGTTTCTAAGGGAATGCAGCTTCTAGATACTAGATTATTTGAAATGATATATTCTTCTTCGCACCATTGCAGAGCCTCATCATAGGTTGAAAATATTCGAATACAGTCATTATCATGAATGATAGAATTTTTTTTCATGAGAGTATGAGTCGTTTTGCTCATCTCAATAAAAATGAGTGTAAATTTTTCTTTTTCAGCTAATTGTTTGATTCGGGTAAAGGTGGTTATTGCTGATGAATCGATCCCAACAACTGTATGAAAATCGCAGATGACATAGCGTAAACTATCGTGATCAATAGAAAGGCGATATTTTAATTCTTGCCATAATATTTGAGCATTTCCAAAAAAAATGTAGCTCTGTAATTTTATGTAAAGTAGATAATTACCGTGTTGCGACAGCCAACGTTGAACGCTAGGTTCACGTTGTTTATTACTAGATAAGGATTCGCCGGTGAAAACATCTCTAATGACGTTAAAACGACTGTAGGTGATCACAAAAAACATGATGGAAATGAGAATGCCAACAATAACACTTTGAAAAATTCCATAATGAATGACGACACTCAAAATAATTAATACGATGAGGTACTCACGCCACTCCATTTTCTTGTAGGTGTCAATCACACCTTTTCTAATCAAGGAGAAACCGAGAAACATCAAGATACCGCCCAGAAGAAAGGTAGGCAAATAAACAACGAAGGACAAACCATAAAAAAATAAAATGAGGCAAAACGCGCTGGCAAACAGCCCAGCAAGATAAGGCGCGGGCGAATTTTTCCGTTGGGTTTTTTCATTGAGCAACGTATTATTAACAGAGGCGTACTCAACAATTCCCCCCAATAAACCACAGGCTATATTGATGCCACCCGCCACTCGTAATTCTCGATTTAAATCGGTTTCAGTTTTAAGGAAAATGTCCAAACCAGATAGCTTAATGAGTATTCCGGAGACGCTAAAAAAGATAATTAACAAGATCGTGGAGGATTGATGAAGAATCGCTTGCCAATTAATAGCGCGGAAAGATAAGTCAGTTAGATAATTATGAGCGGTAACATGAGGCGTAATATTCAGTAAAAAACCATTTGCTTGTAATGTTGTTATAGGCGTATGCAACACTAACACAGCGACCAGATAAAACAGTAAGATTGCTAAAAATAAGATACTGAGTAATTCATACATACCTCGTTTTTTCCGCTCACATAGGTAGAGTAAAAGAAAGCAGATAAAGGCCGGCAACCAGTGCAGTAATGTGGGGAGGGCAAAAAAATTAGGTAAAGAAACATAAGTCACTTTAATTTTTGTTAGCATAGTTAAGCTGCCGGAAAAAATTAACCAACCAATTCCAGCGAAGAATCCGGCGGTGACGGGGTAGGGGAGAAAAGAAGCGGAATTAGCGCCCTTGAATAACCCAATGAGTAAAAACACAAGGCCTGTTGACGTTGTAGCAATCACAATAGCAGTAAAGACGGTAACAAAAAGTCCCGTTGTTACATGTTGTGTTGCGAAGGTTCCGGCAATGGCGCTACTCATTAGCATATACATAGGAATCGCATCACTTTGAGGGCTGCTAATGCTGGTTTTTCGCTCGCTCGCGAGTGGCAACACAAAAGCACTCATAATAGCGCTAATCAAAATTAAACCAACACCTACGGTAAAGTATGGTTTTAAATCACCGATATAAATTAAACTGGCGAAGCTGAGACAGAGAAAGAAAATATAGAGTCCAAAGAATCCCCCCGCTGAGAGTTGGGAGAGAACAAAGAGAAGATGAGTGCGGTTTAAGCGAATAGCCAACAAGATCTCCTTTTCTTGATGTGTGTTGAATACTTCAACATCATATACCGATTTTACTAAAAAAAGCGATACATCTGCAGAGCGAACATCTACTTTCCGTGGAATTGTTCGCAAGCAAATAATGTATTGCTTAACAACGTTGTCACAGTCATAGGTCCTACGCCGCCGGGTACGGGTGTGATCCAACTTGCAATATCTTTCGCTTTTTCAAAATCGATATCACCGACAACACGACCACTTTCTAAGCGATTAATACCGACATCCACTACAATGGCGCCTGGTTTAATCCATTCAGCTTTGACCAGATTGGGATTACCTACTGCTACGACTAATAGTTCTGCACTACCAACTTTTTCCGCTAAGTTTTTTGTAAAACGGTGGCAAACAGTTACAGTACAAGCGGCTAATAATAATTCTAGCGCCATGGGGCGACCCACAATGTTAGAGGCGCCTACCACAACCGCATCCAGGCCTTGAAGGGTAAGACCATGTCGCTCTAGGAGAGTAATGATGCCATAGGGTGTGCAGGGGCGTAGCATTGGTTGCCGTTGCGCTAAGCAGCCGATGGTGTAGGGATGGAAGCCATCCACATCTTTATCCGGATGAATGCGTTCTAAGATCATGCGAGTATCGATGTGAGGCGGTAAGGGTAATTGTACGAGAATACCGTCGAGATGAGGTGCTGCATTGCATTGGTCGATCAAGGCCAGCAAGGCTTCTTGAGATGTATCTTCTGGTAAATCATGGGCTTCAGATAGAAAGCCAACGCGCTCGCAAGCCATGCGTTTATTGCGGACATAGATGGCGGAAGCGGCATGCTCCCCGACAACGATCACCGCTAACCCAGGGGGTCTTAATCCATTTTGACGGCGTTGCGCAACCTTAGCAGCGAGTTCTTGCTGGATATCTTCGGCTGTTTTTTTACCATCTAAGATCATTGCGGTCATGGCGGCATCCCCCATTTTTCAAAAAGGAGGCATTATACCTATTTCACTTCAAGATGCGAAGCATCTCGGAGTGCTTCACCTCTGTAACTCATATTTTCTTATTGACGAGAGCAGGGGAGATAGGTATTATGCATACCTCGTTCGGGGTATAGCGCAGTCTGGTAGCGCGCCTGCTTTGGGAGCAGGATGTCGGGGGTTCGAATCCCTCTACCCCGACCAAGTATTTAAGCAACACGAAACAACGAATATCCACTCGGATGTCAAAAATCTTCAAGGGTGGTCGCACGAGGTATGAATGCGCCCGTAGCTCATTCGGATAGAGCATCGGCCTTCTAAGCCGAGGGTAGCAGGTTCGAATCCTGCCGGGCGCGCCATCAAAGTTGAAGTTGATTGCTCAAAGTGACTTGGAAATAATGACAACGAATGATGGTGGGCGTAGCTCAGTTGGTAGAGCCCCGGATTGTGATTCCGGCCGTCGTGGGTTCAAGTCCCATCGCTCACCCCACACCTTAAGGATGGACTCTTTATCTACTTAAAGACATCATAAGGCTGGTTTTTACAGTGAGGGCATTCATGATGCGCATAAAGTCTTGGATCTTATGGGGTGTGACGGCTCTTAGCTTTTTCTTCAGTGTCCATGCCTATGCAGTTTTGGATATTCAATTAACCGATGGTATTAGCCGAGCGGTTCCCATCGCAGTTGTACCCTTTGAGCATGAATCATTTATTAACGACGCTACTCGTCAACTATCGAAGGTCATTAGTCATGACTTAGCCATTAGCGGACAATTTCGCTTATTGCCGATGGCAAATGTTTCACAAAATCCTTTTACCGCAGCAGCTGTAGATTATCAATTTTGGCGTCAGCAAAAGGTTGATGATGTCATCGTAGGTCAAATCAAACAAGTTAGTTTTGATCGTTATCAAGTAACAGTCGGTTTAGTGGATCTGTATCGTGGCGCATTATCACCTACAAAAACGCTGCTCGATGAGCAATTTACCGTATCAAAAAATGAATTGCGAGGGTTAGCTCATCACATTAGTGATTTAATTTATGAAAAATTGACAGGCGAGCGAGGTATTTTCTCGACGCGCTTAGCCTATGTATTAGTGACAAAAGGTATCGATGGGAAAAAACAATATTCTCTGCAAGTGTCAGACATGGATGGTTACAATGCAAAATCTATCATGGTATCGCCACAACCCATTATGTCACCAGCCTGGTCGCCTGATGGAAAGAAAATTGCATACGTGACCTTTGAAACAAAATTACCGGAAATTTATGTATCTAATGTGATGACAGGTGAACGTCGAAAAGTAACAAGTTTTCCCGGTATCAATGGTGCACCGGCCTGGTCGCCTGACGGTTCAAAATTAGCAGTAGCACTCTCCTTCACTCAAGGCAATCCCAATATTTATGTGATTGACTTAGCTAGCGCTAAATTGTCACAAATAACACGAGATGGTGCGATTAATACCGAGCCAGCGTGGGCACCGGATGGGCGTTCTTTAGTATTTACCTCCGACCGTGGTGGCAACCCACAAATTTATCGAGTTAATTTAGCAACCTTGCAAACATCACGCGTGACCTTTGATGGCAATTACAATGCGAGTGCTTCCTTTTTACCTGATGCGAAAAATATCGTATTATTGCACCGCGGTGATACTCGCTTTAACATTGCAGTTTTAGATTTAGGAAGTGGTGTCGTTACGGAAATAACAAAGGCTGGTCGTGATGACTCGCCAGCGGTGGCACCGAATGGAAAAATGGTCGCTTATGCGACGCAATACGGTGGCAATGGTGTATTAGCCATGGTTTCAACGGATGGTAATGTGAAATTGCGATTACCGGATGTACAAGGAATAGTGCAAGAGCCGGCATGGTCACCTTATACCGCTGGTTAATGAGGATGCGATTTTTGGCATGGGAGCGAGCGGTATATCTTTTTATTGATGCTGCGCCCGGGAAACCCGGGCTTTGCAATTAGAGGGGAGATCTCTCCCCTCTAATAACTCCCCGTCTTGGTGGAGCACCTCAAGATGCTTCGCATCTTGAGGTGGAATGGGTATAGATGTCTTAAGAGGGATGTTCCTCAAAGTGAATTATAAATTTAATAAAAGAGAGGCTTAAATCATGAATGTAAAAAAGATAACAACAGTATTTGCTTTGTGTGCAATCACTATCGGTTTAACAGCATGTTCCAATGCGCACAAACCAGCAGGTGTAGAAGATGCTTATAACAATGTAGGCAGCAACAACAACGGTGTTGAAACAGCAGGTCTTGGCGCTGAAGGGCAATACCGTGGTGAAGCAGTTCATGGTGATTGGATGGATGCACCTACCCGTCAAGTGGCTCAACAATTAGGTATCAGCGACAATACAGTTTATTTTTCCTTCGACCGTAGCGAAGTAGATGGTAAGTACAATTACATCATCCAAGCTAATGCTAATTATTTAAAAACACATCCTAGTGCGCATGTGCGTTTGGAAGGTAATACTGACCCACGCGGTAGTCGTGAGTACAACATTGGTTTAGGCCAACGTCGTTCTGATCGCGTGCAGCAACGTTTGTTAGCATTAGGTGTTAGCCCACGTCAAATGACCACCGTTAGCTATGGCCAAGAAAAATTAGCCGTGGCTGGTGATGGTGAGAGCGCTTATGCACTCGATCGCCGTGTCAATATTACCTATACACAGGTAGGTTAATATCATGAACAAATCCATACAATGGACTTGTTTAGTTTTAGGTTTATCCTGTCTCACACTGGCGCAGGCTTATGCGCCAGTGGAGTCGCGAGATGATTCTTATCAATTAAGCGCCTCCAGTCAAAATATGTCGCAACAACCTTTAGTTCCTGCACAGCAACGAGTTGATGGTGAGCTCACCACCGATCAACAGCGATTAGAATCTCTTAGCCACATTGATGAATTGCAAACGCAAGTACAAACCTTACGTGGTCAGATAGAGCAGCAACAACATCAAATAGAACAGTTGCAATTAGTGCAACGAGAAATGTATAGCGATTTAGATAGTCGTCTAAAACAATTAACGAGCCCGAAAAGCACGAACACAACGGCAACCCCTGCGTCCTCTGCTGTTCCTTCAGTACCGGCAGCCATGACGGATAAAGATGTCCTAAATCAGCAGCAACTGTATCAAAAAGCCTATGACAGTATGAGTGCTCGTCGTTACTCTGATGCAAAGGTCGCATTACAATCTTACGTGCAGCAGTATCCACAAGGGACCTATGCGGCAAATGCACATTATTGGTTAGGCGAATTAAGTTTAATGGGCGGAGACAATTCTCAAGCTCAACGAGAGTTTGCTACTGTTGTTAAAGACTACCCTAAATCACAAAAAGTCGCAGATGCAAGTTTAAAGCTTGGCTATATGTCCTATGAGCAGGGACAATGGCAGCAGGCTAAAACGTATTTACAAAATATTGTATCACTGTATCCGAATACGTCTTCGGCGCAATTAGCGACGCAACGGTTAGAGCAAATGAAACGCGAGGGACATTGAGCTCTATGATCTCTTTACGTATTACTGAAATTTTTTATTCTATTCAAGGGGAGTCTAATACCGTTGGCTTTCCTACTATTTTTGTTCGCTTAACGGGTTGTCCCTTAAGATGTCAATATTGTGATACCGCCTATGCGTTTAAGGGCGGTGAACAGATGACTGCTGAACAGATTCTTGAAGCAATGAAACCTTATGCCACGCGCTATGTAACGGTAACTGGGGGTGAGCCCTTAGCCCAGCCCGGGTGTTACCCATTGTTGACGCAGTTGTGTGATGCCGGATATTCAGTCTCTTTAGAAACCAGCGGTGCTTTACCTATTGCAAAAGTTGATCCTCGCGTCAGTATTGTCTTAGATTTAAAAACACCAGGTTCCCACGAAGTGAATAAAAATCTCTGGGAAAATCTCCAACATTTAAAAGCAACGGATCAAGTTAAATTTGTCATCTGTGACTCAGCAGATTTTCTCTGGGCTCAGCAACAGATGGAGCAATATGATCTATCTAATCGCTGCACAGTATTATTTTCTCCTAGTTATGAACAAGTGACCCTTATACAATTAGCGGAGTGGATTTTGGAAAAACAATTACCAGTTCGAATGCAAAGCCAATTGCATAAGTATATCTGGGGGGATGTGCAAGGCAAATGATGTTGACTCTCCAAATAAAAAGCGATTAAACTTGCAATGCTTATTAAGGATGCAGGGCTGATTAGCGTGAATCTTGCCCCTAGTAAAAGGAGTTTTACAAATGTCAGCAAAAAATATCACACTCAAACTAATCACAATCGGACTAACGACGTGCCTTGGTATAATGTCTAGCCCAGCCTTCGCTGCCGGTTTCGCTCTGTGGGAGTACAATGGCGCCGATGTGGGTAATGTTGATGCTGGCGGTGGGGCTATTGCTGAGGATGCGAGCACTGGTTTTACCAATCCTGCAGGGTTGGTGCGCTTACCTAATGCGCAGGTTGTCGTCTCTGCAGATCCTCTTACTGGAGATACTAAGTTTCATGGCTATGCTTGCGGGGGCTTGGTAGGGCCTGTTGCGACGCCTGCAAATCCTCCTACACCCGCTGGCACCATTAGCAATGCATGTAATTTATCCCACGTGGGTGGTGACAATGGTGGGACGTTTGCAGTGGTTCCATCTCTTCATGTCGCAGTGCCGGTTAATGATCGGTGGTTCCTGGGATTAAGTGTGGTTTCGCCCTTCGGTTTGAGCACTGATTATGGCCACAATACACCAATTCGCTACAGTGCGACTAAATCAAATATCCTATCAGTCAATTTTAACCCCAATGTAGCGTTTAAATTTAACAACCATTGGTCTGTGGGTGCGGGATTTGATGCAATGTATTTTTCAGCTGTCCTCAATCAATCGCTTAATTTATTTCCGAATGGTGCGTCTTTTTCAGCACCACCCTTGCCAACATTCCCAATTGGGTCAAATTTTGATGCTCAGGTTAAAAACCAAGCGGATGATTGGGGATTTGGCTGGAACGTTGGGGCTCTTTATCAAATTGATGAACATAGTCGAATTGGTTTGAGCTACCGCTCACAAATTGTGGTAGAGCCTACCGGAACTAGCAAAATCTATGGCAATGGTACACCTAGTTTAAGAACGACTCATGCTGTAACCAATATTAAACTTCCTCCATCAACGATGTTGAGTGGCTATCATATGTTTAATCCACAATGGGCCGTTATGGGTACAGTGATTTATACGCAATGGAGTACTATTCAAAATATTGCATTGAAAAATTCAGTCACACTGGACTCTTCAAGCCCGTTTACAATTGTTTCTGGGCCTACAGGTCCGATCCTTTCCCCTATCATTGGAACGAGATTGAACCCAGTATTAGGTACGGTTAACCTTCCACAAAAATTCCGTAATACCTGGCGTGCGGCCACAGGTGCCGATTATATGCCAAGCCCTAACTGGCGATTACGAGCAGGGGTTGGATTTGATCAGACCCCCGTACAGACTGCTGAACGAACACCACGTTTACCAGATGCTAATCGTTGGCTTGCAGCCATAGGCGCTGGTTATATCATGAATCAAAATATTCGGTTAGATGCTGGATATCAACATGTGTTCATCGGTGATGCTACTATTCGTCGAGTAACGCCAGTATCAGCAGTCATCGGTACGTCGGATAACTCAGGCGATGTTTTTGGTCTGCAAGCGACATTTACCTTTACCTAAAGGGCGATGAATCCCTTTTTCGATGCTGCGCCCGGGGAACCCGGGCTTGCACACAAGGGGGAGTTCTACTCCCCCTTGTGAATCCCCCATCCCAGAAGAGCACTTAAATATGCATTCGCATCTTTAAGTGCGCCACCAGGATGGGGAGTTAGTAGAGGGGAGAGACTCCCCTCTACTTGCAAGCCCGGGTTCCCCGGGCGCAGCATCTAATAAAAGGATATACCGCCTGCTCCAATGCCAGAAAATCGCATCTTCATTTGCGAGCGGTATATGTCCCTTTGGGCGATTGTGTTTATGAAATCTTGTGTTAGAATGAAGTCCCATCTTTAGCCACTTATTCTAGAGTCGCTATAAGTCCAGTCCAGCGTATAATGTTAAAGAAAATGGTGTTCCGATGACTCGATATATTTTTATAACAGGTGGCGTGGTTTCATCTTTAGGAAAAGGAATTGCAGCAGCCTCTTTGGCAGCGGTGCTGGAAGCGCGAGGTTTAAACGTCACATTACTGAAACTAGATCCTTACATTAATGTAGATCCGGGGACAATGAGCCCCTTTCAGCACGGTGAAGTTTTTGTGACAGAAGATGGCGCAGAAACAGATTTGGACTTAGGCCATTATGAGCGTTATGTGCGCAGAACTATGTCCAAACGCAATAATTTTACGACAGGGCGTGTTTATGCCAATGTCATTCGTAAAGAGCGGCGCGGTGATTATCTCGGCAAAACGGTGCAAGTGATTCCCCATATTACTGATGAAATAAAACGCTTAGTGCGAGCAGGGGCCGGTGATGTTGATGTGGCCTTGGTGGAAATTGGCGGAACGGTTGGTGATATTGAATCCCTACCTTTCTTAGAAGCCATCCGTCAAATGCGCGTAGAGTTAGGCCCAGGTCATGCACTCAATATTCATTTAACACTCGTTCCCTATTTACCAACCGCGGGTGAAGTGAAAACAAAACCAACGCAACACTCCGTTAAAGAATTACGTTCCATCGGTATTCAACCAGATGTATTGATCTGTCGTTCTGAGCAAAAAATCCCAGAAGACCAACAATCAAAAATCGCATTATTTACCAACGTAGAACCTCGTGCAGTGATTTCTTTACCAGATGCCGATAGCATCTATCGCATTCCTCTCATGCTCAATGGTCAAGGTTTAGATGACATTGTTTTAGAAAAGTTGCAATTACAAGCACCCGTTGCTGATCTACACGAATGGCAGGATGTGGTTAATCAACAATTAAATGTCGAGCAAACAGTGAAAATTGGTATGGTCGGCAAATATGTTGAGTACATTGATGCTTATAAATCATTAATTGAAGCATTGACCCATGCAGGTATAAAAAACCGCGCCAAGATCAATATTGAATATATCGATGCAGAACAAATTGAAGCAAATGGCCCAGAAATCTTACGACATTTAGATGCGATCTTAGTTCCCGGTGGCTTTGGTGAACGCGGTATTGAAGGGAAAATCACAGCAGCTCGTTATGCGCGAGAAAATCAAATTCCTTATTTAGGAATTTGTTTAGGTATGCAATTGGCTGTGGTTGAATACGCACGACACGTTGCAGGCATGGAAGATGCCAATAGCACGGAATTTGATTTAGAAACGACGCATCCTATCATCGGCTTGGTGACTGAATGGCAAACCCATGCAGGACAGGTGGAAACACGCAATATGGAAGATGACAAAGGTGGCACGATGCGTTTAGGTGGTTACCAATGTCAATTGACACCAGGTTCTTTAGCGTATCGTTTATACGGCAAAGAAGACATTCTCGAACGCCATCGCCATCGCTACGAGGTGAATGGTGAATTGGTAAAACAATTGGAGTCCGTTGGTTTAGTTGTCTCGGGTCGATCGGCAGATGGTCAGTTAGTTGAAATGATCGAGCTACCACAGCACCCTTGGTTTTTAGGTTGTCAATTTCATCCGGAATTTACCTCAACGCCGCGTGATGGTCATCCTTTATTTGCTGATTATGTGCGGGCAGCGATCGAACACAAAAAAACGATAGTGTGAGGATAGGTTAGTATGAAATTATTAGATTTTCAGGTTGGACTTGAGCAACCCTTTTTTCTAATCGCTGGTCCTTGTGTGATTGAAAGCGAACAATTAGTTATGGAGACTGCTGGTTTTCTCAAAGAAATTACAGCAAAGCTTCGTATACCTTTTATTTTTAAATCATCTTTCGACAAAGCAAATCGCACTTCTCATGAAAGTTATCGAGGTGTTGGCATTGAAAAGGGTTTGAAAATTCTGCAAGCAGTCAAATCAGAAATTGGTGTGCCGGTGTTGACAGACGTGCATGAAGATACGCCTTTAGACGAAGTGGCAAGTGTTGTTGATGTGTTTCAAACACCCGCGTTTCTGTGTCGTCAAACGAATTATATCCAACGAGTCGCTAGCTTTAATAAACCAGTGAACATTAAAAAAGGTCAATTCTTAGCTCCTTGGGATATGGCAGCTGTGGCGGCCAAAGCAAAAGCTACCGGTAATCAACAGATCATGGTGTGTGAGCGTGGCGCGAGTTTTGGTTACAATAATTTAGTTTCTGATATGCGTTCTTTAGTGATTATGCGCGATACGCAATGCCCTGTAGTGTTCGACGCTACGCATTCCGTACAATTGCCCGGAGGCCAAGGTCTGACATCAGGTGGTCAACGTGAATTTATTCCCGTGTTAGCACGCGCTGCAGTAGCAGTGGGAATCGCAGGTTTATTTATGGAAACACATCCAGATCCAGAGAAGGCCCTCAGTGATGGGCCAAATTCATGGCCTTTGGATAAAATGGCGACCTTATTGCAGCAATTGCAACAGATCGATCAAGTGGTCAAACAAGGAATGTGTTCGTAGTACACCGCTCTAATAACTCCCCATCCTGGTGGAGCTTCCAAAATGTATTCGCATCTTGGAGTAGTATAGGTATAGTTTGAAAAAGGTATGAGTAACAAAATGAGTATGATTGAATCCATTCTTGGGCGTGAAGTATTAGATTCTAGAGGTTATCCCTCCGTAGAAGCTGATGTGGTATTAAGTTCTGGTGCCATGGGCCGAGCATCGGTACCTTCTGGTGCATCCACCGGTTCTCACGAAGCTCTCGAGTTACGTGATCAAGATAAAAAACGTTATGTTGGCAAAGGTGTGTTAACGGCCGTTGCGCATGTGAATAATGAAATTGCAAAAGCCCTCATTGGTGGTACTTATCAAGATTATCAGGCAGTGGATGAAGCATTACTTATCTTAGATGGCACAGACAATAAAGCGAATCTAGGTGCTAATGCAATTCTCGCTGTGTCTCTTGCCTTTGCTCGAGCAAAAGCTAATGAAGCACGTCTGCCTCTTTATCAATACTTAAATCCACAGGGGCCTTATTGTTTACCAGTGCCGATGATGAATATCATCAATGGTGGAGCTCATGCAGATAATAACGTCGATTTGCAAGAGTTTATGATTGTGCCAGCCGGTGCGCCTAGTTTTTCTGAAGCATTGCGTTACGGTGCTGAAGTGTTTCACGCATTAAGACACGTGTTAAAAAGTAAAGGATTGAATACCGCTGTGGGTGATGAAGGTGGTTTTGCCCCTGATTTACGTTCTAACCAAGAAGCAATGGATATGATTATGCATGCCATTGAACATGCGGGTTATCGTCCTGGCACTGATATTTTCTTGGCACTCGATATTGCTAGCTCGGAATTTTATCGTGAGGGTGCTTATCATTTAACCTCTGAAAATCGCGTATTATCCTCGACGGATTTTGTAGCTTATCAAAAAGAATGGATTGCTAATTACCCAATTCTTAGCATCGAAGATGGTATGGCAGAAAATGATTGGCAAGGTTGGAAACAACTTACTGAAGCATTAGGTCAGAATGTACAATTAGTGGGTGACGATTTATTTGTTACCAACGAGACAATTTTAAAACGCGGCATTGATGAAGGCGTAGCAAATGCTATTCTTATCAAGTTAAATCAAATTGGTACTCTGACAGAAACGATGAGGGCTATCGAGTTGGCGAAAAAGGCTCACTACCATACGGTGATTTCTCATCGCTCAGGCGAAACAGAAGATACGTTTATTGCCGACTTAGCGGTAGCAACTTGTGCCGGGCAAATTAAAACAGGCTCTTTGTGTCGCACCGATCGTATTGCAAAATATAATCAACTCTTGCGAATTGAACAAACCTTGGGTTCGCAAGCTTACTTTCCAGGCATTAATATTTTTAAATAGGTGACAGGGATGCGCATTGCAATCATTTGCTTAGGGTTGTTAGTTTTAGTGCTGCAGTATAAGCTATGGTTTAGTAAAGGTGGTTTGCAGGATGTAGCTCGCCTGAAACGTGCAATTTATTTGCAACAAAAAGAAAACACGCAATTGGCTAAACGCAATGCGACGTTACTTGATGAAGTGACGGAATTGAAACAAGGAAAAGCAGCAGCTCAGGAGCGAGCACGAGAAGATTTAGGAATGATCAAAAAAAATGAAGTGTATTACCAATTGGTTCCTAAATCGAGTCAATCGTAATCTAAAGGAATGGATAAGATGAGAATTTTACTGAGTAATGATGATGGGGTTTATGCTCCAGGTTTGGCGTTATTAGCAGAAACCTTACGTGAAATTGCGGAGGTATTTGTTGTAGCACCTGATCGCAATCGCAGCGGCGCTAGCCACTCTTTAACCTTAGATAATCCTTTGCGGATGAAAACCTTGGATAATGGATTTGTCAGCGTTGAGGGTACACCGACGGATTGTGTGCATATAGGATTGACTGGGTTATTAACAGAGGCGCCAGATATTGTCGTATCTGGAATTAACGCCGGTGCTAATTTAGGCGATGATGTTTTGTATTCGGGGACGGTAGCAGCCGCTACGGAAGGTCGTTTCTTAGGTTTACCAGCTATTGCTGTTTCTTTAGTAGGCACAGAGTTTCGTCATTATGCGACAGCTGCTAATGTGACGAAGGAATTGTTACAATCCATTCATTTAACCTCTCTACCGCAACAAACAATTTTGAACATCAATGTGCCGGATATCCCTTTGCACGTCATTCAGGGCTTTGAAATTACGCGTTTTGGTACACGACACAATGCAGAGCCTATTATCAAGCAACAGGATCCCCGTGGTCAGCGTATTTACTGGATTGGTCCTCCTGGCGCAGAACAAGATGCAGGTCCTGGTACAGATTTTTTTGCGATCAATCAAGGTAAAGTTTCGATCACGCCGATGAAAGTAGATTTTACTCATCATCAAGTGATCGAACAGTTAACAGATTGGGCCAGAACCTTAAGAATGAGCCCTTCTGAATCAGAGCGTTTATAAAAGTTAGATTGCGATGCGTCAACAAGGAGTGTTTACAATTCGTTTATCGTGGATGATCGGGGTGCTGGTATATGGCTTGCTGCTTGGGCAAGCCTTTGCATCAGCGCCAGTCTTTGATCATACTCGCTCTGCACAACGCTATGTTGTGCAGCCCGGTGACACCTTGTACTCCATTGCATTTAGTGTTGGCATGGACTATCGTTTGCTGGCGGCGGCTAATGGGATCGTAGCTCCTTATTCGATTCATCGTGGACAGGTGTTGCGATTGAAAGAAGAAATCCCACAGCCTGCCCCACAACCAGCTAAGAAACGTCAACTCATAGTGAACACGAAGCATACAAAAAAAAGACAAGAAATTTTAGCGACACCTACTCCGGCTGTGACTCATGTGATTCATCGCGAGCAGCGTGTTTTACAATGGCAATGGCCTGCGCAAGGACGGGTGAGTAAAGCGTTTCATTTAACTAAACCGGTGAATGCCGGCATTAATTTTGCAGGTATTTTCGGCGCGCCCATTAAGGCAACAGCTGGTGGGCAAGTGGTTTATAGTGGACATGGAATTTTTGGTTATGGCAATTTAATTATTGTGCAGCACAATTCCATGTACCTAAGCGCCTATGCCTTTAACCAAGAAAATTTGGTTAAAGAGGGACAGTGGGTGCAACAAGGGCAAGTTATTGCTCGTATGGGAGGGGCTCCTAAGAAGGGTGCTTTGCATTTTGAAATAAGGAAACGCGGTAAGCCGGTGAATCCATTAAAGTATTTATCGAACAACCCGAGAAAAAAAGTTTCTTTCTAATCAAGAGGCTAGCATTCATTAACGAGTCACTGTATGATTTAATTCTGTTGGATCGCAAGAGCTAAGGAGGGTGCCCAATGGCAAAAACTAAACCCCAGCATTCAGAAGGAACTGATGATCTCAAAGGGGGCGATGATCTTAAAGAGATGGACGCGCTCAGAGGTGGGGAAGATTTGCTTGATGTTGAAGAGATGGACTTAGAATTAGAAGACGTTCATTCGGATGATGATTCTTTAGAGGACATGGAAGAAGACACTTCAAGTGAGTCTATCAGTGACATGCCACATTTATTCGAAAGTCGAGAGTCTTCTGCGAGGACCTTCGATGCAACGCAAATGTATCTCAGTGAAATTGGCTTTTCGCCCTTACTGACACCGGAAGAAGAAGTGTATTATGCGCGCCGTTCCCTCAAAGGCGATGGTGAAGCTCGTAAGCGGATGATTGAAAGCAATTTGCGTTTGGTGGTCAAAATAGCTCGTCGTTATATTAATCGTGGATTAGCATTGCTTGATTTAATTGAGGAAGGCAACTTAGGATTAATTCGTGCTGTTGAAAAATTTGATCCGGAACGAGGATTTCGTTTTTCTACCTATGCAACTTGGTGGATTCGACAAACCATCGAACGTGCGATTATGAATCAAACGCGTACTATTCGTTTGCCGATTCATGTGGTGAAGGAATTAAACGTTTATTTGCGTGCGGCGCGAGAATTAACCCAGACACTTGATCATGATCCAACTCCTGAGGAAATTGCTGAGTTAGTGGATAAGCCCATTGATGAAGTTAAACGGATGCTGGGATTGAATGAACGAATTACGTCTGTTGATACGCCTATTGGTAAAGATGCGGATAAGAGTTTATTAGAAACCTTAGCGGATGAAAATAACGCGGATCCGGCGGAAGTGTTGTTAGATGCTAACTTACGCTCGAGTATCGATCTGTGGGTATCGCAATTGCCGGAAAAACAGCGTGAAGTATTGTCTCATCGTTTTGGGTTGCATGGTTATGAAAAGGCAACCTTGGAAGATGTGGGGAAGAAGATCGGTTTGACTCGAGAACGTGTTCGGCAGATTCAGGTGGAGGCGCTTAAGGCTTTGCGTGAGATCATGGAAGAACATGGGTTGTCTAGTGAGATGATTTTTGAGGAGTGATCCTCTTTTTTAAAGAGATCGAGCGTGCCGCCTATTCTGCGCAGCAAGGGGATTTTGCAAACACGCCGTTAACCCTTCCCTGGGGGCTCGTTGCGGCATCCATGCCGCAAAAGGTTGTGCGCCGGGCATGACGTAGATCTAAGTGGTGAAAGTCCACCGTAGGCTGAATCGAACCGGTCTACTAGCCTAAGCAAGGGTGTCCATCGTGAGG
>JAGVJK010000011.1 GCA_020051155.1 Gammaproteobacteria bacterium | reverse complement strand
CGCCTGCGCGGGGATGACAGACGAGGGAGTTTTTGTCCCCTGCAGAGGCAGAGAATACAAAAACATTGCTCTGGGGTTGTCTTTTAGGCAAAGTCTGGTAGAATCGCCCTTTTTGCGGAATTTGTCTGCGCTGATTTTGTTTTTTGGAGTCTTAATAATGTCCAGAGTGTGTCAAGTAACAGGACGTGGTCCGATGGCCGGTAATAAGGTATCCCACGCTAATAATAAAACCCGTCGACGTTTTAACGTTAATTTGCATACCCGCAAGTTTTGGGTTCCTACATTAAAACGCTTTATTACGCTGAAAGTCAGTAATCGAGGGTTGCGAACCATCGATAAACTGGGTATCGAGCAAGTATTAGAAAGAATCCGTCAACGCGGCGAAAAAATTTAATAAGGGTAACCACTCATGCAAGATCTTATTCGATTAGTATCTGAAGAAGGCACAGGGTACTTCTACACGACGACTAAAAACAAAAAAAATACACCTGAAAAAATGCGTAAGAAAAAATATGACGCTGTATTACGCAAACACGTTTGGTTTAAAGAAGACAAAATTAAGTAAAGAATAGACCGGAATTTCTCATCTAAGCTTGTCCCTGTTAGATATGCCGTTCCTTGGAGCGGCATATTTGCTTTAGCGTCTCTCAAGGTGCATTTATGCCAGAATTACCAGAAGTTGAAACAACACGCCGTGGTATTCTTCCCGCTCTTAAAGGGCATCGTGTAACCGACGTCGTCCTTCGCCATTCACAATTACGATGGCCCATCCCTCTTAATCTACCGCTTTTATTAAAAAACCAAGAAGTTCTTGATGTGCAGCGCCGTGGAAAATATTTATTGCTCATCTTCCATCATGGCACTGTTCTCATTCACCTGGGCATGTCGGGACATTTAAAATTATTGCCGTTAACAGAACCTTATAAAAAACACGATCATGTCATTCTTGTCCTTGATGGTCAGATCAGCTTACGTTTTCATGACCCCAGACGATTTGGTGCTTGGCTGTGGACCAGCGAACCGCCCTTGGAGCACCCCTTACTCTGCGAGTTAGGACCCGAGCCTTTGTCGGAGGATTTTTCTGCAGATTATTTACAGCAAGCTCTTAAAAATCGTACAGCGCCTATCAAACAATTACTGATGGATAGCCACTTGGTAGTCGGCGTTGGCAACATTTATGCGAATGAAGCGTTATTTCAAGCCCGCATTCTACCGACAATGCCAGGTCAGCAATTAAAAAAACCGGCGCTAAAAAAACTCGTCACGGTCACTCAACAAATTTTGCAAGCAGCGATCCAACAGGGTGGCACCACCTTAAAAGACTTTTCACAAAGCGATGGAAATCCCGGATATTTTTCTCAACACCTATTTGTTTACGGCCGCGCTAATCAACCCTGTTATCAATGTAAAACCCTCTTAGTAGAATGCCGTCTCGGTCAACGCAGCACCGTGTATTGCCCCCGTTGCCAACGATAACCCATCAATATCGACGCGAATACCTGCCTGCATGGACAGCACATATACCGCTCGTACCTCAAGATGCGAATCTAGCACTTCGCCCTGACGGTCATCTTGAGGTACGAGCGGTATAGAATTTGTTGGTTAATTATTTTACAAAAATTTGGCGGACACCTATACTCTAAGTGACACGCTCAGGCGGCGTGTTATGTCTTTGTAGGACGATAAGTTAGCTTAATTAGTCACTTACGAGGTATCGATATCATGAGCAAACATGTTGTTACAGCACTCGGCTTAGGTATTTTGGCAGGTGCGCTGGCTATTCCAACTGCCCTTGCGGTAACGCCAAAAACGCATTCACTCTCACCTGCTGCTGCGAAAGCTTATTGCATCGACGTTATTCCAAAACCAGCGCAAGGTTATAAAGCAGCAAAAACCTATCAGATAAATCTAGCATCTTGTATAAAATTTTACTCAAAACCATAAGTAACTATACCGCTCGCCAGTGAAGATGCAATTTTCTGGCATCAGAGCAGGCGGTATATCCTTTATTAGATGCTGCGCCCGGGGAACCCTGGCTTTGCACACAAGGGGGAGTTCTACTCCCCCTTGTGAATCCCCCATCCTGTTGGAGCACTTCAAGCTGCTTCGCACCTTGAAGTGAAATGGGGTATATACCGCTCACCAGTGAAGATGCGATTTTCTGGCATCAGAGCGGATCGACAGCGGCTGCCATTAAGAGTTGATATTTTGCTTGCAACTGTTGTTTTGTTTCTACCACATCAGGATTTAGCGGGATACAATCCACGGGGCAAACTTCTCGACACTGCGGTGTTTCAAAGTGGCCAACGCATTCGGTGCAACGATCAGGATTAATTTCATAGAACCACTCACCCTGAAAAATAGCATTGTTTGGGCACTCTGGCTCGCACACATCACAATTGATGCATTCATCAGTAATCATCAATGCCATGGTATGTCTTTCCCCACTTGAGCGATAAATTGGCCACAGTTTACATTATTTAACCAATTTTTGCATCGCTTCTTGCACATTAGGAGCAACGAATTGGCGAATATCTCCACCATAAGCTGCAATTTCTCGTACCAAGGTTGAGGAGACATGCGCATACTCGGCGCAAGGTGTTAGAAAGATCGTTTCTAACTCTGGCATCATACTGCGATTCGTACTGGCAAGTTGCACTTCAAACTCAAAATCACTCATCGCCCTTACACCGCGTAAGACTAGATGAATCCCTTCCGTTCTTGCTAAATCAACTAATAACCCAGAAAAACCCATCACACGTACATTCTTTAAGTGACTCAAAGATTGCTGTGCTAGCAAAATACGTTGATCAAGAGATAACAAAGGTTTTTTATTGGGATTACTAGCAATGGCAACCACCACCTCATCAAATAATCGAGCCGCTCTGGCCACTAAATCACTATGCCCTAAGGTCATTGGATCAAAGGTGCCTGGATAGAGTACTGATTTCATAAATTCCCCTTAACTAAATGAATTTCTTGCCAAAAGTTTACCAGGATTCTCTTTGCTATTCTCAGGTATTTACATACTGCCACAAACCGCTTCTAGCAAGACATTAAACTGTTACAAAAAGTTGATAATGTGCTATACCTCCTGCGTAAAGCGAAGTATACTCGCCGGGGTACTGAATAACCTAATCAATCTTTAGAGGATTTTATCAGATGAAAAAAGCAACTCTTCTTGCAATGAGTGCCGTAGCATTTGCTATTTCTGTCAATGCTAGCGCTGCAACAATCACTTTTAACCACGACGAGATCGTCATAGGTCATCGACATGCTGCTGTTTTAGACAACGCTACGATGGGTGGTGACAATTTACTCAAAGTTCGTGTAGGAAAACTATATTTTGGTGCTGTTGCTGATTCCGATGATGACGATAGTGACTCTGATGATGCTGATTTAATCGCTAACACCACAACCAGCGATGACAGCGACGATCCAGATGACGACACCAGCGACGATAGCGACGCTGACTTCGTTTAATATTTAATTAGATTCTTGAGGGGCTAGCATCATGCTTGCCCCTTTTCTTTTTCTTCTTCAGCTCTTTTCCCCCACCGGCCAATGTGTGCTCCCTGCAGAGAACAAAAATGAATACATGTTAGAATCATTGATAAAACATTTAAGAAATGCCTTCTCCCCTTGAGGGAGAAGGTGGCCGAAGGCCGGATGAGGGGTGTCTAATAGTCCATTTCAATAATGTATTTTCCTGTATTTGATCACCCCTCATCCGCCCTTTGGGCACCTTCTCCCTCAAGGGGAGAAGGCACTCTTTAAAGTATTTTCTAGGCATTCAACATCTATAAATTTTTGTTCCCTGCAGAGGCAAACCTATTAAATAACATCTCCCTTAAGCACTTCTTAACTGTCTTCTTTTTGGTCAATCACCGCTATACTTTGCCTGAATAGCTTTTTTGAGGGGGCTGCTATGAAATTACATATCTCATTGATACCATTGGCTTTGTTGTTTATGACTGTTGCGACTTTTGGCCAAGAATCCACAAATCCTATTGCACGAGAAGATGCAGTGCTGGCGGCGGATAGTAGTTTTGATAGCGCTAAAACCCCAAAAGGTTTTGAAAGCTTCATGCAAGGTATAAAATTTAAAAATCCCACAGGCTATTGGCACTTAGTCAATGCGCCGGTTCCCACCGACCCACCTGAAGTACAAATGGAAGAGTCTCCTTATTACCCCGGACATGGTCAGCCTGCAGTGCTCGGCCACTATTATGTTCCGCGCTCGGGTTATGAATCGTTGACGATGGAACAACGACGACAATTGAGATTACCTTAAAAACTTTACTGCTTTGAAGGCTTGATCAAATATCTCAAAGAGCACCTTCTCCCCCTTGTAGAGAAGGCGCTCTTTAGACATTTTCTTCTTAATTCTGACATTTTATACCCTGGAAAACTTAATCCAGTCCGCCCGTATACTGTTGGCCTTCCGCTAAATTATCAAAGCGAGTGTATTGGCCATGGAAGTTCAATCTGGCTTTTCCAATTGGACCATTCCTTTGTTTGGCGATAATAATTTCTGCGATACCTTTGTCTTGAGTTTCAGGATGGTAAACTTCATCACGGTAAATAAAGACAATTAAATCTGCATCCTGCTCAATCGCACCTGATTCCCGTAAGTCTGACATCATCGGGCGTCGGTCGGCTCGTTGCTCTAAACTTCGATTTAACTGAGACAAAGCAATCACGGGGACATTTAACTCTTTCGCTAAGGCTTTTAAAGAGCGTGAAATTTCAGAAATCTCTGCCGTACGATTTTCTGAAGAATTTTGTGTGCGCATCAATTGTAGGTAATCGATAACGATTAAACCCAAGCCGCCTTGATCGCGTGCTACGCGTCGCGCTTTAGAACGCAATTCACTGGGCGTTAAAGCCGGCGTGTCATCAATAAACATTTTGGTTTGGCTGAGAATATTCACGGAAGAACCAATTCGACTCCAATCTTCATCCTTCAAACCACCGGTACGCACACGATGTTGATCCACACGGCTGAGAGAAGATAACATCCTCATCGCCAAGGAATCGCCGGGCATCTCCATGCTAAAAACTAAAACGGGTTTGCTTTCTCTAATGGCTGCATTCTCGGCAATGTTCATGGCAAAGGTGGTTTTACCCATGGAGGGTCGACCTGCAACAATAATTAAATCTGACTGTTGTAAACCAGAGGTCATTCGGTCTAAATCAATATAGCCGGTGGATAAACCGGTAATCGCATTTTTAGAATGGAATAATTGATCGATGCGCTCCATGGCTTGCGCTACCAATAATTTAACGGCCTGGGGGCCTTTGCTCCGCATGGATTGGTCGGCAATTTCAAAGACTCGGCGTTCAGCTTGATCTAATAATTCAGCAGTGGCAACCCCTTCAGGATGGTAGGCTGAATCTGCAATTTCCGCAGCGACCCCAATCATTTGCCGTAAAACTGAACGTTCACGAACGATGTCGGCATAGGCTTTAATATTGGAAGCTGTCGGGGTATTACGAGATAATTCAAATAAATAAATTTCACCGCCAATGTTTTCTAATTCATCGATTCCCTTTAACGCATCAGAAATAGTAATCACGTCGAAGGGTTGATTTCTTTCTACTAATAAACCAATAGCGCGGAAGATAAGACGATGTTCGTAGCGATAAAAATCTCGTTCATGCAATCGCTCAACAACATGATCCCAACTGTCATTGTCCAACATGAGACCACCAATCACGGCCTGCTCTGCCTCAACCGAATGAGGCGGCATTTTTACAGCATCTAGCTCTTTATCGGGCTTTTTATAAGGTGTCTTCGTATCCATGGGCATCTCTCAGTGTGAATGTAGCGTATTCTATCGCAAGTTGGGGAAATCCTCCATGGGGAGAATTTGACAATTATTAGTTCCATTGCTATTGTGTACACATGTATACACACATTAGAGAGCCATTATGGACATGAATGTAGTAAAGGTAGGAATGCGTGAGTTTCGCAGCCGTCTACCACAATATTTATTAGCTTCTTCTCCCGTCGCTATTACACGACACGGTGAAACCATTGGGTTTTATATCCCTTCTCATCACACACATCCTCAGCAAGCGGACTTAGATGCTCTCAAACAAGCAACAATCCAGCTTGAAACGCTGCTAGTTTCTCATGGTGTCACCGAAGAGCAATTGTTTTCTGAATTTCGCGCTCTACGAAAAGGAAAAAAACATTAATGACACCAAATATTTTGGTTTTAGATGCAAATATCCTTATTAGAGCTGTACTTGGAGAAAAAGTTAGAAAGTTGCTGGTAACCTTTAACGATTCTGTTGATTTTTTTACTCCTGATATTTGTATGGAAGATGCGCGAAAGTATTTGCCTATTCTTTTTAAAAAACACTCACTGCCTATCGAGCCTGCACTCAATGTTCTTTCTAGTCTCGAATGTATGTTACAAATTGTAGATAAAAGTATGTATCAAGAACGAGCTGTTGAGGCTCAGCAACGCATGAAAAATCGAGATATTCTTGATTGGCCTATAGCAGCAACCGCTCTTTTACTAAATTGTCCCATCTGGACGGAAGATAAAGATTTTTTTGGCTCAGGGATCCCAACATGGACAACCGATCGTATCCATTTGTTTTTTGAATCATGACCTTCTCCTAAACTAATGTGAGTTACAAATTCGTGATCCAAACTTGTAACCCACTTAAAAAAAGCACTAGCATTTCTTAGGAACGATGATATTTTTAATTAAATAATAAGTGAACTTCAGCTCGGAGCTTATTTAAATAATAAAGGAAGAGAAAGAGTAAAAGCAGACACAAAAAACTTTTGTGTCTGCTAAAGAAATTTCTTACACAGCAACGACTGTTACAGTGATAGGAGCTACTACATCAGTGTGTAGCAATAAGTTCACAGGGAATTCGCCAGTTTGACGAATAGGACCGCCTGGCAAGGACACTTCGCGTTTTTCAACGGTTTTGCCTGTTTTTGCCATAGCTTCTGCTATTTCACGTACGCTGATAGAGCCATACAGTTTGCCTTCATCGCCAGCTTGCACTTCGATGCGTAAGGTAAAACCAGCTAACTGCTCTGCACGAGCTTGCGCTGCCGCAAGACTTGCAATAGCAGCCGCTTCCAACTCTGCGCGCTTCATTTCGAAGGCAGCAACGTTGCTGCGGTTTGCTTGCACGGCTTTGCCTTGGGGCACTAAGTAGTTACGAGCATAACCATTGCTTACTTGCACTCTATCACCGAGGTTGCCCACATTACGGACTTTTTCTAACAAAATAATTTCCATCGCTTATAACCTCGATTTATTTATGGTGATCACAGTAAGGTAACAAAGCAATATATCGAGCACGCTTAATAGCATTGGCTAAAGCGCGTTGAGATTTTGCTTGAACCCCAGTAATACGGCTTGGTACGATTTTTCCTGATTCGGTGATGTATTTTCTCAAGGTCGAAACATCTTTATAATCAATACCACCTTCGCTAGAATCACTAGCGCTGAAGGGACAAAATTTACGATTGCGTCTCATTTGATATCTCCTGAATGTTTATTCTTCCATCATCATTTCGTCTGAATGATGAGGTGCTCGAGAATTACGTTCGTCTTTATTACGTAAAATCGCGGAAGGTTCCGTGATGGCTTCTCTTTCTTTAACAATCATGTGACGCAAAACGGCATCGTTAAAGCGGAACGCTGTGGTTAGCTCGCTAATAACGTCTTGATTGCATTCGATGTTCATCAAAACATAATGCGCTTTGTGAACTTTATCAATTTGATAAGCTAATTGGCGGCGACCCCAATCTTCTAAGCGGTGAATTTTACCCTGTTTGCCTTCGATCGTCGCTTTGTAGCGTTCGATCATGCTGGGCACCTGCTCAGATTGATCAGGATGCACTAAAAATACGATTTCATAATGTCGCATAAGTACAACTCCCTACGGTTTAATAGCTTTTGGGCCCATCCCAAAAGCAAGGAGACTGAAGGAACTTCATGACAAACATTTGCCAGGGCTCCCTCAGAGGACGACATTCTAAGAGGTTCGAGGATAAAAAGCAATCAAAAATCACTAAAACTATGTGTATGGCCATTTATTGTGGTGTTTCTTTCATGTACAATCCGGCACTTGACGATTATCGATCCTGAGAAAAACAGACTGTTATATGAGGTTACACCATCCATGGCCCAATTATTTGAGGAAATAAGCTTAACAAACGCCGAAGTATCATCGTCAAGCATCAACCCCAATTTCGTTACATTGCACCTACGATCATCCGAATCTACAGCTGTAACAGAGTTAATGTCTTTTGAGCTCAGCATGGCAAAATCCATACTGCCTGAGCTAGAGATGCTTTTAATTACCTGTCAGGCAGCAGGCGTGGTAATAGAAAACACTGATTTAGAACTTCTGATACCTCATGGTGAGTCTATAAAAATTGCTACGTTTAAAGAGGGCTTCTGGCATGAATGTGAACCTGCCATAGTTCCAAGTACAACCTCTGCCTCTTCTCAATCAACTGATATAAAAAGTGAATACAATTTCTTACAAGGATTTTCCCCTCTCTGGCAGTTAGAAAATTTAGCGCCGAAATACCCAGCTTTGGATCGGATTTTTTATGAATCTTCTTGGTATGGAAGACGCAGCAAAAGAGCCGCTCCCGCTTTAAATGAATTTGACAAAGACCAAACACCTTTGCATGACATTATCAGCGATTCCACTATCGCACTCCAAGAGAAAAAACGCATTGTGGGTTTACTCATCAAAGCTGGTGCAGATGTTAATATCCCCGATACAAATAAAAGATACACGGCATTACATCTAGCCGCAAAGGGAAATTATCTTGAGATTGTTCAGTTATTACTGGATGCTCGTGCCAACATCGCTGCGACAGCGTTCTTAGGCATGCACAAACTTCCCGTGCAGATGATCAAGCCATCCAATCCTATTTGGGCTCTATTAATGAAACAGCACGGCTCTATTTTTATGGAGGAAGTAGAACGGCTAACAGCTCAACTTGCTTCATTGACAGAAACTGAATACTCATTACCCTCTATCGAATCATCCTCTGTAAACTCTGAAGAAAAATTTATCGATATTAATTTAGGACCAGAACCGACACAATCTACAACGAATGTCACCAGCTCATCAACTTCAACTATTTCCGAGACATCCTTATCCTTACATGAGGCGGTAGAAACAGATGATATTGAATTAGCAAAACAATTATTAAGCTTCAGCACAACCGACATAGAAGCAACTCGTCAGTGGCAATCGGAGGAAGGTGTCGAATATTTAGAAACACCACTTTATGCTGCCGTTCGACGTGATAATGTTAGTATGGTTCGCTTATTACTTCTGCATGGCGCTTCCGCTAACAGCAGATACTACGGACCTGCGGGGTGTACTCCGTTGCATAAAGCTGCTGGTAACAGCAATAAAGATATTGTTCAGCTGTTATTATTGCATGGAGCAAAAGCAAGTATTGAGACAGATGGTTACAGTACACCTGATGACTTGGCATGGTATACGTTTCAGGCTAATCCGACGCGTTACCCCTCCCTCATGGAAATCTGGCAATTATTTCAATTTAAAAATTATTTTTTAAAACCTATCAACAAGCTAAGGCTTGATATTTCTCTGCGGCAAAAGCAGATCACACTCTCACAGGAAAATCACTTATTACGACAAAAAGTAGCAATGCTCTCGCCGCTCATCGCTAGTAGTTCGAGACAAGAAACTGATAATTCATCACTACCTACTAATACTGAGATCTTATCTTCTATTGATCTTGAGCCTGCCCATGTTTCATACGTTTCAATATTAGAAAACCTAATAGGCGATTACCCTGCATTAGATCGCATTTTCTATACATCCTCTTGGTTTCAAGACAGAACAAAAAGACAGTCTCCCGCCTTAAATGAGCTTCATGAAGGCCGCACCCCATTGCATGATATATTGATAGACTCCACCATCGAGTCTCACACTAAAAAATATCTTGTTAATTTATTAATACACGCTGGGGCTGAATTAAATATTGCAGAGTCTGAACAAAAAAATACGCCACTTCACCTGGCAGCAGAACATAATGAAACTGAAATTGTTGAGTTATTAATAAATGCTGGAGCAGATATCAGTCTTCTCAATAAAAACCGTTGTCTTGCCGTGCAACTCGCAAAGCCAGATAGTCATACTTGGCGCTTATTGTTAGAGGCACATGGTAAGATATTTGTAAAAAAAATAAAAAAATTACAAGCGCAACTGGCCTCTGCGCAAGAAAGTATAAAATGTTCTACTCAACACGCTACCAATCCCATTGAACAACGCTCTATGATTCCTACCTCATCTTCTATGGCCATAGAGCCGGTCATAGAAGATGATTTTTCTGAAAAAGAAACTGACTCTGATTATGACGATAACTTGGAGGAGCGAGACATTAATGATGAGCGCTCTGCTGCTTCCTCCATTGCTGGAACAACTTTTCATTTTTTTAAAAAGTCGCCTGAAGAATTAATAAAAGAAAAAACTACTCCTTTACATTACGCTGTTGAAACCAATAATTTAGATGCTGCTAAAGAATTATTGGCTCAAAGTATCAATATAGAAGAAACTGCAGATTTTCGCGACGCTTTGCTCACCAAGAAAATTACAGCTCTTGAACTAGCCGTTGAGCAAAACAAAGTAGAGATGGTTAAGTTACTATTGAAACATGGAGCACGAATGGATCATCAGAATTTCCATGGAAGACAAACGGCCCTGCATAGGGCTTGCCGTTGGGAAATGAAAGAGATCATTGAATTGTTACTTCTTTATGGAGCAAAAACCAGTGTCCGAGATCACTTTCCTATGGGACCTATGCGCTTAACTTATGACCCAGTCCTCCGTTATTTAGGCCGCCATCGAGATTATTTTTTAAGAAAAATAAAAGCATTAAAGCAAGAAATTTCGACACTAGAGCAACTAGCACCACTCATGAAAGAGCAGCATACATTGCAAGAGCAAGTTCGAGAACTTGAAGCAGCGTTTGCTTCTGACTCGAAAGAACAACCTCGATCATTACGACCAACCATGTGAGATCTTTTAATTGGCCGCACTTGAGAAAAACAGAATTTTTACATAAGGTTATTTAATCATGGCTCAAACATCTGAAGAAACCAATCCAGCAGACAACGGCACCGATTTATTATTATCAAGCATCTACTCTGTGACACTAACTCTATGCTCGCCAAGACCTCCACTTACCCCATTAATGTCCTTTCAGCTCGCTATGACGGAATCTATACTCGCTGAATTAGAGTTGTTGCTGGCTATCTTTCAAAAAGAAGGAAAGATAAAAGAACACTCAGCTTTGTTTCTGACTTCTTATTACGGAGCTGTGACAATGTTTGCTACTGTTCAAGAGGGAGCGTGGCGTGCATGTGAACCTGTCACAGTCCTAGGTATAAACCCACCAGAGATTGAGACAACATTGATGGCAAGCATCCGTGCAATACAGTGTCAAGTATCTCCCCTTTTTGAGTTAGAACAATTAGCCATGAAATACCCGGCCTTGGATCGGATTGTTTATGAATCTTCTTGGTTTAAACGACGAAACAAAAGAGCCGCCCCTGCTTTAAATGAATTTTACAAAGGCCAAACACCTTTGCATGAGATCATCCGCGATCCTACCATTGAGTCCAAAGAGAAAAAGCACCTGGTGAGTTTACTCATCAAAGCTGGAGCAAACGTTAACATTCTCGATGAAGATGAAGGACACACTGCATTACACCGGGCAGTAGAAGGAAATTACCTTAAGATAGTTAAATTATTATTAGCTGCTCATGCCAACATTGCTACAATAACTAGGGGAGACTTAAGAAAACTTCCCGTGCAAATGGCCTCTCCCTCTAATCCTATCTGGGCTTTGTTAATGGAACAACATGGCACTATTTTCATGGAAGAAATACGAAGGCTACAAGATCAACTTGCCTCATTAAAAGCAATTGAACATTCATTAGTTTCTCTCGAATTATCTTCTGCAGCGAACGTCCCAGGCACATCGACTCAACAAGCATCCATCTCTCCTGTAACAATATCAAAACTTTCGTCACCTAATCTACCAATGACTCAAACCGCACCATTATCACTGCATCATGCCGTGGCAACAAAAGATGTTGAACTCGCGAAACAGTTGTTGACATTAAGCACGACCAATATAAATGAAACCATTGAGGATACTTGGCGGGGTACTTCCTATTTAAAAACACCTCTTTATGTTGCAATTATGCTACGCGATATGAATATGATTCGCTTGCTACTTGAGCATGGCGCAAAAGCTAGTAGAGATCCAGATGGTTGCTCTCTTGTGTACGTGGCCGCTGCTCTACGGAGTAAAGATATCATGCAGTTATTGCTACTTTACGGAGTGAAAGCACATATGGGAAAAAAGGATGATCGCACACCACGACAAAGAGAGATGAGTAAATCTTGGTTCGATAATTCGGAAGAACTCTATTTACTTGAGAATAAAAATTATTTTTTAAATACCATAAAAGTATTGAAGCAAGAAATTTCTGTACAACAACGACGGATTGATTTATTACAACAGAATAAAGTCTTACAGCAACAAGTAAAAAATCTCTCGCATTTCTCCTGTCATAATGAGAAAAATAAAACTTGTGATGTTTCTCAGCTTACTGACTCTGAACCATTATTGCTGGGAGATTTAAATAAGTTTCGCGAAAGCGAAACACCTTTGCATGATATCCTGAGAGATTCTGCTATAGACTCTAAAAATAAAAAGCATCTTGTGAGTTTACTCATAACTGACAGATCGATACTCGACGTACTTGACGCTCATGGAAATACAGCTATTCATTTAGCGGCAAAATGTGATGCGTTTGAGATTGCTGAGTTATTGGTAAAAGGCGGGGCAAATACTGAAATCGTCAATAAAAATCATCACCTCGCTGTACATCTCGCAAAGCGAAATAGTCGTACTTGGGGTTTGTTATTAGAGGCGAATAGTATTATTTTTACAAAGGAAATACGAAGATTACAAGGGCTGATTAAATCAATCGAAGAAAACGTAAAATCCTCAGCTCCCAATACTTCAACGCCCATCGCGGTATTTTCTGCTTATCCTACATCTTCCTCTATGGTGGAGAAAGGGCCTAGTAAAAATGAAATTTTTTCTGGAAGCGGTGAAGACTCTGACGATTCAAAAGAATATTTAGATGATCGAGATAGCTCTCGAGAATATCACCCTGCACCAACCATTGAAACCACAACACAAACTTTTTTTGGTAAATCACCTGGATTGTTGGCGCTACAAAACTCAACCCCTTTGCATTATTCTGTTGAAACGAATAATAAAGAAGCTGCCAAAACATTATTAGCTCAAGGTATAAATATAGAGGCAGTTACAATCTTTAGTCTCTTTTTTAAAATTACAGCGCTTGGACTGGCTGTTTATCACAATAATTCGACGATGGTAAAATTACTCCTTAAAAATGGAGCACTGACAGATCACTCCCGTTTCACCTATAATCGAACTCTCCTTCATTGGGCATGTCAGAATCCATCTAAAGAAATCATTGAATTACTACTATTTTATAAAGCAAACACTTACCAGAGAGATAATTTTCACTACTTACCAATCGATCTTCTTCCACGTAATTCTGTGATTTACAATTTAATGAGCAATAGAAGTTACTTTCGAAGCAAGATAAAAGCATTAAAGCAAGAAATTTCGACACTAGAGCAACTAGCACCACTCATGAAAGAGCAGCATGCATTGCAAGAGCAAGTTCGAGAGCTTGAAGCAGAATTTGCTTCTAATTCGAAAAAGCAATCTCTACCATTAGGACTAACCATGTGAGGCCTTTTAATTGGGAGTATGACTGGAGGTCAGCTCATTTAGCTCCATAAGGCTGCAATAGGCACAGCAAATAATTTATCACCAAAGGATGTGGTATGGTCACCATCGTATAAAGAATCTCGACACAACAGACGCGTCTTATAACCCATTGAAAATATTAGTTTTAACATACCGTCTGTACATATTTGCATCTCTTTAACTACCCGTCTAATTGATGACTCAATCACCGTCCAATTGATGATTCAACCTCCGTCCAATTGATGACTCAACCGCCGTCCAATTGGTGATTCAACCGCCGTCCAATTGGTGATTCAACCACCGTCCAATTGATGATTCACTTGTCGATCACCCTCGTTGGCGAAGCACTTCAAATAAACTGATACCTGTTGCCACGGAAACATTTAAGCTTTCCACAGAGCCTTTCATCGGTAAATACAATAATTCATCGCATTTGGTTTTTGTTAATTGACGTAAGCCCTTGCCTTCTGCGCCCATGACCAAAGCAATTGGGCCATCGAAGGTCATTTGATATAGGCTTTTCTTTGCTTCACCTGCCAAGCCATAAATCCAAATGCCTCGTTGTTGCAAAGACTCTAAGGTTCGAGCCAAATTCGTTACTTGGAAAAAAGGCACTGTTTCCGCAGCACCACAAGCAACTTTACTCACTGTTGGTGTAATCGAAACAGCGTTATCCTTCGGCACCACCACTGCGTGCACACCCGCTGCATCGGCACTACGTAAGCACGCACCTAAATTATGCGGATCTTGTACGCCATCTAACACCAATAAAAATGCTGGTTCCGTTAATTGATCTAACAATGAATCTAAATCATCATAGGCAAGCTGCGGCGCTGATACTTCTAACAAAACACCTTGATGATTTTCATCGCCACTCATTTTTTCTAAGGTTTGACGTGAAACCCATTGCACGGGTACACGCACCGTATTGGCCAATTGCACCACTGCCTGAATAGCAGCATCTTGCCGACCTTGCAATAAATAAACTTTCTGCACTGTGTCAGGCTGTTTTTCAAGACGCGCCTTTGCACTGTGCAAGCCGAATAAATAAGAAGTACTCATGATTTCTTTTTACGACCTCTACCTGGTTTTGGTGTCTCCACCAAATCAAAATCAATTTTACGATCTTCTAAATTAACGCCTGCTAAACGCACGCGTACTGGATTGCCTAATTGATAACGCACACCAGAACGCTCGCCCAATAATTGGTGGCGCAGAGGATCAAATTGATAATAATCATTGTTTAAAGATGTCACGTGGATCAATCCTTCCACGTACACTTCTTTTAATTCTACAAACAGACCAAAGCCTGTTACTCCGGTGATGATCCCATCAAATTCTTGGCCTAATTTATCTTGCATATATTCACATTTAAGCCAATCAATCACATCTCGCGATGCTTCATCAGCGCGACGCTCCGTAGCAGAACAATGGGCGCAGTGTTGCGCCATTTTTTCTTCACTATAGAAAAAGGTTTTTGCCTTTTTCCCGCTGATAATATGTTTAATGGCTCGATGCACCAATAAATCGGGATAGCGTCGAATCGGTGACGTAAAGTGCGTATAGGCATCATAGGCTAAACCAAAGTGACCTTGATTTTCAGGATTGTACACTGCTTGACTCAAGGAGCGCAGCAATACTGTTTGCAACATAGCAAAATCCGGACGCCCCGTGATTTGAGCAATCAATGTTGCGTAATCTTTTGGCGTGGGCTCATTGCCACCTTTAAGTTGCAAACCTAATTCACCAAGAAATTGTCGCACATCGATTAATTTATCAGGATCCGGCCCTTGGTGAACTCGGAATAATCCAGTAATTTTATTTTTTAACAGAATTTCTGCAGCGCAGACGTTTGCTACCAACATACATTCTTCAATTAAACGATGGGCATCATTGCGCTGTGTCGGTATAATTTTTTCAATTTTACCTTTTTTGTCGAAAAGAATTTTTGTCTCTGGAATTTCAAAATCCAATGCCCCACGACTTTGTCGGCGTTTATGCAGCACTTTATACAGAGTGTATAAATCTTGTAAATGCGGATATAGCTTTTGATATTTATCAATGATTGCTTGCTCTTGATCGACTACCATCGCTGCTACTTGACCATAGGTTAAGCGCGCTTTGGATTGCATAACACCTTCGTAAAATTCATAGGAAAGTATTTTGCCGCGTGATGATATAGACACATCACACACCATACATAGCCGTTCTACTTTTGGATTTAATGAACATAATCCATTGGATAATACTTCTGGCAACATTGGAATTACACGCTGTGGAAAGTAGGCTGAGTTACCGCGTGCTGCGGCTTCACGATCCAAAGCACTGTCTTCTTTTACGTAATAAGCAACATCGGCAATGGCCACCACTAAGCGCCAACCCTCTTCGGTTCTTTCGCAATACACCGCATCATCAAAATCTTTAGCATCAGGACCATCAATGGTGACTAAGGGAATATGACGGATATCCAAACGTTTTTTCTTCGCTGCCGGCGTCACACGATCAGGAATGTGACGTGCTTCTTCTTCCACATCCGCAGGCCATGCATAAGGAAGCCCGTGCGCCCGAACGGCAATGTCGATTTCCATACCGGGATCCATGTGGGCACCCAATACTTCAATGATTCGCCCTACAGCACAGGAGCGCGCTGTCGGTTGTGAAACAATTTCTACATTGACAATACTGCCGGTTTTCGCATCTTTTAATTCAGAGGGAAGAATCAAAATATCTTGAGGAAAGTATTTACTCTCTGGCATGACAAAGGGAACACCCTCATGCCAAACTAATCGTCCAACCACCTGCTCCGTATTGCGTTCCAAAACTTCCACAATTGCGCCTTCATCTCGACCTCGACGATCTTGACCTTCGATACGCACTAAGGCGCGGTCACCATGAAACACTTTTTGCATTTGGCGTGCGGTGAGGAAGATATCCCCTTCACCACTATCAGGTACGAGAAAACCGAAGCCATCGCGATGGGCAATCACTCGTCCTGCAATCAAATTCATTTTATTGGCTAAGCCATACTCTTTGCGACGACCAAACATGAGTTGTCCATCACGGCACATGGCTTTTAAGCGACGAGACAAGGCTTCCAACTGTACGGGGTCATCGATTTGTAATAATGCAGCAATTGCATCAAAGCCCAAGGTTTTCTTTGACTGTCCCAATAGTTCCATAATATATTCCCGACTGGGAATGGGATTCTCATATTTTTCCGCCTCTCGCGTTGCGTAGGGATCGGTTTTTGCTTTTTGTTTCTTTTTACTCACATCGAGTGTCCTATGTTTCCTTTGCTATACTAGACTCCGTTTAGCTACAGTATAAGATTGTAGCTCAGAGTCTGGCGATTGTGTGCCCTTGTGTTAATAATGACGTTTATGGCACACGGATTGCTAAACAATCCTTAATTACATCACGTGATGGCCGTATTGAGGTTTTAGCGTGGTGTATGAATGTACTATATAACATTTTTTATCGAGGGGGTTATATGCTAAAACGAACAGGTTTGGCTTTTATCGCACTAGGGCTCAGTCTAGCATTGACAGCCTGTGATAGCTACACTGTTAATAATTATGACGATCCAAGTGTGCCTGTTACATCCAGTAATGCGGCTAATCGTGATCAAGTTTGTGCCACTTTAGCCAAGGAATTGGGTTATTATGGTCATAATAACTACGAAGACTTGCATGAAAATGATCCTGCAATGTACAAAAAAGTACAAAGCTTTAAGGCCCATGGTTGCGATAAATAGAGAAAGACTGCTTTCTTTGTGAAAGAGCAAATACCTCAAAGAGTGCCTTCTCCCCTTGCGGGAGAAGGTGCCCGAAGGGCGGTTGAGGGGTATTCAAATTCAAGTAAAATACTTTGTTGAAATTTATCGATTAGGTACCCCTCATCCGGCCTTCGGCCACCTTCTCCCGCAAGGGGAGAAGGCACTCTTTACTTATTGTGTTCATGAGTTCCAGATCTCCTTACTGCAAATCCATTGACAAATAACAGAGACATCGTTAGAGTTCAGCACGTCGCGTAGATGCGATGCCGAGGTGGTGAAATCGGTAGACACGCAAGTTTCAGATGCTTGTGGGGGCAACCCTGTGGAGGTTCGAGTCCTCTCCTCGGCACCATTTAAAAGATATTGCGTCTCTGAATGGTTTCTTTTCGATCAGGTCCGGTGGAAATCAAATCAATGGGGACCTGTATAATCTGTTCAATCCGCTCAATGTAACGACGAGTATTTTCTGGCAAATTTTCATACTTTGCGATTCCTACTGTCGATGTTTTCCAGCCTGGTAAGGCTTCATACACCGGTTGGCAACGAGCCAACATTTCGGAATCCGCAGGGATAGCATCCAAGGCTTGTCCATCTAACTGATAACTTGTGCAGAGATAAATCGTATCAAAGGCATCTAACACATCTAATTTCGTTAAGCAGATGCTCGACATGCTATTCACATACACCGCACGTCGCAGTG
Source organism: Gammaproteobacteria bacterium (assembly GCA_020051155.1). Classification (GTDB taxonomy): domain Bacteria; phylum Pseudomonadota; class Gammaproteobacteria; order UBA1113; family UBA1113; genus JAGVJK01. The sequence continues at coordinate 31,917 of JAGVJK010000011.1, read as the reverse complement.
CTGGGGCATCAAACCAACCACAACGTCGAGGACGTCCGGTGGTAGAGCCAAATTCATTACCACGTTGTGCTAAAAGTTGACCTTCTTCGCCCAATAATTCTGTAGGCATCGGGCCTGAACCAACACGGGTGGTATAAGCTTTGGTGATTCCCATCACTTCATCAAAATATAACGGTCCAAAACCAGTTCCCGTAGCAGCGCCACCAGCCGTAGTGTTAGAGGAGGTTACATAGGGATAAGCGCCTTGATCCACATCCAACGCATTACCTTGGGCCCCTTCAAATAAAATATTCTTACCTTCCTCACGAAAGGTATTCAATAATGCCGGAATATCTGCAATCAATGGCACAATGTGTTGCGCATCGCCTAGCACTTCATCTGCCACTTGGCCAAAATCTAGTGCCGGCTGTTGATAATATCCCGTGAGCAAAAAGTTGTAATAATCTAAATTGTCGCGCAGCTTTTCTAAAAATATCTCTGGCCGGGTTAAATCCATCAGTTTAATGGCACGTCGCGCCACTTTATCTTCATAGGCGGGAGCGATGCCGCGACGGGTAGTGCCAATGGCTTTAGTGCCTAATTTTTCTTCTCGGGCGATATCCATACTCTTATGATAGGGCAACACTAAGGGGCAAGCACCACTGATTTTCAATTGTTGTCGCACGGCAACACCGTTACTCTCAAGGGTTTCCATTTCTTGCAGCAATGCCTGAGGCGATACAACAACCCCATTACCGATTAAACAAAATACACCTTCACGCAATATACCTGAGGGAATTAAATGCAATACTGTCCTTTTGCCATCGATAACTAAGGTATGACCGGCATTATGCCCGCCTTGATAGCGCACCACGCAATGGGCACGATCCGTTAATAAATCAACGACTTTACCCTTACCTTCGTCACCCCATTGGCTACCTAGTACAATAACATTACGCCCCATTGATTATCGCTCTCTTTTTACTGTGTTACGATTGAATAGCAACCGCCCAACTCGGTGGTCTACCCCAAACAAAGCGGTATGGTACCTTAGAAGCCGCAAAATAATCAATTATTTTGGGAAAAAGGGAATTGAAACTCGAAGAAGATTCGTGTACTAATGCAACTTTGCACTTCATCAATAAAAGGATTTTATAATATGACGCATTCTCAGCCAAAAATAGAAAAGATCGTTATTGTCGGCGGTGGAAGTTCTGGTTGGATGGCCGCCTCTTACTTGGCAAAATCCCTCGGTTTTAATGTTTCAATTACCGTTGTTGAATCTCCTACCATTGAACGCATCGGTGTTGGTGAAGCAACCGTTCCCACCATTAAATCGGAATTCTTTGATACTCTGGGTTTAGCTGAGGAAGATTGGATGCCCGCTTGCCAAGCAACTTATAAATTAGGCGTCAAATTTCTCAACTGGAAAAAAAGTTTACGAGAGGGCTCTGATTATTACTATCACAACTTTGGAGAGATTCCTTCGATTGATGAAGTACCGTTGACTCATCTCTGGATTAAAAAACGGCTTGAAGAACACTATCAAGTACCAATGGATTATGCTTGCTTCAGTTCTTTACTGGCTTGTGATCTCAACAAATCCCCTAGATTTATGGATGGCACACAAGTACAGCATTATGCCTATCATTTTGATGCATTACTCTTAGCAAATTTTTTACGTGATTGGAGCAAAGCTCGTGGGGTCAATCACTGTTACGATGAATTAGTGGATGCGCGTTTGGATGAGCAAGGCAACATTCAGTGTGTGATCAGCGATCAAGGCACCGAATATCATGGTGATTTATTTATTGATTGCTCTGGCTTTCGCAGCTTTTTGATTGAAAAAATCTTGAAAGAACCTTCTGTGTTTTATGATGAGAGTCTGTTAACTGATCGTGCCATTGCGGTGAATCTGCCTGAGGAACCGCATCTCACTGGCATTCGTCCTTACACCAGTGCCACGGCCTTTGACGCAGGATGGTTATGGGAAATTCCTTTATTTACTCGTTCAGGTAATGGGTATGTTTACTCTAGCCAATTTATTTCTGAAGAAGCTGCAGAAAAAGAAATTCTCGATTTCTTTGGTGAACGGGCTAAAGGATTAAATTTGCGGCACATTAAGTTTCAATCACGACGACGTTGTCGTTCTTGGGTAAAAAATTGTGTGAGCATTGGTTTGGCTAGTGGCTTTCTTGAACCTTTAGAATCTACCGGGCTCTACTTTGTGTATGCGGCTCTATTCCAATTAGTGAAACATTTTCCGGATAAAAATATGGAACCCGCTATCCGTGATAAATTTAATCAAAAAGTTCAATACATGGTAGAAGATGTGAAAGATTTTATCGTCATGCATTTTAAAACCTCTCCTCGAGAAGATACGCCGTTTTGGCGCGCGAATAAATACGAAACGAAAACGCCTCCTTCTTTGCAATTAATTTTGGAAAGACAACGTGCGGGTATTCCTATTCGTAAAAGTCATCAAGGTGACAATCAATTGTATACCTCGTTTGCTGCACGCTTTGAAAATTTTTGGACGAATAGTAGTTATCAATGCATTCTTTGTGGTGTGGATCAATTACCGAAATCACCGTTGCCATTGTTATACCATCGCCCTGATATTTTAGAACGCGGTGAGGTGATTTTTAAAGAGATCGCAGAGCACTCTAAATATCTTGGTGAGAATTTACCGACACAGTATGAGTATTTGCGGCATCTTTATGCGCAAGCAGAGAGGAAGGCTTCTTCGTCTCAAACGGCTGTTTCTGCGTAGGTGGGGAAAAAGACAATCCAAGCCCTAAGGTTTTATAAACTTGGATCACATCCTGCGTGACCGCTAATTGTTGTGCTGTAACATTGTAAGCGTTTTGCAGCAGAGTGAGTTTATTGGTTAAGTATGCAGAATACTCGCCGTACCCAGATTGATATTGTGCATCGGATACATTTAATTTTTGAGTGGAGTTTCTCACTTGATTTTGGTATGCATATAAAGATTCACTATCTTTTTGGTAAGACAGCAAAGCATTATCCACCTCTTGAAATGCATTCACAATGGTTTCTTTATACGTAATAATTGACGATTCATATTGATATTTTGAGCGTTTATATTCACTCATCCTGAGTTTATAGTCGAAAATGGGCTGTAGCAGACTTGCCCCATAGTTCCAAAATGCATGAGAGACTGTAAAAATTTTAGAAAAACTGCTATTAGCATAACCATAGTTTCCAGTTAAATTAATGTTAGGGAAAAAATTTGCTAAACTTTGTTTTTCCACATAACCGGTCGATAAAACATTAAAGTAAGCAGATTGTATATCAGGCCGATTCACCATCATTTTCGCAGGAATGCCAGCTGGAACAATATGCGCGTAATCAATGTGTTTGAGTGAGTCATGTCCTGGAAATGATAAAAACTCTGGTGGCGACCCTAATAAATAAGCGAGCATATTCATCAGAATTTCTCGTTGCTTCTCCGCATTTTTTATATTTATTTTTATCGCATCCATCTGATTACTACTATCATTGACTGTCGTCACATCAATGAGTTTTCCTTTATATTGCGCCCCATTAAAATAGAATAAATCTTTTGTAGCTTGATATTGTTGTTTTAAGTTAGATAATTGTGAATTTAACGCATTAATTTGAAAATATGTATTGGCAACGTTACTAAGCAAGGTTAACTTCACCACATCACTTTGCGCTATGCTGGATGCTACATCCGCTTTTGATTGTTTGACTGCGTTTCTAAGTTGGTTCCAAACATCGACCTCATAAGACACTGAGCTAAATATTTGTTGCAAATTAAAAACTCTACCTCTTCCTGCTGACCCATTATTATCAGCAATAGAGGTATCTGCATTGCTAATAAACTCATTCGTATTAAACAAACTCATGGTTTTATTTCTTGATGAATCAAATTCAAAATTAATTTGCGGGAAAAGAAACGATTGATTTTGTGTTACATAAGTTTCTGCAATTTCTATATTTTTAAGAGCTACTTGATAATCATAATTATTTTTAAGTGCTAATTCAATCAATTGGTTTAACGTATGATCATTGAAATTTTCCCACCATCGTTCTTTTAACGGTGCATAGGTTGCTTGCACTTCATATTTAAAATGCGTAGGCTCTAACACAGCGGGAACTTCAGGTTTTTTATAAAGTGCACACCCGCTCATCACAAGGCAAGTCAGATACATGAAGATCGCTATTACTTTCATGCTGTACCTTTAATGTAAACATCAACTAATTGTCCGGGAAAAAGATTGACATCCGTTGGTTTAGTAAATTTAAAAATAATCGGTAAAACCCTCACATCCACTCGCTCGTTTCTTTCATTCGATAATTGAATATTCGGAATCGTGAAAGGCTGAATATTCACAAAATCCAATGGAATACTTTTATTATTTAACCCCCGAATAAATAACGTTGCTGATAATTTATTCGACTGTGGCAATCGAGGTACTAGTATTTCATCCAGATAACAGCGCACTTGCAGATAAGGTGTTACCACCCCCATTTGAATCACAGGCAACATACCTTGAGTATAAGAATCATACGTACCCGAGGGCGATACATAGCCTCCGATAGCAGCAGCAACACGCAAAATAACACCATCAATGGGTGATTTAATTAAGTATTTTTCTAACACTGCTTTATCTGATTCAAATTGTGCTATTGCCACTCTGACATCTTCTTCGGAAATTTTAACCGCATTAATCGCATTATCTAGCGTATTTTTACTAATAGATTTTCGATTAATAGAGTATGAGCGTTGAATCTTTTCTAATTGCTGCTTTACATTCACCAAACTTGCCTTAGCAGAATGAATAAGCGCTTCATCTTTTTTCACGATTCCACGTTGTGATGAGTCAGCAATTGATAGAATAGGTTCTCCTTTTTTGAGAGTTTGACCATCTTTTACAAAAATATGTGTGACTCTGCCAGAAACTTCAGCATAAATATTAACATTAGAACCATCCTCTTGATAACTTTCGACAATCCCTGTTGCATAAATGCCATTGTGGTAAGGATTGTAACTCACTGCAACGGGTGGTTGGTTTTTGATGCGGTCATTATAAGCATAGACACTGATCAGACCAGCAACGATGCCAATAGCTGCGATTATAAATAATAATTTAATTTTCATTTTCGCTTTTCATTCCTTCAATACATTTTCCATCTTCCATTCTGACAATACGACTTGCAAAATTATAAATTCTATTATCATGTGTTACTACGATAATGGCATGCTTTTCGTTCAAGATATTTTCCCGAATAAAGGAAATAACTTTTTTACCCGTTTCGCCGTCGAGTGATGCTGTCGGTTCATCTAGCACTAGTAAGTCCGGTTTCGTGATAATAGCTCTAGCAATAGCAACACGTTGTTGTTCGCCAATGCTCAACTTATAAGGTGGTAAATCAACTCGATGTTGCATTCCTACAATCTCTAGTGCTTTAGCTGCTTCTGCCAATGATTCTTTCCATGGTACTTTTTTTAAAATCAATGGAATCGCGACATTTTCTTTGCTAGTAAGTCGGCTAAATAAATGAAAATCTTGGAAGACAAAACCTATGGATTGCAATCTAAAGCTCGTTAACTCATCATCTGTCAATTGCCATATTTTTTTCCCCTTGATGGTAACGGAACCTTCATTCGGCCGCAAAATTCCCGAGAGAATACTCAGTAAAGTTGTTTTTCCTGAACCGGAGGGCCCGACAATATAGAGCATTTCACCATAGTTTAAATCAATATCTACACCATTGAGTGCATAGGTTTTATTTTCTGCCTCTCCAAACCATTTCACAATATTTTTTGCTTGAAGAATCATTTTAACCTCTGAAGATATCAAACGGATCAATTTTTATAACTTTTCTGATACCTAAATAGCTAGAGAAAGCAATGATTAACAAGACCAGAACAAAAGCAAATCCTAAATTTGTATATGTTACTAAGGAAGCATATTCTGGTAGTCTAAGTTTTGCCAAGGCAATTACTGTGGATGAAATCAAAACACCAAAGCCATATCCTAAAAAACCTACGACCGTGGATTGAAATAAAATCATGCTAATTAACTCTGCTTTTTTTGCGCCAATGGCTTTTAATGCTCCAAACTCTTCACTATTTTCTAAAATGAATGTATAAAAAGTTTGCCCTGCAATAGCAAGTCCAACGACGACGCTAATAAGAGTCATGATTAAGATGTTCGTTCCTAGCCCCGTTCTATAAAGATAATAATTTTTATTTTTTGTGGTAAATTCATCTTGTGTAAGAGCCATATAACCGAGTTTTTGAACTTGTTTTTTGATAGCACTAATATCACTGGTGTTTTTCGGTTCGACTAAAACATAACTCATTGTAAAACGTGTCGTGGGTAAATCAGCAATCGCTCGTTTATATGTCGTGTATAGCGTTGGAGTACCAAATAATCCACTCACAAAAGCTTTTGCAATCCCAACAACAACGCCCCGATGATCATTCACCTCAAAGGTTGTTCCTATTTTCGGTGCATTGAGTTTACGGTATTGTGCATCTTTTACGACGACATAAGCGTCATTATTATAAATATTGAAAATATCGCCCTCTAAGAGCTCAGGTCTGCCAAATAACGTTGCGTCATCTAGACCCACAATATTGGTTGCTTGATATTTGCCATCACCTAATTTTACAAGGCCACTACCTGAAAATAGCGGAACAGCATACTTCACTCCATCAATGCTTCTCACTGCATCCAAAACATAACTAGGTAGTGGGATATTATCCGGTTGGATGTTGATGGAAGGATCCATGACCCAAAGCTTAGCGCCTATATTATAAATAGTAGCCGCAGAACGATGCATGACACCAGAAAAAACTGCCGTCATTTGCATCATTAAAAATACGGCAAAGGTAATGCCGAGAATTAGCGTGAAAAACTTTCCTTTATCATTCGCCAATAATTTAAGAGCAATTTGTAACAAACCATCCATGCTTGTTCCTTTTATACCTTCGGAGGGTGCAAAAACTCTTATCCTATCCCCTCGCCCCGCAAGAAAAATTAAAAGGGTGCAAATCTTTTTCGGGGAGAGGGGATTGCTCGTGACCCTCTCCCTAACCCTCTCCCGCGATATGACTTAGCGGGCGAGGGGATAATCGGGATGACAGGCGAGAGACTTACTTCGTCTTCTGCCCTTTATTGTTATTAAAGTAACGCAAGAAATCACTATCCGGCGTTAACAATAAGACATCTTGTTTGTTGCTAAAGGTTTTCACGTAAGCATCCATGCTACGATAAAACGCGTAGAACTCTGGATTTTTGCTATAGGCTTGCGAATAGATTTTCGCAGCTTGCTCATCCCCTGCGGCACGTAATTTATTAGCATCTGCCTTTGCCTGAGCAACAATTACTGTAAATTGCCCATCAGCGTTCGCGCGGATCGCTTCGCCATCAGCACGACCTTTTGCACGTAATTCTGTTGCTACTTTAAAACGTTCAGCTCGCATTCGTTCAAACACGGATCCGCTCACTTCCTGCGGCAAATCAATACCTTTGATTCGAACATCCACCACTCGAATGCCCAAACGTTCTGCACCTTGTTTTGCTTGTTGTTTTAACGCCGTCATAATGACTGAGCGAGCATCTGATACAACTTCGCTAATATCTCGTCGTCCAAATTGTGCGCGCAACGCATCATTTAATTGCTGTTCCAACAAAGTTTGCGCTTGTTGCACATCACCACTGGTACGTTTATAAAACAGAGGTACATCAGAAATTTCCCAACGCACATAATAATCAACAATCACATTTTTTTTGTTGGCTGTTACAATAGGCGAAGATTTAATGTCCATGTTTTGCAAACGAATATCAAACATTTTCACTCGATCCAACAATGGCAGTTTGACATGTAATCCGGGTTTCGCAATATAAGTGACATTATCACGCCCCACACTTCGTAATTTACCCAAGCGCAGCACCAAGGCTCGTGAACCCTCTGTTACCGTATAACAGAAGGAAAAGAGTGCCAACAGCACAAGCAAGAATATAATTAAAATGGTTTTAGCTCGTGTTGACATGATTATCCCCCTCGTCCTGTACGCTCAGAATAGCGTGATGAATTAGATGGGGTATCCTCCCCCTGTCCACTCGAAAAATTACTTGCTACGTCATCTTTATTCGTGGTGGTCGCTTCATTGCTGGAAGATGTTAAAGGGGGTATCACTGTCGTTGCCGATGTTGCATTAACGGTTTGCGCAATCAACTGCTGCAATGGCACGCCCAATAACAAATTATTTCCTTTTTGTGCATCGACAAAAATTTTACTGCTATTAGATAGCACATCTTCCAATGCACCAATGTACAAACGCTCACGCGTCACCTCTGGCGCTTGCTGATATTGTGGCAACATAGCTAAATAACGTGCCGTTTCCCCTTGGGAATTCAACACGACTTGTTGTTGATAAGCACCTGCACCCGCTAAGATGCGCTTTTGCGTTCCGGTAGCCAATGCAACTTTTTGTTCTAAATAAGCTTGTGCTTGATTGATGTAACGCTCTCTATCTTGCTCAGCTTTAATTGCATCATCAAAGGCTTCTTTGACTTGCTCCGGTGCTTTTGCAGGCTGTAATGCAACATCAGACACGGTAATACCGATTTTGTATTGTCGCAAAATTTCTTCTAACTGCACTTGGACTTGTTGTCTAACCAACTCTCGTCCAGAGGTTAACACATCATCGAGCGTCGTATTACCAATGACTTGACGCAGAGCACTCGCGGTTGCTTCTTGCAAAGTCACCACTGGGTCCACCACATCAAATAGATAATTTCTTGCATTGATCACACGATATTGCACCGACACTGTCACCGTTACGATGTTTTCATCTTTGGTTAACATGTCAGAGGTATAGGTGTAAGGATAGATTTTTTGAACATCCACTTTAGACACAGAATCAATAAACCGTGGTGCCCAATGTGGACCTTCGTTCACGGTGTCACTGTATTTTCCTAATCTCAATACAACCGCTTGTTCTGCTGGTTTGACAATATAAATGCCGGAAAGAAACCAAACGAGAAGCACAATGGCCGCTACGGTAATACCAGCAAAGGAAGATGATGTGGGGCTCGCAGGCGCTCCCGGCTCACCAGGTGGTGTGGTAGTTTTTTTACCGAGTATTGATTCCAGTTTTTGCTGTAAACTTTTTAAAACTTTATCCAGCTCTGGTGGGCCCTGAGGTTTCTTCGGGCGTCCCCATGGATCCTTGCTGTTATTATCGTTCGGCTCGTTCCAAGCCATCGTCATTCCCCTTACAAAAACTATATACTGTCAATCATCTTAAGTTACTCTGCTATGTCTGGCAATAAGCCCTGTGTATTTAATCGTTCATACTCATGTTTCGGTAAACAAATAGTCAAAAAAAAGTGCCCTTCCTCATCTAAGTGTTCTGTGATCACTGCGCCCATCTCATAGAGATGTGCACGCAACTTAGAATCTTTGCTCGACAAGCACAAGGTTTGATAATGCATTTCTCCCTGTAATACTTCTGCAATGGCTGTATGCAGCAAATCCATGCCTTGCCCCGTCGCTGCGGATACCAATACCCGCCGAATCTGTTGTTGATCATTACGCTTAATACAAGGCTCTGCCCCTTCCACTAAATCAATCTTGTTGTATACCAAAAGACAAGGCACATCCTGTGCACCAATCTCTTCTAATACTTGTGTCACTTGCTCAATATGTAATTTACGTTTTTCATCATGGGCATCTACTACATGTAATAATAAATCTGCTTGGCAGGTTTCTTCTAAGGTCGCACGAAAGGCATCAACTAACTCGTGGGGTAAATGACGAATAAAACCGACGGTGTCTGCTAAGACCGCTTGCCCTAAACCGTGAATGTTTAAACGTCGTAACGTTGGATCTAAGGTTGCAAATAATTGATCGGCAGTATAAACACTGCCATCTGTTAATTGATTAAATAACGTGGATTTTCCCGCATTGGTATATCCCACCAATGCAATAGTAGGAAGATGAGCCTTTTGTCGCGACTTACGATTTTGTATACGTTGGCTTTCAACTTTTTCTAATCGTTTTTTGATAGTTTTGATCCGATCGGAAATCAATCGGCGATCCGATTCTAATTGCGTTTCGCCAGGACCTCGTAAACCGATACCACCTTTTTGTCGTTCCAAGTGCGTCCAACCTCGCACTAATCGCGTCGATAAATGTTGTAATTGTGCTAATTCTACTTGCAGCTTTCCTTCAAAGGTCCGCGCTCGTTGTGCAAAAATATCAAGGATCAAACCAATTCTGTCTACCACTCTGCATTGGAATAAGGCTTCTAAATTACGTTGTTGTGCTGGCGACAAGGCACTGTTGATAATGACTAACTCGACATTTTCTGCTTGAATGATTTGCTGAATTTCTTCAGCTTTACCGCTACCTAAAAAATATTTTGCATGGGGTGTTTTGCAGGCGGAGTGGATCGTTCTCATGGCAGTGGCACCCGCAGAAGCCACTAATTGCTGAAACTCTTCTAGTTCCTCTTGGTTCTTGCCGAAGGCAAAATCCACATGAACCAACAGTGCTAATTCACCCCCCTTTGGGCGCTCAAACAAAACTCACCTCACACATGATGTTAACGCCTTCGCGGAACAATGAAGAGGGAAAATGCGCTGCTTTTCCCCCTTCCGATTTCTCAGGCACGCCGCTAGGCTTCAATAGCAACAGCTTCCTCATCTTCTATAGTGCATGGAAGCTTCACACTTCTTGAAGGAACTATTGTTGAAATAGCATGCTTATAGACCAGTTGATTAACTGAATTTTTCAATAAAACGACGAATTGATCAAAGGAATCAATTTGTCCTTGGAGCTTAATTCCATTGACCAAATAGATGGCCACTGGCATTTTCTCTTTTCGCAGCGCGTTTAAAAAAGGGTCTTGTAACGTTTGCCCCTTCGACATTTCCTTTCTCCTTATTATTCCCTAAGGAACGTGTCTGAAATTACTTCTTCAGCCCTGGCATTGTCCTATTGTCCCTTTGCAGGTTTCAAAATTGAAACACTCTCAAGCTAAGATCAACGGTGTATACCAACGTGGAAAGTTATTTCAGACACGTCCCTAATGCTCGGTTGAGACTGATAGGTTGACTAAATTGCCATCACTATACTTTACACTACTACCCTTTGACGTTTTATTCCACAAGGGGTGACGACGCAAAGTATGGGAAGTTTAGCACGGTCTTTGTGCCCCATAAAAGAAACATTTAAAAATTCTCCATTATTTTTTGCAATGGTTGCTAGTGCTCAACTCAATTGTTCACTATAATGACAGAAATTTTCAACGAGTTATGTAGCAATGATAAACCCATGGTCCCCTGCCAGTTGGCAAACAAAAACCAGTACCCAACAACCTGAGTATCCCTCTGCCAAAGAGGTTACTTCTGTTTGTGCTCGCTTAGAAGCTTTGCCGCCGTTGGTTTCTGAATTCGAAATCAAGAAATTAAAAGCACAATTAGCTGAAGCGCAAAAAGGCCAGTATTTTCTATTGCAGGGCGGTGATTGCGCTGAAAGCTTCGCCGATTGCAAAGCCGAGTCCATTACCGATAAATTAAAAATTTTATTGCAAATGAGTTTAATTTTAACTTATGGTCTAAGAAAACCTGTGATTCGTGTAGGGCGCATTGCTGGCCAATATGCAAAGCCCCGCTCTTCACCGAGTGAAACGCAAAATGGTATTGAGCTACCCAGCTATCGTGGCGATATTGTGAATGATGTCAATTTTACTGCGACTGCCAGACAGGCGGATCCAGAACGCATGTTAAGTGGTTATCATTATTCTGCGTTAACATTAAATTACTTGCGTGCACTGATCGATGGTGGTTTTGCCGATTTACAACATCCAGAAAGTTGGGAGTTAGATTTTGTAAAAAAATCTCCCATGGCGCAACAATATCTCGATTTAGCACACACCATTGGCGATGCTATTGATTACGTTAAAACCATTCCCGGAGTCAACGCGGCCAATTTACAACAAGTTGATTTCTTTACCAGTCATGAAGCGTTGTTACTCCCCTACGAAGCAGCTCTCACTCGTTTTTCTGAGCCACATCAGCGTTGGTATAATCTTTCCACGCATTTACCGTGGATCGGCATGCGCACTGCGCAGTTAGATAGCGGCCACGTTGAATATATGCGTGGCATTGCTAATCCCGTGGGGTTAAAAATTGGTCCAGCGATGACGATTGAGTGGCTGATTCCGTTAATCCAACGTCTTAATCCAGATAATGAGGCTGGTAAAATTGTTCTCATTCATCGTTTCGGGCATGAGCACATTGCGGAAAAACTACCGCCCTTAATTGCTGCTGTGCAAAAAGCAAAATTGCCTGTTTTGTGGTCTTGCGATCCCATGCATGGCAATACAAAAAATACGCCCTCTGGTTATAAGACGCGTTACTTTCAAGATATTCTTTCTGAATTACAGCAAGCCTTTGCATTACATCATCAATGCGGTAGTTTTTTAGGCGGCATTCATTTTGAAATGACAGGCGATGATGTGACCGAATGCATCGGCGGTGCGACGGATGTGCGCGAAGAGGATTTGAAGTCAGGTTATAAAAGCATGGTAGACCCACGATTGAATTATGAGCAAGCCTTAGAAATGGCGATGCTAATTGTTAAAAAAGGCGGCGGCTCTTCATTTTGAACCTTTTTTTGCTATACTTCGCCCCTGAGCGATTTAATTTTTAAGGTTAACCTTCATGTCCCAGCAGCCTGATGAACAGTGGCAAAAAGATGCGCTTTATTCTCTACTCTCTGAGAACCTGAAAGAGCAGCGTCGCAGTCGTCGTTGGCGTATTTTCTTTCGCATGATCTGGTTAATCATTGCCTTTTTTATTGTGCTTGCTCTTTGGCCAAAACATTCCAGTGATTATTACAAACGTACGAGCCCCCATACAGCCGTCATCAAAATTAACGGCACCATTTCCAATAGCAGCTCTGCTAGTGCAGAGAATATCAACAAAAGTTTGGAAAATGCCTTTGCCGAAGACAATGTAAAAGGCATCATTTTAAGCATTAATAGTCCTGGCGGCAGCCCCGTACAATCGGGTCAAGTGTACGATACGATTATCCGTCTCAAACACAATTATCCTGACAAAAAAGTCTATGCAGTGTGTTCTGACACTTGCGCCTCTGGTGCTTATTATATTGCCGCAGCGGCGGATAGTATTTATGTGGATAAAGCCAGTTTAGTGGGTTCCATCGGTGTTTTGATGAATGGTTTTGGCTTTGTAGATATCATGAAAAAATTTGGCGTCACTCGTCGCTTGTTTACCGCGGGTTCTGAAAAAGGTTTTATGGATCCCTTCTCACCATTAAAAGAGATTGATGTTGGTTTCGTTAACCAGATGCTGGAAATTATTCACCAGCAATTTATTGATAGCGTCAAAAGTGGTCGTGGTTCCCGTTTAAATATTGAAACACCTCTCCTGTTTTCTGGATTAGCATGGACTGGCCAACAAGCGGTGCAAATTGGATTAGCCGATGGTTTCGGCAGTGTTTCCGATGTTGCACGCAATGTGATTAAAGCAAAAAATACGGTGGATTACACGGAGCAAGCGGGATTGTTGTCTAAATTTACCACAAATATAAGCTCTGAATTTGCAAACTCTTTTGCTGAAAGATTGGGAATTCCTGTTAGCCGTATGGAGTAAGAAAGAAGGCGATTGTGAAAGTGTGGGCTGAAATTTTGGAAGTGCGTCTCTCTTTCAGCACCTTCACATTGTCATCCCCGCGCAGGCGGGGACCCATTTTCATAGCAACTCAGGAGTTCATACAAGGATGGGTCCCCGCCTGCGCGGGGATGACAGCGTAAGAAAGGTGCAGAAAAAAGTCACATTGTGACCGCCTCGGGGATACGATATACTTGCAGCAAAAATAGAGCAGGACAACCGCAAGATGACACCAGGGCAATTATATGAAGTGTTCGGGCATTCACCGATTAAGCCATTGCAGGATCACATTGCAAAAGCCTACGAATGCGTACGTTTATTATTTGATTTTGTTGCAGCCGTCCTCGAGCATAATTGGGCGCTCGCTGAAGAATGCCGGCAACAAATTGTCGCTCAAGAACATGCAGCCGATGAAATCAAAAATGATTTGCGAGGTCATTTACACAAAGGTTTGTTCTTACCCGTTGCGCGAGATGATATTTTACAATTACTCACCGTTCAAGATCGCATTGCCAATACGGCTAAAGACATTGCGGGTATTATCGTCGGTCGCAAAATGCATATTCCAGAAGCGATTGCTGCATCCTTCGTTGAATTACTAAGAGGCTCCTTCAATACCGTAGCCCTTGCACGTAAAGCCATCGATGAATTAGATGAATTACTCGAAACGGGATTTCGTGGTAGCGAAATAGCAATTGCAGAAAGTATGATCCGTGATATCGGTGCAGCAGAACATGAAACCGATGAATTGCAAATCAAGGTTCGTAGTGAACTCTTTAAAATCGAGCAAACACTGTCTCCGATTGATGCGATGTTCCTCTACGAAGTCATTTCACTCACCAGCCAAATCGCCGATCGGGCGGAACAAGTTGGTAATCGATTACACTTATTATTAGCGAGATAATCACCTATGGAATTAGGCTTACTGTCTCTTGTCTTAGCAAGTTGCTTCGGCTTTTTAATGGCTTGGGGCGTAGGAGCAAATGATTTAGCTAACATCATGAGTACCACCATGGGCTCGAAGGCTATCACTATTCGCCAAGCTATTTTGATTGCCATTATCTTTGAGTTTGCCGGAGCCTTTATTGGTGGCGTGCAAGTCTCCGACACGGTGCGTAACGGCATCATCGACGTAAGTGGTTTACTCAATCAACCGGAAATATTAATTTATGGCATGCTTGCTGTCCTGCTAGCAGGGACCACGTGGATGTTAGTCGCGAGTATATTTGGCTTACCTGTTTCTATCACTCATACCATCATCGGCGCTATCGTTGGCTTTGGCTCTATCGTATTAGGTGCACAAGCTATTCATTGGCACACCGTGTCTTTAATTGCTATTAGTTGGATTACCTCACCATTACTCGCCGGATTGTTTTCCTTTTTACTCTTTACACTGATCCAAGTTTTAATCTTTACTCGCTTGGGTCCCTTTCATCATGCAAAACGTTACGCGCCGTTGTTATTATTTTTGATCGGCATCGCGATGGCCACTGCCAGTATTCTGCGTGGGCTTTCGCATTTAGGATTTCACATTGGTATCATCGATGGTTTCTTTATTACTGTCGGTATCGGTCTGCTTGTCATGTTTATTGGCTCGTTTATGATTAATCGTATCACACCGGATCCCTATGGTAGCCGTCATGACCAGTTTGGTGATGTGGAAAAAATTTTTTGCGTGTTAATGTTCTTTACTGCCTGTGCAATGGTTTTTGCTCACGGCTCAAATGATGTTGCGATCGCCGTGGGACCTATCGCTGCCATTGCGGCGTTAGTAAAAGATAGTAGTCAATTATTGTTTAACCAACCAGCGCCCATGTGGATCCCTCTGTTAGTTTGCACTGGTGTTGTTGTCGGCTTATTGATGTACGGTCGCAATGTGATGGCAACCGTGGGTACTGGCATCACTGCCCTCACCCCCAGCCGTGCCTTTGCTGCTACCTTAGCTGCCGCCTTTACCGTTGTTGTTGCAACAGGAACTGGGATCCCCGTTTCTACCACACAGACCTTAGTCGGCGGTGTATTAGGCGTTGGTTTAGCACGCGGTATTGGTGCATTGAACATGGTCGTGGTACGCAACATTTTCATGTCTTGGGTGATTACCTTGCCCGCCGCTGCGTTATTTGCGATGGGTTATTTTTATCTGATTCGTTTTCTATTTCATTTATAGGAAAAGTTTATGACGACGGCAGAAGACTTAGTCAAAGCAGCGCTCGATGTTGCGCATCGTGCTTATGCCCCCTACTCAAAGTTCTTTGTGGGTGCTTGTATCAAAACCACTAGCGGACAATTATTCATAGGTTGCAATGTAGAAAATGCCTCTTACGGTGCCACACTCTGTGCCGAAGCTTCTGCTATTGCGACCATGGTGAGTCATGGTGAACAACACATTGCAGAAATTGCCATTGCTGGATTGCATTGCAATCAAACCATTATTCCTTGTGGTATCTGCTTACAACGAATTCGAGAGTTTTCAAAACCCAGCACGACACTGTTACATCTTGCAAATCCGCAGGGTAAGTTTGTGACCTATACCTTAGAACAATTACAACCTTATTCCTTCGGCCCAGAGTTTTTGGAGACCGCGAAATGACGACGCATATCGACCCCATCTCTACCGCCGCATTCATTAAAGAAAAAATTGGATCCTTAAAACCAGTATTAGGATTAATCTTAGGTTCAGGTTTAGGCTCTCTTGCTGATTACATTGAGCAGCCCATTATCTTTGACTATCGTGAGTTACCTGGCTTTCCTGTCAGTTCCGTAGTGGGACATGCAAGCCGGCTCGTATTAGGCACGTTGAATGGTTTGCCTGTTGCATGCTTGCAGGGTCGCGTACATTCTTATGAGGGCATTCCTCTGAATAAAATTAAAATCATGGTTCGCACATTGAAACTCATCGGCTGCACAGAGTTGCTCATCACCAATGCTGCAGGCTCTTTGCGCACTGATGTGGTTGCGGGTAATTTGATGTTGATTACTGATCACATTAATTTGCAACCCGGTAATCCTTTAATTGGTCCAAACGATGATGCCTATGGCCCACGATTTTTTGGAATGGAAGATGCCTATGATCTGCATTTACGAACGTTGTTATTAGACACTGCCGCGTCTATTGATATTACATTACCACAAGGCATTTATGCCTGTGTGAGTGGGCCTATGTTTGAAACACCCGCGGAAATTCAAGCCTTTCGAATTTTAGGCGCCACCGCTGTTGGTATGTCAACAGTACCGGAAGTCATTGTGGCACGTCATTGCGGATTAAAAGTTGCGGTGTTGAGCGCTATTACAAATTTGGCCGCTGGCATGAGCTCGGAAAAACTTTCTCATGAAGGTACGCTTTATCATGCAGAGCGCGCCTCTCATAATATGATTCGTTTAATCCGAGCCTTTTGTGGAGAGCTGGCAACGCAATGACACAAGCTATTTATCCCATTGAAAAAATTATCGCGTTATTAGATCTCACTCGCTTACAGGACCATGACACGCCAGAGGCTATTCTGGAATTGTGTCAACGTGGGCATTCGGCTTGGGGTCCCGTGGCAAGTCTTTGTGTATATCCCCGTTTTGTTTCTTTGGTAAAACAACATTCGGATCTTGCAGTGACGACCGTTGTTAATTTCCCTACGGGGCATGAAACATTAGAGACTGTTTGTCATGATATAGAACATGCGATTGCTGCGGGCGCAGATGAAATTGATATCGTCACGCCGTATCATGTTTATCTTGGTGAAACTGGGGATGACCCTGTAGCGTTTTTAACGGAATGTCGTCGTGCTTGCGGCACAAAGATTATGAAAGTGATTTTAGAAACAGGCGCATTGTTAACAGCAGAACGCATTGAGCAAGCCAGTCGCGATGCAGTCACAGCTGGTGCTGATTTTTTAAAAACTTCTACGGGCAAAATTGGCACGGGAGCGACCTTGGAAGCAGCACAAGTGATGTTAAATGTTATAAAAACTACACCACGAACTGTTGGCTTAAAACTCTCTGGCGGCATTAGAACCTTAGAACAAGCTCGCGATTATTTACATCTCATAGAAAGCATCATGGGCACGGAATGGATCTGTCGAGATCACGTGCGCTTTGGCACGAGTCAATTGCTTGAAAATTAAGATCACATCCTAAAGAGTGCCTTCTCCCCTTGAGGGAGAAGGTGCCCAACGGGCGGATGAGGGGTGATCAAATTCAGGTAAAATACTTTGTTGAAATTAACTAATTGGATACCCCTCATCCGGCCTTCGGCCACCTTCTCCCTCAAGGGGAGAAGGCACTCTTTGATACATTTTCTCTGAAATTTTTTGTAGTGATCTAAACATCACTCTGCAAGACGAGCTAACGCATATTCGATCAAATCCAGCACCCCTTGCTGCATACGGTTACTAAACACCTTTGTCGCTCGATTGACAATTACAGAACTCAGCGAACAGGTGTGATGACCTAACAATGCACCCAAGCCATAAATACCCACTGTTTCCATTTCAAGATTTGTTACTCTTAAACCGTCGTGATTAAAGGTCGTTAATTGCTGTAGCAATTGCGGGTGTTGTAACGGTGCACGCAAGATACGTCCTTGTGAACCATAAAAACCTGGGCATGTCGCTGTAATACCACTAAGAGTTTCCTGAGACGTAAACTTTCTCAATAATAATTGGCTGCCCGAAAATACATAGAATCCTTCCGACAATTCTTTTAAATGATCCGTCACAGCTTTTTGCAAAATGATTTCTTCGGGTAAGGGTTGATATTGATAATAGTGCATCAAGCTATCCAACCCCATTGCGTAACTAGAAAGAATAATACTGTCTAAGGGAATCTCCGCTTGCAAGCCCCCTGTTGTTCCTAAGCGGATAATATTCAGCGAGGTCAGCGGTTCTTTAACACGACGGGTTTGAAAATTCACATTAACCAAAGCATCTAACTCATTTAAGACAATATCGATGGCCCCAGTCCCCATCCCCGTGGACATCACCGTTAAACGTTTGCGACCCAAATAACCCGTATGTGTCACCATTTCTCGATGCTGCATGGTGAATTCAATGGAATCAAAATAACGAGACACTAGCGGCACACGCTCTGGATCCCCCACAGTAATGACGGTATCGGCGATTTCTCCTGGACACAGCCCTAAATGATAGATAGCGCCGCGGTCGTTCAAAATTAGGTCCGCTTCGCTCATTTTTTTATCGTGATGCATGAAAAAACATCCTTATTTAGTATTCTTTGTTGAATTTAATCCATTTATCCGTTCTTAACACCTGGGAAGCTAACGCAAGATCCGTTAAAATGCAAAACATTCAATACCTTCAATTAGGGGCTGTTGACAATTCGCTAGCTTGCGGCAAACTGCCTCGATTTTCGAGCATCGTAGCGCAGCATATATATACTATGTGAGCAACGAAGCACAGAAAATCGAGGCAGTTTGCCCAAGATAGTAGAATTGTCAACATCCCCTAGTAAATGTACAGGGACTTATCAATACGGAGTAGACCATGAAAAAATTCTTTTTAGCCTGCATCGCCCTTGTTGTGTGTGTGAGCGTGTTTGCCGACACGCGTTATGTGGCAGGTCCAGCTGAAGCGCTCTTGCGCGCAGGTCCTAGCGAATATGCGGATGTCAGTAGTAAATTAGTCAAAGATAGCAAAGTGGATGTGATCGGTGTTGATCGCAGCACAGATTATGCTTTAGTCGTCACCCCGGATAAAAAACGTGGCTGGGTTCCCTCCTCAGCATTAACCGCAACACCTCCAGCAATGCCAGTATTATCACAACCGGCTGGTGCTGATGTAGCTCCAGCAGTTGCATCGTCGGACACGCCCGCAACCAATCAAAACACACCCGCCGCACAAAAAGCTACAGCAGATCAGGCTGCTGTGGTGGCTGACACAGCACCCGCACCTGCAGCAACCATGGATCCTTCAAAATCTTACTACGGTGATGTCAAAGAAAAGCTAAATGCTTTAGCCAGTGCCAATGCTGCAACACCTAACACCATCGTAAAATTATCTACTCAAGAAATGTTAAATTACACGGCGATTCAACGAGAAAATCGCGCTTGGTTTATTTCAGGTGCTAGCATTTTAATCTTGGGTATGATCATTGGTTTAATCATTTCACGCATTGCCTTTAAACGTCGTCGTTCAACCTGGGATTAAGGGAAGGTGGCGAAGTTACATTTTTACTATTCTGCAATGAATGCTGGCAAAACAACGTCTCTGCTGCAATCGAGCTACAATTATCAAGAACGCGGAATGGATACGTTGCTATTTTCACCGAGTATTGATCATCGTTTTGCTGTGGGCACTATTACCTCCCGCATTGGTTTAAGTGCGAATGCCATTGCGTTTAACGAAAAAGATAATTTATTCACCCAGACACAACAAGCAATCGATAACAATCCTAACATTCAATGTGTGTTGGTGGATGAGGCGCAATTTCTCACGAAGGAGCAAGTCTCACAATTAACGGACATTGCCGATCAACTGCATATTCCCGTATTAGCCTATGGCTTACGCACTGACTTTCGTGGTGAACCATTTCCTGGCAGCATGGCATTATTAGCCTGGGCGGAGGAACTTTCTGAAATAAAAACCATTTGCCATTGTGGGAAAAAAGCAACGATGAATATGCGCATTGATGCACAAGGCAATCCCGTTACGAAGGGCGAGCAAATTGAAATTGGTGGTAATGATCGATACGTTTCCACCTGCCGTCGTCATTTTAAATTAGGCCATTCTCATCGTCAGCATGAGAAACCGAAAGCATGATGAATAACGATACATCGCAAACACCTGCTGCGGGTGTTTGGACTCATACTCATGCCCCCCTTGCATCATGGATTGTTTGTCTCTCGGCAGCATTATTTTTCTTTTACGCATTTATTCAGATGAGTATGTTTGATGCCATTAGTGGCGATTTAATGCAAAGCTTTCATATCACTGGCGCGCAGTTGGCAGCGCTGTCTTCCTTATTTTTGTATGGCAATATGCTGTGTTTATATCCGGCAGGAATTTTAGCGGATTACTGTTCCACAAAAAAAGTTATTTTATGGGCCATGGGTGTTTGTGTGGTGAGCACCTTTTTCTTTGCTGTTTCTACTACCTTTACTTTTGCTACGATCAGTCATTTTATTACCGGCTGTAGTAATGCCTTTTGTTTTTTAACGTGCTTGATTTTAGCATCGCGCTGGTTTCCAGCACGACAATTAGCGTTGGTCACTGGCGTCATTGTGACGCTTGCTATGTTAGGTGGTGCCGTTGCTCACACGCCTTTTTCGTTATTAGCACAGAGTGTCGGATGGCATTATACCATGCTCGTCAATGGTCTGCTGGGCATTGTGTTGTTTTTTGTGATTAAGCATTATGTGCACGATGCGCCACAGGGTGGTGGGTTTGCTCATCATGTTAGTCCACCTTTTTCTATTGCTGTCTTTTGGAAGCAAGTAAAACATTCTTTGAGTAATGGGCAAAATTGGAAAAGTGGTATTTTCATTTCTACATTGAATGCACCATTGATGGTGTTGGGTGCATTGTGGGGCTCTTTGTATCTACAACAAACTAGTCAATTGACTGTGACGCAAGCGACAACGGTATCTTCTATGATTTATATCGGTACGATTGTAGGTTCACCGTTGTTTGGCGCGTTATCCGATCATTGGGGACAGCGTAAACCGGTGATGGTGCTCGGGGCTTGTCTCTCTTTACTGACGTTATTGCCAATTCTTTTGATTCATCCTTTAAGCTTTTCTTTAGCGCTTATTTCATTTTTTGCTTTAGGTTTTTTTACCAGTGCGCAGATTTTAGGGTATCCAGTGATTGCGGATAGTAACCCACCGTCGCTGACAGGCACATCTCTTGGGCTGGGATCCATGCTGGTCATGGGTGGGGCGGGTCTTTTTCAACAATTATTTGGGCTTGTGATTGATTCTTTTTGGGATCATGCCATGGTGGCGGGAGCGCCATTTTATACGTTGCGGGATTATGAAATTTCCTTTTTAATTTTTCCTATTGCGCTGTTGGTGGGATTAGGTATGGCTTTGGGGTTGCGAGAAACTTTTTGTAAACCGATGTCGGAGTAAAAAATGATGTTGGCGATTGCTGATTCATAATATTTTCTTAATAAATCTTTGTTAATCTAAGTGCATTAATGGCATCTTTATGCGCGAGAGAAAGGCAAATTGATGCGGGTTTTGAGCTGTTTAAAGGGTGTAAATTAATGTCCGTTGTATCAGATGAACAACAAATACGAAAGGCTTTGACAGACTTCCGTCAAAAGTTACTTGCGCGAAAAAGTAGCATAGAGAGTTTTATAAGAGACGAAGAGAGTGAAGGAAGAAGATTTCCTGAGCTTCCTTGCCCTCCAGAAGTACAGGCGGAAAGAGATTTCATAGAGAAAGCAATTCCACAGTTAGAGGCTTTACAACAACTTGCTACACCATCAAGCCAACAACACATAGCGCACAGAACGCAACAGCTTAAACAAGTTCAAGATGATTTGATTAACCTAAAAGTAGAACTTGAAGAACTTCATTTAACGGAGTTTAGAAAAATTTATGCAAATAGTCGAAAAGGTCTACAAAGCACTATAGGAAAACGTGGTTTTTTTAATCATCCATGGAGCGAGATGAATAAGATGCTGAAAAATAAAAACACTACTATGGACGATATCTATCTATATGCTAGAAAGAATCCAGACTCTCGAACTTATGCATTATTATTAAGCTCTTCATCTTTAAGCGCAGCCTTTAGTGATTTTTGCGCTAAGCAAAACGAGGTCCGTGTTAAAAAGCCAAGAATAAGATGCCGCTGGTAAGTATAATAAAACACCACTCACTCCTCTTTACTAATCCCTCTAATTTTGCCATCCTATGCCCTTTCAAATTTAGAGACGATTGAAACATGATCCCAAAAGCTGAACTCCATGTGCATTTAGAGGGGACAATGCCTCCCTCCTTGGTCCGTCAAATCGCTGCCCGCAATCAATTACAAGTATCAGAAGCCATCATGGGCCCCAATGACACCTTTTTGTGGCAAGACTTTCTGCATTTCTTAAAAGTCTATGACGAAGCCAGCATGGTGTTGCGCAATCGACAAGATTATCGCGATATGACCTATGATTATCTGGCGCGCAGTGCCAAGCAAGGTGGGATTTATACGGAAATGATGATTTCCCCGGATCATGCGGCGTTGTGTGGCGTTTCCTACGAAGATCATTTAGCCGGTGCGATTGAGGGGATTGAAGATGCGAAGAAAGAATTCGGCATTGAAGGACGCTTAATCATTACGGGCGTGCGTCATTTTGGTTCTGACAAGGTATTAGAAGTGGCTTTGAAGGCGCGAGCTCATCCACATCCCTATGTCGTGGGATTTGGGCTCGGTGGTGATGAAGCGGGTTTTCCCGGTAAATTATTTGCGAAAGCTTATGATGTTGCGCATGAAGCGGGACTGGCGTGTACAGTGCATGCCGGTGAGTTTGATGGTCCGCAGAGTGTGTGGGATGCTTTGAATTATTTACCCGTGGATCGCATTGGTCATGGTGTTCGTTCTATTGAGGATCCTGCATTAGTGGAAGAGTTGGCGAAGCGTGGTACGACATTGGAAATTTGTCCCGGCAGCAACATTGCATTGGGACTTTACCCAAACTTTGCTGCGCATCCTTTTTTGAAATTACGCGCTGCAGGTTGCAATGTGACGTTGAGCTCAGATGATCCTCCTTATTTTGGTACGACATTGGGGCAAGAGTATACGACTGCACAAGAACATTTTGGTTTAAGTGATGATGCGTTGCGTGAAGTTACTAGGACTTCGTTGAGGAATAGTTTTGCGGATGAAAAGACGAAAGAGCGATTGTTGAAGAGTGTTGGTAAGGAATTCAATCTTGAAAAACAATGACCGTTATTTTGTTCCAGAAGATGAAGGCTATGAACCAGGTTCAAACGACGAAGTACTAAAAAATTATTTACATATTACCTCAAAGGAAATTATTGATCAGATAGAAGCTAGCGAATTGCAGCGTACGGAGCTTGAGCTGGAAGACATCGTCGAGCAAGACCAGGTCTTCACTGCCGATGATATTTGTATGTTCCATGAATTGTGGCTTGGAGATATCTATCCTTTTGCAGGAAAGTATAGAACTGTCAATATGTCTAAAGCTGGGTTTCCATTTGCTGCACCCAATCGTATTGCTGAACTCATGCAAGAGTTTGAGAATAATTTCCTTAACCGATATACGCCATGCCATGAAACAGATAGAAATAAACTAGCTTACATTCTTGGTAGCACACATGCCGAGCTCATTATCATTCATCCTTTTCGAGAGGGAAATGGTAGACTTAGCCGATTATTAACAAATTTAATGTCGATGCAAGCGGGTATGCCGCAATTAAACTACATTAGCATCGATCGAACAAAAAATTCTGATGGGTTTGACGGCTATATAAAAGCAATTCATGCCGCATTCGCGGGGAACAACGAGCCTATCCAGAAAGTGTTTTATAAGCTACTTCAGGATTCTGCTTAATCTTTTTTAAGAGTGTTATAGATACGTTTAGGTCGACGTGGTATTTCTATATTGAGCGGAAGAGTGGGATCCACTGTCACACCCTCTACCCCACAAGATGTTGCAGTAGAACGAGCAGCTAGCGCCTTTCTATTGTGACCTTTAAGGTACGGATTTGTGTTGGATAATGATTTTTTTTTCATAAGACGAAGTATAGCAAATATTATTGATAGTCGCGAGCATTTAGGGAAGGTTTTATGCTCCATTCTGTTAAACCCATCCAAATCTACCTTACAGTAGTTTTGGTGTTAACTTCCTGTTTCATCGAGGCTGGTTTCACCTTCATCTTAATGATGGATGTCATCCTGACACTTCCTCGTATCATTAACTATGTTATAGAGAAGGACTTTTTGTTCCACCGATGTCATTGATGATAACCTCTTACGTCCGCGCAGCTAACACCTGTCCTTTAAATCCTTCACAACGTAACGCTTGGCCTTGCCAATCGCTAATGCGGCCGCCTGCGCCTTCAATAATCGGAATCAACGCAGCGACATCGTAGAATTTCAAATCGGCTTCGCAAATTAGATCCAGGCAACCTAAGGCAAGTAATCCGTAATTATAAGCATCGCCGCCATAGGAAATCACCGATGCTCTTCGTTGTATCTCTTGCCATTTAGTTTTTTCCTCATCTGTTTTGAACATCGCAGGCGTCGTGCACGCTAGACGTAACTCCTGTGAAACAGCTGCTTCGCGTTCAGGAATATAAGCACCATTAAATTGACTTCTCTCACCAGCCAACCCCAGCCATCGTTCTCGAGTAATCGGCTGATCAATAATACCTAATATCGGTTTATCATCCTCAAGCAAGGCAATCAGCGTACAAAACGTGGGTTTGCCGCAGGCAAAGCTGGTGGTGCCGTCGATGGGATCCAATACCCACAGGTATCGACTATCCTGCGACTGCGTCATGCCATACTCTTCTCCTAAAATGCCATGACTCGGCAGATACTGTTGTAATAAATCCCGCATCGCCCGCTCAATAGCTAAATCTGCTGCAGTTACTGGTGATAACCCCTCTTTTAACGTCACCTGCGGGTCTTTCCTAAAGTAGGAGCGCGCAATACCCCCAGCCCTATCCGCTAGCTCCTGCGCTACCTGAATCCAAAGGCGGTTAATTTCTTTCGTCATTTTTTGTTGCTGCCTCATTGACACACCCCCTTCTGTTCTACTATGCTAGCACAGTGCTATATTACTTCAAGGGGAAAACAAATGCAACCGGGCAATCGAATACGAATCGCTTTACAAAAAACAGGCAAATTGGCGCAAGGCAGCCAAGACCTATTACAACAATGCGGGATCAATGTCTTTCCTGATAAAAATCAATTATTTCTTCAAGATCATAGTGCTGGGGTTGATGTATTTTTTGCAAGAGATGATGACATTCCCACCTTTCTCGATAGCGGTGTCTGCGACTTAGGGATCATTGGTCGTAATGTCTTTGAAGAATACTGCGAAGAAAATGCGAAGGCTTGTGAGGAACTAGAATTGATAGCACCCCTAGGATTTTCTAAATGCCAATTAAGTTTAGCGATCCCTAAAGAGAGTGCTTATCGTAATTTGCAAGATTTAGAAGGTGCTTCTATCGCAACTTCTTACCCTAATATTTTAAAAAAATTTCTATTAAAAAATAATATCAATGCCAAGATTGTTGTGTTACGTGGTTCCGTTGAGCTGGCCCCAAAAATGGGAATTGCTGATATCATTTGCGATTTAGTCTCCAGTGGTGCAACTTTGAGAGCTAATGGCCTAATACCCTTCATGACTGTCATGAACAGCGAAGCCGTGTTAGTCAGTAACAAAACCGCAAGTCTCAGCAATAAGAAAATGTTTTTTAACCAACTATTTTCAAGAATTAATTTGCTAAAAGCGGAGGCTGTATGAAAATTATTACCTTTAACGCGGGTGATGACATCACACAAGCGACCCGTTGCTGTCGCGCTGAAACAGCCTTTGCTACAAGTACTGTTAAAGAAACGGTAGAAGGCATTATTAAAACGGTGCGACAAAATAAAGATGCTGCAGTGAAGCAATATACGCAACAATTTGATGGTTATTATCCGGAGGAATTATCATTTTCTGATACGAATGGTCAATGGCAGCTAGCAGACACGTTGAATAAAGATATTCAACGTGCCATTGAAGTGGCTTATGAAAATATTTGGCAATTTCACACAGCATTGTTACCGCAAGCTGTAACGCTGGATCAAAACGGTATTCGACTCACGCGCGAATATCGTCCTATTGAACGCGTTGGGCTTTATATTCCTAATGGTACAGCGCCGCTTTTTTCTGCGCTATTAATGCTGGCTATTCCTGCGGTCATTGCTGGCTGTAAAGAAATTATTGTGACAACGCCACCGAATAAGGATGGCACAATTAATCCCGTTTTGTTATATGCAGCGCGACGTTGTGGTATTCGCACACTCTATAAGGTGGGTGGTGCCCAGGCGATTGCGGCTTTAGCCTATGGCACTGAAACCATTCCCAAGGTGCAAAAGATATTTGGCCCTGGCAATCAATATGTCACTGAAGCAAAATTACAAGTCTCTTGTGATCCACAAGGTGCAGCTATCGATTTACCTGCGGGTCCCTCGGAAGTATTAATCATTGCAGATAGTGATAGCCGCGCTTCTTTTATCGCATCGGATCTCTTGGCGCAGGCTGAGCATGATGCAAAATCACGAGCGATTCTACTCACTACGGATGTTAATTTAGCAAACGCTGTTGCGCGTGAAATAAAATTACAATTAGAAACCTTAGATCGCAAAGCTATTGCTCAGCAATCCTTAGAAAACAGTGTGATCATTGTCGCGCCCGATCTCGATACCTGTGTGCGTATTTCTAATGATTATGCACCGGAGCACTTGATTCTAAATATCAGCAATCCACAAGCGTGTCTTAAAGATATTACAAACGCAGGCGCTGTCTTTATTGGCCCATGGTCTGCTGAGGCATTAGGTGATTACGCTTGCGGCCCCAATCACGTGCTACCCACTCAGGGTTATGCTAAAAGCTATAGTGGCTTAGGCCCTGAAAGTTTCATGAAGGCGATGACCTTTCAAGAAATCACCGCGCAAGGCTTATTAACATTAGCACCCTGTGTGGAATTATTAGCAGAGTTAGAGGGATTATCCGGACACAAAAATTCTGTCACCCTTCGACGAACTTATTTGCAGGAGACATCCTATGAATTGGCTTAATCAAATTGCACGGCCTGAGATTTTAGCATTAACACCTTACAGCTCGGCGCGAGGTGAGTATCAAGGCACGCAGGAAATAAAATTAGATGCGAATGAAAACCCCAATGCTCCCTATGGAGATGAAAATGCGTTGAATCTTAATCGCTATCCAGAACCGCAACCTGTCGCGCTTTGCAATAAATTGGCGAACCTCTATGGCGTTAGCTATGAACAGTTATTGATAACACGTGGCATGGATGAAGGGATCGATTTATTGATTCGCGCTTTTTGTACGCCCTATCAAGATAGCATCGCCATGTTGCCACCCACCTTTGGTTATTATCAAGTAGCTGCAGATATCAATGGCATCAACGTGCGTAAAATTCCGTTAGACGATCAGTTTGAGTTAGATTGGCCTCAGCTCAGCACCTTGCAAGATACAAAAATGATCTTTTTGTGCACGCCTAATAATCCTACGGGTAACTTAATTTCTTTAGAAAAAATCAGTGCGCTTTGTGAATTGTATCGTCAGCGCTCGTTGATTGTGGTGGATGAGGCTTATATCGAATTTTCTAATGGATTATCGGCTAGCACGTTGCTAGCACAATTTGATAATTTAGTTGTGATGCGAACTTTGTCGAAAGCTTATGGTTTAGCCGGTGCTAGAATTGGTTCCGTCTTGGCTAATCCAATGATTATTCAATTATTACGTAAAATCATACCGCCCTACCCTATTCCCACTTTAAGCGCTGATATGGCCGTTAAAAGTTTGTCGCCCATGGGGATTGCCTATGCTGATCGACAAATTACTCTGCTCAAACAAGAGCGCGAACGACTGTATGCGCTGTTGCAACAATCATCGACTATTTTGGAAGTTTATCCAAGTGAAGCAAACTTCATTTTAATTCGTGTGGAAAATCCAGATGAACTTTACCAAACATTAAAAAGCAAGGGCATTATTATTCGCAATCGAAGTCAAATGATTCCTGGTGCGTTACGTCTTAGCATTGGTACTTTTGATGAAAATCAACGCTTATTAGCTGCTTTAGGTTTGCTGGATAGTGAGAACATCATGGTTCGTTCCTCTTATCAAGCACGTAAAACAAAAGAAACAGAGATTATGGCCTTTGTTGCGCTCGACGAGCAAGGTTGTTCTCAGATCAACACCGGCATTGGTTTTTTCGATCACATGTTAGAACAATTAGCTCGTCACAGTGGCATGTCCATTGAATTAAAAGCAACGGGCGATCTGGAGGTGGATAGTCACCATACGATCGAAGATGTGGCCATCGTCTTAGGTTTAGCCATCAAAGAAGCACTCGGTAATAAACGAGGCATTGCTCGTTATGGATTTTTATTACCGATGGATGAAGCAGAAGCAAAAGTCAGTATCGACTTAGATGGTCGCGGCTATTGCTTATTCAATGCAACCTTTAATGCGCCGCAGATTGGTGAATTCCCCGTGGAAATGGTGAAACATTTTTTTACGACTCTCAGTCAGAATATGAAAGCCACCTTTCACATAGATATCCTTGGTGAAAATACGCACCACATGGTGGAGTCGTGTTTTAAATGCTTTGCTAAAGCATTAAAGCAAGCTATTAACATTGAAGGCGATGCTTTACCTACAACGAAGGGGGCTTTATGACTATGCCTTATGTCGCAATCATTGAGTCCGGCGGTAGTAACTTTATGTCGATCCAAGTGGCATTAACACGCCTCGGCATTGCTTCCAACATAACAAGCGATGTTGAATGTATTCAACAAGCCAGTCATGTTATTTTGCCGGGTGTTGGGATGGCGCAATATGCGATGCAGCAATTGTGCGAAAAAAATTTGGTAGATATTATTAAAAATCTACGTCAACCGGTATTAGGTATTTGTTTGGGATTGCAGCTTTTATGTCGTTACTCAGAGGAAGGAAATGTTGCAATGTTAAATATTATTCCCTTAGATGTTAAAAAAATAAAAAACGCATCCATTGTGCCACACATGGGGTGGAATAATATGGAAACATTGCAACAAGATCCTTTGTTATCCGGCATCAACGCTGCTGATGATTTTTATTTTGTTCACAGCTTTGCGGCAGATACTAATGCTGACTATACGCTCGGCACTTGCCAATACGGCAATCCATTTTCAGCGATTTTGCGTAAAGATAATTTTTACGGCGTACAATTTCACCCAGAAAAATCTGGTAAAGTCGGCGCTACACTTTTGAAAAATTTTATTACGATATCAGGAGACCGGTTATGATCATCATCCCCAGCATCGATTTGAAACAAGGGCAATGCGTGCGATTAAAACAAGGTGATTTTAATCAAACCGTCACCTATACCAACACGCCACAAAAAGTGGCGGAACAATTTAAACGAGAAGGCGCTACGGTTTTACACGTGGTTGATTTAGATGGTGCAAAAAACGGTTCCTTAGCCCAGGTGGATTTGATCGCTGATATCGTTTCTATTTTTTCGGGCACTGTACAAGTAGGCGGTGGCATTCGCACCACACAAGATATTGATACTCTATTATCCACTGGTGTTAAACGGGTGGTGATTGGCACACAGGCGTTATCAAATATTCTGCAAACTCAAGCATGGTTGGATACCTATGGTCCTGAAACCATCGTACTCGCTCTAGATTTTCGTTTACAACAAGGTGTGCCTTATTTAGCAGCGGATGGTTGGCAAACACAAACGACACAAAGCTTGTGGGATGTTTTGTCTTTGTTTAGCTCCGTCACACAAGTGCTGTGTACGGATATTAGCAAAGATGGCATGCAGCAAGGACCTAATCTTGCGGTTTATCAAGAGTGTTTATTAAAATTTCCTACATTAAAATTACAAGCTTCTGGTGGCATTAGCCGTTTGCAAGATGTTACGCAGTTAAATAAAAGTGGTTTAGCTGGCTGCATCATCGGTAAAGCTTTTTATGAAAACACCTTATCACTGCCGGAGGTTTTGCAATGCTTAAACAACGAATAATTCCCTGCTTGGATGTGTTAGACGATAAAGTGGTGAAAGGTGTGGCCTTTAAGCAGCATGAAATTGTGGGCGATATTGTGACGCTGGCTCAAAAGTATTGTGATGAAGGTGCCGATGAGTTGGTGTTTTATGACATTACCGCTAGCAGTGAGCAACGTGTGGTAAAAAGTACTTGGGTTAAAAAAATTTCTGACTGTATTGATATCCCTTTTTGTGTTGCAGGTGGGATTAAAAGTATTGATGATGCTGAGAAAATTTTAGCGCAAGGGGCGGATAAAATTTCCATCAATTCACCCGCCATTGAAAATCCACAATTAATTACTGAGCTGGCGCAACGTTTTGGTCAGCAGTGCGTGGTGGTTGGGGTTGATAGCTTTGAACAAGCGGGTGAGTATTTTGTTTATCAATATACTGGGGATGCTGCCAAAACACGGCCGGCGGGTATCAAAACCTTTGCTTGGATTGAGGAAGTGATTGCTCGTGGTGCGGGTGAAATTGTGGTGAATTGTATGAATCAAGATGGTGTGCGTCGCGGTTATGATGTGCGACAATTGGCACCTATTGCGGAACAAGCGAGTATTCCTATCATTGCTTCCGGTGGTGCTGGAACTTATGAGCATTTTAAACAAGTGTTTGAAGAAACGAAGGTGAGTGGTGCTTTAGCCGCTAGCGTTTTTCATAAAAATCTGTTAAATCTGCCGCAATTAAAACAATATTTGGCTGAACAATCTATTAAGGTGCGCCCATGTTAGAAAAAATTAATTTTGATAAATTAAATGGTTTATTGCCGGTCTGTGTGCAAGATTATGATACCTTGCAAGTCTTGATGCTGGGGTTTATGAATGAGGAAGCTTTAACGAAAACTTTAGAAACTGGGAAAGTTACTTTTTTTAGTCGGACGAAGAATCGGTTGTGGATGAAGGGGGAAACTTCTGGCAATGAGTTATTGTTAGTTAATTATGGATTGGATTGTGATAATGATTCTTTGCTGATTCAAGCGCGTCCGCAGGGGCCTACTTGTCATACTGGGGATGTCAGTTGTTTTAAGATAGAAACGCAACCGCCTTTGTATTGGTTTTCTTATATGTTTGATGTGCTTCAGCAGCGTAAAAATAATCCTCAAGATTGTAGTTATACATGCTCATTGTATGAGGCAGGATTGCCGCGTATGGCGCAGAAAGTTGGAGAGGAAGCTACGGAGGTAGTGATTGCGTCTTTGGCATTAGCGAAAGACGATACGATCAATGAGGCGGTGGATTTATTGTATCACTTGTTTGTGTTGCTGACTTATCAGGGGATTTCATTGTTGGAATTGAGTGAGGTGATTGCGGGGCGGGCGAGAAAATTGCCTGTATGATGTTTTGCGTTTTGAGAGGAGGAGGAGGAGGATCGTTGCTGCTGGATCTGTGTGTCATTGTTTTAGCCGGCTCTTTTTTGCGGGAACGGGCATCCTGCCCTTGGCGCTACGTACCATCCATGGTCGCGACATCCCGCAAAAAAGAGCCGACT
>JAGVJK010000004.1 GCA_020051155.1 Gammaproteobacteria bacterium | reverse complement strand
TCTTTTTTGCGGGAACGGGCATCCTGCCCTTGGCGCTACGTACCATCCATGGTCGCGACATCCCGCAAAAAAGAGCCGACTAAAACAATGATGGAGAGAGCCGCTGTTTGTCAGGGAGCCTCTCCTCATTTAAAAAGTAAATTTTATCGGGAAAATACTTTTGTCTTATCAGAAGGTGAGGGTTCTGCATCTAATGCTTTGGGCCACATTGCTTCTAATCCCGCATTAGCAGCGCGGCTTGATTCTTGTATTATTTTCTTTTCCTGTTCCTGAAACAACGCTGCTAACATTGCATTAGCTGCTTGGCTCGATTCTCGAATTTCTTCTGCTTGTTTATCAAAAAAGGCAAACATCGCATCATTTGGCTGTTCTTTCATAAATTAAATCCTCGTAAGTTTTGGAAAATGAGAAAGATATAATAACAAAATCTGTACATAATGTACACAGAACTGCCTTCTCAATATGAATTTTTTTTCATTCTAGGTATACTAAGGCCTTCATTAATGGAACGCGATGATCGAAAGGCTCATGAAAAAAAATCCAGATACTCTAGCGCTGTGCGATGCTTTATTATTATTAGAAACCCGAGAAGAAGCTTATCATTTCCTTAAGGACCTCTGCACTCCACAGGAAATCAGCGCCCTCACCGAACGCTGGCGCGTTTGCCAGTTGCTAGAAACCGGCGATCTCTCTTACCGAGAAATTCAAAAAATCACCGGCGCCAGCCTCACCACCATCGGCCGAGTCGCTCGCTTTTTGAAGGAAGAGTCTTATCATGGGTATCAGACAGTGTTGGATAAGATGAAGAAGTGAGTATCTCAATGAAGGTGTCTGGCACATTTGTTTGGAACGCTGGTGTATCTAGCCCCTAATAAATAAAAAAGAGAACTAACGTTGAAGCATTCTCGTGTGCCTGACATCGCCTGCACGGAACGATCAACGGAGAAGCTCCTAATATCAACATCGATTCAAAACCGCTCTTTCAAGAAGGAGCTGTTTTGTTTGGGATCGGGGCAGACGGTGTCAGGCACACGAGAATGCTTCAACGTTAGTTCTCTTTTTTATTATTGCAGAATACTAGATGCCAGCGTTCCAAACAAATGTGCCAGACACCTTCATTGAGATCCACCATCTTGTCAAAATTTATGAGGAAATCCCTCAGAGGCCTGGGAATTAATATTGATCTCTCGCGAAGCATCTGAACTTAAACCATCCCAGGCAGCCATTCCTCCGGCAAGCTCAAGCTTTCATTCTCTAAACTCGCTACCGGATATGCGCAATAATCTGCAGCGTAATAAGCGCTGGGGCGGAAGTTGCCGCTTAAGCCGATTCCACCGAAAGGTTGTGCGCTGCTGGCGCCGGTTAAGGGTTGGTTCCAATTGACAATGCCGGCGTGGATGCCGCGATAGAATTGTTCGAATAATTTTGGATCGTCGCTGAGTAACCCTGCGGATAAACCGTAATTCGTTTTATTTGCTTCTACGATGGCTTCTTCAAAATTCTCTACGCGGATTAATTGTAATAGGGGGCCAAACAATTCTAGATCATAACGTTCCTTCATCGGTGTCACATCAATCAATGCTGGAGTTACAAATCCTGTTTGTGGAATCAAGTGTTCCATCGGAATTATTGCGTTAGCGCCTCGTTTAATTAAATCTTCTTGTGCAGCTAATAAATGTTGTGCTGCTTGTTTAGAAATAACGGGGCCCATAAAAGGTTCGGGTGTTTGTGTATAGGGGCCTACTTTTAATTGTCTTGTCATTTTTTCTACGAGATCAATAAATTCGTCACCGGCATGGCCTCGAGGAACAATCAAGCGCCGCGCGCAAGTACAGCGTTGTCCAGAAGTAATATACGCTGACACTAACGTATGATAGGCTGCTGCTTGTTGATTTTTTACATCCATCACTACCAACGGATTATTGCCACCCATTTCTAAAGCTAATAACATTTCTGGATGACCGGAAAAAAACTTATGTAATTTTGCGCCTGTTTGATAACTGCCAGTAAAAAGCACGCCGTTGATCAATTGACTGGAAATCAATTTTTGCCCCACAGAGCTGCCTCCTTGTATCATATTGATCACGCCATCGGGAATCCCCGCGGCTTGCCAACAACGCATCACGACATCTGCTGTCAAAGGTGTTAATTCACTGGGTTTAAAAACGATGGTATTCCCCGCTAATATGGCGGGAAGAATGTGTCCATTTGGAATATGACCCGGAAAATTATAAGGACCTAACACCACAAACACACCATGAGGTTTGTGACGTGTCACGGCTGTTTGATGTGCATTCAATGTTTTCGCCGATGTGCCGGTGCGTGCTTGATAAGCGTCAATGGAAATATCTACTTTGCCAATCATCGCTTTCACTTCTGTTGCTGCTTCCCAAAGTGGTTTACCTACATCTTTTGCTAAGGTTTCTGCTAGCAATGTTTGATTCGATTTCAATTGCTCTTCAAAATTTTTAACAATTTTCACTCGATCTTCAAATGCTAATAGCATCCACGATTCAAAAGAATCTCTGGCACTTTTGATCGCCTTATCCACTTGATCATGACTCGCCTCATGACCTTGCCACACAGTTTCACCGGTTGCCGGATTCAAGGAACTTAATTGTGGTCCTTTACCACGCTCCCATTGGCCATTGATCCATAAGTTTTGCATCGTTGCCTATCTCCTTAAAGATATCATGCGAATCACATCATTGGGTTGAACCATTAATTGTTTTGCCGTCTCTATCGGCAATGTCACTTGTTGCGAACCATCAATTTCTGCTTTTGAAATACAGGCACGAAATGGCTTGTTCACATTACTTAATAAATAATTTTCATCGCCTGTGCAATCCTCAACAGCAAGTACAGAATATAATTGACTCTTAGCCACGGTGTGCAATTGATGTGTGAACGCTTCTAGTGTAGGTCCTCCATCAAATAAATCCATATAACCTTGGTAAGAAAAACCTTGTTGTTCTAACAACGTTTTAGCGGGCATGGTTTGCGGATGGGGCTTGCCTACTACCGCTTGAGTTTCTTCGGGGAGTAACTCAACACAGATGGGATGATCCGGCATCAAATCATGGATAAACTCTCGATGACCCGTCCCTGTCAAATACACGGCTTGCAGAAAATCCATGGCGAAAAAGTGTCGTCCGATCCCTTGCCAAAAGGGAGAGATACCTTCGGCGCTTGAGACGCCTCGTAGCTCCGCAATGATGCGATCTGCGACACGATGGGGTTCATTAGCCATAAATAAAAAACGGCTCCAAGACAGTAAACGGCCGCCTTCGTGAGAACGATAATCGGGGTGTAGATATAAGGTACACAGTTCAGAAAATCCATCATAATCATTCACACTACTGAGAAAATGCAGTTTTTTTATGACACCTAGCTCATCGGCTCTCATGGTCATTTGTGAACATTTATAAAAATAGTAAGGCTGCTGCATACCAATCATCGCTTCAATAGCTGAGCAACCGACTACACACTGCTGGGCGGTATCTTCCATGACAAAAAAGTAATATTCGTCGCCAGGCTGTGAGACATTTTGTTCAAAACTGTGGATTGAGCGATTAATACTGGCCGTTAATGTCGCCTCATCGGCGGGAAATGTGGTAATTCCAGGATCTGCCGTGGTTGCTAATCGCAGCAAATCTGGCAAATCTGATCTAACAACTGGTCTTATTATATACATAACGTCCACACACTATTCAAATATGAGCCATTAATTTGGAGTAATAAACCATCTGTTTGGTAAACAATTGATACTTTCTTGCATTGATTGTCAGGCACGAGACACCCCCTTCCTGCGCTGGCCTCTAAAAAAGCCTAGATCAATCCATTGAATACTGCAATTAAAACCAGGAAATGATATGATACCGGCGCGGTTACCCCCAGGGATTTTCCCCAGCGGCGTGTATCACCACGAAATATGGTTTATTTTCTAACAAGGTATTCTCATTGCGTAAGGTTATTCATTTTTTAAAGCGAGTTTTTTGCCCTGCTGGCTCATGCCAGGATCAGGGGTATGATAATAGCTCTGGGCAGCCGAGGGTTGTTGCTCGTTCTCAGCACAATTTATCTCGTCAAAACATCAGCTCTAACTGTCGAAAAGTTCTACATCACTTACATGCCGGGGGATATCAAGCTTTTTTAGTGGGTGGCAGTGTCCGCGACCTCTTGTTGGGACACGAACCTAAAGACTTTGACGTCGCTACCGATGCCACCCCTGAGCAAGTGCGCAAATTATTTCGTAATTGCCGTTTGATTGGCCGTCGCTTTCGCTTAGCTCATGTTTTTTTCAAAAATGAAATTATTGAAGTGGCTACTTTTCGTGCGAATGAAAATGATAAACGCACGGTGAGTAAAGACGGTTTAGTTATCCGTGACAACATGTATGGCACCGTTGAAGATGATGTCCTACGGCGCGATTTCACGATTAATGCTTTGCTTTATGATATTAAAAAGTTTTCTATCGTGGATTATGTCAATGGCCTCGAGGATTTGAATCATGGCTTATTGCGTTTGATTGGTGATCCGGCTACGCGTTATCGAGAAGATCCTGTGCGGATTTTACGGGCCATTCGCTTTGCGGCTAAATTAGGATTTCGAATTGAAGAGCACACTGCGGCACCTATTAAAAGTTCCGCTGTATTATTACGACAAATTGCCTCTGCTCGTTTATTTGAGGAAGTGAATAAATTATTTCTCTCTGGCTACAGTGCCAATGTTTTTTCTTTGTTACTGCAGTATGATTTATTCGGGTTATTATTTCCCGCTACGCAGGAATGTTTAACCGATCCGATGATACACCTCATGGTGGATAATTTCTTACAAGTTACGTTTTCTGCAACGGATGAGCGTGTGCAATTAGGGCAATCAGTGAGT
The DNA here is from genome assembly GCA_020051155.1 of Gammaproteobacteria bacterium. Classification (GTDB taxonomy): domain Bacteria; phylum Pseudomonadota; class Gammaproteobacteria; order UBA1113; family UBA1113; genus JAGVJK01. The sequence continues at coordinate 24,707 of JAGVJK010000004.1, read as the reverse complement.
ATTGTGTTCTTGCTAGCCGCAATTTTATGGCCGCCGCGACAAGAGCGAGTCATTCGTTATGAAGCAGAGGGATGCTCTGAGCAAGAAGCCAAAGAACGTGCTTCCTTAGAAACACTCTCTGAAGAAGTCGATATCATAGAAATCCCACGTAAAATGCATCATCAAATTGATGAAATTTGGAATGCGCAACGTTACCTCGAAGATCGTCGCGGTAAACGACCTTTCCGTATGGTGAATCACCCTCGCTTTCGTGCTGGTTATGATTTTCTATTGCTGCGCGCGCAAGCGGATCCTGATTTGGAACCTCTCGCGCAATGGTGGCAAGCGTTTTATGAAGCGGATCATGAGCAGCGATTAGATCTCATCCAAAAGCTACAACGACAAAAGCAAAAAGGTCCGCGTAGAAAACCTAGAGCCGTGCCGGCGCAGCAAGATTAAGTTAGTCTGCCGCGTGTCTGGCACCTTTGATTAGCACGACAAAGTATCAAACTCTGATTAGATCGATTAATGCTAGAAGGCTCAGCCATTCTCGGGTGCCTGACATGCTTAACGCTCAGGACCATTTAAATGAGATCGGTGGTAAGCGGTGTCAGGCACACGAGAATGCATTGAGGCCCGCGCAGTGAACTCTAATCATTAAACCATTCCACTTCATCTCATCAAAAATTGTGCCAGACACCACTGCCTAGATCTTTGGTACCTTAATCGGCGCTGGAGCTAACCCGTCTTCATAGCGTTGCCAAATCAATTCGTATGCTTTTTCTAAGTGTCGGGCAAAACCTGCTGTATCAAATAATGGTGTGGTTTTTTGATGTTGCAAAAGCTTTTGACAGAGTGCTGCGTAACTATCTGGATTTTTCACCAACTGAATAATTTTATCTTCATACTCTTTTTTATTCGTCGTGATCAATTCCGGTAAATCAATGGCTTTTAATATGCTGCTTGCGCCTCGTTGCACAAAGGTATCACCTTGGCACGTGACAAGAGGTACCCCAACCCACAGTGCATCAACACACGTGGTATGAGCGCCGATGGCAAAAGCATCTAGGAAAAGATTTGATAAGGATAAGCGAGCTAAATGTTTTGCTTTATTTGTTTCATGATCTGCAAAAATTAAACGAGATGCATCCAATCCTAGTTTTTCAGCATACGCACGCAAATTTTTCTTTGTTTCTTCATGTCTCACATAAAGCCATAGCACGGTATTGTCACATTCTTTTAAAATAGTTACCCAACTTTCAAAGACTGTAGGATCTAATTTATAAGGGCTGTTGAATGTACACAGAACAAAAGCATCTTCCGGTAAACCGAGCTCACTGCGTGTTGGACGCGGGGCGATAGTTTGTTGGTTATCCGTGATCATATAAGTATCCGGCATTGCAATGCACTTTTCCGTATAACAAGCAAAATCCTTCTCCGGTATAATCGTCTCATCGCCGATAATATAATCCATGAATGAGCCACCTGTAGTACCCGCATAACCTAAATACGTGACCTGAAGTGGTGCCGGCCGTAATGCAAAGACACTGAGACGATTATTCGTCGTTGGTCAATTTAAATCGATTAAAATATCTATTTCATCCTGATAGATTTTATCGGCAATTGCTACATCTGACCATTGATGACACTCAATAAAATGCTCCGCTGTTGCCTCAATGTGTTTACGATATTCACTACCATCATTGATGCCATGAGAATACAAATAAACTTCCACTGTTTCACGATTATGATAATAAAATAAATTTTTTATTAATTGTGATATGGGATGATAATTAAAATCACTCGATACATAACCGATCCTCAGTCGAGGATGATGGCGTGGTGCAAAAGTATAAACTCGATTGGCATATCGATTCATTCGCTCAATCGCTGGAATGCTCATTTTAGCCACTTGAAAGCTAAGCTCATTATTCACTTGCAAAACCATACAATCAAAACCTGAAATTGTAGGCTCTTGCCTTCTAAGCGCTTCTTGCAAAATGCGCGTCAGCGCTGTTCGCTCCGTTTGATAATGCGTCCAATCACAGAGATTCAACTTTGAAAAAAATAAACTTGCTCTCGCCTTAATATTTTGAGGATCTGCTTGCAAGGCTTGCTCAAGATACTGTCTTTCTAGCATCTCATTTTCTCTTTTATACGTTAGAGCCATACCGAAATAAGCCTTAGCATGTTGTGGATCATATTTAACTGCACTTTCATAACAAGCGCGCGCTATCGGTATTTCGCCGCGCTGTAATAATAAATCTCCCGCTTGACAAGCAAAACGCGCATCCTGTTTTAACTCAAACGCCTGGGTATAACATAGTAAAGCTTCTTCATCACGTCGCATAGCTTCAAGGCAGCATCCCATATGATATAAATGCATCCCCGTAGGCTTTTGTAATTGCGCTACTTGTTGATAATAAGATAGAGCCGCTTCATAGTCTTTGCTTTGTCGTAGTAACTCTGCTTTATTATAAATAATATCACCATGCTTTGGCTGCAAAGCTAAGGCTTTATCAATATACTGCAACCCTTTTTTTGTTTGCTGTAATTGATGCAACGTTACACCTAAATTGACTAACGCTGCGATATTATCTGGACGTTCCTTTAAGGCTTTTTCATAACATTTTTTTGCTTCAGCATAACGACCTTTTTCTTGGTGATGAATGCCTCGCTGTACGGCAGAGGTTGCTGGTTTCGACATAGCTTGTTAATCCTTAAAGAACAGACTCAACATAAAATTCACAGTATATCGTCACAAAAAATAAAGGCAACAAAAAAGCCTTAACACATCACTCATCTTGATATGTTAGGTTCAGAAAAATCTCTTGAGCTAAGTCCACTAAATCGCTACTTTTACTTTCGTAAAAGCACTAAAAAATTTATTTATTCCCGGCAATAAAAAAGCCGAACTGTCGTTCGGCTTTCAAAACATCGCGTAAAAACTCTAAACATTTTAATAAATCATCTTTCTCGACAAAGGACACGTCAGCGTCAGCTGACGTGCCAAGTCCAGGAGGACAACTTATGCCATGTTTACTTGAGCTCTTAAGTAGAAACCATGGAAACCATAGTCGTTTGTGTTTCTGGTGGTGTTTGGTAATACCATATCCCACGCATCAAGCTCTTCAGGTCCAAAGTAGTTTACTACTTGATAACCAACTTCTAAGCCCACAGAAGTGTCAGGAGAGAAGCCGTAGTCATAATGTAAACCGATACGAGCATCTGCTTCTGGAATCACACGAAGATCACTGCTGGAGTGATAATCGAATTCTGTGCTGGTTAATACAGTTGTACCACTGAAGGTCGCGAAAGCGTAATTTTGTCGTTGATTAACGTCACCAACTAACAAAGAACCTGCGATACGACCAATAATGGAGAAACCATATGCCAAGTTAACTTCGGTATCGATACCAGCTCTTGGGCCTATGCCTGAGAATCTGCTATCTAAATCGTAGTCTGCTGCTGCAGTTACGTTACCAAGTGAATCATGAATAGCATAATCGCCATCATTATCAGTATTGATGCTAGCATAACGTAAGCCGCCGTAGAACTTCATGCGAACACGAGCGCCTACATCAATTTTTTGACCGAATACTAAATCTACATCGCTGTAGTTAGTTTTGCTTCTGCCTTCGCCAAGATCAGCGCCAGCGAAATCGAAGAATTGGCTAGCAAGGAAACCTGTCAGCGGTGCAAACACGCCACCAGTTGTAAAGCTAGAGTTTTCTTCTACTCTGTCGTGATCTGTTGAATTCAAGAAGCTACCAGCTAATTGAACATAACGGCCAGCACCAGGGATGTTGAACGTTACGTCAGCATGACCGCCCCAATGATGGGATGGTTGTACGCTGTAGTTCTTATAATCGTTGTCACCTTCATAACGCTGAGCATATTGCATCTCTGAATTAGCGGACTGAAGATAAGCACCTTCTAAACCAATTTCCCAGGATCCTTGTTGCACAGGAGCGGTCACATTAATGGACGCTGGTGCAGCAGGGATTGGCACGTCTGCGCCTGGGCCGGCGGCTAGCGCAGAAGCACTCACGCCTAAAGCAGCTATCAAGCCTAAAGTTACTTTTTTTAACATCGCTTCTTTCTTCCTTTTTAAGTTATTAAACAGACGTCGCCATAAAATTTGTTGCGACTTCCTACCTTACCTCTCTCTTTCACTCGTCATCTCAAAAATAACGCATAGCGTCACATTGCGATAGCGATGTGTTAATCATAATATGCTTTTCGAATAAAAAACAACTTTATTTTCATGATAACAATCAATTTTTTAAAAAAAATTTCATTTTTTTTATTAGAAATGAAATTAATGTTTAACTCTTATTCAAAATCGCATTTATTCTGACATACTCATCGCAAAAAATGATCATGCTTGATCATTTTTCATCGCGCTTTTTTTTTCAGAGAAAAGAAAATTTTTTTCGATGTATAATCGCAACAGGTTATTTTTAATTTGTAGACTATGAAAAAAATACTTCATCATTATCAAAAAAAATTCGTGCTTTGTTTAATGGGGCCAACCGCTTCTGGCAAAAGTGATTTAGCAGAACAGTTAGCAGGTGTGATTGATTTAGAAATTATTAATGTTGATTCGACACTAGTCTATCGTGGTATGGATATTGGCACAGCAAAACCTTCACGTTTACTTTTAGAAAAAATTCCTCATCACTTGATCGATATTCGTGATCCGCGCGACGCTTATTCTGCTGCGGAATTTGCCAAAGATGCATCGCAATTGATCACTGAAATTTTTACACGTCAACGCTTGCCGGTTTTAGTAGGTGGTACCATGCTTTATTTCAAAGCACTGCTGCAAGGTTTATCTGATTTACCTCCTAGTGATCCTAAAATTAGAGGGGAACTTGAGCAGACATTACAGCAAATTGGTTTACTAGCATTACACGAACGTTTACAAGCAATCGATCCAGAGGCTGCAAAAAAAATTCATCCCAATGATCCGCAGCGTACCTTACGCGCATTAGAAGTTTATACCATGACAGGAAAAAAACTCTCGGAATTGCAGGGTCAACGTTGTTCAGTTTTATCTGATCTTTCTGTGTGCAATATTGCGTTAATGCCCGCTTCTCGCGAATTGTTGCATCAACGAATCGAACAACGTTTTCATATCATGTTGCATCAAGGATTTTTAGAAGAAGTATCCGCACTCTATCAGCGACAGGATTTAAATGAGCAATTACCGGCGATTCGCGCCGTTGGTTATCGTCAAGCATGGCAGTATTTGCAGGGACATCTTTCTTACGAAGCAATGATTGAACAAGCCATCACGGCCACTCGCCAATTAGCAAAACGTCAATTGACTTGGTTACGCGCGTGGCCCGATGTGCATTGGTTAGATAGTGATGATCCTGCTTTATTAGAAAAAACCCTTGAATGGATTTCTCGTTTCTCTCAAGCAGACTAAAGAACAAATTGTTTTCCAAACTCACTCACTGGGTACGTTAGCAGCGGCATAGCAAACCATTTTGTCTGTTCTTTTAAATTAATGGGAGCTAAATCCATGAGTAATTGCCTCATATCTTCCTTATTAAAGGAAGTCTGCGTGTGATGCACGTGCTGACACAACGTGACAATGGCGTCTTGTAAATTTTCTTGCAGCAATGCGGCTGGCAAACTGTCAGAAAACCGACACTCTTGTAACATGCTAGGAATCTTGCGAATGACAATGGTAGAAGGTCCCAAGGTATCAATCTCTAACATCAATTTTCGTAATCGTTTAATACCCGCCATCAGCAAATTGTAATCGCAGTGCGCCATGTCCAGCGTCTGTGGTAATAACAAGGGTTGTGCTTTAATAGTCGAACCTGCTAATACGCTCACTAACCGATGATAACTAATATGACGTTTTGCTAAGGTCAATTGGATCACATGTAATTTTTCAGCTGTCGCAGCCAAGGCATACTGTGAACCTAACAAACCCAAGGCCTCACCCCAAGGCGACAGTTTTTCTTCTCGCAATCGAAAAGTCGACAACGATGCATGACCACTTTGCGAACTCATGGGATTAAAAGGTCTCGACAAAGATTGTGTCAAAATTGGCGCTGCAGGTGCCGCATAAGACATCATGGTTTCTTTGACTTCCAGTTTTGCTGCAGATACCACCTCTTGCTTAGCAACGGTCTTCGTTAATGCTTCACTCACTGTTGCAACAATGAGGTCATGTACTTGGCGACTTTCATGGAAGCGTACTTCATGTTTCGTGGGATGCACATTGACATCCACTTTATCCGCAGGTACTTCTAAAAATAACACATACATCGGATGCCGACCTTCCGGCAACAATGTTTCATAGGCTTGTCGCATCGCATGCAAAATTAACTTGTCACGCACGATGCGTCCGTTAACATAAAAAAATTGACGATCGGTGCTGCTGCGAGCACTGCCCTCGCCGCCCAACCAACCTTGCAACGCCATATCAGTACTCGTACGTTGCACAGTCTTCGCATCTTTCATAAATTCATTACCCATGATCATTGCCACTCGTTGCTGTTGCGCAACGTCATCATCGGCAGCTCGCACATTAAGGATAAGGCGTTGTTGATGACGCAAAACAAACCCCACATCAAAGCGGCTCAAAATAAATTGCCGCACCACATCTTCAATGTGTTGGTATTCTGTACGTTCAATCCGTAAAAACTTGCGCCGCGCCGGCGTGTTGAAAAATAAATCGCGCACAAGAACCGTAGTTCCTACGGGATGAGACGCCGGGCCTACCGGTTGAATCTTACCATCACCATCAGAACTAACCATCCACGCTTGTGATGCACCAGCGACACAAGACGTTAGTGTTAATCTTGAGACGGAGCAAATGCTCGCTAAGGCTTCACCGCGAAACCCTAAACTAGTAATCGCAGATAAATCACTCACATCATTAATTTTACTCGTCGCATGACGACTTAATGCCAAGGCTAAATCATCCTTCAGTACACCTCGCCCATCATCACGCACTTGAATTAATTTAGTGCCACCTTGTTCAATCTCGATTTGAATGCGTGTGCTACCCGCATCTAAACTATTCTCAATTAATTCTTTCACCACAGATGCCGGTCGTTCTACCACCTCACCAGCAGCAATTTGATTAGCCACTAAGGGCGTTAGAATATGAATATTGTGGCGAATCATACGGTCTGGCCTTTTTTCCCCATCATGACTTGTGCGGCAATGATTGTGCCTGGTGGTGGTTGTTGATAAAAATACGCATACACACCTTTCATAATACCCTGTGCCAATTGATGCTGATAAGATTGAGAACGCAATAAGGTTTCTTCTTTTGGATTAGAGAGAAAACCCGTTTCTACTAATACAGAAGGAATATCCGGTGATTTTAATACCACAAAGGGTGCCTGCTCTACCGCGTCATGATGTAAGGGCGTAAATTTATTAAGTTGACTCAATACATCATGCCCTAATTGCAAGCTTGCTGTAATCGTTGCGGTTTGCGATAAATTAATTAAAACCGATCGCAACACATCATTTTTATCTTTTAAATCTACACCACCCAATTCTGAATAATTTTCTGCAGCTGCTAACCAACGCGCCGCTTCACTGCTAGCACCCCCTAAGGAAAGAGCATAGACCGAAGCGCCTTGTGAATCACCATTGCGATAAGCATCAGCGTGGATCGCAATGAAAATATCTGCTTTATATTGGCGAGCAATTCGCAATCGCTGACGCAGAGTTAAATACACATCTTCTTTACGTGTTAAATAAACATTCACACCCGGTTGCGCCTGCAATGCCGTTGCTAATTCCTTTGAAATAGCTAACACCACATTTTTTTCGCGACTACCACCCGCGCCCAAAGCACCGGGATCTTTACCACCATGTCCCGGATCGATCACCACCACCACAGGCCGCACTATTGCACTTGATTCAGCCGTCATAATAGGTTTCGTGGGTGTTACGCTTGGTGTTTTGCTATTACGACTTAAAGATTCTCGCGGCGAATTTTTAGCAAGCGGGGAAGGTTGGACATTAGAAGCAGCTACTGTGCTCACACGATTTTTTGATAACTGCTGATGAAGTTCCAAGGTAATCGTATCTTGATGGTTGCCATCAGAAAAGCTTTCCATCTTTTTGAGCACCACATCATCTTTTAAATCAAACACGACGCGATAACGCGCATCTTCTTTTTTCGCTGCGCGAATATCTTCAATAACCGTCGCTACTGACGGCTGTAATTTCCGTAAATTCACCAGTGCCGTCGTGTCATCAAAATCAATCACCAAGCGATGGGGATCGGTCAAACCAAAATAACGGTAATGGGTTTTTTGATCCAACTCAAACACGATGCGCAAGGTCCCAGTGCCCGTTTGTTGTAATATTCTAAACCCCGTGAGATGCGTAGGCTGTGCCACCACCATGACAGGTAATAGTATCCAAAGAAAAAAACATGCTTTCCACCATCGTTTCATCATCGTCTCTCTACTCATTTATTCAGTCGGTTTATAACAAAAATCCCTCAAACAATCTTCACCACAAGTGGTTTGCGCATGCAATTCGATGCAACGCCCTGGCAACTGAAACGTTATTTCAATCGTTAGATCAGACGCCGGTAAATATCCTTGCCCCTTCTCTGGCCACTCAACGAGACAGATTGCTTGTTTATTAAAATAATCACGTATCCCTAAATACTCTAACTCTTCCGGATGCCCTAAACGGTATAAGTCAAAATGATACACGGGGATTTCTCCATACCAATAGGATTCCACTAACGTATAAGTCGGGCTCTTGATCGTTTCTTTCACGCCCCAGCTAGACAATAAACTTCGTACTAAGGCCGTTTTACCCGCGCCCAATGCACCTGACAAATAAACGATGCAACCGGGTTGCAACACGCGACCTAAGGCCTTTGCAAATTCATCGAGAACGGTTTCATCAGGAATATCATATCGCCGTGGCATCATTCACTCCGCGTCGCAACCATGGCATCAAATCCAAGGCCAATAAGCCGCGCTCACCTTCTTGAGCTGCAACATCACCCGCTCGCGCATGCAACATAACGCCCCATCGCGCGGCAGCACCTGGTGACAATCCTTGCGCCCAAAGACCTGCGATCACCCCCGTTAATACATCTCCCATACCACCACTGGCCATACCAGGATTACCAAAGGGACAAGCAGCAGCGGGTGCGATGCCATCGACGATTAAACTATTTTGCCCCTTCAAAACACACACACCACCATAACGTTGTTGGATAGCTAGTGCTGCCGTCAAACGATCAGCTTGCACTTCTTTCGCGGTGCAACCTAATAAGCGCCCTGCCTCTCCGACATGAGGTGTTAAAATCCAATGATCATTTCTAAGATGAACTTGCGCTAACATGTTCAGCGCATCAGCATCCACCACTAAGGGCAATCCTGAACCGAGAGCGATCTCCCATAACTTGCGTCCCCATTCTGATTGACCAAGACCTGGTCCAATCGCAATCAAATCTACTTTCTTTAATAAATCTTGCAGATTCTCTTTCGAAGAAAAGCCATGACACATTAATTCTGGGCGAGCGGCAACGAGCGCTGTGACATGAGCCAATTGCGTTACAACTGAAACCAAGCCGCAACCAACTCGAGCTGCTGCTTCCCCGCACAATCGTACTGCGCCTGCCATACCAAGATCGCCCCCCATCACTAAGAGGTGACCAAAATTGCCTTTGTGGCTGTCTTTAGCACGAGGGGCTAACCCCGCCTCTTCCATGGGCCATGATAATTGCATAAGGATTATTCCTGTTGGAGAAAATGTTTTCGATAATGACGCAACTCTGCAATAGAATCTCGAATATCATCTAATGCTAAATGACTCGATTCTTTTTTAAACGCTTCAGCAACTTTTGGTGCCCAGCGTTGGGCCAAAATTTTAAGCGTGCTCACATCTAAATGTCGATAATGAAAATACGCTTCTAATTTAGGCATGTATTGATATAAAAATCGGCGATCCTGACAAATGCTATTACCACAAATGGGCGATTGTTTTTCAGGTACATATTTTTGGAGAAATTCCAAGGTTAATTGCTCTGCTTGCGCCTCAGTCACCGTGCTATCTTGCACCCGTTGCGTTAAGCCTGATTGACCATGCTGTTGGACACACCAAGGATCCATTAAGCTCAACACCGCTTCCGTCTGATGAATGGCGAGTACGGGGCCTTCGGCGATAATATTTAAATCCGTATCTGTAATCACCGTGGCAATTTCAATGATACGATGTTTCTCCGGCAATAAACCGGTCATCTCTAAGTCGATCCAAATCAAATGTGTACTATTTTGTGTAGTCATGGGATGAATTTTTCCTGGTTGAGTATGGTGATATTTAAACACACCTGTTAGGGGTGTTACAATGTGCCTGCCTTGGGGATGTTGTTCGTAATGAGCGGCTGCCTTACTAAACATTTTTATTGGATAAACACTATGCAGCTTTCCATTGCTTGGATTATTTTTGCGTACCTTTGTGGCTCTGTGTCTAGTGCCATTATTATTTGTAAACTGATGAGGTTGCCGGATCCTCGTTCTACGGGTTCTAAAAATCCAGGAACGACCAATGTGTTACGCATTGGTGGAAAAATTCCTGCCGCATTAACGCTGCTGTTTGATGCCTTCAAAGGTTTTGCGCCGGTAATGTTGGCTCATTTATTTGGCATTGAACATCAGTGGCTCGCTTGGGTTGCGGTAGCTGCAATCATTGGCCATTTATTTCCCGTATTCTTCAAATTTCAAGGCGGCAAAGGTGTTGCTACCATGTTGGGTGTGTTACTCGGTTTGTCGTGGCTACTTGCCTTAGCGGCTATTGTCACTTGGTTGTTGGTTGCTGCGCTCTTTCGTTATTCTTCCTTGGCCGCGTTGGTTGCTACTGCTTTAACACCTGCTTATGCTTATTGGTTTGCAGACAAAACTTTTTTACTGCCTCTAAGTGTGATTGCAATCATTATCATTATTCGTCACTATCAAAATATCCAACGATTATGGGCGGGTACGGAAAGCCGTATCGGACAAAAAAAATCAAATTCATCGAGTGATGATAGCAAGGGTTCAACAAAATGAAACACAAGCCCTGGATGTTAACGCCTGGTGCGCTTACTGAATCTGACATTCAGACTCTTTATTATCATCACACTCCCATTATGTTGTCAGAAGATCATTGGCAACAGATCGAAAAATCTGCGCGAGCCGTAGAAAAGATTATTCAACACGGTCAATCCGTTTATGGCGTTAATACTGGCTTTGGTTCTTTAGCCACGCAAAAAATTCCTGTTGCTGATTTAAGTGAATTGCAAAAAAGATTGGTGTTATCTCATGCGGCAGGCGTTGGTGAGCCTTTATCGCCAACCACTGTGCGTCTCTTGTTACTGTTTAAAATAAATAGTTTGGCCCGTGGTTATTCCGGAATTAAAACAGAAACGTTAAAAACGTTAATCGCTTTATACAATCAACAGTTATTACCCTGCATTCCCGCGCAAGGTTCTGTGGGTGCTTCTGGTGATTTAGCACCTTTAGCGCACATGGCAGCTGTATTGATGGGAATTGGCCGTGTTGATCATGAAGGACAAACCATCAGTGCACTTGATGCACTAGCGACCCTCAACATCAAACCTTTGGACTTTGCTGCTAAGGAAGGATTAGCGTTATTAAATGGCACGCAAGTTTCCACCGCATTAGCCTTTGAAAGTTTGTTATTAGTTAAACGCGTATTAGGCGCAGCGATTATCAGTGGTTGTTTGTCCGTAGAAGCGATCCTCGGTAGTCATGCTCCATTTCACCCAGAAATTCAAACCTTGCGTGGGCAGCTTGGACAAATAGAGATTGCTGCCATTTACCGTCAATTATTAGAAAAAAGTGAGATGCATGCGTCGCACCATAATTGTGATCGCGTGCAAGATCCTTATTCCATTCGTTGCCAACCTCAAGTCATGGGGGCATGTTTGGATCAGCTACGTTATGCTGGCGCTGTTTTACTGCGTGAAGCAAATGCAGTGACTGACAATCCGCTGCTTCTGTCCGCAGGCGAAGTTGTCTCCGGTGGTAATTTTCATGCGGAACCTGTGGCGTTAGTCGCTGATGCCATGGCCTGTGCTATTACAGAAATCGGTTCCTTAGCAGAACGACGCATTGCATTGTTAAACGATAAAAATTTGAGTCACCTACCACCTTTTCTCGTGGAAAATGCGGGATTGAACTCTGGTTACATGATCGCGCAAGTCACAGCCGCTGCCTTGGTGAGTGAAAATAAACAACGATCTTACCCGGCATCCGTTGATAGTATCCCCACTTCAGCGAATCAAGAAGATCATGTCAGCATGGCAACCCATGGCGCTCGTCGTTTATTAAACATGGTGGAAAATACAGCCTATGTCATTGCTATTGAATTGCTGGCTGCAACACAAGGTATTGAGTTACGTCGGCCATTAAGAACATCTGCTTCTTTAGAGAAGATTGTAACGCTGATTCGACAAGCAGTTCCTCACTACTCTCAAGATCGATTGATGAATGTGGATATCGAAACTGTTAAGAATATGATTCTTAACGGCGCGTTTTGCGAATGGATAGATTTACCTTTGTGTTAGGCTTGATTAGTGAGTACTAACCGCGCAAATACTTTAAAGGGCTGGCGGCGCTGTTTGCAATTTTTTGTATGAAACTTTGACTGTACTTCCAGAATCATGCTGGGCGTTACCTTCACTATCATGATCTGAAAAACACGAACCAGCATCTCCTGCTGCTTGCTCTGTGATTGATGCCCAAAACCGATCATGCAAGCTATCCCCTTGGTCTGATGTATAAAATTCATGTGTCCATTGGCCCGAACAAACACGCACATCACCACTATACACATCAAATGTTCCTGTTTGGTTCTGACTACCTTTGGTTATATTATCCGTGCTATAAATATCATGATAATCAGTCACGTAAAACGTGAGCGACGGACCACTTGTAGGATCTATCGCAGGATTCCTGCCTGCTCCAAGGTTATTGATACTGCCAGTCGCTTGCAAAGAAGTTGCATCACCGTCTGCTTCAATTGAAAAGCAAACACTCCCCTGCTCACTACTCGGAGTACAAGCATAAACTGTAGGAGCTAACATCCCTAATCCGAGAAGCAACGCACTCATGATTTTTAATGGTACTGTTTTCATGGCAACAACCTCACATTGAGTGAACCTCACTGCGTCTGTTTAACATCTGAATTTGGCCCTGAGTATTTACCTGAAAAAGAACCTCAGATATGAAATATTATAGATCACTTATGAGCACCTAGCTGCTAAGGAGATGTTAATAATTAGCAAAAAGAAACGCCGGCAGATCTTCCGGCGATTGTTTGGTACTGGAGACAAATGGTGTCAGGCACCTGAGAATGCTTCGACGCTGGTTTTCTTTTTATTATTGTGAAATATTAGACGACCTCTTTCTAAACAAATGTGCCAGACACCGCATCACCAACATTGATTACAAGGAAAAAATCACAGCGCAACAAGCTCTGTCATATCCCAGCGAGGGCGAGGTTTTATCGATAGATCATCTCGTTGTCCGGCTTGCAAACGCAAGGAACCAGCGTAGGCAATCATCGCACCATTATCCGTACACCATTCGTGGCGTGGATAATACACTTGGCCTTGCAATGTCTTCATCAATGCCGTCAATTGATGGCGTAAACGATGATTTGCACTCACACCACCGGCAATCACTAAGCGATTAATCTGCGTTTGCTCAAGCGCACGTTTGCATTTAATTACTAAGGTATCCACCACTGCTTCTTGAAATGCATAAGCAATATCCGCCAAGGTTTGTGGATCATCGCCAGCGGTCAATACCGTATTCATCGCAAAGGTTTTCAATCCGCTAAAACTAAAATCTAATCCCGGACGATTCACCATTGGACGTGGAAAATGATAACGCTCTGCAACACCTTGTTCTGCTAACTTTGCTAGAGCCGCACCACCTGGATAACCTAATCCTAATAACTTCGCAGTTTTGTCAAAGGCTTCTCCTGCAGCATCATCAATCGATTCGCCTAACAATGTATAAGCACCAACGCCTTCCACCTTCACCAACATTGTATGCCCGCCTGACACCAACAATGCAACAAAAGGAAATGCGGGTTTATTCACTTCTAACATCGGCGCTAACAAATGCCCTTCCATATGATGCACTGCAATGGTGGGAATATTTAATGCCCAACCTAAGGTGCGACCAATGGTTGCTCCCACTAACAATGCGCCCACCAAACCTGGCCCCGCGGTATAAGCAATTCCTTGCACTTGTCGCAAAGATTTTCCCGCCGATAATAAGACATTAGTAATTAATGGGATCGTTTTTTGAATATGATCACGCGACGCCAACTCGGGCACTACACCACCATACTCTTGATGCAATGCAATTTGTGAATACACTTCGTGAGCCAACAAGCCTGCTTCGCTATCATACAGCGCAATGCCCGTCTCATCGCAAGAGGTTTCAATGCCCAAGGTTAACAATGCATTACCCTCATGCTGATTCAAGAAACGCAGGAATCATTAATTCAGCAAAATGCCAATCTTGATTTTTTTCATTTGATGGACCACTCCAAGTTCCCCAAGTCCCACCAAAGTTTCCTAAATACGGCGCTGCGATTTCCAACACACGTTCAAAATCCATTTGCTCTGCTTCTACCACACCTTCATTAGGATTTTCAATCATCCAAACAACACCGGCTAAAACACCTGCAGCAACTTGCAACGACGTGGCATTATTATGCGGCGCTAATTTTCGTGCATCATCGACACTTAATTGCGAACCATACCAATAGACGTCCGAGGAATTTTTCCGTAACACCAACACACCTAACGCATCAACACCTTTGACTGTTTCATCAAACAGTAATCGATTATTAACAAATCGCTGCCAACCATTTTTTGCTGCAGTCTGCATCGACTGTTGTGCATCTTCACAAGGTAAATAAGAAAAATGAATCGTAGGCTGATACGTCACATAGCCATTCGCATCATACACATTTAATAACTCTGCGATGGAAAATGCTTCTGGATGAGGAATAACATAACCTTCAAAGGCACCAACATTGGGCGCCCAACTATGAATTTTTACTGCACATCCTGGATGCGCTAATTCAATCACACGACACTTCTCTGTATCAATGCGCAATTTAATTTGTTGTTGTGGCAAATCACGCTCATGACTTCCCCAAGCAAATCCCGCGTATTCCGACGCTTCACTGAGGAATCCTTCCACTGACCAGGTATTTGCATATTCATTCTGTTGACATTGAATGTGACTTTGCTGAGTATCTTTCTCTGAAATATGTAAAGACACCACATTTAAAAATTTTCCTAATTTCCCCCATGCATTATCTACAGTGAGATCTGGCATGCTCTTTTCCTGTGATAAATAAATATCAAGTAATGCCTGTTTTACAAAATGAGACACCAGCCCAGGATTCGCACCGTGACAAATAAGCGCCGTCGTTTTAGAGTGAGGATGCTGTTTTGCATAATCCATGATGGCCGAGCGTCGCTCAAACGTAGTTGACTCTGCCGCCAGCGTATCCTTAGTCCAGGTTTCAGTGCTGGTATCTAAGTAAAGCACTTGCTCCCGTTGACACAACGCAATGACATCCAAACAAGAAACACCCACCGACAAATTGACTAAAACATCATCAGCCTTTAATAAGGGTAATAAATAAGCTTCATAATTTTCTGCTGACAACTCAATCAACGAAAAATTCACACCATAGTCTTCTGCAATTTTTCTATTTTTCTCATCGGCAGCAATCACAAAAATATGACGAGGATTAATCTCTAAATGCCGAAGAAGAAGTGGCAGTACTGCGGGCCCAATGGAGCCAAAACCAATCATGATGAGGTTTCTTTCCTGCATTGTTATGTATTTCATAGAGCTTCTTCCTTATTAAAATGCGTTAGTATAACTGAAACTGGGGGCCCATCAAATAGGAAACATGAGGTTCCCGTTTATACCCTTGTACAAAGATCGGCTATCATTAGGGTAAGTTGGAGCGTTTACGCCCGCGGGTTTGTGCATGCTAATACGTTATTAAGATTATGTTAACAAAAACAGGTATAGAGCAAACGATATGAGTCAGCATTACACGATTTTATTAATTAGCGACGATGAAGCTGAAAAATCCAGCATTAAAACTTTATTGTCTGCATTGACTCAAACAAATTTTCATGGCATTACCGCAAACAATGCTGATGAGGGTTTCGCTATCTGCCTTAAGATACCCATCAGTTGTATATTGGTAGACTACCGGTTACCAAACGTTGATGGGGTTGAATTTATCAAAAAGTTATCACACAAGCTCAATAAAAATTTACCCCCCATCATACTTTTGATCAATTCGACCGATGATGCTGCAGCCATCTCAGCTATGAAAATAGGTGCGCTAGATTATCTCTATAAAGACAACCTCACGGCACTTCGTTTAGAAAAAACAATCATGATTAGTATCTCTCACCATCAACTAGAAAAAAGTTTGCGTAAACACAATGAAGAGTTGTCTAAGATTGCACTCAGCGATTCATTAACCAATCTTCCCAATCGACGTGCCTTTGAATCGGCATTGAATAGCTTTTTTCACTCAGCGATTCGTTATAATCGGCTCTCTGCGTTATTATTTTTTGATGTCGATAATTTCAAAAAAATCAATGACACTCTAGGGCATCCCATCGGTGACTTGCTATTAAAAGAAATCGGCGAAAGAATAAAAACACTGATTCGTTCCGGTGATATCGCGGCTCGCTTAGGCGGCGACGAATTTGCAATCATTCTCAATGAAATTTCCTCCACCCATGAGGCAGGCATTGTAGCTAATAAATTACGACAAATTTCAGCACAACCATTCTTTTTAAAACAACACCAACTTTATATTACCCTTAGTGTTGGTATCGTATGTTTTCCTTGTGAGGTGCTTAGTGTTGAGGATTTATTAAAATATGCGGATATTGCAATGTACCATGCTAAGCAAGCAGGTGGGGATGGCTACCAATATTATGAAAAGAATATCCATATCCACTACCAACATCATTTGAAACTTGAGCAACAGATCCACGACAGTATTAAAAATGGTGAGATATATCTTGTTTACCAACCTATTGTTGATTTGCGAACAAAAAAAATCATTGGCCTGGAAGCTCTAGCACGATGGGATAGTCATTTTTTTGATAAAATTATTTTACCTGAAGAATTTATCCCTATTGCTGAGTCTAACGGTTTTATTTATGAGTTAGGTACCTGGGTCACCCAATCTGCTCACGCGCAACTCGCACAATGGCAAAAACAATATAACTTCAACGGCTACCTTTCTTTGAATCTCTCTACCGCACAATTGGGTAGCTATGACTTTTTAAGCAATCTATTAGAATTTTTAGACGGTCATAATTCATTGGACAAAACCCGCATCGAGTTAACAGAAAATGCGGTGATACACGCTTCAAGAAAAATAAAAGAACTTTTCCAAAGTAAGAATCACGCTGCCATAAAAATTCATATTGATGACTTCGGAGCAAACTATTCCTCCCTCCGACAATTAAAAGAATTGCCGATTACCACCTTAAGTATTGACCGGTTTTTCGTACAACAAATTGGAAATGAAAATAATGATCTCATCATTAAAGCCATTATCGCCATTGCCAAGGAATTAAAATTTAACGTTGTCGCAGAGGGCATCGAAACCGAGCAGCAAAGAGATTTTTTAGTAAATGCAGGATGTTTTGAAGGGCAAGGTTATTACTTTTATCCCCCCTTATCTATCACCGATGTGAATAACTTGTTAACGAAACAACTTTAGCAAAGTTCATGTTTTTTTAAGATGCATTCGCATCTTTAAGTGAAATGGGTATATAATGCCCTCCTTAACTTTTAATAAGATGGTATAACTTAAATTATGATGGCAAAGCTTGATACTCTACAGCAACACCTTCTCCCTCAACATACACTTTCGCGACTCGTGGGGAAGCTGATAAACAGCCAACAACCTCGTTTAAAAAACGCTATCATTCATTGGTTTATCCAGCATTATCACGTTGATATGTCCGAAGCTTTAGAGCCTAATGCCAGTCATTATAAAAATTTTAATGACTTTTTCACTCGTGCTTTACGACCTGATGCGCGGCCCATTGTGCAAGGTGACGCTGTCATCGCATGCCCGAATGATGGCTATGTCAGTCAAATAGGTCCTATTGAGGAAGGACGAATTTTCCAAGCAAAGGGGCGACATTTTAATTTATTGGAATTACTCGGCAATGATTCGGAGATGGCTGCTTTATTTGAACAAGGCCAATTTGCTACGCTTTATCTGTCTCCGAAGGATTACCATCGTGTGCACATGCCTTTAACGGGGACTTTGCGGAGCATGCTCTACGTTCCTGGAAAACTCTTTGCGGTTAAACCTAATACGGTAAATTCTGTTAATAATTTATTTGCACGCAATGAGCGAGTGGTCTGTTTGTTTGAGACGGCAATTGGACCCATGGCGGTCATTTTAGTGGGTGCGGTGATTGTTGCTAGCATTCATACTGCGTGGTCTGGGCAAGTAGCACCTAATAATTTATCCAAAGTAACTTACTATAACGATGTACACTTAACGCTACAAAAAGGCGAAGAAATGGGACATTTTCAATTGGGATCAACTGCGATTGTTTTATTCCCAAAGGGAAGCATGACATGGGATCCTGCGCTGCACGCTGGAATGGAAATTAAATTAGGACAAGCACTTGGGCGGTGTAGTTAAATCTCCATCGACTTCAGCACCATCAGTTTTTCAATTTGCATATCATGCATAGTATAAGGGATACCACCTACACCTAAGCCCGATTGTTTCAATCCAGCGAAAGGCATACTGTCTATACGAAACGCGGTGTGATCATTTACCATCACAGCTGATGCATTTAATCGTTCATAAGCTCGTAAGGCGGTATCGATCTGCTGAGTAAATACCGCTGCTTGAAAGGAAAAAGGTAGTGAATTTGCTAGAGCAATCGCGGCGTCGAGTTCTTCATAAGGATATACACAAACCACTGGCCCAAATACTTCAGAGGTACTTACTCTCACATGCTGAGGCGGATTATATAACACTGTACACTCATAACACGATGCAGAAATACGCTTGCCGCCACACAATAACTCTGCTCCCGCAGCAACCGCTTCTTGTACCCACTCATCCACGCGATCCACCTCTTGATGACGAATCAGAGGCCCCACGTCTGTTTTTTCATTGGTAGGATCCCCTATCACCAATTTCACTGCACCTTGCATGAGTTTCTCTGCTAGGGTTTTCGCAATAGAATGATGTGCAAATACTCGTTGTACCGAGACACACACTTGCCCGGCATGATAAAAACCGCCTTTCAATAAAGCAGGCAACGTCGTCTCTAAATTCGCATCTTCTGCCACAATGACCGGCGCCACACCGCCATGTTCCAAAGCACAGCGTGTACCAGGCGCTAATTGCGATCGCAAAGACCAACCCACTTTGGCACTACCAATAAAACTAAAAAATCCAACGCGCGGATCGATCACTAATTGTGTAGCAATCGTATTATCTGAAATCACTAGTGCTTGACACCAAGCCGTTGGTAATCCTGCTTCATGAAAAATTTTCACTAATCGTAAACACGATAAGGGCGTACTCGTTGCAGGTTTAACAATCACCGGACATCCCACTGCAACCGCCGCCGCGACTTGATGCACAATTAAATTGAGTGGATGATTAAATGCACTCACTGCAACCACGACACCGATAGGTTCTTTTTGAGTAAACGCAATACGATGAGCCGACGATGCTGAAGCACGCATCGGAATCACGCTGCCTTGCTCTGTGC
Source organism: Gammaproteobacteria bacterium (assembly GCA_020051155.1). Classification (GTDB taxonomy): domain Bacteria; phylum Pseudomonadota; class Gammaproteobacteria; order UBA1113; family UBA1113; genus JAGVJK01. Next base: position 4,879 of record JAGVJK010000004.1, on the reverse strand, counting down.
GCAGCGTCTCAATACAAATCTTAATACCATCAATCGCTCGATAAGCCTCAACCCGTGAATCTATTAGGGGCTTACCACCTTCACGCGCGGCTTCCAACGCAAGCTCTTCCACACGCTCTGTCATGATATTTTGTACTTTATTTAAAATATCAATCCGATCCGCGAGGGATAACCAAGCATCTCGATTTAAAAAAGTTTGATACGCTGTTGCTAAAGCACGCTCTACCACATCCAGCGTCGCATCGGTGACGGTTGCGATTTTTTTCCCATCGAAGGGTGAAACAACTTCAATCTTATTGCCACGATCTTCCAGGTTAGCGACTAAAAAAGGAAAATGTGGAATAGTCATGAATATCTCCAAATTATTTTACGAAGTTTCCCTAGGACAAGTGATATGTTTCAATGCCTCTGTCAGCTTCATATTTTCCCTATAATCCACCGGCACGTCAATGATGACCACGGTGTTATCTTTGATGGCTTGTCTTATAGTTGGTATTAAGTCTTTCGCGCTCTTGACTCGATATCCCTTCGCACCAAAACTCTCAGCAAATTTAATGAAATCTGGGTTTTTAAAATCAATGTTGCTATCGCGACCGAAATGAATTAATTGTTTCCATTCTATCAATCCATATTTGCTATCATTCCACACTAAAATAATAATAGGCGTTTGCACTCGCATCGCTGTTTCAATTTCTTGGCAATTCATTAAAAAGCCCGCGTCTCCTGTGACGGCAATAACAACACGATCAGGATAAATTAATTTCGCACCAATTGCGCCTGGCACTGCAATCCCCATAGAGGCAAATCCATTGGAGATAATACAAGTGTTAGGCAATTGTGCCTGAAACATTCGCGCCATCCACATTTTGTGCGCACCTACATCGCTGATGCAAATATCATGGGGACGCAATGCTTGTCGCAAATCCCACACGATTTTTTGTGGCTTAATGGGAAACCCTGTATCGTTAGCATAAACTTCCATCTCTGCCACGATCATGTTGCGTACTGCTTGTTGCGCTTGTTGATTTACTTTATTGGTTTCTTCAATGAGCATGTTCAATGCGATGCTAATATCTCCCACCACACCACATTCTAGAATGTAATACTCATCCACCTCCGCGGGCGACATATCAATATGGATAATTTTTTTCTTAATATCTTGATGCCAAAGGTTAGGATGGTATTCCACCATATCAAAACCCACACAAATAATAACGTCAGCATTGTCAAAAGCACAACTGACGATGTCTCGCGATTGTAATCCCACCGTACCCAAACTCATGGGATTGCTAAAGGAAAGCACGCCCTTAGCCATAAATGTATTTGCCACCGGAATGTTGAGTGTTCTGGCAAAAGAAAATAACGCTTGATGCGCTCTGGCGCGAATCACGCCATTACCTGCTAACACAATGGGTGATTTTGCTTTTGCAATAAGAGCCGCTGCTTGTCGAATTTTTTCTAGCGGTGGACTAGGCATCATGGGCTTTTGCGCCTTTAAAGGCAGTTTATCACCGGCATCCATCGCCGCGATATTCTCTGGTAAATCAATAAAGGCAGCGCCAGGCTTTTCTGCTTGTGCGACTTTGAAGGCTTTACGCACCACTTCCGTCACAATGCTAGGTTCTAAAATTTGAGCACTGTATTTAGTAATGGGGGCAAACATGTTGACTAAATCTAATACTTGATGGCTTTCTTTGTGTAATCGGTTCGTACTTGCCTGACCTGCAATCGCCACCACGGGCGCTCGATCTAAATTAGCATCCGCAACCCCTGTGATTAAATTTGTAGCACCTGGACCCAGGGTTGCTAAGCAAACGCCTGCTTCGCCAGTCAGTCGACCATGGACATCCGCCATAAAGGCAGCCCCTTGCTCATGACGGGTGGTGATAAAACGGATCGAGCTGCCCAATAAAGCATCCATTACATCAAGGTTTTCCTCACCGGGTACGCCGAAAATCGTAGATACACCTTCATTTTCTAAGCATTTGACAAATAATTCTGCAACTTTCATACCCTAACCCGCCTCCATTCCGTAGCGTATAAGAGATCAATATAGCTGATTATTAAGCGGATGTTATCAAACAGAAGGATTAAAAAAGCGTTGGCAAGTAGATGGTCAACCACGTATAATGGCCCGCATTAAGGAATCCAGCACATGATAATTCAGAAAAAAGTCTTGAGTGTTTTCTCCCTCGCGATGATCAATGTCATTGCGGTGGATAGCTTACGCAGTTTACCCATCAGCGCTGAATATGGCCTGTCGGTTATTTTTTTCTATCTTGTGGCAACCCTCGTATTTTTCATCCCAACTGCTTTAGTAGCAGCGGAGCTTGCAACGGGATGGCCCAAAACCGGTGGCTTGTATATTTGGGTACGGGAAGCTTTTGGTACGCGCTGGGGGTTTGTGACTATTTGGATGCAATGGGTCTATAACATCGTATGGTATCCCACTATTTTATCTTTTATCGCAGGCACCTTCGCCTACTTAATGGAACCGTCCCTCGCTAATAGTAAAGTTTATTTGGTCAGCACCATTATGGCGTGCTTTTGGGCCACGACCCTCGCGAATTGCTTTGGGATGCGTGTATCTAGTTTTTTTAGCAGCGTGGGGGCTATCTTAGGGACTATCGTACCCATGACATTGATCATTTTGTTGGGATGTATTTGGTGGTACCGCGGTATGCCGTTGCAAATTACGCTATCTTGGCATCACGCCATTCCTACGGTGAATTCTTTTACTGACTTGGCGTTCATTACTGCTTTATTGTTCGGTTTACTGGGGATGGAAATGTCTGCCGTCCATGCGGAGGAAGTTAAAAACCCACAACGAGATTACCCAAAGGCATTACTGTACTCCACCACCATTATCTTTTTCTCCCTCACCTTTGCCTCTTTAGCAATTGCACTGGTGGTGCCCCATGACGCCCTGAGCTTAGTCACCGGACTCATCGATGCGTATCAAATATTTTTTAACGCCTTTCATATTCCTTGGATGACCCCAGTGATGGCGGGGGCCATCATTTTAGGAGGTTTGTGTGGCGTATCCGCTTGGGTTATTGGCCCGACCAAAGGTTTACTTGCTGCCTCACGCGATGGCTCTTTGCCAGAACAACTCACCTATACCAATCGTTATGGTGCGCCAGTGGTGTTGCTTTTGATCCAAGGTGTTATTTTTACACTGTTGTGCTTAGTCTTTATTTTAATGCCAACGATTAACAGCGGTTATTGGATCTTATCGGCGTCCACATCACAATTAGCCATGATTGTGTATCTCTTTATGTTCGCTGCAGTTGTGAAATTACGCTACTCAAAACCAAAAACCGAACGCGCCTTTAAAATTCCTGGCGGCCGCTTCGGTGTTTGGTTAGTCGCACTCGCCGGTTTCGCCTCTTCTTTCTTCGCCATCGTCATTGGCTTTTATCCTCCCACGGGTATTGAGGTACGAAGCCTTTGGGGCTATGAAGCGTTTCTTGTGGGTAGTTTGTTAGTGTTTATGTTGGCGCCATTAGTGTTATATCGAAAAGCTGGCGTTACAAAGGTAGCTCAAACAAAAACCTAGCTCTAGTCTTCTGAGGGCAAGTTTTAAAAATTTGATCTCGAGGGGCCAGGACTCGAGATCTGCGCTGGACTCACATCAACAGTGATGGATGAAACAACTAACTGACTAAATTCTTGGATCGCGAGATGAAGGCTAGGAGCCAGGAGCTTGATGTCAGCTAATGCCCATAGTTTTCATCACGAAAGTTGTTCTCAAGAGAGTGAATTTTCTCAATAAAATAATTCAACGGAAGAGCAATGACTCTGTCTATCAGCATATTAAACACCTTGTTTTAATTAAACTATTGGAACACATCATATCGCGCGAATATTAAGAAATTATTAAAATACACTGGCGGACAAAAATTTATCTCCGCACTCCCCCTCCTCAACACACACCAAAAAAAATTCGAAAAACGCACCAAAAAAAATCAAAAACAGCGTCCTTCTTTTTCTTCGGGTGTTCTTTGCGGGATGTCGCGGCCATGGATGGCAAGGAGCGCCAAGGGCAGGATGCCCGTTCCCGCAAAGAACACCCGAAGAAAAAGAAGGACTCCTTGATAAAAGTTTTACGAATTAGAAATCACAAACGCCATGACATCTGCCAGTCGTTCTCCATGCAACGCTAGCATCATTAATCGATCCAACCCCAACGCCACCCCCGCACTATCCGGAAAATCCCCTCGCAATGCCGCCAACAAAAACTCATCCACCGGCACCGCTGGATACCCCAACCGTTGCCGTTTCACTAAATCCATCTCAAACCGCCGCCGCTGTTCCTCAGAATCCGCCAATTCATGAAACCCATTCGCTAATTCTAACCCTTTAAAATAAACTTCAAACCGCTCCCCAACACGCGAATCCTGCGAATTCAACCGCGCCAACGCCGCCTGACTCGCCGGAAAATCATACACAAAGCAAGGCACGCTCTGACCAATGTGCGGCTCAATCGCCTCCGACATTAACCATTGTAAATACAAATCACGATCCGGTTGCACATCACCCACCACTTGCGCTAACCCATAAGCATCTGCCCGCTCTTTCAACGCCACATCACTCGCCGTTAATGGATCCAACGCCAATAACTTTAAAAAAATTTCCTGATAACTCCAACGTTCCGCCGTGCCACAATCTAACACCAGGCGCAATAATTCCTCCACTTCATCCATCAACGCATGATGATCAAACCCCGGTCGATACCACTCCAGCATAGTAAATTCCGGATTATGAAAAGCACCCTGCTCATCTTCTCGAAAAGCTTTGCAAATTTGAAAAATCGGTCCACTGCCGGCGGCCAATAATCGCTTCATACAATATTCAGGGGAGGTTTGTAAGTAAAAAG